>NZ_BJOC01000033.1 GCF_006540005.1 Halomonas halmophila | reverse complement strand
AGACCGGCAAGAGGCTTAAGCCGCGCCCCGCTTTGCTGTAAGATACCGCGCCCTGTATATCGCGCCCCTGTCCCGGGCCGCGACGCAAGACACGATCTCTAGCATCCCGAGGCACCATGAGCGACTTCTCTCCCGGCCAGCGCTGGATCAGCGACGGCGAGGCCGAACTCGGCCTGGGCACCATCCTCAATTGCGACAACCGCAGTGTCACCGTGCTGTTCGGCGCCAGCCAGGAAACCCGCACCTACAGTAGCCGACAGGCCCCGCTGACCCGAGTGGTCTTCGGCAGCGGCGATCGCATCCAGTCCACCGAGGGCTGGCAGATGATCGTCGACGACAGCAAGGAATCCGGGGGGCTGATCACCTATATCGGCGAGGATGCCGCGGGAGATCCCTGCGAGCTGCCCGAGGCCAAGCTCGCCGACACCATGCAGTTCGACCAAGCACGCGACCGCCTGCTGACCGGCCAGGTCGACCGCAATGACTGGTTCGACCTGCGCTTCCGGACCCTGCACCACCATCATCGCATCGAACAGAACCCGGCGCTGGGGCTGGCCGGCCCACGGGTCGACCTGATACCGCATCAGCTGTACATCGCCGACGAGGTCGCCCGTCGTGCCTCGCCGCGCGTCCTGCTGGCCGATGAAGTCGGCCTGGGCAAGACCATCGAGGCCGGCCTGATCCTGCATCGCCTGCTGCTGACCGGGCGGGCCGAACGCGCCCTCATCCTGGTGCCCGACAGCCTGACCCACCAGTGGCTGGTCGAGCTGCTGCGGCGCTTCTCGCTGGAAGTCACCCTGCTCGATGAACAGCAGTGCAGCGCGCATGGCGAGACCAACCCCTTCGAGGCCGGCCAGTTGATCCTGGCCAGCCAGGACTGGCTGTTCGCCGACCCGCACCGCCAGTCCCAGGCCGACGCCTGTGACTGGGACCTGCTGATCGTCGACGAAGCCCACCACCTCGAATGGTCCGAGTCGGCGGTCGGCCCGGGCTATGCCTGTGTCGAGCGCCTGGCCGCCCATGTACCGGGCCTGCTGCTGCTGACCGCCACGCCCGAGCAGATGGGCCAGCAGAGTCACTTCTCGCGGCTGCGTCTGCTCGACCCGGACCGCTACCACAGCCTGGCCGACTTCCAGGAAGAGGAACGCCACTACGTCGAGGTCGCCGAGGCCATCGATGCCCTGGAACGCCTGCCCGGCCAGCCCGAGGACACGCAACGGGTCGCCGCCGTGATCGACGAGGACGACAGCCAGGCCCTGCTCGACACCCTGGCCGACGCACAGAGCGATGCCGCCCAGCGCGACGCTTCGCGGCATCAGCTGCGCGACCAGCTGCTCGACCGCCACGGCACCGGTCGCGTCATGTTCCGCAACAGCCGACGCCATGTCGGCGGCTTTCCCGAGCGCCGCCTGCATGTCGAACGTCTCGAGCCACCCGCCGCCTATCGTCGCGTGCTGCGCCGGCTGGAACGTGACGAGGACTACCTCGACGAGCTGCTCATCGAGAGCGGCCTGGATCATCCCGAGGTGCTGGTCTACCTGGACCTGATGTACCAGGCCATGGCCGACGACCCGCTGAATGCCGAGCCCTGGTGGCAGATCGACCCGCGCGTGACCTGGTTGCTCGAGCGCCTGACCGAGCTGGGTAACGACAAGGTGCTGGTGATCGCCCATGATCGCGATACCGCCGCCGGCCTGTCCGAGGCCCTGCGCGTGCTGGGCGGCCTGCATGCCCCGGTCTTTCACGAGGGGCTGACGCTGCTCGAACGCGACCGTGCCGCGGCCGCCTTTGCCGACACCGAGGACGGCTGCCAGGTGCTGGTGTGCTCGGAGATCGGCTCGGAAGGCCGCAACTTCCAGTTCTGCCATCACCTGGTGATGTTCGACCTGCCGCTGCATCCGGACCAGCTCGAACAGCGCATCGGACGCCTGGACCGGATCGGCCAGCGCCACCCGATCGACATGCATGTACCGGTCTTCGCTGACAGCCCCGGCGAGCGCCTGCTGCGCTGGTATCGGGACGGCATGGATGCCTTCAGTGCCCCGCATGGCCTGGGCAGCGATCTCTACGCCGCCTTCGGCGATGCCCTGGCCGATGCACTGCTCGACCCCGAGGCGCTGAGCGAGGTCATCGACGAGACCCGCAGCTTCTTCGAGGCACGCCTGGCCGAGCGCGACGCGGGCCGCAACCGGCTGCTCGAGCTCAATGCCTGCCGCCAGGAACGCGCCGCCAGCGTGGCCGAGGCCATCCACGAACTGGACAATGACCGCGCCCTGCGCCGCTATATCGACCAGGCCCTAGATATCTTCGGCGTCGACAGCCAGGACCTGGGCGGCGATCTGCAGCTGTTGAGCCCCAGCCCGCAGATGCTCGATGGCCTGCCGGGCCTGGTGAAGGGCGAGGAAGGCTTCTCCGCGACCTTCTCCCGAGAACGCGCCCTGGCCCGGGATGATGTGCAACATCTCACCTGGGAGCACCCGCTGACCCGCGAGATGATGGCACGCATCCTCGACGGCCCGATGGGCAACACCGCCCTGGCCTTGCTCCGGCATCCCTCGATTCCCGCCGGGCGGGTGATGGTCGAGCTGGTCTTCCGCACCCATTGCCCGGCCCCGCGGCGGCTGCACCTCAATCGCTTCCTGCCGCCCACCGCGGTGCGCGTGCTGCTGGATGAGTCGGGCGCCAATCTCACCGACAAGATTTCCTTCACCGGCCTGTCGAAGAACCTGCAAAAGGTCAAGAAGGCGGCCGCGCGCGACCTGATCAAGAGCCGCCACGGCCAGTTGCGGGAGTTGCTCGACAGCGCCGAGCAGGAAGCCGAGCGCGAACTGCCGAGCATTGTCGAAGCCGCCCAGCAGCGCATGCGCACCAGCCTCGACGCCGAGCTGGCACGTCTGGAAGCCCTGGCGCGGCGCAATCCCTCGGTGCGCGACGAAGAAGTGAGCGCACTGCGCGACGAACGCGACACCCTGGGGACGGCCATCGATGCGACCCGGCTGCGCCTCGACGCGGTGCGCGTGATCGTCACCGTGGATCAGGAGTCACGCTGACCCGGCCGCGCGGGGCGCTCGCGGCAGCACGCGAGCGCCCCTGTCAGGCTGCGCCGATGATGTCGTCCAGTGCCTTGTCGAGGGTCGGGTAGTCGAACTCGAAGCCCGCCTGTTCCAGGCGCCGGGGACGCATGTCGGCGCCGGTCAACAGCAGCCGTGACATCTCGCCGAGCATGACCTCCAGCACCTTGGAGGGCACCGGCATCAGGGCGGGACGCTTGAGATGCTGTGCCAGCTGCCGAGTGAACTCGGCATTGGTCACCGGATGCGGGGCGCTGCCGTTGAAGGCGCCCTGCTGCTCGTCATGCTCGAGCAGGAAGGCGATCATGCGCACCAGATCGTGACGATGCACCCAGGGCATGAACTGCTCACCATGGCCGAGCCGCCCGCCCAGGCCCAAGCGGAAGGCCGGCAGCATCTTCTGCAGGGTGCCGCCCTGGGCGTCGAGCACCAGGCCGATGCGCAGGATCGCCAGCCGGGTGCCGAACTCGGTGACCCCCTGGGCGGCCTCTTCCCAGCGCCGGCACAGGCGATGGGCGAACTCGTCGTGCGGCGCCGTGTCCTCGTCGACCTCGCGGTCTTCCTGATCACCGTAATAGCCCATGGCCGAGGCAGAGACCAGTACGTGGGGCGCATCCCCGGTATGCGAGAGCTGCTCGCAGAGCCTGACCAGTTCCTGCGTCGTCTCGAGCCGGGAGTCGACCAGGCGCTCCTTCTGGGCATCGCTCCAGCGCTTGCCGGCGATCGGCTCGCCGGCCAGGTTGACGATGGCATCCGGCGGCGTATCGACGAAATCCAGCGCGGAACGCCGGATATCGGTACCGCTCGGCAGCAGCGTGCGCGCTCGCTCGGGAGATCGCGACGCCACCATTGGCCGGTGGCCGGCTTCCTTCAACAGCGGACACAGGGCCTGGCCCACGAAACCGCTACCGCCGGTGATCAATACACGCATGACGTTCTCCTTGCTGGAGCTGTGTTATACAACGGTTATACACCTTTGCTAGTCTGCATGGCATGCTGCCCATCATACGCCCTGGGCACCCACGACCAGACCACTGCCGGGAGGCCCCATCATGAAAAAAGCGCTGATTCTCATGGCTCACGGTTCGAGCGACCCGCGCTGGCGCGAGCCCTTCGAGCGCGTTCATCAGGCCGCGGCGGAGCGCCTGAGCCAGCCCTTGCGCCTGGCCTACATGGAGCTGTGCGATCCCTCACTGGAAGACACGGTCGCCGAACTCGCCGAGGCCGGCATCGAGCATGCCGATATCCTGCCCTTATTCTTTGCCGCCGGCCGCCATTTGCGCAAGGACGTTCCGGCCCAGGTGGACGCCCTGGAGACACAGCACCCGAGTATCCGCCTGAGCCTGCTGTCACCGGTCGGCGAGCACCCGGACTTCATCGCGGCCCTGGCCGGCGTCATCGCCGAGCGGGACGCCTCGTGAAACCGGCGTTGAACCCGGAGTTGTACAAAGCTTCCGATCTGTACAACAATCAACAATCGCAACTGGCTGCCCGTTCATCCCCATCCCACGTCATGAGGCCGGCATGAGTCAAAAGGCGAGTCCCCCTGGCGACACCCCACGCTATCCGATTCGCGAGGTCTCGCGACTGACCGGCGTCAACTCCGTGACACTGCGCGCCTGGGAGCGTCGCTACGGCCTGCTGCGACCGCATCGTACCCCCAAGGGCCATCGCCTGTATGCCCGCGAGGACATCGAGCGTGTCGAACGCATCCTGCAGTGGCTGCATCGTGGCGTGCCCGTCAGCCAGGTGCGCGAACTGCTCGATCAGCCGGACACGTCGGCCAGGCCCAGCGCGGACCTGGATGACTGGGCCAACCAGCGCCAGCAGTTGACGGCGGCCATCGAGGCCATGGATACCGCCCGGCTGGACAGCCTGTTCAATCAGGTACTGGCCCTCTACCCCGCCCGGGTCTGCATCGAGAAGCTCTGGCAGCCGGTGGTACAGGAGCTGGAAGAAAACTGGGGCGACCGCCTCGGCCTGACCCTGCAGCGCCGCGTGCTGGAAACCTTCCTGCGCACCCGCATCGGAACACGGCTCTACCATGCCAACCCCCAGGCCGGTCCGCGCCAGGTACTGGTCACCCCCATGCCCGAGGCCGACAGCCCGTTATGGGGCTTGATGACCGCCCTGCTGCTCAGCGAACAGGGGCATCGCGTCCAGTTGCTGGATGCCCCCATGTCGCCCCAGGAGCTGAACCTGGCCGCCGAACGACTGGGCATCGATCTGATCCTGCTGGCCAGCGGCAAGGCCGAGAAGACCGACCTCATCAAGCGTCAGTTGCCCCGCCTGGCTGACCAGCTCGAGGCGCCCCTGGCCCTGTGCGGCCCGGTGGCACGCATCCGTGCCGGCGATATCGGCGACAGCCGGATCATCGCGCTGGGCGACCAGCTGGCCGAGGCCACCGCACGCGCCGGGGCGCTGCTCGCCGAGCTCCCACAGGGCAGGGCATGACCACCGCCTCGACGCCTCGCCAGCCAACCGACTGCCACCGGGAGCATGCATGACCCCGCGCCTCATCTGGTTTCGCAGCGACCTGCGGGTCCACGACAACACCGCCCTGTCTCGAGCCGCCGCCGAGGGGCCGGTCGTGGCCGTCTTCCTGCGCAGCACGCCACAATGGCGTCGGCATGGCCACGGCGCCAACAAGCTGGACTTCTGGCACCGCGGCCTGCTCGCCCTGCGCGAGACACTGCAGGGCCTGAACATTCCGTTGCTGCATCGCGATATCGACGACTTCGCGGCCGCGCCGGCCGCCTTGCTGGACATCGCGCGCGAGACCGGCGCCACCCGGCTGCATTTCAACCGTGAATACCCATGGAACGAAGCGCGCCGCGATGTCGAGGTCACTCGGACCTTCGACGAGGCCGGCCTGACGGCGATCGGCCACCATGACGCCATCGCCTATGCCCCGGGCGAGCTGCTCACCGGTGGCGGAGACTATTACAAGGTCTTCACCCCCTTCGCCAAGGCCTGGCACCGCCAGCTGAGCGGCGAGCGGCTGACGCTGCACGACGCCCCCCGGCCCCAGCACGAGTCGCCCGTGCCACCCGACCCGGCGCCCGAGCCGCCGACACTGGCGGGTACCCCGGCGGCGCCCGAGGCCTGGCCGGCCGGCGAAGAAGCCGCCGCCGACCGGCTGGAACGCTTCCTGCGTTTCCGCGGCCATCACTATGTCGAGCAGCGCGACTTCCCGGGCGTGGCCGGCACCAGCAGTCTGTCTCCCTACCTGGCACTGGGCATGCTGTCATACCGCCAGTGCATGCAGGCGGTGCTCGCCGAGAATGGCGGCCACCTGGCCGAGGGTGATGCCGGCCTCACCGCCTGGGTCAGCGAACTGGTGTGGCGCGAGTTCTACCAGCACGTGGTGGTCGGCTTCCCGGACGTCTGCCGCCACCACGCCTTCCAGCCACACACCGAGGCCCTGCCCTGGCGGGGTGATGCGGCGGGCCTGGCCGCCTGGCAGGAAGGGCGCACCGGTTATCCGCTGGTCGATGCCGCCATGCGCCAGCTGCGTCACACCGGCTGGATGCACAACCGCCTGCGCATGGTCACGGCCATGTTTCTCGCCAAGCACCTGCTGATCGACTGGCGCCGCGGCGAAGCCTTCTTCCTCGAGCACCTGGTGGATGGCGAGTTTGCCGCCAACAACGGCGGCTGGCAGTGGGCCGCCTCCACGGGGACCGATGCCGTACCCTACTTTCGCATCTTCAACCCGACCACCCAGTCGCAACGCTTCGACCCGGACGGGCGCTTCATCCGCCACTGGCTACCGGAACTGGCCGAGCTGCCCACCGGGTCGCTGCATGAGCCCTCGGCCCGGCAGCGCCAGGCCACGGGCTATCCCGCCCCCGTCGTCGAACACCGTGCGGCCCGGGCGCGGGCGCTGGAAGCCTTCAAGGGCCTGACGCCATGAGGCTGTCCGGGCCGAGCAGGGAGGGACACCATGCTGCAGGATGAATCCCTGGCCCGTTTCTGTGATGTCTATCATCAGCTAGACAAGAATTGTACAGAGAGGCTGTACGAGATTTACACTGAGGACATCCGGTTTCGCGACCCGCTCCACCATGTCGAGGGAATCACGGCGCTCAAGGAATATTTCGATGCCATGTACAAGAATGTCACAGAGTGCCGCTTCACCTTCCATGACGGACAGCGGCACCAGCATCGGGCCTTCGTGACCTGGACGCTGTCACTGGCACATCCCCGGCTGGCCGGCGGGCGGTCCTTCACGGTCGAGGGCTGCTCGCATCTGACCTTTGCGGCGGATGGCAGCGACCGGGTCTGCGAGCATCGCGATTACTTCGATGCCGGCGAGCTGCTCTACGAACGGCTTCCCGTCCTGGGCCGTCTCATCCGCCGTATCAGGCAGCGCGCTGCGGACTGAAACCTAGGCCGGTCATGCCACGTATCCGGTAAGCCACCGAAGGCGCCCGCCTCAGGAGACGACGATGGGTTCACTGAAAGCGACGCAACGCATCTGGTTGACCGGAGCCACCTCCGGGATCGGCCTCGCCCTGGCCGAACGACTGCTCGACCAGGGGCATCGTGTCGCCCTCAGCGCACGCCGTCATGCCGAGCTTTCGGAGTTGGCCGATGGCCATGCCAATGCCCTGGTACTGCCGGTCGACATGACCGACCGCGGCGCGGTGCTCGGCGCCGCCGAGGATATCGAGGCGGCGTTCGGCGGCCTGGACATGGCGATCTTCAATGCCGGCACCTGCGAATACCTGGATGCCCGGCGGTTCGATACGGCGCTGGTCGAACGCGTCTTCACGACCAACTTCACCGGTACCCTCTACGGCATCGAAGCCGCACTACCGCTGCTGCGACGTTCGGGCGCCGGCGGCGGCCGCCCCCTGCTGGCCGCGACTTCCAGCGCCGCGGCCTACCTGCCCTTGCCGCGTGCCGAGGCCTATGGCGCGTCCAAGGCGGCCCTGAGCCACTTTCTGGAGTCGCTGCGTCTCGACCTGGATCAGGAAGGCATCGACGTCAGCATCATTCACCCCGGCTTCGTGAAGACACCGCTGACCGACCGCAACGACTTTGCCATGCCCATGCGGGTCGACACCGAGACCGCCGCCGCGGCCATCCTGCGCGGCCTCGATGCCCGGCGCCTTGATATTCATTTCCCGCGCCGCTTCACCTGGTTGCTGAAGCTGCTGGGTAGCCTGCCGCCGGCGCTGCGCTTCCGTTTGGGGCGCCGCCTGGCCCGCCAGGAAACAGCGGGAGAGTCCGACGGATGATGCCCGCCGCCTCTCGCGCCGAGCAGCGTATCGCCGTGGTCGGCAGCGGCATTGCCGGCATGGCCGCTGCCTGGTACCTGTCACGACGCCATTCAGTCACGCTGTTCGAGGCCAATGCCCGACTGGGTGGCCACACGGCGACCATGGATATCACGCTCGATGGGCAACAGCACGCCATCGATACCGGATTCATCGTCTTCAACGACCGAACCTATCCACACTTTCAGCGCTTGCTGAACGCCCTGGACGTAGCGAGTCAGCCCACCGAGATGAGCTTCTCGGTTCACGAGACCCAGCGCGACTTCGAGTACAACGGTCATACCCTGGCTTCGCTCTTCGCCCAGCGGCGCAACCTGTTCAGGCCGTCCTTCCTCGGCCTGCTGCGCGATATCCTGCGCTTCAACCGCGAAGCGACACGCGACCTGCTCGAAGAACGCCTGGCGGAAGACATCACGCTCGGCGAATACCTCGATGAACAAGGCTATGGCACGCTCTTCCAGCAGCGCTACCTGCTGCCCATGGGGGCCGCCATCTGGTCGGCCAGCATCGAGGACCTGCGCGCCTTTCCGCTGCACCTGTTCGTGCGCTTCTTCCATCATCACGGCCTGCTGTCGGTGCACAACCGCCCGCAGTGGTACACCGTCGTCGGTGGCTCCCGCGCCTATATCCCGGCCTTGACCGCCCCCTATGCCGAGCGCATCCAGCGAGACACGCCGGTGCTGGGCATCCGCCGCCACGCCGACCGGGTGCAACTGCGCACCTCCGAGGGCAACCAGTATTTCGACCAGGTCGTGCTGGCCTGTCATGCCGACCAGGCGCTGGAACTGCTGGAGGACGCCAGCCCCGACGAGCGCGCCATCCTCGGCGCCATGCCCTATCAGGACAACAGCGTGGTGCTGCATACCGATACCCGACTCCTGCCGCGCCGGCGCCGGGCCTGGGCCAGCTGGAATTACCGCCTGGATGGCCGCGGCGGCCATGCACGCGCCTCGGTCACCTACAACATGAATATCCTGCAGCGCCTCGAGGCATCACGAACCCTGTGCGTGACCCTCAACGATGACGACGCCATCGCCGCCGAGACGGTGCTGGGACGCTATACCTATGCGCACCCGCGTTTCACGCTGGCGGGCCAGCTCGCCCAGCAGCGCCATGCCGAAATTTCGCGCGCCGACCGGCGTACCCACTTCTGCGGTGCCTACTGGCGCAACGGTTTTCACGAGGACGGCGTCTGGAGCGCCCTGCGCGTGGCCCGGGCGCTGGGGGTCGACGAGCCATCGCTGGGGGAGCCCGCATGCTGACCGCGCCTCGCTCACGCCTGTATCGGGGCTGGCTGCAGCACCGTCGCTTCACGCCCCGGCACCATGCCTTCCGCTACCGGGTGTGGATGGCCTGGCTCGATCTGGACGAGCTGCCCGAGCTCTTCGATGGCGTGCCGGGCTTCAGCGCACGCCGCCCGGCACTGGTGCGCTTTCGCCGCGAGGATTATCTGAGCCCGGAGACGCCGTCGCTGAAACAGGCCGTGTGCGACGAGCTACAGCGCCAGCTCGGCGCGGCACCTGCGGGGCGCATCTGCCTGCTGACCCAGCTGCGCACCCTGGGGACAGGCTTCAACCCGATCTCGCTGTATTACGCCTTCGATACCGACGACAAACTGCGGGCCGTGCTCGGCGAGGTCACCAACACCCCCTGGCATGATCGCACCCACTACGCCTGTCAGGTGGACCCTGAGCGCCATGGCCATCGCGCCGTCTTCGACAAGGCCATGCATGTCTCGCCCTTTCTGCCCATGGACATGCAGTATCAGTGGCGCTTCAACACGCCCGGCGAGGCGCTGAACTTGCACATGGATGTCGTCCGGGAAGGCCGCCGCCACTTCGACGCCTCGCTGTGGCTGAGCGGACGCCCGGCGACACCCCGTGCCCTGCTTGCCACCCTGGCGCGACACCCGCTGATGCCGCTCAAGACATTGGCCGGCATCCACTACGAAGCGCTGCGCCTGTGGTTCAAGCGCCTTCCCTGGTATCCCCGTTCCCGGCATGAGGAGACACCCCCGTGAATGCTCCCCACTCCCTTGAAACTCCCCGTCTTTCGGGCAAGGAAGACCGCTTTTCACGCTGGTGCCGCGCCCGCCTGATACCCCAGCTCGCGCGCCTCGAAGGCGGCCGGCTGACACTCGTCGAGGAGTCCGCCCGGCAGTCGCTGGGCCAGGGCGGCGAGCGCTGCGTCACCCTCTACATCCACCACCCGCGCGCCTGGCGACGCTTCGCGCTGGGCGGCACGGTCGGGGCCGCGGAAGCCTACATGGACGGCGACTGGGATACCGATGACCTGGTGGCCCTGGTTCGCTTGCTGGCGGCCAACCTGGAACGCGTCAATCGCGACATGGAGGGTGGCATGGCGTCGCTGGCACGCTGGTTGCTGAGCGTCGCCAATGGCGTGCGGCGCAACACCCTGGGTGGTTCGAAGCGCCACATCGCCGCCCATTACGATATCGGCAATGCCCTCTTCGCGACCTTCCTGGATCACCATCACTGGATGTACTCGAGCGCGGTCTTCCCGCACCCCGAGGCCAGCCTGGAGGTCGCCTCAACGCACAAGCTCGACCTGCTGCTCGACAAGCTGGACGTCCAGCCCCATCACCACCTGCTGGAGATCGGTACCGGCTGGGGCGGCCTGGCCATTCACGCCGCCCAGACGCGGGGCTGTCGGGTCACGACCACCACCATCTCCGACGAGCAATATGCTCATACGGCACGCCGGCTGGCCGAGGAGGGCCTGACGGAGCGGGTCACGCTGCTCAAGCAGGACTACCGGGAACTCACCGGACGTTATGACCGCCTCGTCTCGGTGGAGATGATCGAGGCAGTCGGCCACCAGTACCTGGGGACCTACCTGGCCACCCTGGACCGCCTGCTGACGGATGATGGCCTGGCCATGCTGCAGGCCATCACCATCCGCGACCAGCGCTTCAAGGCCGCCAGCCGCGAGATGGATTTCATCAAGCGCTACATCTTCCCCGGGGGCTTCCTGCCGTCGCACCACGCCATCCTCGAGGGCCTGACGCGGCGCACCTCCCTGAACCTGATCGCGCTGGACGAGATCGGCCTGCACTATGCCCGCACGCTGCGTGAGTGGCGCCAGCGCTTCGAGGACAACCTCGACACGGTGCGCCGCCTTGGCTATGACGAGCGTTTCATCCGCATGTGGCGCTATTACCTGGGCTACTGCGAGGGGGGCTTCATGGAGCGCACCATCGGCACCTGTCAGCTGTTGATGGCCAAGCCCGGGGCCCGCCCGACCCCCCTGACGGGGGCGCCGTGAGCTGGCGCGTGTTGGTCAACCTGGCGGGTTTTCAACTGGGCTGGCTGGTGTGTGTGCTGGGCAGCAGCCTGGCCGGGCTGCTCGCGACGCTCGTGCTGCTGAGCGCCCATCTGCGCTGGCTGGCCCTGCCCGGTGAGTGGCGCTTGCTGGCCGGGTTCGCGGGGCTCGGCCTGCTCGTCGATGGCGGCCTGACACTCGCCGGCGGATTCCATTTCGCCGACACCGGCTGGCACCTCGGGCCGCTGCCACTCTGGCTGTGGTTGCTGTGGCCGCTGTTCGCCAGCACCATCCGCCACGGGCTGGCCTGGCTGTGGCGCTACCCGCGCCTGGCCATGCTGGGCGGCGCCTGTGGAGGTGCGCTGTCCTATTTCAGCGGCGCCAGGCTGGCCGACGTGGCCCTCGCGCCGTGGCTGGTCCCGGCCGAGGCCGTGGTCTGGCTGCTCGTCTGCTATGCACTCGCCCGGCACCTGGGCCCTGCGCGGGGCCATCCGCATGAGCCACAGGGTTAAATGTCGGCGGCCACCAGCGGCGGCGCATACAAGAACCCCTGCACCTCGTCGCAGCCTGCCTCGCGCAGAAAGTCACGCTGCGCCGGGGTCTCGACTCCCTCGGCGACGACCGCCAGGGACAGCCCCCTGGCCATGGCCAGCACCGCACTGACGATGGCGGCATTGGCGCGATCGCCCGGCAGGGCCTCGACGAAGGTGCGGTCGAGCTTCAATTTGTCCAGCGGCAGGCGCGTGAGGTAACCCAGCGATGAGTAGCCGGTGCCGAAGTCATCCAGCGCCACCGGGTGGCCGCGTTCGCGCAGTGCCTCGAGCCGGGGCGAGATGTCGCCGGCACGCTCATCCAGCAGAGCCGACTCGGTCAACTCCAGCCCGAGCCAGCGGGCATCGAGCCGATGGCGCGTCAGCCCCGCCTGCAGGGCTGCCTCCACATCGCCCTGGAAGAGCTGCAGCGCGGAAATATTGATCCACACCGGCACCTCGAGTCTGCCCCGGTCACGCCAGTTGGCCATCTGCGCCAGCGTCTGGTCGATGACCCAGTTGCCCAGTGATGCCATCAGCCCATGACACTCGGCAAGGGGGATGAAGTCGGCGGGCAGGATCAATCCCTCCTGGGGATGCCGCCAGCGCAGCAGGGCTTCCAGGCCGGTCATGGCATTATCGCGCATGCGGTACTGGGGCTGATAATACAGCTCCAGCTGCCCGCCATTCGCCAGCGCGCTGCGCAGGTCGTTGAGCAGGCCCAATGCCGGTCGACTGCGCCGGTCCTGACTGGGGCAGTAACGCAGGGCATGGTTGCGACCATTGCGCTTGGCATGGAACAGGGCCGACTCGAGGCGCAGGAAGAGCGCACTGGCTACCAGGCCATCCTCCGGCGCCTGACAGCTGCCGATGGTCACGCCCAGCCGCAGCAAATGGCCCGGCAATTCGAAGGGCGCCGCCATCCAGTGCTGCAGGCGCGCCACCCAGTCCGCGTGATCCTGCCTCGAGGAGGGACGCAGGACCAGAAACTGGTTGCCCCCCAGGCGCCCGACGCTGCCTCCCGGCACGAACTCGTTGAGACGCCTGCCGATGAGCACCAGCAAACGATCGCTCAACTCGCTGCCCAGGCCTTCATTGATGGCCCGAAAGCCATCGACGTCGATCACGGCCAGGTCCAGTTTTTCCCCCGCGGTCATGTGGCGCAGCCGCGAGCCCAGCAGCTCGTGCAGGCGTCGCCGATTGGGCAACCCGGTCAACGGGTCTTCAAAGCCGATTCGCCTGAGATCGCTTTCGCTCGAGGCGTGGCCGGCGATATCGGACAGCACGCACACATAGTGCTGGATATGGCCATGGCGGTCCCGTACCGGCTGCACCTTCAACCATTCGGGATACTCGCCCCCCTGCTTGCGCCGCTGCCAGATCTCGCCCTCCCAGATGCCGGTGGCATGCACGGTCTGCCACAGGCTCTCGAAGAAGGCCGCGTCATGCCGCGGTGCTGCCAGTGTGGTGGCATTCAGGCCACGCACATCGGCCAGCGCATAGCCGGAGGCGCGCGTGAACGCCGGGTTGACGTTCACGATGCGGAAATCGGCATCGGTGACGATCACCCCTTCGGGAATCATCCCCAGGGCTTCGCGCTGGGCGGCATCACGCCATTGCCAGTCGCGCCACTGGCGCCAGGCCTGGTGGAGGCTCAGCGCCAGCAGGCAATAGGCCATGAGCCGCCAGCCCAGCATGTCGACCCAGGGGGCCGAGCACAGCGCCACCAGGGTGATCCAGAAGAGGGGGCGATCGAGGCGGAATACGGGCCACATGGTCAAGGATACCGAGAGTGGGGTGAGAGTCGTCTCCTGCATGCCAGCATGGCATGCTAGAGTCGGCAAGCCTGGATTTAACACTTTACTTCAAGGCAGGGTGGAATGCTCAATGTCAACGCGACGTGCATTCGACGAACGCGAACAGTAGACTAGGCAGTACCGCCTGGCGGTCGCATGCCGTGACACGGCATACAGTAATCTCGACTCTCGGAACGACTCAGTGACCAAGCAACATTCCTTTGATCGCGAAGCACTGCTGGCATGCAGCCGTGGCGAACTTTTCGGCCCCGGCAACGCCCAACTGCCGGCACCCAACATGCTGATGCTCGATCGCATCACGCACATCCATGAAGAGGGTGGCGAACACGGCAAGGGCGAACTGATCGCCGAGCTGGATATCCATCCGGACCTCTGGTTCTTCGACTGCCATTTCCCCGGTGACCCGGTCATGCCCGGCTGCCTCGGCCTGGATGCCATGTGGCAGCTGGTCGGCTTCTACCTGGGCTGGATGGGCTACCCCGGCCGGGGACGCGCGCTGGGCTGTGGCGAGGTCAAGTTTACTGGCCAGATCCTGCCCGAGGCCAAGAAGGTCAAGTATCATATCAATATCAAGCGCATCATCACCCGGCGCCTGATCCTGGGCATGGCCGACGGAACCGTGTCCGTGGATGGCCGCGACATCTATCAGGCCAATGACCTTCGTGTCGGTCTTTTCACCTCCACTGCGAATTTCTGAACAGGAGGCTCCCATGCGACGAGTGGTAGTCACCGGCCTGGGCATCGTTTCCTGCCTGGGTAACGACGCACAACAGGTACTCGAGGCACTGCGCCAAGGGCGGTCAGGCATTCGCTTCAAGGAAGACTATGCCGAGCGCGGCTTTCGCAGTCAGGTCGCCGGCGTGGTCGATATCGACCTGGATGCCGTGGTCGACCGCAAGCTCAAGCGCTTCATGGGCGATGCCGCAGCCTATGCCTATGTCTCCATGGAGCAGGCCATCAAGGATTCGGGCCTGACGCCGGAGCAGGTCTCCAACGAGCGTACCGGCCTGATCGCCGGCTCGGGAGGCGCCTCGAGCGCCAACCAGGTCGAGGCGGCCGACGTCATGCGCGACAAGGGCCTGCGCCGGGTCGGCCCCTATCGGGTCACCCGGACCATGGGCAGCACGGTCTCGGCGTGCCTGGCCACGCCCTTCGAGATCAAGGGCGTCAATTACTCGATCTCCTCGGCCTGCGCCACCTCGGCGCACTGCATCGGCAGCGCCATGGAGCAGATCCAGCTCGGCAAGCAGGACGTGGTCTTCGCCGGTGGCGGCGAGGAAGAACACTGGACCCTGTCCTGCCTGTTCGACGCCATGGGTGCGCTCTCCACCCAGTACAACGACGCGCCCGACAAGGCCTCGCGTCCCTATGACCAGGCCCGCGACGGCTTCATCATCGCCGGCGGCGGCGGCATGCTGGTACTCGAGGAGCTCGAGCACGCCCGGGCGCGCGGCGCCCGGATCTATGGCGAGTTGGTCGGTTACGGCGCCACCTCCGACGGCTACGACATGGTCGCGCCCTCCGGCGAGGGTGCCGCCCGCTGCATGCGCCAGGCCCTGGCCACGGTGGATGGCGGCGTCGACTACATCAACACCCACGGCACTTCCACGCCCGTGGGAGATGTGGCGGAGCTCAAGGCCGTGCGCGAAGTGTTCGGCGACGAGACGCCGGCGATGAGTTCGACCAAGTCGCTGACCGGCCATTCGCTGGGCGCGACCGGGGTCCAGGAAACCATCTACTCGCTGCTGATGATGAACCACGACTTCATCGCGGCCTCCGCCAATGTCGTGAACCTCGACGAGCAGGCCGCGGGCTTCGATATCGTCACCGAGCGGCGCGATACGGCGGTGGAGCGCGTGCTGTCCAACAGTTTCGGGTTCGGCGGCACCAACGCCTGCCTGGTGCTGGAAAAGTACCGCGACTGAGAGTCAGCCACTACCGGCCCGCAACGCCAGGAGGCGCCCGCCACAGGGCGCCTTTCTTTATAGCCGCCGGGCCCACGTCTCCGGTCAAGCCGACGCCGGACGCGGCACGTCGGAAATCTCGCTCAGCTGCGCCTCGATCCAGGCCTCGGTCTCCGCCAGCACCTCTTCCGCACTGCGTCCCGCCGTCTCGATGGGCTCCCCGACCACCACGGTCAGGCGCCCCGGCTGCTTGACCCAGTGACGCCCGGGCCAGCTTTCCCCGGCATTGTGCGCCACCGGCACCACCGGCACGCCCGCGCGACAGGCGATCACCGCGCCGCTCTTGTTGTAGCGACGCCGCTGCCCCGGGGCGACACGCGTCCCCTCGGGAAAGATCAGCACCGACAGGCCTTCCTCCAGACGCTGCTTGCCCTGAGTCAGCACCTGTTTCATGGCCCGCGACGGCCTGGAGCGATCCAGGGCAATGGGGTGCAGCAGGCGCAGCCCCCAGCCGAAGATCGGAAAATTCAGCAGCTCCTTCTTGAGCACGGTGCAGACCGGCGGCTTGAGCAACTGCAGATAGACCGTCTCCCACTCGCACTGGTGATTCGACAACAGCACACAGGCGCCCTCGGGCAAGTGCTCGCGGCCGCGAATCTCGTAGCGCACGCCGCACACCAGGCGGAACCAGGCGATGATGAAGTGGTTGTACAGGTTGAGCAGGCGATAGCGACTGGCCAGCGGCAGGAAAGGCGCCGGCGGCAGGAAGAGCACGCCACACACGAGCATGGCGGCAAAATAACCGATATAGAAGACCGTACTGCGAACGACATTCATGCCTTGCCCGGCTCCTTGTGCAGACCATCGGCTTCATCCCTCGCCAGGCACCACAGGTCCAGCATGCGGCCAACCTCGAGCCGCCAGGGCTTCTGATGCACGCCGAAGACTTCCAGTACGCGTCGACAGTTGAGCACGCGCCGCAGTGGCTGATCATGGTGATGATTGAGCGCCTTGACACCGCCCAGCTCGACGCTCTCGCCGCGCCCTTCGAGGCGGGTCTGCAGCTGCGTGCGCACCATCGAGACGAAGGTGTAGGCACTGACCGGTTCCGTACCGGCCAGGTGGTAGCTGCCCCAGGCATCCGCGCCACAGCCCTGCTGCTGCAGGATGCCGATCAGGGCCATGGCCACGGCATCGGAGGAGGTGGGACAGAAGACCACATCGGAGGCGGCCCGCTGCTCTTCGCCCCTGACCAGGCCGTCCAGCACTTCACCCAGCCAGGCATGGCTGCCATCCAGCGCGAACAGCGGCCCGAGCCGCACGATCAGGTGGCGCGGCAATTCGGCACGAATCCGGTCACCAGCCTGCACCAGCCGCCTGAGATCGTCATCCCGCGGCTCGGGGATGACATGCTCGTCGATGGGCTCTTCATGGCCCTGTTCGTAAAGCTGGTCGGACACGCACCACACCAACGGCAGATCACGCTGGCGGCACAGACCCAGACAGGCCTCGACGGCTTCGGCATGCGCCGTCACCGACGCCGGATCCGCGTTGATGGGACGCGACAGCGGCGGGACGATCAGGGCATCCGGCGCCACATCATCGAGCCTCTGCGGGGTGATGGCGAGGCTCGACTCGATGACCAGCTCGACATCGCTGCGCCGGTTGCTCTCCCTGGCCAGCGCCAGGCTCAAGCAATGGCCGGCATCCAGAATCAACAGCTTCACGACGGCTCCTATGTTCGATGATGCATCCGTTCGTCGAGATGCCGACGAACCGACGCTTCCAGCGGCACCATTTTACACCAGCTTCGCGGCCTGCGGGGCGTGCCGCGCGACGCGCCCCGCCGGGTCATCACGCCCCGGCAGAACGAGGCGTGAACGCGAGACCATGACGCCGGAGGCTAGAACGGAATTTCATCATCGAAGTCATCGAAGCTGCCGGGGTCCGGGGCGCCATAATTGCCGCTCTGCTGGCCGCCCTGGTTGGGCGCCGGCTGTTGCGGCGCGCGCTGGGGCTGCTGGGGCTGCCCCCCGCCCTGGTTGGCCTGCTGTCCGCCCTGTTGCGGCTGCCCGCCGCCGAAGTTGCCGCCCTGCTGAGGTTGACCACCCCCGAAGTTGCCGCCCTGGCCGCCATCACCACGCCCATCGAGCATCTGCATGTCGTTGGCGACGACCTCGGTGCTGTAGCGGTCCTGACCGTTCTGATCCTGCCACTTGCGCGTCTGCAGGCGGCCTTCGATATAGATCTTGGAGCCCTTGCGCAGATACTGCTGGGCGATTTCCGCCGTCTTGTTGAACATCACCACCCGGTGCCATTCGGTGCGCTCCTGGCGCTGACCGCTCTGGCGGTCCATCCAGGTATCCGTGGTGGCCAGGTTGAGGTTGGCGACCGCGGTGCCGGACGGGGTGAAACGCACCTCCGGGTCCTGCCCGAGGTTGCCGATGAGAATGACCTTGTTGATGCCACGGGCCATGGTTGACTCCTTATCAATACGTAATGCTGCGGATTCCTTGGCACCGGATCACCGGCACCGCCATCATGTCAGGGCCTCGCGACCCGCTGCTTTCAAGCGCTGTCCTGCGACTCCCCCGGCCGGGCGACCAGACGCTGCAGGGCCTGCTCGTCGAGACGCTGGCGATCGACCTTGAGGTAGGCCAGCCGCTCTTCGGGCACCACCATGACATCTTCCACGCCCGCCACCTCGGCGAACCTGGCCATCAGCGTGTCCATGGCGTCGTCGTCATGCTGAGCATCGAGCGCGACCACCTCGCTGGACAGGTGGCGCGGCGGTGCCATGCCGAGCATCAACATCAGCCAGGCTCCACCCAGCATGGCACATCCCGCGAATACCGCGCCAAGCCCCCACTGCTGGGACAGCCAGCCCCCCAGCACGCCGCCCAGAAAGGCGCCCAGAAACTGGCTGGTCGAGTAGAGGCCCATGGCGGTGCCCTTGGCCCCGGCCGGAGCCAGCTTGCTGAGCAGCGATGGCAGCGTGGCCTCGAGCAGGTTGAAGGCGATGAAGAACACCAGCAGCCACAGCAGCAGACCATAGAGGCCCTGGGCGAAACCGGCGAGTCCCACCAGACTCAGGGTAATGGCGGTGATCGCGCCCAGGCACATGCGCTTCATCTGGCGCCACTTCTCGGCCACGATTACCAGCGGCACCATGAAGATGAAGGCCACCGCCATGACCCCGAGATACACCCAGCCGTGCTGGGCGCCCGGGATGCCGGCCTCGACCAGGCGGAAGGGCACGGCCACGAAGATGGCCATCAGGATCAGGTGCAGCGCGAAGATCGAGGCGTCCATGCGCCACAGGTCGACACGGCGCAGGATATTCTTCAGCTGGCCACGATCGAGTCCGACATCACGATGGCGCGCGCGCCGCGGCGACGGCGGCACCAGCTTCCACAATACCAGCAAGCCCAGGGCGGAGAGCCCCGCCGTGAACCAGAACACGCCCGCGAGGCCGAAACGGGCCGAGACCAGTGGCCCCAGCACCATGGCCACGGCGAAGGCGACGCCGATCGACAGGCCGATCGTCGCCATGGCCGCCGTGCGCACCTGCTCGCGGGTCTGGTCGGCCAGCAGGGCCATGATGGCGGCCGCCACGGCGCCACTGCCCTGCAGACAACGGCCGGCGATGACCATACCGATGCTGTCGGCCTGGGCGGCGACGATACTGCCCAGGATGAAAAGACACAGCCCGGCCGCGATGACCGGCTTGCGCCCGATCCGATCCGAGACCAGACCAAAGGGGATCTGCAGGGCCGCCTGGGTCAGGCCATAGATGCCCAGTGCCAGGCCCACCAGTAGTGGCGTGGCGCCCTGCAGATCCTCGGCATGCAGGGCCAGCACCGGCAGCACCATGAAAAGCCCGAGCATTCGCGAGGCATACAGACCGGCCAGGCCGACAATGGCCCGACGCTCGGAGGCCAACAGCAGTCCAAAGACCTTTCGCATAGGGGTGGCGTTTCCGTGAAGGGGCTGGCGCCCTTGAATGGACTGCATATTCTAGCGGTTTGCCACCACCCGGGGAAAGTCAAAGCGGGTCAGGCTTTGCCGCGGCCACGAGCGGCCACGTATAATCGTCCTTTTGACGTGTCTCGCAGAGGTGGGAATGGACAAGATTCTGGTTCGCGGTGCGCGCACCCACAACCTCCAGCAAATCGACGTCGAGTTGCCGCGAGACAAGCTGATCGTGGTAACCGGCCTATCTGGTTCAGGCAAGTCATCACTGGCCTTCGATACGCTCTATGCCGAAGGCCAGCGGCGCTATGTGGAGTCGCTCTCGACCTATGCCCGGCAATTCCTGTCGATGATGGAAAAGCCCGATGTCGACCATATCGAGGGCTTGTCACCGGCCATTTCCATCGAACAGAAGTCCACTTCCCACAACCCGCGCTCGACTGTCGGCACCATTACCGAAATCTACGATTACCTGCGCCTGCTGTTCGCCCGTGCCGGCACGCCGCGCTGCCCCGAGCATGGCGAGGACCTCGAGGCCCAGACCATCTCGCAGATGGTCGACCAGGTGCTGGCATTGCCCGAGGGCAGCAAGCTGATGCTGCTGGCCCCGGTGGTCAGCGGCCGCAAGGGCGAGCACCTGCAGCTGCTCGCCGAACTGCGCGCCCAGGGCTTCGTGCGCGCCATGATCGACGGTCAGGTGCTCGAGCTGGATGACATCAAGCCGCTGGACAAGAACAAGAAACACGACATCAGCGTGGTGGTGGACCGCATCAAGGTGCGGGACGGGCTCTCGCAGCGCCTCGCCGAGTCCTTCGAGACGGCCCTGGGGCTGGCCGACGGCACGGCGATCGTCCACTTCATGGACGGCGAGGCCGAGGACCTCGCCTTCTCGTCACGTTTCGCCTGCCCGGTATGCGGCTATTCCATCGCCGAGCTCGAGCCGCGCATGTTCTCGTTCAACAACCCGGCCGGGGCCTGCTCGTCCTGCGATGGCCTGGGCGTGCAGCAGTTCTTCGCCGCGGACAAGCTGATCAGTCACCCGGAACTGTCGCTGGCCGAGGGCGTCATCAAGGGCTGGGACCGGCGCAGCGTCTACTACTTCAACCAGCTTCAGGCCGTCGCCGCGCATTACCGCTTCGAGCTGGAGACGGCCTGGCAGGACCTGGCCCGCCACGAGCGGGAGGTCATCCTGCACGGCAGCGGCCAGGACGCCATCGCCTTCAGCTATGTCAATGACCGCGGGCGCAAGGTCACCCGCGAGCACCCCTTCGAGGGGGTGCTGCCCAACATGCAACGCCGCTATCGGGAAACCGAGTCCAGCTCGGTGCGCGAGGAACTGTCACGCTACATCTCGACCCAGGCCTGCCCGGCCTGTCATGGCAGCCGGCTACGCAAGGAATCACGCAACGTCTTCATCGACGGACAGACCCTGCCGGATGTGGTCGGCCTGCCGATCGGCGAGGGGCTGACCTATTTCAAGGCACTGGCCCTGCCGGGCCGCAAGGGCGAGATCGCCGAGAAGATCCTCAACGAGATTCGCGCGCGACTCGAGTTCCTGGTCAATGTCGGCCTCGACTACCTCAACCTGGAGCGCAGCGCCGAAACGCTCTCCGGCGGCGAGGCCCAGCGGATTCGCCTGGCCAGCCAGATCGGTGCCGGCCTGGTGGGTGTCATGTACATCCTCGATGAACCCTCCATCGGCCTGCACCAGCGCGACAACGGCCGCCTGCTGCAGACCCTGGAACGCCTGCGCGATCTGGGCAATACGGTGATCGTGGTCGAGCATGATGAAGACGCCATTCGCTCCGCCGACCATGTGCTGGATATCGGCCCCGGGGCCGGCGTGCATGGCGGCCGCATCGTCGCCCAGGGCACCCCGGACGAGATCATGGCCACGCCGGACTCGCTGACCGGCCAGTACCTGGCCCGCGAGCGGCGTATCGAAGTGCCTCCCTGGCGCATCCCCGGCAACCCGGAGAAGCAGGTGGTGCTGTCCGGCGCTACCGGCAACAACCTGCAGGACGTGACCTTGAGCCTGCCGCTGGGTCTCTTCGTGTGTGTCACCGGTGTCTCCGGTTCCGGCAAGTCGACGCTGATCAACTCGACCCTGATGCCGATCGCCGCCCGCGAGCTCAATCGCGCCACGGCACTCACCCCGGCGGCTCATGAGCGCATCGAGGGCCTCGACCAGCTGGACAAGGTCATCGATATCGATCAGAGCCCCATCGGACGCACACCGCGCTCCAACCCGGCGACCTATACCGGCATCTTCACGCCGATCCGCGAACTCTTCGCCGGCACCCAGGAAGCGCGGGCGCGCGGCTACAAGCCCGGCCGCTTCTCGTTCAACGTCAAGGGCGGGCGCTGCGAGGCCTGTCAGGGCGAGGGCATGATCAAGGTCGAGATGCACTTCCTGCCGGACATCTATGTGCCCTGTGATGTGTGCAAGGGCAAGCGCTACAACCGCGAGACCCTGGAGATCGCCTACAAGAGCAAGAGCATTCACGAGGTCCTCGAGATGACGGTCGAGGAAGCCCTGGAATTCTTCTCGCCGGTACCAGCCATCGCCCGGCGCCTGCAGACCCTGATGGACGTCGGCCTGTCCTACATCCGCCTCGGGCAGAGCGCCACCACGCTGTCCGGCGGCGAGGCGCAACGCGTCAAACTGGCGCGTGAACTGGCCAAGCGCGATACCGGCAAGACGCTCTACATCCTCGACGAACCGACCACCGGCCTGCACTTCGAGGACATCCGCCAGCTGCTCGGTGTGCTGCACCGCCTGCGCGACCACGGCAACACCATCGTGGTCATCGAGCACAACCTCGACGTCATCAAGACCGCCGACTGGCTCATCGACCTCGGCCCGGAAGGCGGCTCCGGCGGCGGCCGCATCATCGCCGAAGGCACCCCGGAACAGGTCGCCCGCAACGACGCCTCCCACACCGGACGCTTCCTCAAACCGATGCTCGAACGCGCCAAGGCCACCAAAAGCGAACCGGAAACAACGGCGTAATGCCAGCTGTAAGCCGTAAGCTGTAAGCTGTAAGCACCACACGAAACCCCGCAGGCACAAGCTTGGCGGGGTTTTCTTATGGCTTAAAGCTTATAGCTTATGGCTCCCGGTATAACCGGGCGTAAAAAAACCGGCTCCCCTGGGGGAGCCGGTTTTGTTTCGCCACGAGATCGCGCGAGGATCAGTCCTCGGCGACTTCCTCGATGACCGGACGGTCGACGAGTTCGACGTAGGCCATGGGCGCGTTGTCGCCGGTGCGGTAGCCGCACTTCAGCACACGGACGTAGCCGCCCGGGCGCTCGGAATAACGCGGACCCAGCTCACTGAAGAGCTTGCCGACCGCTTCCTTGGAGCGGGTACGGCTGAAGGCCAGGCGACGATTCGCGACGCTGTCCTGCTTGGCCAGGGTGATCAGCGGCTCGATATGACGACGCAGTTCCTTGGCCTTGGGCAGGGTTGTCTTGATCACTTCATGCTCGACCAGCGACACGCACATGTTCTTGAACATGGCCTGACGATGCGAGCTGTTACGATTCAGGTGACGACCACTCTTACGATGACGCATGGTTGTAATTCCTTACCAAACTGGGACTCGAGTCGACGCTCACGCGGAGGCCTTGTCGTCCTTCAGGCTAGCGGGTGGCCAGTTGTCCAGCCGCATGCCAAGGGACAGGCCACGGGCGGCCAACACGTCCTTGATCTCGTTCAACGACTTCTTGCCGAGGTTCGGAGTCTTCAGCAGCTCGACTTCGGTGCGCTGAATGAGGTCTCCGATGTAGTAGATATTCTCGGCTTTCAGGCAGTTGGCGCTGCGAACGGTCAACTCGAGATCGTCTACGGGGCGCAGCAGGATCGGATCGATATGATCCTCTTCCTCTTCGACTTCCTGTTCCTTGTCGGCTTCCAGGTCGACAAACGCGGCCAGCTGCTCCTGCAGGATGGTGGCGCTGCGACGGATCGCCTCTTCCGGATCCAGGGTGCCGTCGGTTTCCAGGTCGATGATCAGCTTGTCGAGATCGGTACGCTGCTCGACACGAGCCGCTTCGACGGAATACGAAACGCGACGCACGGGGCTGAAGGTTGCATCCAGCTGCAGGCGGCCGATAGTGCGAGACTCGTCGTCGCCTTCGCCACGCACATCGGCAGGCTCGTAGCCACGGCCGCGTGCGATCTTGAGCTGCATCTTCAGCTCTGCACCTTCGTTGACGTGAGCAATGACATGCTCGGGATTGACGACCTCGACATCGTGGTCGAGAGCGATGTCGCCCGCAGTCACGACGGCCGGGCCCTGCTTGTTCAGCGAGAGCACCGCCTCGTCGCGGCTATGCATCTTGATCGCCACGTCCTTGAGGTTCAGGAGGATTTCGATGACGTCTTCCTGAACACCCTCGATCGCGCTGTACTCGTGCTCGACACCCTGGATCTCGGCCTCGACCACGGCACAGCCGGGCATGGACGAGAGCAGGATGCGACGCAGAGCATTCCCCAGAGTGTGGCCGAAACCACGCTCGAAGGGTTCTAGCACGATCTTCGCGTGGTGTGCGCTGGTCTCTTCGACCTTGATATCGCGAGGACGGAGAAACTCTGTCACTGAACGCTGCATATGAACACCTATCAGGCTGCCAAACGGATACTCGGTACTGAAAGCTGCTTCCCGTCACCGGGAAGCAGCACGGCCTGGCCGCTTATTTCGAGTACAGCTCGACGATCAGGTTTTCGTTGATGTCGGCAGACAGGTCACCGCGTTCAGGCAGAGCCTTGAAAGTGCCTTCCATCTTCTTGGCATCCGTCTCGACCCAGGCGACGTCGCCACGGTTGGCGGCAATGCCCAGAGCATTCTGGATGCGGGCCTGGTTCTTGGCCTTCTCGCGGACGGAGACCACATCACCCGGCTTGACCTTGTAGGACGCCACATTGACGCTACGGCCATTGACCGCGATCGCCTTGTGGCTGACCAGTTGACGTGCCTCGGAGCGCGTGGAGCCGAAGCCCATGCGGTAGACGACGTTGTCCAGTCGGGATTCGAGCAGCTGCAGCAACACCTCGCCGGTCGCGCCCTTCTGACGGGCCGCTTCCTTGTAGTAGTTGCGGAACTGCTTTTCCAGCACGCCGTACATGCGGCGTACTTTCTGCTTCTCGCGAAGCTGCAAGCCGTATTCGGAAATACGCTGACGACGCTGGCCGTGCACACCCGGAATCTGCTCGGATTTGCACTTCTTCTCGAAGGGAGTTACACCGCTCTTGAGGAAGAGGTCGGTGCCCTCACGACGAGACAGCTTGCACTTCGGTCCAATATAACGTCCCATGAATCTGTCTCCTTAAACGCGGCGTTTCTTCGGCGGACGGCAGCCATTGTGCGGAATGGGCGTCGCGTCGGTGATGCTTTGCACGCGGAAGCCGGCGGCATTGAGTGCGCGCACGGCGGATTCACGGCCAGGACCGGGGCCTTTGACCAGCACGTCGACGTTTTTCACACCATAGTCGGCTGCAGCAGTTGCTGCACGTTCACTTGCCACTTGAGCAGCGAACGGGGTGCTCTTGCGAGAACCACGAAAACCCGAACCACCGGCAGTCGCCCAAGAGAGAGCGTTGCCCTGGCGGTCTGTGATCGTAATGATCGTGTTGTTAAAAGAGGCGTGGATATGCGCCACCGCATCCACTACCTGCTTTTTAACCTTTTTACGGTTGCTACGCGGGTTAGCCATGTTGATGTCTATTCCTGTCGTTACGCCAGAACGTGCGTGTTATTTGCGGATCGGCTTGCGCGGGCCCTTGCGGGTACGCGCATTGGTCTTGGTACGCTGACCGTTCAGCGGAAGACCACGACGATGACGCAGACCACGATAGCAACCCAGGTCCATGAGACGCTTGATGTTAAGCGTGACTTCACGACGTAGATCGCCTTCAACGGTATGCTTGCCGACCTCGGAACGCAGGGTGTCGACTTCTTCAGAAGACAGTTCCTGGACCTTGGTGGTCGGAGCGATGCCAGCCGCCACACAGATATCCTGTGCAGTGGTGTGGCCAATCCCGAAGATGTAGGTCAGCGAGATCGCCGCATGCTTGTTGTCCGGGATATTGACGCCTGCAATACGGGCCATCAGCTTACTCCGAAGTTTGAGCGGCTTGCTCGTTTAATCATCTTTAAAAGGCGCAACAGCATACCCCTTTCCCGTTCACAGGGCAAGGGGCATGCCGGCACCCGGTTCATGACAGCCCAGGGCTTCAGCCCTGGCGCTGCTTGTGCCGCGGTTCACTGCAGATGACGCGTACGGCGCCATTGCGGCGAATGATCTTGCACTTGCGGCACATTTTCTTCACGGAAGCTCGAACTTTCATGTTCTTTCTCCAAATTCGGCTCGCGGCGCGCAGGTCGATTGGCGACGCCTTCAGCGCGTGACACCGCCGCTGCCGTAGCCTTTCAGGTTCGACTTCTTCATCACCGACTCGTATTGATTCGACATGAGATGCGACTGCACCTGAGACATGAAGTCCATGACGACCACAACCACGATCAACAGCGAGGTACCGCCGAAGAAGAACGGCACGTTCCACGCCACGATCAGGAACTGAGGCATCAGGGAAACCGCAGTGATGTAGAGAGCACCGAACAAGGTCAGACGGGTCATGACCTTGTCGACGTAGCGAGCGGTCTGCTCACCGGGGCGAATACCCGGCAGGAAGGCCCCCGACTTCTTGAGGTTGTCGGCGACATCCTTGGGATTGAAGACCAGCGCTGTGTAAAAGAAGCAGAAGAATACCACCGCTGCTGCGAAAAGCAAGATGTAAAGTGGCTGCCCCGGCGCCAATGCCTGGGAAGCGCGTTGCAGCCACTCCATGCCATCCCCGGCACCGATCCACTGACCCAGCGAGGCCGGAAACAGAAGAATGCTCGAGGCGAAGATGGCCGGGATGACACCCGCCATGTTGACCTTCAGCGGCAGGTAGCTGCTCTGGCCGGCATACATCTTGTTTCCGACCTGACGGCGCGGATAGTTCACCGTGAGGCGACGCTGGCCGCGCTCGATGAAGACGATGAACGCCACGGTAGCGATACCCAGGGCGGAAAGCGCCAACAACGGCAGGACGTTCCAGGCACCTTCGTTACGGGCCAACTCGAAGGCCTGCCCGATAGCACCCGGGAAGCCGGCCACGATACCCGCGAAAATCAGCAGTGAAATACCGTTGCCGATGCCCTTCTCGGTGATCTGCTCACCCAGCCACATCAGGAACACCGCACCGCACACGAAGGTCACGATGGCGGTGAAATAGAAGCTGAAATCAGCCGTATAGGCGATCCCCTGGCTGGCGAGTCCCACGGACATGCCGGAAGCCTGGATGAACGCCAACAGTACCGTGCCGTAGCGGGTGTACTGACTGATCTTGCGGCGGCCGGCTTCGCCTTCCTTCTTCAACTGCTCGAGTTGAGGCGAGACGGCCGTCAGCAACTGCATGATGATCGACGCCGAGATGTAGGGCATGATGCCCAGCGCGAGGATACTCATGCGCTCCAGGGCACCACCCGAGAACATGTTGAACATGCCCAGGATGGTACCCTGCTGCTCCCTGAACAAGGCAGCAAGCTGGTCAGGATTGATACCGGGAACGGGAATGTGGGCACCAATACGGTAGACCACTATGGCGAGGAGCACGAAGCGCAGACGCGCCCACAGTTCACTCAGACCGCTGCCCTTCGCCGGCATGTTTCCTGACTTGGCCATTTAGTCCTCTACTTTGCCGCCGGCGGCTTCGATCGCGGCACGGGCACCCTTGGTGACCTTGAGACCGCGGACCGTGACCGCCTTGTTCAGATCGCCGGAAAGGATGACCTTGGCGTGACGCGTGGCATCCTTGAGCACGTTGGCTTGCTTGAGGCTTTCCAGAGTGACTTCGCCACCCTCGACCCGGCCAAGTTCGGCCAGGCGGACTTCCTCGGAAACCATCGCCTTGGCGGAGGTGAAGCCGAACTTCGGCAGGCGACGCTGCAGCGGCATCTGACCGCCTTCGAAGCCTGGCTGAACGCTACCACCGCTGCGCGACTTGAGGCCCTTGTGGCCACGGCCACCGGTCTTGCCCAGACCGGAGCCCATGCCACGACCGACGCGCTTCTCGGCGTGCTTGGAGCCCGGTGCCGGGCTCAGGCTATTGAGTTTCATGGATTACTCTCCCTCAACACGCACAAGGTAGGTGACCTTGTGGATCATGCCGCGCACGGCGGGGGTGTCTTCCAGCTCAACCGTGTGACCGATGCGACGCAGGCCGAGGCCCTTCATGGTGGCCTTGTGCTTGGCCAACACGCCGATGGTACTGCGGGTCTGGGTAACCTTGATCGTTGCTGACATGGTTTTTACCCCGTGATCGCTTCGACTGACAGACCGCGCTTGGCGGCCACGTCTTCCGGCGAACGCTGTGCGGCCAGACCATTGACGGTCGCACGCACCACATTCACCGGGTTAGTGGAGCCATAGCACTTGGCCAGGACGTCATGGACGCCGGCCATTTCGAGCACGGAACGCATGGCACCGCCAGCGATGATCCCGGTACCCTCGGACGCCGGCTGCATGTATACCTTGGACGCGCCGTGACGTGCCTTGACGGAATACTGCAGGGTGCTGCCCGACAGGTTGACCTTGACCATATTGCGACGCGCCTGGTCCATGGCCTTCTGAATCGCCACCGGGACCTCGCGAGCCTTGCCGCGACCGAAACCGACACGGCCGTTACCGTCGCCCACGACGGTCAGTGCGGTGAAGCCGAAGATTCGACCACCCTTGACCACCTTGGCGACACGGTTGACCTGCACGAGCTTTTCCTGCAGATCGCCGTCTTGCTGTTCATTCTTCGCCATCGTAAAACCCTTTAGAATTCCAGGCCGCCTTCACGAGCGGCGTCGGCCAGGGCCTTGACGCGACCGTGGTACTTGAACCCGGCACGATCGAAAGCCACTTGGGTGATGCCAGCCTGCTTGGCGCGCTCGGCAATCATCGAGCCCACCTGGGTGGCGGCGTCGACGTTGCCCGTCGCTCCCTCGCGCAGCGCCTTGTCCAGCGTAGAAGCGCTGGCCAGCACCTTGCCACCATCCGGCGAGATGATCTGCGCATAGATGTGGCGCGGGGTACGATTGACGCACAGGCGATACACGCCCTGCTCGCGCATCTTGGCGCGAGCGCGGCGGGCACGACGGAGACGAGATTCTTTCTTCGCGTTCATAACCCTGCCTTACTTCTTCTTGGCTTCTTTACGGCGGATCTGCTCGTCGCCGTACCGGATACCCTTGCCCTTGTAGGGCTCGGGCGGACGGAAGGCGCGGATTTCCGCGGCAACCTGGCCGAGCTTCTGCTTGTCCGCGCTCTTCAGCACGATGGTGGTGTTCTTCGGCGTTTCGGCCGTGACACCCTCAGGCAGTTGATACTCGACCGGGTGTGAGAAGCCCAGTGTCAGGTTGAGCGTCTGGCCGTTCGCTTGAGCGCGATAACCGACGCCATTGATTTCGAGGGACCGGCTGAAGCCCTCGGACACGCCCGTGACCAGGTTCTGCACCAGTGCACGGGTCGTGCCGACCATTGCCCAGCTCCGGGCGGACTCGCTCGGCTGGAAGGTCAGCTGTCCGTCTTCCTGGCCGACGGCCACATCGGAATGAATGGTCATGGACAGTTCGCCCTGACCACCCTTCACGGACAGTTGATCGCCTTCGAGCGTGATGTCGACGCCGCTGGGCAGTTTAACCGGATATTTGGCTACGCGGGACATTCCAAACTCCTAGAATACGGTGCAGATGACTTCGCCACCGATACCAGCCTGACGAGCCGCACGGTCGGTCATCACCCCGTTTGAGGTGGTGACGATCGCGATACCCAGACCGTCGGCTACCTTGGGCAGGGTATCCTTGCCCTTGTAGCTGCGCAGGGACGGTTTGGAGACCCGCTGCAGATGTTCGATGACCGGCTTGCCTTCGAAGTACTTGAGGGTCACGTTCAGCTCCGGCTTGACGGAGCCTTCGACGGCATAGTCAGCCACGAAACCTTCTTCCTTCAGCACGCGGGCCACCTCGACCTTGAGCTTGGAGGACGGCATGGAAACCGTCTCCTTGGTGGCCATCTGCGCATTGCGAATACGAGTGCACATATCCGCCAGAGTGTCTTGCATGCTCATTTACGTTGCGCTCCTGATGATTCTGCGTGGCGTTACCAGCTGGACTTCTTGAGGCCAGGGACGTCGCCACGCATGGCGGCTTCACGCAGCTTGTTGCGGCCGAGGCCGAACTTGTTGTAGTAGCCGTGCGGACGACCGGTGATGCTGCAGCGGTTCGTCTGACGAACCGGGCTGGAGTCACGCGGCAGCTTCTGCAACTTGAGCTGTGCGTCGAAGCGCTCTTCGTCGGAGGCATTGACGTCGTGAATAATCGCCTTGAGTTCAGCGCGCTTGGCAGCATACTTGGCTACCAGCTTGGTGCGCTTGTCCTCACGTTCTACCATGCTCTTCTTTGCCATGATCCCACCCTTATTTCTTGAACGGGAAGTTCAGTGCACTCAGCAGTGCACGGCCTTCTTCGTCAGTATTGGCAGAGGTGGTGATGGTGACATCCAGACCACGGACCTGATCGATCTTATCATATTCGATCTCAGGAAAGATGATCTGCTCACGCACCCCCATGGAATAGTTACCACGGCCATCGAAGGACTTCGGGTTGAGACCACGGAAGTCGCGAACACGGGGGATCGCGATATTCACCAGGCGATCGAGGAAGTCCCACATGCGCTCGCGGCGCAGGGTGACCTTGATCCCGATCGGCCAGCTTTCACGCACCTTGAAGCCCGCGATGGACTTGCGTGCCTTGGTTACCAGCGGCTTCTGACCGGAAAGCTTCTCCAGGTCGCCGATGGCGTTGTCGATCAGCTTCTTGTCGCTGATCGCGTCGCCGATACCCATGTTCAGAGTCACCTTGGTGATCCGGGGCACCTGCATAACGTTGGCGTAGCTGAACTGCTCTTGCAGCTGAGCTGCCACCTCGTTTTGATAACGTTCTTTCAAGTTCGCCATTTTGCTACCCGACTCGCGTTAAGCGTCGATCTGCGCTTGCGTCGACTTGTAGATACGTACCTTGGTACCGTCATCCTGAACCTGGAAGCCGACGCGATCCGCTTTACCGGTCTCCTGGTTGAAGATGGCAACGTTGGAAGCGTGAATCGGAGCTTCGCGCTCGACGATACCGCCCTGATTGCCCGCCATGGGGTTCGGCTTGGTGTGACGCTTGATCATGTTCACACCGGACACCACATAGCGCTCGTCCTTGAGGACGCGCTTGACGGTGCCACGCTTGCCCTTGTCCTTTCCGGCGATGACGATAACTTCGTCGTCACGTTTGATCTTTTGCATATCCGCCTCGCTCCTTACAGCACTTCAGGCGCCAAGGAAATGATCTTCATGAACTTCTCGTTGCGAAGCTCACGGGTAACCGGACCGAAGATCCGGGTACCGACCGGCTGCTCGTTGATGTTGTTCAACAAGACGGCCGCATTTCCATCGAAGCGAATCAGCGAGCCGTCGTTACGACGGACGCCACTACGGGTGCGGACAACCACTGCCTTGAGGACCTGGCCTTTCTTGACCCGGCCTCGCGGGATGGCTTCCTTCACCGTGACTTTGATGATGTCACCAACGCGGGCATAACGGCGGTGTGAACCACCGAGCACCTTGATGCACTGCACCCGGCGCGCCCCGCTGTTGTCGGCGACATCCAGCATTGTCTGAGTCTGAATCATCGGTTTTCTCCAAACCTAATCTGACTGCGCAGGCTTGACTGGCGTGAGCCGATCAACCCTTGGCCTGTTCGACGACTTCGACCAGCGTCCAAGCCTTGTTCTTGGACAGCGGACGGCACTCCTCAATGGACACCGTATCGCCGGCCTTGGCCTGGTTGGTCGCGTCATGGGCGTGCAGCTTGGTGGAGCGCTTGACATACTTGCCATAGATCGGGTGGCGCTCACGACGCTCGATCATGACCACGATGGACTTGTCCATCTTGTCGCTCACCACCTTGCCGATGAGCGTACGCGTGTTATTTGCTTCGGCCATCTCAGACACCTGCCTTCTCGTTGAGCACAGTCTTCACACGGGCAATATCCCGACGAACCTGCTTGAGCAGATGAGTCTGGCTCAACTGGCCGGTGGCCTTCTGCATGCGCAGGTTGAACTGCTCGCGGAGGAGTTCAAAGAGCTGCTCCTGGAGCTGTTCGGCTGACTTGTCGCGAATTTCCTGGGCTTTCATCACATCACCGTCCGTTTCACAAAGGTGGTGGAGACCGGGAACTTCTGCGCAGCCAGGCCAAATGCCTCGCGAGCCAGCTCCTCGGATACGCCTTCGATCTCGTACAGGACACGGCCGGGCTGGATCTGTGCGACCCAGTACTCGACAGAGCCCTTACCCTTACCCATACGAACTTCGAGGGGCTTCTTGGAGATCGGCTTGTCGGGGAAGACCCGGATCCAGATCTTGCCGCCACGCTTGACGTGGCGCGTGATCGCACGACGACCGGCCTCGATCTGACGGGCGGTGACGCGGCCGCGACCAGTGGCCTTGAGACCATACTCGCCGAAGCTTACCTTGTTGCCGCGCTGTGCCAGTCCGCGGTTACGGCCTTTCTGCACCTTGCGATACTTGAGACGCTTAGGTTGTAACATCGATTCGCTCTCCCCTTACTTGGAACCTTTCTTCTTGGAGGGCGCGTTCTGGCCTTGCGTCTGCTTGGCCTTGGCGCGGACCTCCTCAATGCCCCCGAGGATTTCACCCTTGAAGATCCAGACCTTGACACCAATGATGCCGTAGGTGGTCTGGGCTTCGTAGGTAGCGAAGTCGATGTCCGCACGCAGGGTGTGCAGCGGCACGCGGCCCTCGCGGTACCACTCGTTACGAGCGATTTCGGCACCGCCGAGACGACCGGAGAGCTCGACCTTGATACCGCCGGCACCCAGGCGCATGGCGTTCTGCACGGAACGCTTCATGGCGCGGCGGAACATGACACGGCGCTCGAGCTGGCCGGCAATGTTCTGGGCGACGAGCTTGGCATCGAGCTCCGGCTTGCGGACTTCCTCGATGTTGACGTGCACCGGCACGCCCATCATCTCGGAGAGCTCACGCCGCAGCTTGTCGACATCCTCGCCTTTCTTGCCGATCACGATCCCCGGACGCGCCGTGTGGATGGTGATACGTGCATTGTTGGCGGGACGCTCGATGATGATATGGCTGACGGACGCGTTCTGCAGACGCTTCTCGAGGAAACGACGCACCTCGAGATCGTTTACCAGCTTCTCGGCATAGGCGCCGCGCTCGGCATACCAGACTGAGGTATGGTCCTTGACGATACCCAGGCGGATGCCTGTTGGATTGACTTTCTGACCCATCTGGTCGACTCCTACTTCTCGGCTACCTTGACGGTGATGTGGCAGGTGCGCTTCAGGATACGGTCCGCGCGGCCCTTGGCCCGCGGCCGAATGCGCTTGAGCGTCATGCCCTCATCGACGCAGATGGTCGAGACACGCAGCTCGTCGATATCCATGCCATTGTTTTCTTCCGCATTCGCGATGGCGGACTGCAGCACCTTCTTGACCAGCTTGGAGGCCTTCTTCGGCGAGAAGGTCAGCTGATCGAGCGCCTCGGCGACAGGTTTACCGCGCACCTGGTCAGCCACCAAACGGGCCTTCTGGGCGGATAAACGAGCGCCACGCAGCTTTGCTGTGACTTCCATCTCTAATCCTCTCTCGGCTTACCGTTTGGCTTTCTTGTCCGCCGCATGACCGCGATAAGTGCGGGTGGCAGCGAATTCGCCCAGCTTGTGGCCAACCATTTCCTCGGAGACGTGCACCGGGACGTGTTGGCGACCGTTATGGACCGCAATGGTGAGCCCGACCATGTTGGGCAGGACCATCGAACGACGCGACCAGGTCTTGATCGGTTTGCGATCGTTCTTTTCCACTGCAGCCTCAACCTTCTTCAACAGGTGAAGGTCAATAAAAGGACCTTTCTTCAGTGAACGTGGCACAGCCGTTACCTCTTGATGTCTTGGCGTTGGATCTTATTTCCGGGCCTTGCGGCGACGGACGATCAGCTTGTCGGTGCGCTTGTTCTTGCGGGTCTTGTAGCCCTTGGTGGGCATACCCCACGGAGACACCGGATGACGACCACCGCTGGTGCGGCCTTCACCGCCACCGTGCGGGTGATCCACCGGGTTCATGGCGACACCGCGAACAGATGGGCGCGAACCTCTCCAGCGCTTCGCACCGGCCTTGCCAAGCTGACGCAGGCTGTGCTCGGTGTTGCTCACTTCACCCAGGGTGGCACGGCCCTCGGACAGCACCTTGCGCATCTCGCCGGAGCGGAGACGCAGCGTGGCGTAGCTGCCTTCACGTGCCACCAGCTGCGCGCTGGTACCGGCGCTGCGAGCGAGCTGGGCGCCCTTGCCAGGCTTGAGCTCGATGCAATGCACCGTGGAACCCAACGGAATATTACGCAGCGGGAGGGTATTGCCCTTCTTGATCGGCGCATTCACACCGGACTCGAGACGATCGCCGGCCTTCACGCCACGCGGCGCGATGATGTAGCGACGCTCGCCATCGGAGTACTTGAGCAGCGCGATATGGGCGCTGCGGTTCGGGTCATGTTCCAGGCGCTCGACGGTGGCGGGAACGCCATCCTTGGTGCGCTTGAAATCGATGATCCGATAATGCTGACGGTGACCACCGCCCGTGTGACGGGTAGTGATGCGGCCGTTGTTGTTACGCCCACCGGAACGCGACTGCTTTTCGAGCAAGGGCGCGTAGGCGCGGCCCTTGTGCAGTTCCTCGCCGACGATCTTGACGACGTGGCGACGACCGGCGGATGTGGGTTTAGTCTTGACGATTGCCATGATCCGTACTCCTGCCCTTATTCGGCGCCAGAGAAGTCTTCAAGCGTTTCGCCGGCGGCCAATGTGACATACGCCTTGCGATAACCCTTGCGCTGACCGAGACCGTTCGCGGAACGCTTGGTCTTGCCCTTGATGTTCAGGACCTGAACGCTGTCGACCTTCTTGCCGAAGAGTTCCTGGACGGCCACCTTGATCTCGGGCTTGGTCGCGTCGTCCGCCACCTTGAACACATACTGATTGCGCTCAGCAGCCATGGCGGCCTTCTCGGTCACGTGCGGACCCAGCAGGACCTTGAATACACGTTCCTGGTTCATGCCAGCTTCTCCTCGAATTGGCGCAGTGCGGAGACGGTGACCAGCACCTTGTCGAAGGCGACCAGGCTCACCGGATCGGCGGCGGCGACATCCACGACATCCACGTTGGGGATGTTGCGGGCGGCGAGGTAGAGGTTCTCGTCGACTTCTTCAGTGACGATCAGAACCTTTTCCAAGTTCAGCTCACCGAGTTTGGCAGCCAGTTGCTTGGTCTTCGGGCTGTCGACCGCGAAGCTATCGACGGCAACCAGGCGCTCCTGACGAACCAGTTCGGACAGGATCGAGCGCATGGCGGCGCGATACATCTTGCGGTTGACCTTCTGCGAGTGGTCCTGCGGACGCGCTGCAAAGGTCACGCCACCGGCACGCCAGATCGGCGAACGGATGGTACCGGCACGGGCACGGCCGGTGCCCTTCTGACGCCACGGCTTCTTGCCGCCGCCACGGACGTCGGAGCGGTTCTTCTGAGCACGGGTGCCCTGACGACCACCGGCCAGATAGGCGGTGACGACCTGATGCACGAGTGCTTCATTGAAATCTTTGGCGAAGGTGACATCGGACACTTCGATGGTGCCGGCACCGGCGCCTGCGAGATTCAGATTCATCGGTTAACTCCCCTCAGCCTGCTTTGACGGCGCTGCGCACGATCACATCGCTGCCGGTGGCACCGGGAACGGCACCCTTGACCAGCAACAGATTGCGCTCGGCATCGACACGGACGACTTCCAGGGTGTACACGGTGCAACGGGCATTGCCCATCTGGCCGGCCATCTTCTTGCCCTTGAACACGCGACCCGGCGTCTGGCACATGCCGATCGAGCCCGGTGCACGGTGGGCCAGGGAGTTACCATGGCTGTTGTCCTGGGTATGGAAATTCCAGCGCTTCACCGCGCCTTGATAACCTTTACCCTTGGAGGTACCGGTCACGTCGACACGCTGACCAGCTTCAAAGAGGGATACGGTGATTTCGCCGCCCACCTGCGGAGCTTCGGCACCTTCATCCAGGCGGAACTCCATCAGTGAACGACCGGCCTCGACACCTGCCTTGGCGAACTCGCCCGCCTGGGCTTTCGTCAGGTGCTTGGCCTTGCGGGAGCCGGTTGTCACCTGAACCGCGGCGTAACCGTCGGACTCGACGGACTTGATACGCGTCACGCGATTCGGCTCAACTTCGATAACGGTTACGGGCACGGAGGCACCGTCTTCGGTAAAGACACGGGTCATCCCGGCCTTTTTACCGACCAAACCGATAGTCATGCTTAGTCTCCTTTAGTGTACGGGGCTATCACCCGCTATGGCTGCCCTTTCCAGAGCATTCCACTAGCACGTTGTGTAACGCCATCCCGGCGTGGCGGCTGCTGAACCTCTGGACTGCTCGGCGAGGAACGCTGGGCCGCGAGTGTCTAGTGTGGTATCAGTCGAGCTTGATCTGCACGTCCACGCCAGCGGCGAGGTCGAGCTTCATCAGCGCATCAACGGTTTTTTCGGTCGGCTCGACAATATCGAGCACACGCTTGTGGGTACGAATCTCGTACTGGTCACGAGCGTCCTTGTTCACGTGCGGTGAAACCAGCACGGTATAGCGCTCGCGATTGGTCGGCAGAGGGATCGGACCCCGGACCTGGGCGCCGGTACGCTTGGCGGTATCCACGATCTCCGCAGCGGACTGGTCGATCAGGCGATGGTCGAAAGCCTTCAACCGAATGCGAATCTTCTGGTTCTGCATTTGCCCTAAACTCCAATGGATCTTGACGGCGCGAGCCGTCAACCCACGCATTCAAAGGATGCGCATTATAGGCGCCCCGAACTCAGGAGTCAAACCCCTGCTTGGGTGCGCAAGAAAGGGGGCTCCTCACGGAGCCCCCTTCGATCGGTCGAGCGATAGTGCAGCTTACTCGACGATCTTGGCCACGACGCCGGCGCCGACGGTACGGCCACCTTCACGCACGGCGAAACGCAGGCCGTCATCCATGGCGACCGGAGCGATCAGGGTCACGACCATCTTGACGTTGTCGCCCGGCATGACCATCTCGATGCCTTCCGGCAGTTCACAGGTACCAGTGATGTCGGTGGTACGGAAGTAGAACTGCGGACGATAGCCCTTGAAGAACGGCGTGTGACGACCGCCTTCGTCCTTGGACAGCACGTAGACCTCACCCTCGAACTTGGTGTGCGGGGTGATGCTCTTCGGCTTGGCCAGCACCTGGCCACGCTCGACGTCGTCACGCTTGGTGCCACGCAGCAGGGCACCGATGTTCTCGCCGGCACGACCTTCGTCGAGCAGCTTGCGGAACATCTCGACACCGGTGACGGTGGTCTTGACGGTGTCCTTGATGCCGACGATTTCGGCTTCGTCGCCGGCCTTGACGATGCCGCGCTCGACACGACCGGTCACCACGGTACCGCGGCCGGAGATGGAGAAGACGTCCTCGATGGGCATCAGGAACGGCTGATCGATGGCGCGCTCCGGCTCCGGGATGTAGGCATCCAGGGCTTTGATCAGCTCGGCAACGGCGGTGGTGCCCATGCCGTTGTCGTCCTTGCCTTCCAGCGCCATCAGAGCGGAGCCGGTGATGATCGGCAGGTCGTCACCCGGGAAGTCGTACTCGCTGAGGAGTTCACGGACTTCCATTTCGACCAGCTCGAGCAGCTCTTCGTCGTCGACCATGTCGGCCTTGTTCAGGAACACGACGATGGACGGCACGCCGACCTGGCGAGACAGCAGGATGTGCTCGCGCGTCTGCGGCATGGGGCCGTCGGCAGCGGAACAGACCAGGATGGCGCCGTCCATCTGGGCAGCACCGGTGATCATGTTCTTGACGTAGTCGGCGTGTCCCGGGCAGTCGACGTGTGCGTAGTGGCGCACTTCGGACTGGTACTCGACGTGTGCGGTGGCGATGGTGATACCACGCTCACGCTCTTCCGGTGCGTTGTCGATGGAATCAAACGCACGGGCGTCACCGCCGAAGACTTCAGCGGACACACGAGTCAGGGCCGCAGTCAGCGTGGTCTTGCCATGGTCGACGTGACCGATGGTGCCGACGTTGACGTGCGTTTTGGAACGTTCGAATTTTTCCTTAGCCACTGCTATGACCTCTTTACGTTAGCTAACGGTTAACCGTTCTGATTGATGACGGCTTCAACGACGCTGGACGGCGCCTCTTCGTAATCCGCAAACTCCATGGTGTAGCTTGCGCGGCCCTGTGTCTGAGAGCGCAGGTCGGTTGCGTAACCGAACATCTCAGCCAGCGGCACGGTGGCGTTGATGATCTTGCCGGTCGGCGAGTCATCCATCCCATGCACCAGGCCGCGACGGCGGTTGAGGTCGCCCATCACATCACCCATGAATTCTTCGGGTGTCACGACTTCGACCTTCATCACCGGCTCGAGCAACACGGCCTTGGCCTTGGGAGCGCCTTCCTTGATCGCCATGGAAGAGGCGACCTTGAACGCGGTCTCGTTAGAGTCCACGTCATGGTAGGAACCGTCGAACAGCGTAACCTTGACGTCAATCATCGGGTAGCCCGCGATGACACCGTTCTGAAGCTGCTCATAGGCCCCTTTCTCGACAGCGGGCACGTATTCCTTGGGAACCACGCCGCCGACGATTTCCGAAGCGAACTTGAAGTTCATTTCTTCGTCTTCGCCCTTGTCCTCGGCTGTCAGCGGCTCGATGCGCAGATACACATGACCGTACTGACCACGACCGCCGGACTGACGGACGAACTTGCCTTCCTGCTCGACACTGTGGCGGATGGTTTCACGGTAGGCCACCTGGGGCTTGCCGATGTTGGCATCCACCTTGAACTCGCGACGCAGGCGATCAACGATGATGTCCAGGTGCAGCTCACCCATGCCGGAGATGATGGTCTGCCCTGTTTCCTCGTCGGTCTTGACCTGGAAGGACGGATCCTCCTGGGCCAGCTTGCCGAGGGCCGTGCCCATCTTTTCCTGATCGGGCTTGGACTTCGGCTCGACCGCCACGGAAATCACCGGATCCGGGAACTCCATGCGCTCGAGAACGATCTTGTCGGTCAGGTCGCACAGGGTGTCACCAGTGGTAACGTCCTTGAGGCCGATGCAGGCGGCGATGTCGCCGGCCAGCACTTCCTTGATCTCCTCGCGGGAGTTGGAGTGCATCTGGACGATACGGCCGACACGCTCCTTCTTCTGCTTGACGGAGTTGTAGACGCTGTCGCCGGACTTCAGCACGCCGGAGTAGACGCGAATGAAGGTCAGGGTACCGACATAGGGGTCGGTGGCGATCTTGAACGCCAGAGCGGCGAAGGGCGCCTTGTCGTCGGCCTCACGGGTCGCGACGGTGCCGTCCTTGTCGTCCAGCTCGCCCTCGATGGCCTTGACCTCGGTGGGAGACGGCATGTACTCGATGACACCGTCCAGCACCGCCTGCACGCCCTTGTTCTTGAACGCGGAGCCGCAGGTCACCAGGACGATCTCGTTGTCGAGGGTACGACGACGCAGGCCGGCCTTGATGTCTTCCTGGGACAGGTCGCCCTCTTCGAGGTACTTGTCCATCAGCTCTTCGGAGGCTTCTGCCGCCGACTCGACCATGTGCTCGCGGTATTCCTGAGCCTTGTCCTGCAGCTCGGGCGGAATGTCCACCAGGTCATAGTTCATCCCGAAGTTGGCTTCATCCCAGAGGATGCCCTTCATCTGGATGAGGTCGATGACGCCCTTGAAGTTGTCTTCCGCGCCCCAGTTGATCTGGATCGGCACGACATTGGCGCCCAGCTTGGTCTTCAACTGGTCGAGGACCATGAAGTAGTCGGCACCGGCACGGTCCATCTTGTTGACGAACACCATGCGCGGGACTTCGTACTTGTTGGCCTGACGCCACACGGTTTCGGTCTGCGGCTGCACACCGGAGGAACCGCACAGCACCACGACGGCACCGTCGAGCACACGCAGGGAACGCTCGACCTCGATGGTGAAGTCGACGTGCCCCGGGGTGTCGATGATGTTGATGCGGTGCTCATCGAACTGCTTGTTCATGCCCTGCCAGAAACAGGTCGTCGCAGCGGAGGTGATCGTGATGCCACGCTCCTGTTCCTGCTGCATCCAGTCCATGGTGGCCGCGCCATCATGAACTTCGCCGACCTTGTGCGAAAGGCCGGTGTAGAACAGCACACGCTCGGTCGTGGTGGTCTTGCCGGCGTCGACGTGAGCCACGATACCGATATTGCGGTAACGCTTTAGCGGAGTCTTGCGAGCCACGATGTAACTCCCGTTGGTTGGCGATGCGGTTTAGAAGCGGTAGTGAGAGAATGCCTTGTTGGCTTCTGCCATGCGATGCACGTCTTCACGCTTCTTGACGGCCGAACCTTTACCTTCGGCGGCATCCAGCATCTCGCCAGCCAGACGCTGCACCATGGTCTTCTCGCCGCGACGACGAGCCGCGTCCACCATCCAGCGCATGGCGAGCGCCTGACGGCGGGACGGACGGACTTCGACCGGCACCTGATAGGTCGCCCCGCCAACACGGCGCGACTTGACCTCGACCATCGGCTGGATGGTTTCCAGCGCCTTGTCGAAGATCTCCAGCGGCTCTTCCTTGCTACGCTCGGCAACCCTGTCCAGCGCACCATAGACGATGCGCTCAGCTACGGACTTCTTGCCGCTGATCATCAGGTGGTTCATGAACTTCGCCAGGCGCTCGCTTCCGAACTTCGGATCCGGCAGGATTTCGCGCTTGGCCGCAACTCTTCTTCTAGGCATGATAAGCCCTCGTTGAAGGGTCCTTCAGGTAAACCCGAGACGACTCAAGGGCGCTCGACCTTACTCTTATCAGACCGTGACTAGTGGTATCTCGTCGGCCGTAGCCGTGGCGTCGGCGACCTGGATCAGGTCTTCGGACGCTTGGTGCCGTACTTGGAACGGCCTTTCTTGCGGTTCTGCACGCCGGAGGTATCCAGGGCACCGCGAACGGTGTGATAACGCACACCCGGAAGGTCCTTGACGCGGCCGCCACGGATCAGGACCACGGAGTGCTCCTGGAGGTTGTGACCTTCACCACCGATGTAGGAAGCGACCTCGTAGCCATTGGTCAGGCGCACGCGGCAGACCTTACGCAGGGCCGAGTTCGGCTTCTTCGGCGTGGTAGTGTAAACGCGGGTGCAGACGCCGCGCTTTTGCGGGCAAGCCTGCAGCGCCGGCACGTCGCTCTTGGCGGCCTGGCGCTTGCGCGGCTTGCGCACGAGCTGATTGATCGTTGCCATTTATTGCTCCAAATGGGTTGCCTGAATCGGAAGCGAGTAGCCGTTCGCTTCCTGTCTTGCGCACTTCACCAGTGGCGTGAGCGCACCCACCCCACTGTTAAAGGCTGCGCATTCTACTGGCTGATACGCCTCAACGTCAAGCACGACGCCTTGACAGGCGCCGTGCTTGAGCTTCGGCCATCAGAGTTCGTCGTCATCCGAGTCAAGCGCGGTGAGCTGAGCACCCAGCTCCTGCTCGACATCCTGTGCGGACGGATGCTCCAGACGCTCGGTATCCTCGCGCTTGCGGCGACGCTCGGCATGGTGCGTCAGTCCGGTGCCCGCCGGAATCAAGCGGCCGACCACGACGTTTTCCTTGAGGCCACGCAGGTAGTCGCGCTTGCCGGTCACAGCCGCCTCGGTCAGCACCCGCGTGGTCTCCTGGAAGGAGGCCGCGGAGATGAACGATTCGGTCGCCAGGCTGGCCTTGGTGATGCCCAGCAGCAGACGCTGGTACTTGGCCGGGAACTTGTCTTCCTGCTCCAGGCGCGCATTGGCCTCGAGAACCCGTACCAGTTCCGCCTGGTCGCCCGGCAGGAAGTCGGAATCGCCGGCTTCGGTGATTTCGACCTTGCGCAGCATCTGACGCACGATCACTTCGATGTGCTTGTCGTTGATGCCCACGCCCTGCAGGCGATAGACGTCCTGCACCTCGGCGACGATATACTTGGCCAGCTCGGCGATGCCCAGCAGACGCAGAATATCGTGCGGGTTGCTCGGGCCGTCCGAGATCACCTCGCCCTTCTCGACGGTCTCACCCTCGAAGACCGCGATCTGACGCGTCTTCGGAATCAGCATCTCGAAGGGTTCGCCATCTTCCGGCGTGATCGTCAGGCGACGCTTGCCCTTGGTTTCCTTGCCGAAGCTGATGACACCGCTGGTTTCGGCCAGCAGCGCCGGCTCTTTCGGCTTGCGCGCCTCGAAGAGGTCGGCCACACGCGGCAGACCACCGGTGATGTCCTTGTTGCCGGTCGCTTCGACCGGGATGCGCGCGACCACCTCGCCGACGCCGATGCTGGCACCGTTGTCCACGGACACGATGGCCTTGCCCGGCAGCGGGTACTGCACCGGCGTATCGGAGCCCGGCACGGTCACCGGATTGCCGGCGGCATCGGCCAGATGGATCATCGGGCGCTTGTCACGACCGGAGACCGGGCGAGCGGCCGACTCGATGACCTCGATGGAGGACAGGCCGGTCATCTCGTCCACGCTGCGGTAGATGGTGACCCCTTCGTCCATGTCGGCGTACTGCACCTGGCCTTCGGCCTCGGCGACGATCGGGTGGGTATGCGGATCCCACTTGGCCACCGCCTGGCCGGCTTCGACCTCGTCGCCATTCTTGACCGACAGCTCGGCGCCATACGGCAGCTTGTAGTACTCACGCTCGCGGCCATGGCCGTCGGCGACCGCCAGGGCACTGGAGCGGGATACCACGACCAGCTTGCCGTCGGAGCGCTCGACATGCTTCATGTTGTGCAGGCGCACTCGACCGCCGTGCTTGACCTGGACGCTGTCCACGGCGGAGGCCCGCGAGGCGGCACCACCGATGTGGAAGGTACGCATGGTCAGCTGGGTACCCGGCTCGCCGATGGACTGCGCGGCGATGACACCCACGGACTCGCCCACGTTGACCTGATGACCGCGTGCCAGGTCGCGACCGTAGCAGGCGGAGCAGATACCGTGACTGGTCTCACAGGTGATCGAGGCCCGCACCACGATCTCGTCGACGCCCATGGTGTCGAGTTCGGCACACCACTTCTCATCGAGCAGGGTCCCACGCGCAATCAGAACTTCCTCGGACTCGGGATCGATCACGTCCTGGGCGACCACGCGACCCAGCACCCGCTGCGCCAGGGAGACCATGATGTCACCGCCCTCGATGACCGGGTGCAGCGTCAGGCCTTCCTCGGTACCGCAGTCGGCCTCGGTGATCACCATGTCCTGGGCCACATCGACCAGACGCCGCGTCAGATACCCGGAGTTGGCCGTCTTCAGGGCCGTGTCCGCCAGGCCCTTGCGCGCGCCGTGAGTCGAGATGAAGTACTGCAGTACGTTCAGGCCCTCACGGAAGTTGGCGACGATGGGGGTCTCGATGATCGAACCATCCGGCTTGGCCATCAGGCCACGCATGCCGGCCAGCTGACGGATCTGCGCGGCACTGCCGCGGGCACCCGAGTCGGCCATGATGAAGACGCTGTTGAAGGAATCCTGCTCGACCTCGTTGCCATCACGGTCGATCACGTTCTCCTTCGAGATACCGGTCATCATCGCCTTGGCGACCTGGTCATTGGCGCGTGCCCAGATATCGATGACCTTGTTGTATTTCTCGCCCGCGGTCACCAGACCGGAGGAGAACTGGTCCTCGATTTCCTTGACCTCTTCCTCGGCGCCCTCGACGATCTCGGCCTTGGAATCCGGGATGACGAAGTCGTTGACGCCGATGGAAGCGCCGGACCAGGTCGCCATGCGGAAGCCGGTGTACATCAACTGGTCGGCAAAGATCACCGCCGGTTTCAGGCCGGCACGCCGATACACCTCGTTGATCAGCGCCGAGATGGCCTTCTTCTTCATCGGCTGGTCGACCAGCGAGAAGGGCGCGCCCTCGGGCAGAATGCGGAACAGCAGCGCACGGCCCACGGTGGTGTCGTAGATCTTGCGGCTGAAGGTCTTTTCACCGCCCTCTTCCTCGATGATCACTTCATCGAGGCGTACCTTGACGCGGGCATGCAGCGACACGCTCTGGGTACCGAAGGCCCGCTCGACCTCGTCGAGGCCGGCGAACACCATGCCCTCGCCCTTGGCGTTGATGCGCTCGCGGGTCATGTAATAGAGCCCGAGCACCACGTCCTGAGACGGCACGATGATCGGCTCGCCGTTGGCCGGTGACAGCACGTTGTTGGTGGCCATCATCATGGTGCGCGACTCGAGCTGCGCTTCCAGGGTCAGCGGTACGTGCACCGCCATCTGGTCGCCGTCGAAGTCGGCGTTGTAGGCGGCACACACCAGCGGGTGCAGCTGGATGGCCTTGCCCTCGATCAACAGCGGCTCGAACGCCTGGATGCCCAGACGGTGCAGAGTCGGCGCACGGTTGAGCAGCACCGGGTGCTCGCGAATGACCTCGGCGAGGATATCCCAGACCTCGGGCAGCTCGCGCTCGACCATCTTCTTGGCCGCCTTGATGGTCGAGGCCTGGCCGTTGTGCTGCAGTTTGGAATAGATGAACGGCTTGAACAGCTCGAGCGCCATCTTCTTCGGCAGACCGCACTGATGCAGACGCAGGGTCGGGCCGACGGTGATGACCGAGCGGCCGGAGTAGTCGACACGCTTGCCCAGCAGGTTCTGACGGAAACGTCCCTGCTTGCCCTTGATCATGTCGGCCAGCGACTTCAGCGGGCGCTTGTTGGAGCCGGTGATGGCGCGACCGCGGCGGCCGTTGTCGAGCAGGGCGTCGACCGCTTCCTGCAGCATGCGCTTCTCGTTGCGCACGATGATATCCGGCGCATTGAGGTCGAGCAGCCGCTTCAGGCGGTTGTTGCGGTTGATCACGCGCCGATACAGATCGTTGAGATCGGAGGTGGCGAAACGACCGCCATCCAGCGGCACCAGCGGGCGCAGATCCGGCGGTAGCACCGGCAGCACTTCCATGATCATCCAGGCCGGATCATTGCCGGAGCCCTGGAAGGCTTCCAGCAGCTTCAGGCGCTTGGTCAGCTTCTTGATCTTGGTCTCGGAGTTGGTCTGCGGGAGTTCCTCGCGCAGACGCTCGATCTCTTCGTCGAGATCGATATCCTTGAGCATGGCCTGCACGGCTTCGGCACCCATGCGGGCATCGAAGTCGTCGCCGAATTCCTCGAGGGCCTCGAAGTACTGTTCGTCGTTCAGCAGTTGCCCGCGCTCGAGCGTGGTCATGCCCGGGTCGACGACCATGAAGCTTTCGAAGTACAGCACGCGCTCGATATCACGCAGGGTCATGTCCAGGAACATGCCGATACGCGACGGCAGGGACTTGAGGAACCAGATGTGCGCGACCGGGCTGGCCAGTTCGATGTGGCCCATGCGCTCACGACGCACGGCGGCCTTGGTGACCTCGACGCCGCACTTCTCGCAGATGATGCCGCGATGCTTCATGCGCTTGTACTTGCCGCACAAGCATTCGTAATCCTTCACCGGACCGAAGATCTTGGCACAGAACAGGCCATCGCGTTCCGGCTTGAAGGTACGGTAATTGATGGTCTCAGGCTTCTTGACTTCGCCGAATGACCAGCTGCGGATCATGTCTGACGACGCCAGAGTAATCTTGATCGCGTCGAATTCGTCGGACTGAGACTGCGATTTGAGGACTTTCACCAAATCTTTCATGGGTCGGCTCCGTTGCGGAGTTGTCATGGGCGGGGGCGCGCACGCCCCCGCGGACCGTCATACTGAGAAGCGCCGTTACGGCAGCCTCAGCTCTCCAGTTCGATGTCGATACCCAGCGAGCGGATTTCCTTCACCAGCACGTTGAAGGACTCCGGCATGCCCGCCTGCATGGCATGGTCACCATCCACAATGCTCTTGTACATCTTGGTGCGACCCTCCACGTCATCGGACTTCACGGTGAGCATCTCCTGGAGTGTGTAGGCTGCGCCGTAGGCCTCCAGGGCCCAGACCTCCATCTCCCCGAAGCGCTGGCCACCGAACTGGGCCTTGCCGCCCAGCGGTTGCTGCGTGACCAGCGAGTAGGAGCCGGTGGAGCGCGCATGCATCTTGTCATCCACCAGGTGGTTGAGCTTGAGCATGTACATGTAGCCCACGGTGACCGGTCGATCGAAGGCTTCACCGGTACGGCCATCGTAGAGCGTCATCTGACCGGATTCCGGCAGACCGCCCAGGTCCAGCAGATGCTTGATCTCGTTCTCGCGGGCGCCGTCGAAGACCGGCGTGGCCATCGGCACACCCGACTTGAGGTTCTTCGCCAGGGCGATGACCTCTTCATCGGACAGCGACTCGAGCTCCTCGACCTTGGTGCTGGTGGCCGTGTTGTAGACCTGCCCCAGGAAGTCACGGATCTCGCTGACCTGCTGCTCGCGGGCATCGCGCAGCATCTCCTCGATTCGCACGCCCAGACCGCGCGCGGCCATGCCGAGGTGGGTCTCGAGGATCTGCCCGACGTTCATGCGCGACGGTACGCCCAGCGGGTTGAGGATCAGGTCGATGGGCTCGCCGCTGTCGTCGTAAGGCATGTCCTCGATCGGCATGATCGCCGAGATGACACCCTTGTTGCCGTGACGGCCGGCCATCTTGTCGCCGGGCTGCATGCGGCGCTTCACGGCCAGGTAGACCTTGACGATCTTGAGCACGCCGGGCGCCAGGTCGTCGCCCTGAGTCAACTTGCGCTTCTTGTCCTCGAAACGCTCGTCCATCTCCTTGCGACGCTGTTCCAGCTGCTCATCGGCCTGGGCCAGCAGCTCGTTGAGCGACTCGTCCTGCATGCGCAGCTTGAACCACTGTTGACGCGGCAGCTCGTCCAGGTACTCGTCCGACAGCACATCACCCTTCTTGAGCTTGGGCCCACCGTTGACCGCCTGGCCGGACAGGGTGCGCTTGAGACGCTCGAAGGTCGCGTCTTCGGCGATGCGATAGGTCTCCTGAAGGTCCTTGCGCACTTCATCGAGCTGCTGCTGCTCGATGGACAGGGCACGCGAGTCCTTCTCGACACCATCACGTGTGAACACCTGAACGTCGATGACGGTGCCCTTCATGCCGGTCGGCGCACGCAGCGAGGTGTCCTTCACGTCGGACGCCTTCTCGCCGAAGATGGCGCGCAGCAGCTTCTCTTCCGGCGTCAGCTGGGTCTCGCCCTTGGGCGTGACCTTGCCGACCAGGATGTCACCCGCGCCGACCTCGGCTCCGATGTAGACCACACCGGCTTCGTCCAGCTTGGACAGCGCCGACTCGCCCACATTGGGGATATCCGAGGAGATCTCTTCGGCGCCCAGCTTGGTGTCGCGGGACACACAGGTCAGCTCCTGAATATGGATGGACGTGAAACGGTCTTCCTGGACGGCCCGCTCGGACAGCAGGATGGAGTCCTCGAAGTTGTAGCCGTTCCAGGGCATGAAGGCGATGCGCATGTTCTGACCCAGGGCCAGGTCGCCCATGTCGACGGACGGACCGTCGGCCAGGATGTCGCCGCACGCCACCGAGTCGCCGGTGTGCACGATCGGACGCTGGTTCATGCAGGTATTCTGGTTGGAACGCAGATACTTGGTCAGGTTGTAGATATCAACGCCGGCTTCACCGCCGATGATCTCATCCTCGTTGACCCGCACCACGATCCGCTTGGCATCCACCGAGTCGATGACGCCGCCACGACGGGCCACGGCACAGACACCCGAGTCACGCGCCACGAAACGCTCCATGCCGGTACCCACGAAGGGCTTCTCGGCACGCAGGGTGGGCACGGCCTGACGCTGCATGTTGGCGCCCATCAGGGCGCGGTTGGCGTCGTCATGCTCGAGGAACGGGATCAGCGCCGCCGCCACGGACACCACCTGACGCGGCGAAACGTCCATCAGCGTCACCTGCTCGGGGCGCATGAAGGAAGTCTCGCCACGGTGACGCGCCTGGACCAGGTCGTCGACCAGATGGCCGTTCTCGTCGACGGTCGCCGAAGCCTGGGCGATGACGAAGTCGCCCTCCTCGATGGCCGAGAGGTGCACCACCTCGTCGGTGACCTGACCGTTGGCTACCTTGCGGTAAGGCGTCTCCAGGAAGCCATAGCTGTTGGTATGGCTGTAGGTCGCCAGCGAGTTGATCAGGCCGATGTTCGGGCCTTCCGGGGTCTCGATCGGGCACAGGCGACCATAGTGGGTCGCATGGACGTCACGCACCTCGAAGCCGGCACGCTCACGGGTCAGACCACCCGGGCCAAGCGCGGAGATACGCCGCTTGTGAGTGACCTCGGAGAGCGGATTGTTCTGGTCCATGAACTGCGACAGCTGGCTGGAACCGAAGAACTCCTTGACCGCCGCCGCCACCGGCTTGGCATTGATCAGGTCCTGCGGCATCAGGCCTTCGCTCTCGGCCATGGACAGGCGTTCCTTGACCGCGCGCTCGACGCGCACCAGCCCGACGCGGAACTGGTTCTCGGCCATCTCGCCGACACAACGGATGCGGCGGTTGCCAAGGTGGTCGATGTCGTCGACATCGCCGAAGCCGTTGCGGATATTGATCAGCTCGCCCAGCACATCGAGGATGTCGCGCTGATCGAGAACACCGGAACCCGTGTCGCCTTCGCGACGCAGGCGACGGTTGAACTTCATGCGGCCGACACCGGACAGGTCATAACGATCTTCGGTGAAGAAGAGGTTATTGAACAGGGTCTCGGCGGCTTCCTTGGTCGGCGGCTCGCCGGGACGCATCATGCGGTAGATCTCGACCAGTGCCTCGAGCTGGGAACCCGTGGTGTCCAGCTTGAGGGTGTCGGAAATGAAGGGGCCGCAATCCAGGTCGTTGGTGTAGAGCGTCTCGATGGTGGTGATGCCGGCCTGACCCAGGCTTTCCAGCAGCTCCGCAGTGATCGCGGTATTGCAGGGGCAGATCAGTTCGCCGGTATTCGGGTTGACCTGATCCTTGGCCAGCGTCTTGCCGAACAGGTAGTCCATCGGCACTTCGAGACGTTCCAGCCCGGTCTTCTCGAGCTGGCGGATATGCTTCTGGGTCACGCGACGACCTTCCTCGACGATGACGTTGCCGTCGGCGTCCTTGATGTCGAAGGTCGCGGTTTCGCCGCGCAGGCGCGACGGCACCAGGTCCACGGAGAAACCGGATTTCTCGATGTGGAAGGTGCTGGTGGCGAAGAACTCGTCGAGGATCTCCTCGGAGCTCATGCCCAGCGCGCGCATCAGCACGGTCGCCGGTAGTTTGCGGCGACGGTCGATGCGCACGAAGACGTTGTCCTTGGGATCGAACTCAAAGTCGAGCCAGGATCCGCGATAGGGAATCACGCGTGCGGAGTAGAGCAGTTTGCCGGAGGAATGGCTCTTGCCCTTGTCATGGTCGAAGAACACGCCCGGGCTACGATGCAGCTGGGAGACGATGACACGCTCGGTGCCATTGATGACAAAGGTGCCGTTTTCCGTCATCAGGGGGATTTCCCCCATGTAGACTTCCTGCTCCTTGATGTCCTTGATCGCCTTGTTCGACGAATCCTTGTCGTAGATGATCAGACGAACCTTGACGCGCAAGGGAGCCGAATAGGTGACGCCACGCAGTTGACATTCCTTGACGTCGAACGCCGGCGTACCGAAACGATAGCTGACATACTCCAGTGCGGCGTTGCCAGAAAAGCTCTCGATCGGGAACACGGAGCTGAAGGCGGCGTGCAGGCCGACGTCAAAGCGTTCTTCGGGTGACCGATCCTGCTGGAGAAAGTCGTAATAGGAATCAAGCTGGATGGCCAGCAGGTAAGGCACATCCATCACTTGGGGCAGTTTGCCGAAATCCTTGCGGATGCGTTTTTTCTCAGTGTATGAGTAAGCCATCTGTATTCCCCAGCTTGTTCACCATGGGTGACCGATGCGTGTCGGCGCCACCCGACGGAGTCGGCTCCGTCAGGCGCTGACGGCGAGCCCCCGGTAGAGGCTCGCCATCGGAATTCGGCTGGCCGTCAGCGTGCAACGTTGCCGGCCAGCAACAACAGAAAAAGGCCGGCAGCGGGTGTCCCGCCACCAGCCGTACAAGCTTACGCCGCGCGTAAAGCCTGTGGCGCCAAGAGTTACTTGACTTCCACAGAAGCGCCGGCTTCTTCGAGCTTGGTCTTGGCCTCTTCGGCATCGTCCTTGGACATGCCTTCCTTCAGAGTGGCCGGCACGCCGTCGACAGCGCCCTTGGCTTCTTTCAGGCCCAGGCCAGTGATCTCGCGGACGGCCTTGATGACGTTGACCTTCTTGTCGCCAGCGCCGGTCAGCACCAGGTCAAACTCGGTCTGCTCTTCCTCGGCTTCGGCTTCGCCGCCGCCACCCGGGCCTGCCACGACAGCCGCCGCAGCGGAGACGCCGAACTTCTCTTCCATCGCCTCGATCAGCTCAGCGACTTCCATCACGGACATGTCGGCAACGGCGTTGATGATGTCTTCTTGGGTAAGTGCCATTTTCACTTTCCTAACTTTGCGGGAGTCTCGGTCATCCGATGACTCGGTGATTCAATAGTCGTTTTGCGTGAAGCAGTCGAAATCGCCGTTCAGGCGGCTTCTTCCTGCTTCTGGTCACGCAACGCAGCGAGGGTACGAACCAGCTTGCCGGCGGACGCTTCCTTCATGACGGACATCAGCTTGGAGATGGCTTCGTCATGGGTCGGCAGATTCGCCAGGCGATCGAGGTCGCTTGCCGGGATGAACTCGCCTTCGTATGCCAGCGCCTTGATCTCGAGGTTCTTCTCGGTCTTGCCGAACTCCTTGAACAAACGAGCGGCAGCGCCCGGATGGTCAGTGGAGAAGGCCAACAGAGTCGGACCCACGAAGGTCTCGTTCAGGCACTCCCACTGAGTGCCCTCCAGGGCGCGGCGTGCCAGAGTGTTGCGGACAACACGCATCTGCACGCCATTCTCGCGGGCCTGCTTGCGCAGATCGGTCATCTTGCTGACCGGAACACCACGAGAGTCGGCAACTACGACGGAGAGAGCATCCTTGGCCGCTTCACTCACCTCGGCAACAATCGCTTTCTTGCCTTCTAGTGCTAGTGGCACAGTGATCACTCCTTCGTGTCGGAAGCTCGCAGGAGCCTTCCGATGGTTACCATCTCCCCCGCCGATATCGGCGAGGGTCCTGGGAGATGGTGCTCACCAGCTGGCTGGCGGCAACACCATCTGCGCAGGCCATCCGGCGGGATGATTAAGTCGCCGTTCGCCAGCGACACCTGCGGTCTTTGACGGTGCCCCGCCGGCTCCTGTCGAAACAGCGCACGGGGACCGCAAAGTCATTTGCCTCTTGTTCTCCGCGCTTAGACCAGCGCGGAATGGTCGAGGGTCACGCCGGGGCCCATGGTGGTGGACAGCGAGACCTTCTTGAAATACACACCCTTGGACGTGCTCGGCTTGAGCTTTTTCAGGTCGGCGATGAGTGCTTCCAGGTTGCCCCGGATGTCACCCGCTTCGAAATCGACCTTGCCGATGGTGGTGTGAATAATGCCGTTCTTGTCGCTGCGGAAGCGCACCTGACCGGACTTGGCGTTCTTCACCGCCGTGGCCACGTCAGGTGTCACCGTGCCAACCTTGGGGTTGGGCATCAGGCCGCGCGGACCCAGGATCTGGCCCAGCTGGCCGACGACACGCATGGCGTCCGGCGAAGCGATCACGACATCAAAGTCGAGCTGGCCTTTCTTGACCTGCTCGGCCAGGTCGTCCATGCCGACGATGTCGGCACCGGCTTCCTTGGCAGCATCGGCGTTATCGCCCTGGGTAAAGACGGCAACACGCACGTCCTTGCCGGTACCGTTGGGCATGACCGTGGAACCACGGACAATCTGGTCGGATTTGCGCGGATCGACCCCGAGATTGATGGCGACGTCGACAGACTCCTTGAACTTCACGGTGGAGAGTTCGGAAAGGAGCTGGACCGCCTCATCCAGGCTATAGGCCTTGTTCGGGTCGACCTTTTCACGGAACAGCTTGGCACGTTTGGTCAGCTTGGCCATGATCAGAGACCCTCCACATTCAGGCCCATGCTACGGGCGCTACCAGCAATGGTACGAACCGCGGCATCCATGTCGGCAGCCGTCAGGTCCGGCTCCTTGGACTGCGCGATCTCTTCGAGCTGCTCACGCGTCACGGTGCCGACCTTGTTACGGTTCGGCTCACCGGAACCGGACTTGATACCCGCTGCCTTCTTCAGCAGCACCGCCGCGGGCGGCGTCTTGGTGATGAAGGTGAAGCTGCGGTCGGCATAGACGGTGATGACGACCGGCGTCGGGATACCCGGCTCGAGGTTCTGCGTCTCGGCGTTGAAGGCCTTGCAGAACTCCATGATATTGACACCGTGCTGACCCAGCGCAGGGCCCACGGGAGGGCTAGGATTGGCCTTGCCAGCTGCCACCTGCAGCTTGACGTAAGCCTGTACTTTCTTGGCCATGATGTAGACTCCAGTTGGGTAGTAACGCCTTGCGGCTCCCCGGGTTAGACGGCCAACTGCGCAGCCGCCACAAACAGGCTCAGATCACTCTTTCTCGACCTGAGCGAATTCAAGTTCGACTGGCGTGGAACGACCGAAGATCAAGACGCTGACCTGCAGACGACTCTTGTCGTAATTGACCTCTTCGACCACGCCATTGAAGTCGGCAAAGGGCCCGTCGACGACACGCACGGACTGCCCCGGTTCGAAGACGGTCTTGGGCCGCGGCTGTTCCGTGCCTTCACGAACATGGCTGAGAATGGCGTCCGCTTCACGCGTCGTGATGGGCGCCGGCTTCTCCTTGGTTCCGCCGATGAAGCCCATGACACGCGGTGTCTCATTGACCAGGTGCCAGCTTTCATCGGTCATTTCCATCTCGACCAGTACATAGCCGGGATAGAATTTGCGTTCACTCTTGCGGCGTTTGCCGTCACGCATTTCGACAACTTCTTCTGTCGGCACCAGAATCTCGCCGAAGCTATCCTCCATGCCGTACATCTTCACGCGCTCATGAAGAGAACGCATGACATGCTTTTCGAAGCCGGAATAGGCGTGTACGACGTACCAACGCTTGGACATGCAGACTCCTAACCAATGACGCCGGACATCGCCCAGCCAAGAAGCGTGTCGATCAGCCACAGCATCAATCCGACCACCAGGACGGCCGCCAGCACAATGGCAGTGGTCTGAATGGTTTCGGGACGAGTCGGCCAGACAACGCGCTGAATTTCCTTCTTCGCCTGACGAGCCAGCTCGAGCAGTTCGCGGCCCTTGGTGGTTGTCAGTGCTACCATCGCGGCGACAGCGCCCAGCGCGACAACACCCAGCACCCGATAAAGCAGGGCCACGTCGGTGAAATAGGTATTCCCGACGACAGCAAGAACCAGCAGAATGACGACAACCGCCCATCTGAGACCGTCGTGGCGCGACTCCTGCACCTCGGCGTTATGTTTCATGACCACAAGACTCCTCAGGGGCAGCAATCGAAAACAAACCAGTATACAAGATGATGCCAGCCTGGGGAAGACTGGCAGGCCAGGAGGGACTCGAACCCCCAACCTGCGGTTTTGGAGACCGCTGCTCTGCCAATTGAGCCACTGGCCTGTATGCCTTCATGATTCGCCTTTGCAGCGAACCCGAGCGACAGCGTGCGCCATCATAGCGAAAGGCGCACTACTTGACAACCCCTCCTGGCTCGCTCGCCCACCAGGAGCATAAAGAAAAGGCGAGCCAATGCTCGCCTTTTCAAGATGGAGCTCATGGACGGATTTGAACCGTCGACCTCACCCTTACCAAGGGTGTGCTCTACCCCTGAGCTACATGAGCCAAACATCGGCGCCAGGCGCCTGGAACAATGGAGCGGGCAGCGGGGATCGAACCCGCATCATCAGCTTGGAAGGCTGAGGTTCTACCATTGAACTATGCCCGCCTGCCTCACTCCGTGCCGCTCTCGCCAGGCGAGGACAGCAGAATCTGGTGGAGGGAGGAGGATTCGAACCTCCGAAGCTTTCGCGGCAGATTTACAGTCTGCTCCCTTTGGCCACTCGGGAACCCCTCCAACTGGCGGAGCATTTTACAGCTCCACGTTCCGATGTCAAGTGGCTGATTTTCCATCATAAGCCGTCAAACTCATGATCGCCGCCCCGGAACGAGCACGTATTCTGTCAAAGCAGCATGGAGAATGCAAGACCGGCCCGTATCTTTTCCAGCGTCACGGGACGCGGCACCGTCGGCGCGCCTGACATGCGCCCGGCGCGTTCGGCCGCGGTCAACGGGAAGCACGCCTCGAGGCCGCCATAGACCATGTCCGGCCAGATGGCATGCGGTGCCTGAATCCCTCTCGACACCACCCGGGCATCCCCGCCCGTCACCAGGAGCGGCAAGGCCACTCCCTGCTGATCACAGACTTCACTGTACACCCGATTGACCGCACTCACCGCGGCCATGTAGATGCCGTGATTGACAGCTTCCACGGTGCGCACGCCGGGCTCCAGCAGCTCGTCGGCTTCGCTGTCGGGGTCGATCGCCACATTGCGCGTCCCCAGCTTCAGGCTCTCCTTCATGAGGCGCAACCCGGGCAGAATATAGCCCCCCAGATGCCTGCCACCCGGCAGCACGAAGTCCATGGTGATGGCACTCCCGCAGTCCACCGAGCAGCAGCCACCGGCCAGCTGGTAGCCGGCCAGAACCCCCATCCAGCGATCCACGCCGAGGCGTCCGGGCTCTTCGTACCCATTGGTCACCCCCAGGGCTTCGGGGACGGAGCGTGCCACATGCACCGCCCCGACCCGATCGCGCAACAGTGCCACTGTCTGGGCCAGCACGGCCTTGCGTGCCACACTGGAAATGCGCACCGACTCCACGACATCCAGATCCGGAATATCCGCGCCGGGCCGCCACTCTTCACGCGTCCAGACGGCACCGCGTGAGCGAATCTCGCTGCTGTCGGCATCCTTGAGCCGCCATTTCGACAAGGTATTGCCGATATCCAGGTCCAGGATCATGAGCGGCTCCGCACACTGATCTCCCCACCCGCCAGCTTCCAGCGCTCGGCATCGCGTCTGACCCACAGGTTCCCGGACGCATCCACCTGCTCGGCGATCGCGGTGTCACGTCGCTCCCCGTGGAGAATATCGACTTGCTGCTCGGCAAGCGCATGGCGTTGATTCCACGCTTCCTGCCAACCGGCGAAGCCAATTTCCTCGAAGCAAGCCAGCATCGGCATCAACTCCCCCAGGAGCTCGGCCGCCAGCTGGTTGCGAGACAGCTCAGGGGCCTGATCGCGTACCGCGGATACAGGCTGCTCGATACTGGCGCGGAAGGCGGCGGGCAGATCGACATTGATCCCCATGCCGATCACGGCTTCACAGGGCCCGGCAGCGTCGCCACTCATCTCGACCAGAATGCCCGCCAGCTTGCCGTATGCGCCACTCTCGGTGTCCAGCAACACATCATTGGGCCATTTCAAGCGCGGCATGACCCCGTGCGCCTCCAGCACGCGTGACAAGGCAACGCCGACAGCCAGGCTCAAGCCCTCCATGGCCGCTATGCCCGACTCGAAACGCCAGCCCACCGAGAGCATCAGCGTGCGTCCCCAGGGCGTCACCCAGGTTCGCCCACGCCGTCCCTTGCCGGCACTCTGCTGCTCGACGAAGCAGACCTCACCGTGACCTGCTCCCTGAGCGAAGCGCTCACGCATGAACTGGTTGCTCGAAGGCAGCACTTCCTCGACAAACAGCCGGGTAACACCGCCTCGAGCCTCGCGCGGCAAGCCCGCCACGATGGCGCTGCCATCAAGCAGCTCGAGGGGTTCGGCCAGACGATAGCCCTGCCCCTTGACGGCTTCCATGGCAATGCCCAGCGACTCAAGCTTGCGCAACTGCTTCCACACCGCTGCTCGAGACACACCCAGGCGCTCTCCCAGTTGCTGACCAGAGTGAAACTCGCCGTCACTCAGCAAACGGATCAGATCTCCGATGGTCATGCACAAGCCCCAACCAAGCAAAACCCGTATTCTATCGGAACAGGCCCCTCCCTGAAATTCGCCTTATCGCTACACCGCCATTTCAAGACCCACCCAGGCAGCTCATCGCCCGAAAACCGGACATAAAAAAATCCCCCGGGAAGCCCCGAGGGATTTTTCATGTAAGTGCCTGACGCCTCTGCGGCGCCTGGCAAGGCCTGGTCATCGTACAGGCACAAACAAAAGCCCCCAACTCCA
>NZ_BJOC01000032.1 GCF_006540005.1 Halomonas halmophila | reverse complement strand
GCCCTGCCGCGAAAAAAATATAGCCCAGTCGCGTCGATCTCGCCATGCCGATTCGTGCATCGACACGACATGATATGTCCGATGCCGCCGGGGCCGGTTTTCAGCCCCGGCATGAGGGGTTGCCCTCCCCCTCGGCGACATCAGATCACGAACAGGTCAACGAAGTCGTGTACAGAAGTGGCCTCGAGTCGAGCCTGGTCCTGGCACAGCGACAGGATCCTGTCGCAACGCCGGGCAGGAAAGCGGGTCGCCAGGTTGCGCCGGAATTTCTCCTCGAGCACGGGCATGCCCTCTTCCCGCCGACGACGGTGACCGATCGGATACTCCACCGCTACCTGGTCGGTACTGCTGCCGTCCTTGAAGAACACCTGGATAGCATTGGCGATCGAGCGACACTCGGGATCGTAATAGTCGCGGGAATATCGCTCGTCTTCCACGACCTCCATCCTTTCACGCAATCGGTCGATGACCGGGTGCGCCGCATGAAAGTCATCCTCGTAGTGCTCGGCCACCAGGCTGCCGAAGATCAGAGGCACCGCCGTCATGTATTGCAGGCAATGATCCCTGTCGGCCGGATTGGCGAGCGCCCCCGACTTGGAGATGATGCGAATGGCCGAGTCATGCGTCGTCAGCACGATGCGATCGATCTCGTCCAGTCGGTCCTTGACTTGTGGGTGCAACGTCACCGCGGCCTCGCATGCCGTCTGGGCATGAAACTCGGCCGGGAAGGAGATCTTGAACAGCACGTTTTCCATGGTGTAGGTGCCCAGGTCGCGCTGGAAGGTGAACCTGCGCTCCTCCACCGGCTTGAGCGACAGGTCCTTGTTGGCGTGACTGAAAGCTACGTCATAGAAGCCCCATTGCGGCGCACTGAGCACGCCCGGAATCCCCATCTCGTCACGCATGGCGATGTCCGCCAGGCGCACGCCCCGCGAGGTCGCATCGCCTGCCGCCCAGCTCTTGCGCGACCCGGCGTTGGGCGCATGACGATAGGTCCTCAGGCTCTGTCCATCGGCCCAGGCATGCGAGAGCGCGGACAGCAACTGCTCGCGATCGCCACCCATCATGCGCACCGCCACGGCGGTCGATGCCACCTTCACCAGTACCACATGGTCGAGCCCCACCCGATTGAAGGAGTTGTCCAGCGCCAGCACGCCCTGGATCTCGTGGGCCATGACCATCGCCTCGAGCACGTCGCGCATGGTCAAGGGCGACTCACCCTGGGCGACACGCTTCTGCGACAGGTGATCGGCCACCGCCAGAATGGCACCCAGGTTGTCCGAGGGGTGCCCCCACTCGGCCGCCAGCCAGGTATCGTTGTAATCCAGCCACCGGATGGTGGCACCGATATCCCAGGCGGCCTTGACCGGGTCCAGTCGATGCGGCGTACCGGGGACGCGTGAACCATGAGGCACCAGGGTACCTTCGACCAAGGGCCCCAGATGTTTGGTGCACTCGGGAAAGCGCAATGCCAGCAGGCCGCAGCCCAGGGTATCCATCAGACAGTAGCGTGCCGTATCCAGTGCTTCAGCGCTGTCGATGCGATACTCCAGCACATAGTCGGCGATCCTGCAGAGTTCCGAATCATAATCCGGGCGCACATTGCTTTCGACGGTCTGGCTCATCCCGATCTCCTGTCATGTTTCGAATGTCGCCGCGGGAACCCGCACCCGGGCGTTGCGGTTCATGGTCGTCTTGAGGGCACTGGGCTCACGGGCCTCGGCGCCGAGTCGTGGGGTACCGCAAGGCTGATCCAGGCACACCGCGGCCCGTCCCCCACCGATGGATGACCAGCGTCAGTCACGTTCCTCGATCGGCACCCACTCGCTGTGCTCCGGCCCGGTATAGTCGGCGCTCGGGCGGATGATACGATTGTTCTCGCGCTGTTCGAAGACATGCGCACACCAGCCGGTGACCCGCGAGCAGACGAAGATCGGGGTGAACAGCTTGGTCGGAATGCCCATGAAGTGGTAGGCGCTGGCGTGGAAGAAGTCGGCGTTGCAGAACAGCTTCTTCTCGCGCCACATGACCGCCTCGACGCGTTCCGAGACCGGATACAGCACGCTGTCGCCCACGTCCTCGGCCAGCTTGCGCGACCAGTGCTTGATGATGGCGTTGCGCGGGTCCGAGTCGCGATAGATGGCATGGCCGAAGCCCATGACCTTCTCCTTGCGCTCCAGCATGCCGAGCAGCTCGCGCTCGGCTTCCTCCGGCGACTGCCAGTCTTCGATCATGGCCATGGCCGCCTCGTTGGCACCGCCGTGCAGGGGGCCGCGCAGCGAGCCGATGGCTCCGGTCACGCAGGAATGCATGTCCGACAGCGTGGAAGCGCAGACCCGCGCCGTGAAGGTCGAGGCATTGAATTCATGCTCGGCATAGAGAATCAACGAAATGTTCATCACCCGGGCATGCAGCTCGGAAGCCGGCTCGCCATGCAGCATCTGCAGAAAGTGCCCACCCACGGAGAGATCATCCGTCTCGGTGGCGATGCGCACACCATCATGGGAATAGCGGTACCAGTAGCAGATGATCGAGGGCAGCGCCGCCAGCAGACGATCGGCCACATCCTGTTGTTCCTCGAAGCCGTGTTCGGTCTCCAGGTTGCCGAGCATGGAAGCACCGGTACGCATCACGTCCATGGGGTGAGCATCGGCCGGGATCTGTTCGAGCACGGATTTCAGGGCATCCGGCAGCCCGCGCAGGCGCTGGAGCCTGGCAACATAGGCGTCGAGTTCGGTCTGATTGGGCAGCTTGCCCTTGAGCAGCAGATAGGCCACCTCCTCGAAGCGGGCCTTGTCGGCGAGCTCGGCAATATCGAATCCTCGATAGGTCAGGCCGGCACCGCTCTTGCCGACGGTGCAAAGGGCAGTGCTGCCGGCACTCTGGCCGCGCAGGCCGGCGCCGTTGTTCGATGTATCTGCCATGGTCGTCTCTCCTTTTGGTGAGCGAGGCGTGTCGTTGTCATGCGGGCGATGACGACTACCCATCCTGATCCGCGAACAGGTCATCGAGCTTGCGCTCGAAGTCATGATAATTGAGGAAGTCATAGAGCTCGTCACGGCTCTGCATCTGATCCAGCACATCGCGCTGATGGCCGTTATCCAGGATGCTGCGGTAGACATTCAGCGCCGCCGCGTTCATGGCACGGAAGGCCGACAACGGATAGAGCACGATCCGGCAGCCCACCTCGGCGAGCTCCTGCTGGGAAAACAGCGGCGTGGCCCCGAATTCGGTGATGTTGGCCAGGATCGGCGCATCGACGCGCTCGCAGAAGGCTCGATAATCTTCCAGGGTATGCACCGCCTCGGCGAAGATGGCATCGGCACCAGCCTCGATACAGGCATTGGCGCGCTCGATGGCGGCGTCCAGGCCCTCCTTCTGAAACGCATCGGTGCGCGCGATCAGGTAGAACGCCGGATCGATCCGCGCGTCGGATGCCGCCTTGATGCGATCCACCATTTCATCGCGAGACACGATCGCCTTGTTGGGCCGATGACCGCAGCGCTTTTGGGCCACCTGATCCTCCAGGTGTACCGCGGCGACGCCGGCGCGCTGCATTTCCTTGACGGTGCGCGCGATGTTGAAGGCCCCGCCCCAGCCCGTGTCGATATCCACCAGCAGGGGCAGATCGGTGGCACCACAGATGCGGTGGGCATCTTCCACGACATCATTCATGGTGGTCATGCCCAGGTCGGGCAGGCCGAAGGAGGCATTGGCTACCCCGCCGCCCGACAGATAGACGGCCTGGTGACCGACACGCTCGGCCATCATCGCCGTATAGGCATTGATGGTCCCCACGACGGGGAGCGGCTGGCTGGCGGCCAGGGCGGCGCGAAAGCGCGCACCGGGCGTTGACTGGGTCATGGCAAATCTCCTGTGCTGGGTGTGGGAGGGCGCGGCCGAAGGCTGGCAGGCTGCCGGCACCGCGCTTCAGCGGGCCGTGTCGGCAACCGCGTCAGCGTCCAGGGTGCGCGCATAGCGCTCGACGACATTTTCACGCGACGCACTGACGTGGCGACGCATGAGCAGCTCGGCCAGCTCGGCATCCCCCGCCTCGATGGCATCCACGATGCGATGATGCTCGACAAAGGCGCGCTGTGGCCTGGAGCCGCTGGCACTGAACTGGGTGCGATACATGCGCACCAGGTAATACAGGTCGTCGCACAGCAGCCCCATCAGCATGCGGTTGTGACTGCCCTGGACAATGCGATAGTGGAAGTCGAGATCGCCCTCCCGCTGGTAGTAGGCCTCGCCACGCTGCAGGTCCGCCTGGCGTTCGTGCACTGCCAGCACGTCGCGCAGCCCGGCAATTTCCTCGGCACTCATCGACTCGGCCGCTAGACGCGCCGCCATGCTCTCCAGCGCCTCGCGTACATCGAACAGCTCGAGCAGCTCCTTGATCGACAACTTGACCACGCGCGCGCCGACATGCGGTACGCGCTCGATCAGACGATGCGCCTCGAGACGCCGCATGGCTTCGCGCAGTGGGCCGCGCGAGATGCCATAGGATTGCGCCAGCCCGGGCTCGGTGATCTTGCTGCCGGGCGCCAGCTCGCCGCGCACGATGGCGTCCTGCAGCTGTTGGAAGACGCGCTCCGCCAGGGTGCGAACTTCCGAGGCCGGCTCGGTGGTGGTCGGGGCAATGGTCATGATTGATTGTCGACAATTAAGTGAATAATGGCACTCTAGCCGGCGGCCCATGGGCGGTCAATGCTCGAAACGCCGACCAGGGTTGGCGTTTAGTTGTAGACAACCTTTCACGGACCCCGCTACGCCTGCGTTGATCATCCCGGCTCGGGAGGCAGGGACAAACGCCCTCAAGATGCCTAGAATGAGGCGCCTGTTGAGGTAAGGCGCCGCCATGACATCACCACTCGAGATCACCCCACTGCCATACCGGAGCTCACCTCTGGAGACCTTCGCGCCGCTGCGCCACAGGTCCGGAGCCGTATTGCTCGACAGCGGCCGCCCGAGTGCCCCGGGGGGACGATACGACATCATGTCCAGCGACCCGCTGGAGACCTTCGCGCCGCAGCCATCCCGGCGAGGCAGCGACAGCTCCGACCCCTTCCAGGCACAGAAGGCGCTGCTCGAACGCCTGCCCGACGCTGTGCCCACCAGCGACCTGCCGTTTCTCGGCGGCCTGATCGGTTACTGGAGCTACGACCTGGGCCACCGGCTGGAGCCGACGCAGGGCAAGGCCGCCAGGGTCGCCGACCTGCCGGACAGCCGCGTCGGCCTGTATGACTGGGCGATCATTCAGGATCACCACCAGCAGCAAACCTGGCTGGTCGCCTCCCCCGAGCGGGGCCGGCAGGTCATGTCATGGCTGCAGGCGACACCGCCGGCCCTGGCCCCCTTCCAGCTGACCGGCGGCTTTCAGCCCGAAATGAGTCGTCAGGAGTACCTGGCGCGCTTCGCCCGCGTGCAGTACTACATTCGCGCCGGCGACTGTTATCAGATCAACCTCGCACAGCGTTTCAGCGCGCCTTATCAGGGCGATCTATGGCAGGCCTACTGCCGGCTGCGACAGGCCACTCCCACGCCCTTCGCCGGCTTCATCGCCTGGGAGGATCAGGCCATCCTGTCACTCTCGCCGGAACGTTTCCTGCAATGCGCCGACGGGCATGTGGAGACCCGCCCGATCAAGGGCACACGCCCGCGCGGCCAGACCGTGGAACAGGACCGCGCCTTTGCCGAGGCCCTGACACACAGCCTCAAGGATCGCGCGGAAAACGTGATGATCGTCGACCTGCTGCGCAACGACCTGGGGCGCGTGTGCCGACCGGGTAGCGTGCGCGTGCCCCAGCTCTGCTCCCTGGAGAGCTATGCCAATGTGCATCATCTGGTAAGCGTGGTCACCGGCGAGCTGGATGATCGGCACTCACCGCTGGAACTGCTCTCGGCCGCCTTCCCCGGTGGCTCCATCACCGGCGCCCCCAAGGTGCGCGCCATGCAGATCATCGACGAGCTGGAACCCTCGGCACGCAGTGCCTACTGCGGAAGCCTGGGCTATGTCGACGTGCGCGGCCGTATGGATACCTCGATCGCCATTCGCACGGCCGTGGCCGATGCCGGACACCTGCATATCTGGGGCGGTGGCGGCCTGGTCGCCGACTCCCGGGGCGAAGCCGAGTACACCGAGACCCTCGACAAGATCCGTCACCTGATGAGGGCCCTGAGCGACGATCAACAACACCTCGAGGAATAAGGCTACGCCCTTCTTAAGCCCACAGGGAATATACATCCAATGAATCGGTATTGGGGAAGCCGCTGACGGCTCTGCTAATGTGGCCTCCATATTGAACGCCACCATCCGGGAGCATCCCTATGGAGCCGCAACTCGACATCATCAATCGCGACCTTGGCAATGATCCGGAAGCCTTGATTCGCTGGGCACTGGAGCAGGGCGACCGGCCGATCTGCACCACCAACTTTCGCCCTTTCGAGGCGGTCATCCTGCACATGGTGGCGCGCCAGCGTCCGGACATCCCGGTCGTCTGGATGGACCACGGCTACAACACCGCGGCCACCTACCGGTTTGCCGATGACCTGGCCAAGCGTCTGGGCCTGAACCTGATCACCTATCTGCCGAAGCGTTCACGCGCCCACCGCGAGGCCGTCGACGGCCTGGTACCGGGGATCGAGGATCCGCGCCATGCGGCCTTCACCGAAGAGGTCAAGCTCGAGCCCTTCAATCGCGCCCTGCGCGAAATGGCTCCCGATGTCTGGTTCACCGCGCTGCGCGCCGAGGACACCCCCGAGCGCGCCCGCATGCAGGCGGTATCGCGCAACGCCGATGGCCTGCTCAAGGTCGCCCCGCTGCTGCACTGGACCAGCCGCGACCTCTACCGATATCTGCAGGCGCATGACCTGCCCAACGAATTCGACTACTTCGATCCGACCAAGGTCGAAGAAAAGCGCGAATGCGGGCTGCACCTGCAACACTGATGGCCCCCGCTCCGCTAGCGTGATGCACCAAGGCCCGTCCACCTGGACGGGCCTTGTGCTTTTCGACATGCCGGCGCCGTGTTTCAACGCACCGGCAGTTCGATATCGTCGAACAGGGCATCCTCGTGGCGCGGCCCGGCTTCCAGCGCCACCTCGACCAGATCACGGTCCAGATGGTCGGCGAAGGCCTTGAGGAAGTCATACATGTAGCCGCGCATGAAGGTGCCGCGGCGTATGCCGATCTTGGTCGTCGAGCTGGCGAACAGGTGGCTGGCATCCAGCGCCACCAGGTCATCATCCTCCCCGGGAGCGACCGCCATGTGGGCAACGATGCCGACGCCCATGCCGAGGCGTACATAGGTCTTGATCACGTCCGAGTCGGCCGCCGTGAGTACCACATTGGGAGTCAGCCCCTCGCGACGAAACGCCTCGTCAAGCTGCGAACGGCCGGTGAAGCCAAATACATAGGTCACCAGCGGATGCTCGGCGAGCGCCTTCAGGGTCAGGGTCTCGACCTGCGCCAGGGGGTGATCACGTGGCACCAGGACACAGCGGTTCCAGCGATAGCACGGCAGCAGGACCAGGTCCTGGAAGAGATCCAGCGACTCGGTGCAGATCGCGAAATCCGCCTGGCCATCACTAACCATCTGCGCAATCTGGCGCGGCGTCCCCTGCTGCATGTGCAGGGCGACATCCGGGTATTTGCCCGTGAAGCCACGGATCACCGGCGGCAGTGCATAGCGCGCCTGGGTATGCGTCGTGGCGATCGACAGGCTGCCGCGACGCTCGTCGCTGTGCTCCTGCGACACCTCCTTGATGTTGTCGGTCAGGCGCAGCACTTCACCGGCCAGCTCGATGATCGACGCACCGGCCGGGGTGACGCGGGTCAGGTGCTTGCCACTGCGCGCGAAGATCTCGACCCCCAGCTCATCCTCGAGCAGCCGGATCTGCTTGGAAATGCCGGGCTGCGATGTATAGAGGCTCTGCGCGGTAGCCGACACATTGAGGTTGTGACGTGACACCTCCCAGATATATCTCAACTGCTGGAGCTTCATGGCGCTACTCCCTTGGGTGCCGGAACCATCGCTGACGCTTGATGAAAGCGCTCGATCGGCTCGATAAAGAGCTCATGGTGGCATAAGAATCATGTTCATGATTACCTTATCGCATATCGACAATGGCGTCACTCACCCGGACGGCGATGCCCTGCACGGGGCACGCGGATTTGCCAGCGCACCGGTCGACCGCTACCATCGATGCAACCAGCATGCTTGTCATGCCTGATATTCCGCGCGATACCGCGCAACGTAGTAACTGGAGAATCCCATGGCCAATAACGTCGATGTCACCAACGCCAACTTCGAGCAGGAAGTCCTGAACGCCGATACACCGGTCCTGCTTAAGTTCTGGGCTCCCTGGTGCGGTCCTTGCAAGGTCATGGCACCGGTGGTCGAAGAGGTCGCCGATGAGCGCGATGGCAGCCTCAAGATCGTCAGCATCAATGTGGACGACGCGCCGGAAATCGCCGCCGAACAGGGCGTGCGCGGCGTACCGACCGTGATGCTGTTCAAGTCCGGTGCCAAGGTCGCTTCACTGGTCGGTGCACAGTCCAAGTCACAACTGTCACAGTTCATCGAGCAGAACGCCTGATCCAGAGCCGCTTCTCCTGGAAGGCCGGCCTCTCATCAAGCCCCCGAAGTCGGACTTCGGGGGCTTGGCGTTTAGGGGGCAGACAGCGGGCCTCAGCGCTTGCGGTTACGCATCTGCCCGACCCGCTCGGACAGCGGCCGGTCCGCCTGTTCGATAGGCGTCTTGCCGGGCCCCAGCAGGTGGGCCATCCAGCGCGTCTGCGGATGGCTGTCCAGGGCAATCTTGAGCGTCATGGTCAGGACCACCGACAGCAGCATGCCGACCACACCGAAGATCCAGCCCCAGACGACCAGCGACAGGAAGGCCACGAAGGTCGATAACCCCAGTGCCCGCCCCATGACTCGCGGCTCGATGATGTTGCCGAGCACGAAATTGACGCCCAGGTAGGCACCACTCAGCAGCAGAGCCTTGAAGAGCCCGCCATCCGGTGTCACGATCAGCAACAGCACGGGGGGCACGGCCGCGATCGCCGAACCGATGTTGGGAATGTAGTTGAGGGCGAAAGCCAGCACGGCCCACAGCAGCGGGAACTTGACGCCAATCAACTGGCAGGCCACCCAGATCAGGGTACCCGTGGCCAGGCTGATCAGCGTCTTGACGGCCAGATAGCGTTTCAGCGTCAGGCTGAACTCGCGAAAACGGCTCAGGCTAGGGGCCGGATTGACCAAGGCGCGCGAAACCTTGTCGCGAAAGTTGAGGGTCTCGAACAACAGAAAAGTGACCAGCAGCGCCACCACCACGCTCTGCATCATCAGGTTGCCCAACTGGCTCAACAGGGCTGGCAACCAGTTGCCGAACTTCTCGGCATCGACCAGTTCGGACACCGACTGGCTGTCCACTCCCAGCCCCAGCCGGCCCAGGCCATCGATGATGCCGAGATAGTACTGAAAGAGTTTCTGCTGAATGTTGGGCAGCTCCTCGACGAATGTACCGAAACTGTTGACCAGCAGGATACCCAGCAAGGAAAACAGGCCGCCGATCACGATCAGGGTGATCCACACCGCCAGACGCTGGCCCACGCCCAGCCCTTGAAGCCAGCGCACCGGGCCGGTGCAGACCACGGCGATGAACAGGGACAGGATTACCGGCACCAGCAGGCCCGACCCCGCCCGCATGCCGGCGATGATGACCACCAATGCCGCCAGCGCCAGCGTCAGGTTGAGGGGTATGGTGGAGCTTCGTTCGTCGTCACCGAGGTCCATGCTGCTGCTCTCCGCCAATCGTCAGGGATGAAGTCATGATGACGACTGGCGAACCGCGGCACAATACACCCGAGTGCGCGACAGCCCCGCAATCATGCAGCAAATCGACAAGATGCAGGCCTGGGCGCTCGATCAGGGAACCCTCAACGGTACTGCCGGTTCAAAACTCATACACCATTTGCCACAAGGAAGATGCCATGACACAGGTTCGTCGACACACCCGATTCCCCGGCGCTCTATTGTCCATTCTGCTGCTGTCCAGCCCTCTACTCGCGATGCCCGTGGTCGCCTCGGCACAGCAGGAAGCACCGCACAAACGACTCGACGTCCAGGCACAGTCCGAAATCCAGGTGGTGCCCGACGAGGCCACCCTGAGTGCCCGACTCTGGGAGCTCACGCCGGCCATCGCCCAACGCGATGACACCAGTACCAGCCCGGAAGCCCTGAGCAAGGCTCGTCAACGCCTGGAGGAACGTGCCGCCCGCCTGATCGAGACTCTGGAAGAAGCAGGCCTCGAGCGGGATGCCATCAATGCCGGCTCGCTACGGGTTCAGCCCGAGACGATTCAGGTTCGCCAGAAAGAGGGCGCCGAGGGCTCACGCATGACCCGCACGCGTCTGGAACGCCCCTTCGAAATCGACATCGCCGACCTCGACAAGTTGCCGATGATGCTCGATGCCCTGACCCGGGCCGGCGTCAATGCCCTGGATGGGGTCACCTATGACCTGTCGAACCCCGGCGTGGCCAGCGACAAGGCGCTGACCCAGGCCCTGGAGAAGGCTCGACACAAAGCCGAGCTCATGGCCGACACCCTGGGCATCGAACTGGGGCCGGTCATCAGTGTCAGCGAAAACCGTTCGCCGGTTTATCAACCCCGCATGATGGCCATGAGCGCCGATGCCGCAACTGAAAGTGGCGGTTCGAATGCCGAGTACCGCCCCGGAACCATCACCCTGGATGCCATGGTCAGCGTCAGCTGGGAAATCCGCCCGGCCGAATGACCCAAGAGACGCGGGCAGGCCTTCCATGCGACCTGCCCGCCCTGGCGAGGCGATGAGCGTCACTCCTCTTCATCCCCCTGCTCATCATCCAGCTTCAGGAAGGTGCGGCGATAATGCGACAGCTCAGCGATGGATTCCTTGATGTCATCCATCGCCAGGTGCACGTTGCGCTTGCTGAAGCCGACCAAGGCGCCCGGATTCCAGCGCTTGGCCAGCTCCTTGAGGGTCGAGACATCCAGATTGCGATAATGAAAGAAGGCCAGCAGCTCCGGCATCTCGCGTTCCAGGAAGCGCCGGTCCTGATGCACGCTGTTGCCGCACATCGGTGAGGCTCCAGCCGCCACGTGCTCGCGCAGAAACGCCAGCGTGCGTCGTTCGGCCTCGGCCGTGTCGACATCGCTGGCACGCACGCGATCGATCAGCCCGGAGCCAGCATGCGTCTTCTGGTTCCAGTCATCCATGCCATCCAGCAGGCTGTCGGGCTGATGTACGGCGACCACCGGCCCCTCCGCCACGACCTCGAGGTCGGCATCGGTAACCAGGGTGGCCACCTCGATGATGCGCTCGCGCTCCGGGTCGAGTCCGGTCATCTCCAGGTCGATCCAGATCAGGCGCTGAGCGCGCGGATCCGGTGCATCGTTCATGGCGGACATAAGTGCTCCTTGGCAGTCGCGCGGCTGACGACAGCCGGGCGGATGGGTGAGTACAATAGCCCCATTGTACCGACCTTCGGGCCATCATGAGCAAACGCAAGTTGAGCCGCCAGCAACGCTGGCGCATCGAAAAGACCCAGGCCGAACGCGCCAAGCGGGCCAGGCAGCGCGACACAACGGATACCGAGCGTCTCGCCGCGGGCGAATACGGCCCCGAGCAGCCGGGACGAGTCATCGCTCATTTCGGTCGCAGCCTGGAAGTAGCGCCGGCCCACGGAGGCCAGGCGGTGCGCTGCCACCTGCGTGCCAACCTCGATGGCCTGGTGACCGGCGATCATGTCATCTGGCGGGCCGGCGAGGATGGCAGTGGCGTCGTGGTCGCCCGGGAACCCCGCCACAGTCTTCTGCAACGCCCCGACCCACGGGGCCGTCTGAAGCCCGTGGCCGCCGGCATCGACCAGATCCTCATCGTTTTCGCCGTCGAGCCGGAACCCCATGCCAACCTGATCGACCGCTATCTGGTGGCGGCCGAGGCAACCGGCATCGCCCCGGTGCTGGTGCTCAACAAGGTCGACCTGCTGCCCGCCGAGGGCGGCGAGCTGCGCGCCCTGCTGGATCGCTACGCCGGGCTCGGCTACCCAGTGATCACCACCACCACGGCCCGGGACACCGGGCTCGACGCCCTGCTTGACCAGTTGCATGGCCGGACCTCGGTCTTTGTCGGCCAGAGTGGCGTCGGCAAGTCCTCGCTCATCGACCGCTTGCTGCCCGAAGAGGACCTGCGCATCGGCGACCTCTCCACCGATAGCCGCAAGGGCACCCATACCACCACCACGGCGCGGCTCTACCGCCTCCGGCAATCTCCCGCGGCGGACGCCGACGGGGCACAGCCCGAAGGTACGGACAGCCCCGGGGAGCTGATCGACTCACCCGGCATTCGCGAGTTCGGCCTGACCCATCTGAGCGCCGACCAGGTCGCCGACGGCTTCATAGAATTCCGTGACCACCTCGGCCACTGCCGCTTCCGCGACTGCCGCCACCGCGCCGAGCCCGGCTGCGCCCTGCTGGCCGCCGTGGAGAGTGGCGACATTCATGCTGACCGTTTCGCCAGTTATCGGCGTATCGTCGATAGCCTCGAGAACCATCAAGGATGAGGCCATCAGGGCCTCTCTTGCCAGGAGAATGCCATGAGTTCCGAAGACAACCTCTTGCCACTGATCATCGAGCCGGAAGAGCTGGCGGCCCACCTGGATGCATCGGAGCTGCTGATCATCGATGTGCCGCTGAAGGCCGAAAGTCACGCCCAGGGACACGTGCCCGGCGCCGTCTACCTGGATCATCGCCGCCTGCTGGCGGGCACCGGCGAGGTACCCAACGAAGTGCCGTCGGCGGAGGCGCTGTCACAGCTGTTCTCGTCCCTCGGCCTGACCCGGGATACCCATGTGGTGGCCTATGACGATGAAGGCGGCGGCTGGGCCGGCCGGCTGCTGTGGACCCTGGAGCTGCTGGGTCATGGACGCTACTCCTATCTCAATGGCGGCATCCAGGCCTGGCGCGCCGCCGAACTCCCCGTCGCGACCGACACCGTGACGCCGAGCCCCAGCGAGTACACGGCCGAATTTCGCCACCCCGAGGCCGCCATCGACCGCCACGAGATCATCGAGCGGCTCGAGGACACGAACCTGGCCATCTGGGACGCCCGCAGCCGCGACGAATACCTCGGCCACAAGGGCGACAACCAGCGTCTCGGCCATATTCCCGGCGCGGTCAACTTCGACTGGACCCGCGCCATGGACCCGGAGCGTCAGCTGCGCATACGCGACTACGCCGAACTGGTCACCGAGCTGGACGCCCTGGGTCTGACCACGGACATGGACATCGTCACCCACTGCCAGACCCACCACCGCAGCGGCTTCACCTGGCTGGTCGGCAAGGCGCTGGGCCTCAGGATGCGCGGCTACGCCGGTTCCTGGAAGGAATGGGGCAACCGCGACGACACACCGATCGAGAAGGCATGAGAATAGAAGTAAGAAGTAAGAAGGAAGAAGGAAGAAGGAAGAAGGAAGAAGGAAGAAGGAAGAAGGAAGAAGGAAGAAGGAAGAAGGAAGAAGGAAGGC
>NZ_BJOC01000031.1 GCF_006540005.1 Halomonas halmophila | reverse complement strand
AGCCCCGACGGCATGGAATCAAGGTTTTTTCTTCCAGCTTAAAGCTTACGGCTTATAGCTCCGGGCGAAGCCCGGGTGGTTTCCTTCCCTCTTCCAGGCGCGAAGCGCCGTTCTTCCCTCTTCAAGCGGCGCCAGCCGCGTTCTTCCAGCCCCAGCCCACACCAAGGAACCCCGTGCCGTGACCCCATCCAAGCTCTTTGCGCTCGTTCAGTACCCCCTGCCCCACCACCTGCTGTCGCGGTTGGTGGGGCGTCTCGCCGATTGCCGGGTGACGGCGGTCAAGAACCTGGCCATTCGGGCCTTCATTCGCCGCTTCCGGGTCGACATGAGCGAGGCGCAGCAACCCGAGTCGAGTGCCTATCCGTCCTTCAATGAATTCTTTACCCGCCCCTTGAAGGAAGGCGCGCGGCCGCTGGGCCAGGGTGTGGTGTCGCCGGCGGATGGCACCCTGTCTCAATTCGGCGCCATCGCTCAGGGCCGCCTGGTCCAGGCCAAGGGGCATGAGTTCACCATCGGCGACCTGCTGGGCGGTGACGACAGCACCGCGGCACGCTATCGCCACGGCAGTTTCGCCACGGTCTACCTGTCGCCGCGCGACTATCACCGCGTGCACATGCCGCTGACCGGCACCCTGCGCGAGGTGGTCTATGTGCCCGGCCGGCTGTTCTCGGTCAACCACGCCACCACACAGCACGTCTCCGGCCTGTTCGCGCGCAACGAGCGCCTGGTCTGCCACTTCGACACCGAACACGGCCCCATGGTCATGGTGCTGGTCGGCGCCATGATCGTCGCCGGCATCGAGACCGTCTGGGCCGGGCAGATCGCTCCCCTGCCGCGCCACGCTGTCCAGCGCCTGGGCTTCGACACCCCCATCACCCTGAAGAAAGGTGCCGAGATGGGGCGCTTCAAGCTGGGTTCCACCGTGGTCATGGCCTTCGCCGACTCGCTGGACTTCGACACCCTCGAGGCCGGCGGCAAGGTGCAGATGGGCCAGCGCCTGGGCGAGACGAGCGGCGAGGCGCACGCCGCCGACTGACGCGCGACACCTTCAGCGGCGCGCAGGCCTCAGGCGCGCGGCGTGGCGAAGGCCATGACCTCGGCCACACTGGCCTTGCCCAGCGCCAGCTGGATCAGCCGGTCCAGGCCCAGGGCCACTCCGCTGGCCTCGGGCATGCCGGCCTCGAGGGCGGCCAGCAGGTGCCGGTCGACGTCCACTTCGGGCAGACCGGCCGCGCGGCGGGCGGCGTTATCTTCAGCGAAGCGAGTGCCTTGCTCCTCGGCGTCGGTGAGCTCGTCGTAACCGTTGGCCAGCTCGAGTCCATTCACGTAGACCTCGAAGCGCGAGGCAACCCACTCGCCGTCTTCCGGATCGCGATGGCGGCGGGCGAGCGCCGCCTGACTGGCCGGGTAGTCCAGCACGACATCGAGGCCATCCCGGCCCAGTCGCGGTTCGATGACAAGGCTCATCAGCAGGTCGAGACAATCGTCGCGACAGGCCTCGGCCATATCGAGCCCGCCCCGCTCGGTGGCCAGGCGGCGCAGGGCTTCGAGCGGCTCATGGAAGGGGTCGAGATCCAGGTCCTCGCGGAACAGCTCACGATAACGATGGCGCCGTAGCGCGCCGGGGTCGCTTGGCAACAGCCGGCGGATCAGCGCCTCGGTCTCCGCCATCAAACCATCCAGGTCGAGCCCCGGCCGATACCACTCCAGCATGGTGAACTCGAGATTGTGACGCGAGCCGACCTCGCCATCCCGAAAGCTGCGGGCCAGCTGGAAGATCGGCCCGCTGCCGGCGGCCAGCAGGCGCTTCATGTGGAACTCCGGCGAGGTCTGCAGCCACAGTGGCTGCCGCCCCGCCGGCGTGGTGGCTGTGCAATGCAGGGAGGCCAGATGCACATCCGTGCTGCCCGCCCGGCCGAGCACCGGTGTTTCCACTTCCATGACCCCGCGCTCGGCGAAGAAGGCCCGCACCTCCCCAATCAACCGCGCGCGCTCGCGCAACGTCTCGATATCGGCCGAGGGCCGCCAATCCATCGACATCTATGTTTCCTCCAGAGACGACAAAGGCCACACCCGAAAGAATGTGGCCTTGCAGGCGAGTCCCGCCCAGCTAGCGCCCTCTCCGAGCGATGCTCAGACAAGGCGACTCATGGGTAAGGCGGCGGAGTTTAGCAGCGCTAAATGAGCAAGCCGCCCCCAGGAGTCAACGCCGTATGAGCGAGCGTAGGAAGGGCCCGAAATCAAGCGCGGCCGACGTACTCGCCCGTCCGCGTATCAATCTTCAGGACTTCGCCCTCGTTGATGAACAGCGGCACGCGCGCCACGGCACCCGAAGAGAGCGTGGCCGGCTTGGAGCCGCCCTGGGCGGTATCGCCCTTCAGGCCGGGGTCGGTCTGTACGACCTCCAAGTCGAGGAAGTTGGGCGGCGTGACATTGATGACATTGTCATTCCACAGGGTCACCGTGTAGACCACCTGCTCCTTGAGCCACTTTTCGGTCTCGCCCAGCGCCTTCCTCTCCACCGGGTACTGCTCGAAGGAGCCGTCACTGAGCATGAAGTACCACATCTCGCCATCGGTATACAGATACTCCATGTCGAGCTCGAGCACATCGGCGGCTTCCAGCGACTCGCCGGACTTGAAGGTGCGCTCCCAGACACGGCCTGTCATCAGGTTGCGCAGCTTGACGCGATTGAAGGCCTGGCCCTTGCCGGGCTTGACGTAGTCATTCTCGAGAATGGCGCAGGGGTCACCATCCAGCATGACCTTCAGACCGCCCTTGAATTCATTGGTAGAATAATTCGCCATGAGAGTGATTCCATATTCCGTCGCGCCGGGCATGATGCTCCCGGGCGCGAGCAAGCAAATGATAGTGGTCGAGGGTTGCCCCCTCGCTCGCCTCGATAGGTGTCGCGCATGATAACCCGAAGCCCCATCCCTTTGCAGCGCCATGGCTCGGCAGACACCTGGCAGCGGCAGCTGGCCCATGCCATTCGCGACCCCCGCGAGCTGTGTCGCCGCCTGGCGCTCGACGCGCAGTGGTGGCCCGGCGCCGAGGCCGGCCATGCCCTGTTCGAGGTGCGTGTACCGGAAGCCTACCTGTCGCGCATGCGCCCGGGCGACCCGCATGACCCCCTGCTGCGCCAAGTGCTGCCGCTGGAGGCCGAACAACAGCAGACCCCCGGCTTCGTCAGCGACCCCCTGGAAGAACGCGAGCACACCGCCCGCCGCGGCTTGATCCACAAGTACGCCGGGCGCGTCCTGCTGATCACCAGCCCGGCCTGTGCCATCAACTGTCGCTACTGCTTTCGACGCCACTTCCCCTATGAGGAAAACGCCCCCTCGCGCGCCCAGTGGGCCGACACCCTGGACTACCTGCGCCAGGACACCAGCATCCGGGAAGCCATCCTGTCCGGCGGCGACCCCCTGGCGGCCAATGACCGCCAGCTGGGCTGGCTGGTGGACCAGCTCGAGGCCATTCCGCATCTGAAACGACTGCGGCTGCACACACGGCTGCCCGTGGTCATCCCGGACCGCATCGATGACGCCCTGCTGGACTGGCTCGGCAGGACTCGCCTGCAGAAGGTCATGGTGCTGCACATCAATCACCCCGCGGAGATTGACGACAGCGTCATCTCGGCGTGCCAGCGACTCCGCCAGGCCGGCGTGACCCTGCTCAACCAGAGCGTCCTGCTCAGCGGCGTCAACGACTCGGTAACGACCCTGGCCGAGCTGTCCGAACGACTCTTCGAAGCCGACATCCTGCCCTACTACCTGCACGTGCTGGACCCGGTGGAAGGCGCCGCTCACTTCGACATCGACGACGACACCGCACGCAGCCTGGTCGCCGAACTGCGCACGACCCTGCCGGGCTTTTTGATGCCGAGGCTGGTCAGGGAAATCCCCGGCGAAGCCAGCAAGACACCGCTATGAAGAAGGAAGAAGCCAGGATAGCGGTTCCTCTTCCCTCTTCAAGGCGCGAAGCGCCGGTCTTCCTTCTTCTAGCGGCGTAGCCGCATCTCTCAGGGCTCAGGCCAGCGTTTCCACCGTCACATTGGGTGCCGGGGCTTCGTTGGAGAGCTGGCGATTGATGGCGCTGAGTACGCCCTTGATCGAGGCGCTGGTGATGCTTTCGTCGGTACCGACGCCGAACACGGCTTCGCCGTTGATGCGCACCTCGACATAGGCGATGGCCTCGGCGTCGGAGCCCTGCCCCCGCGAGTGCTCGTGGTAGTCGATGATCTCGACGTCGTGGCCTTCGGCGACCAGCGACTTGACGAAGGCGGCCAGCGGGCCATTGCCCTGCCCCTGGATGGTGCGCCGTTCGCCGCCTTCCTCGATGGTTGCCTCGAGATTGACTACCGGGCTGTCGGGCTCGGAGGACATGCGATGGCTGGCCAGGGCGAATGGCTGGTTCTTCTCCAGGTATTCGTCACGGAAGGCCTGATAGATCATCTCGGACGTGATTTCCTTGCCGAGCCGGTCGGCGACTTCCTGCACCACCTGACTGAACTCGATGGACAGGCGACGCGGCAGCTCGATGCCGTGTTCCTCTTCGAGCAGATAGGACACCCCGCCCTTGCCGGACTGGCTGTTGACGCGGATCACGGCCTCATAGCTGCGCCCCACGTCGAGCGGGTCGATCGGCAGGTAGGGAACCGCCCAGACACCGTCCGGATCCTCGCGGCGTGCCGCCATGCCCTTCTTGATGGCATCCTGATGCGAGCCCGAGAAGGCCGTGAAGACCAGGTCGCCGACATAGGGGTGGCGCGGGTGCACCGGCAGCTGGTTGCAGTACTCGACCTCGCGCATGACCGGCGTGATGTTCGAGAAGTCCAGCTGCGGATGCACGCCCTGGGTATAGAGGTTCATGGCCAGGGTGACCAGATCGACATTGCCGGTGCGTTCCCCGTTGCCGAACAGGCAGCCCTCGATACGGTCGGCACCGCCCATGACCGCCAGCTCGGCGGCCGCGACACCGGTCCCCCGGTCATTGTGCGGGTGCACGCTGACGATCAGACAGTCGCGCCTGGCCACGTGGCGGCAGAACCACTCGATCTGGTCGGCATAGTTGTTGGGGGTCGCGCACTCCACGGTGGCCGGCAGGTTGACGATCATCGGCTTTTCGCTGGTGGGCTCGTAGGTGGCCGACACCGCATCGACGATTTCCACGGCGAAGTCCATCTCGGTGGTCGAGAACAGCTCCGGCGAATACTGGAAGGTCCAGTGGGTCTCCGGCGCGGCCGCCATGTGCTCGCGGATGCGCGTCGTGGCATCCACGGCGATCTGCACGCACTCGGCCTGGTTGACGTTGAACACCACGCGCCGAAATACCGGATCCGTAGCGTTGTAGACATGCACGATGGCGTTTCTGGCGCCCTTCAGGGCCTCGAAGGTGCGATCGATCAGATGCGGGCGCGCCTGGGTCAGCACCTGGATGTGCACATCCTCGGGCACCTTGTCGTTGTCGATCAGGGAGCGCACGAAATCGAAATCGGTCTGCGAGGCCGAGGGAAAGCCCACCTCGATCTGCTTGAAGCCGATCCTGACCAGCAGGTCGAACAGGCGCTGCTTGCGCTCCTGGTCCATGGGATCGATCAACGCCTGGTTGCCATCACGCAGGTCGACCGCACACCACTGGGGCGGCGCCTCAATGCGCCGGCTCGGCCACTGTCGGTCCGGCAGGTCGACGCCCACGAACGGGCGGTACTTGGTGGAAGGATTATCGAGCATCATGGCGGCGTTCTCCCTGAGACATTGACGGTTCCAAATGACAACGCCCCGCCTGCCGAAAGGCAAGCGGGGCGCAGGACACTTCACCAGACGTTGCGCAGCGGCAGACGGATGCGTCACGAAAGGCGGGAATCTGGGCATTGGGTATGGCGATGAACATGCTGCAACCTCGTTGTCGACGTACGAATGGGCGACATCAACGTCGCCCGGCGCGCTCAGCGGCGGGCTAGTAGTCGTAGGTCGAGAACGAGGTTGGCGCGATTCATGTTCATGTGTCTAGAAAATCAGGCGCGGGACCGGATGTCAAGCCATCAAGCCGGTTTGAAGGTCAGTGCCAGGCCATTGTTGCACCAACGCAGACCGGTGGGCTCGGGGCCATCATCGAACACATGACCCTGGTGGCCACCACAGCGTGCGCAGTGATACTCGGTTCGCGGGATCAGCAAGACCAGATCCAGCTCATCCAGCAGATGGCCCTCGATGTGGGTGAAGAAGCTCGGCCAGCCGGTGCCGGAGTCATACTTCATGTGACTCTCGAACAGCGGCAGATCGCAGCCGGCACAGTGATAGGTGCCCTCGCGGTTCTCCTGGTCCAGCGGGCTGGAAAAGGCCGGTTCGGTGCCGGCTTCGCGCAGCACCTCGAACTCTTCGTCGGAGAGCCTGTCACGCCATTCGGCTTCACTCAGCTCCAGGGGCTCCAGCCCCGGGGCGGCGGACAGATCCGGCTTGGGCCGGGCACTGGCAATGCCCGGCGCCAGGCCAGCAAGCCCGCCCAGCCCCAGCAGGCCAAGAAAATGACGACGCTGCATGGTATGGCTCCTCGTTCGGTAGATGGCCGAACCCCTCACGCAAGAAAGCGGAGAAGGTCACCCTTCCCCGCTTTCGACTCCCGGGCGCCCCGAGGGTTCACGAGTCGACTCAGTCGATCTGCGGACCGGCCTGCACGATGGCCTCGCTGACCCCGTCGAACTTCCTGAAGTTGTCGACGAACTTGGCGGCCAGCTCATGCAGGTGACGGTCATAGGCCGCCTGATCGGACCAGGTTTCACGCGGGTCGAGCAGGCGCGTCTCGACACCCGGCACGGCGGTCGGCACATCCAGGTTGAGGCCGGCGATGCGCTTGGTTTCTACATCGCGCAGCATGCCCGTCTGGATGGCATGAATGATGGCGCGGGTCGTGGGAATCGCGAAGCGCGCGCCACCCTCGCCATAGGCGCCACCGGTCCAGCCGGTGTTGACCAGGTAGACCTGGGCATCCTGCTCGGCGACGCGCTTGATCAGCAGATCGGCGTACTCGCGCGCCGGACGCGGGAAGAATGGCGCCCCGAAACAGGTCGAGAAGGTCGCGGCCAGCCCCTCGGAGGCGCCCATTTCGGTGGAGCCCACCTTGGCGGTATAGCCGGACAGGAAATGATAGGCCGCGGCTTCCTTGGACAGCACCGACACCGGCGGCAGCACCCCGCTCATGTCGCAGGTCAGGAAGACGATGGCATTGGGCTCGCCGGCCCGGTTCTCGGGGACACGCTTCTCGACATGCTCGAGCGGATAAGCGGCCCGCGAGTTCTGCGTCAGGCTGCCATCGGCGTAATCCGGCTGGCGGCGATCATCGAGCACCACGTTCTCGAGCACGGTGCCGAACTGGATGGCATTCCAGATGACCGGCTCATTCTGCTCGGACAGATCGATGCACTTGGCATAGCAACCGCCTTCCACGTTGAAGACGGTACCCACACCCCAGCCGTGCTCATCATCACCGATCAGGTAGCGTGCCGGATCGGCGGACAGGGTGGTCTTGCCGGTGCCCGACAGGCCGAAGAACAGCGTGGTCTCGCCATCCTCGCCGACATTGGCACTGCAGTGCATGGGCAGCACGTCGGCGTCCGGCAGCAGGAAGTTCTGCACCGAGAACATCGCCTTCTTCATCTCGCCGGCGTAGCGCATGCCGGCGATCAGCACCTTCTGCTCGGCGAAGTTGATGATCACCGTGCCTTCCGAGTTGGTGCCGTCGCGGGCCGGATCGCACTCGAAGAAGGGCGCGTTGAGGATGGTCCACTCACCCTTGGTCGCCGGGTTGTAGAGCTCGGGGCGCACGAACATGGTGCGGCCGAAGAGATTGTGCCAGGCCGTTTCGGTGGTCACCTTGACCGGCAGATAGTGCACCGGATCACTGCCGACATGCAGCTCGGAGACGTAGCGCTCGCGGGCGTTGAGATACGCCTCGACACGCTCCCAGAGGGCACTGAACTTGTCCGCATCGAAGGGGCGATTGACACTGCCCCAGTCGATCTTGCCGCTGGTGGACGGCTCGTCGACGATGAAACGATCCGTTGGGGAACGACCGGTACGCTCACCGGTATTCACCACCAAGGCACCATTGGCCGCCAGACGGCCTTCACCATTGGCCACGGCACGCTCGATCAACTCGGCGCTGCTCAGATTGACATGGGCAATGGCGGGCTGCGTGCTGGCAGTTGCGGGGACGGCTTGAGTCGTGGTCATGTCGATTCCTGGGGCCTTGCGGCCAATTCTCTCTCGGTTTGCCGGGCGTCTTCCTGGACGCGTCTCAGCCCATCCTGCAGGCGTCGCATGCGGTTACCCGTCTCGTCTTGGGCAACACCCGCTGAAGGATGAGTGCGCGCATTATGGCAAAAACCCGTGCGGCGGGAAACGCCGACATTGCCCGACGTTCATGTAGTTTTCCTACTACATCAAGCCCGATCACCTCATGATCCACCCCGATGCCGGCCCGCCCCGCACAGCCTGCTCGAGGATGAAGACAGAACACGGGCCGCGCCGGCAACTTGCATGACAAAGTCGCCACTATCGGTAGTTTTCATACACGCCACCCTGCCCACACCACAGACCAGGCTGGGGCGGAAGACCACACCGAGCGCAGGCAGCTTCCCAAGATACCGAGGGAAGCCTAATGAACCGTCGGCGGCTCCGCTGACGGATCCTCCAGCATGGCGTCGACTTCGGCCGCGGTGAATTCATAGCGGGTGTTGCAGAAATGGCACTGGGTGGCGATACCGCCCTGCTCGGCCAGGATATCGCGCAACTCCTCCTCTCCCAGCGTCAACAGCGCACTGGCAATGCGTTCCCGCGAACAGTTGCAGGAAAAGTGCAGTGCCTTGGGATCGAAGACACGCACCTGCTCTTCATGGAAGAGCCGATGCAGCAGCTCATGGTGCTCCAGCGACAGCAACTCGTCGTTCTTCAGGGTGTCGGTGAGGTGAACCATACGCTCCCAGGCGTCCTCATCCTGATTCAACGACTCGTCCGGCAGGCGTTGCAGCATGACGCCGGCGCAGCGCTGATCGTCCGCCGCCAGCCACAGGCGGGTGGGCAGCTGTTCGGAACGGCTGAAGTAATCTTCCAGACATCCGGCCAGATTGTCCTGTTCCAGGGTGACGATGCCCTGATAGCGACGGCCCTCGTCGGGATCCAGCGTGATGGTGATCTGCCCCTCTCCGAGCAGCTCGGCAAAGCCGGCGTTTTCATCCGGAATCGCGGCATTCTCGTCGAGCTGGGCAATGGCACGCAGCTCGCCGCCGGGATTGGACTCCGCCATCAACAGGGACAGCGCCCCCTTGCCGCGCACTTCGATGCTCATGGTGCCATTCAGCTTGATGGTCTCGGTCAGCAGCGCAACTGCCGACAGCAGCTCACCCAGCTGACGCGTCACCGCCGGCGGATAGTCATGCCGCTCGACCACCTCGGCATAAGCCTGCTGAAGCGAGACGACCTCACCGCGCACGTTGGTATTATCGAAGAGAAAACGTTGTATCTGATCCGTCATGAGTACTGCCTGGAATTGGGTTGAGAGGTCAGCGGGAAAGTGCACGGCAGGGGCAAAGAAGGAAGACGGAAGAAGGAAGAAGAAAGCGGTGGACATATGCGATCTGCACCAGCGCCACACCCTTGCTCCTTACCCCTTACCCCTTACCTCTTTTCCCTTACGTCATTACTCCCCGCGCATGAACCGTTTGATTTCGCGCCGGTCGCGTTTGTCGGGGCGTTTGAAGGGGTGCTGCATGACCTGCTTGGCCTGGCGTCGCTGTTCGGCTTCGGTGCGGCGGCGTTTGTCACTCTCCGCGGTTTCCTGGTACAGCTCGCGGGCTTCCGGCGCACCGCGACGCTGCTCGGAGAGCGCCAGCACCTCGACTTCCATGGTGTCCCAGCCCTGAGGCACACGAATCAGGGCCCCCACCTCGACATGCTTGCTGGTCCTGGCTCGTCCACCGTTGTAGTGGACCTTGCCTCCTTCAATGGCCTTCTTGGCCAGGGCTCGCGTCTTGAAGAAACGCGCCGCCCATAACCATTTATCCAGCCTGACGTTATCCATGGGGATCCTCCTGCGGCGGCAAGTCCTGCGGCAACAGCCGGGCGAAGCGGTCCAGGGCGATGAACGACTCGATCCGACGCTCCGGGCGCCGGCTGTCGGGCTGAAGAATGCCCAGCAAGTGGCGAATGCCGAACTCGCGGGCGCTTTCCAGCACCGAAGGGTTGTCATCGATGAACAGCGTTCGTTCCGGATCGAAGGGTTCGATTTCCTGGAGAGCCCACCAGAACGCCTGCTCTTCCTTGGGCGCCCCGACATCCGCGGAGGACACGACCGCATCCAGATACGCTTCCAGGCCGGTCAGCGGCAACTTCAGCTCCAGGCTCTCGCGATCCGCGTTGGTCGCCAGCACGACACGCGGATGGGCCTGCTTGAGCCAGTTCAGGAAGTCCAGCGCATCACTGCGCAGGCCGATCAGGTGCTGAACCTCGCGCTTCAGGGCGACGATGTCGACGCCGAGCTCACGGCGCCAGTAGGCCAGGCTGTACCAGTCCAGGCTACCCTGTTCGCGAATGATACGGGCACGCACCTCTTCCTGGGTCGCATCATCCAGGCGATGCAGCTCCACATAACGGCGCGGCAGGTGTTCCAGCCAGAAGTGGCTGTCGAAGTGCAGGTCCAGCAGGGTCCCGTCCATGTCCAGCAGGACGGTATCAATGGCACGCCAGTCAATCATGGAATCCTCGCGGGCGGCGCGGTAGCGTCTCGTGGGCTTAACAGACGTGGTAGTGTAACCAATAGACAACAGGGACGCATTTCAGCAGGCCCGCCTCGCCCTTGACTGGAGACCGCATGAGCGAACCTCTCGACAAACCCCGTGTACTGGCACGCCGCGACCTGGCATCCAGCCGCCTGTTCCGCATCGAGGAAATGGAGTTGCGCTTTGCCAATGGCGCCGAGCGCACTTTCGAGCGCCTGGGCGGCAATGCCAATGCCAGCGGTGCCGTGATGATCGTCGCCATGCCCGACCCGGAGCATGTGCTCCTGATCCGCGAGTACGCGGCCGGCCTGGAAGATTATGCCCTGACCCTGCCCAAGGGGCTGGTCGACCCCGGGGAAGATATCATCACCGCCGCCAACCGGGAGTTGATGGAGGAATGCGGCTTCGGCGCGCACCGCCTCGAGCCACTGGTGGAGCTGAGCCTGGCCCCCAATTACATGCGCCACCGCATGCAGGTGATCCTCGCCAGCGACCTCTACCCCAAACGCCTGCCCGGTGACGAACCCGAGCCACTGATCGTCGAGACGCATGCCCTCGACGACATCGGCGCGCTGTTGGCACGCGAAGACTTTCATGAAGCCCGCGCCATTGCCGCGCTGTTCATTGCCCGCGACAAGCTGCGCGCCGAGCCGAGCACCTCCCTGCTGTGGTGAGCGCGTCCCCGAGCGAACCGCCGGGGACGCTCGGGCATCACTCGCCCTTGCCGTGAAGCAGGCGGCGGCGCGCGCCGTTACCTTCCTTGAGCTTGACCCAGCGCCCCTGGCGATAGCTGTCCAGCCCGGCCTCGAGCAGCGCCATGGTGTCCAGGGCACTCTCGGCCGTGACCGGGGGCGGCGTGCCATGCAACAGGGTCTCGGCGATGGCGTCATAGTAGGCGCGATAATCACCGGCCTCACAGGGCAGCTCATGGCGCACCAGGTCGATCTCCTCGCCCTGCCCTTCATCGAGCATCAGGCGGGCCGGCGTCTCATCCACGCCCCAGCCGGGCTCCGGTATCGCCCCCGCCTTGAGCCAGTCTTCCTGGGGATCGAGTCCGTACTTGGTGAAGCTGCCGCGGGTGCCATGCACCGCGAAACGCGGTGTCGGCTCGGCAATCAGCGAACTGGCGCTCAGCGTGACACGCGGACCTGCGTCGTAATCCAGCACGGCGAGAAAATCGTCGTCGATCTCGGCCCCGTCCCGCGCGTTGGAGAGCTCCAGCAGGATGGCGCGCGGCATGCCGAACAGCTCGCGGGCCTGATCCAGCAGATGCGGCCCCAGGTCGAACCAGACCCCACTGCCGGGCCTGTGGTGCTCGCGCCAGCGATCGCCGACATGCGGGCGGAAACGGTCGAAGCGCGATTCCAGCGCCGTGATACGGCCCAGATCGCCGCGCTCGAAGAGGGCCTTGAGCGTCAGGAAGTCATTGTCCCAGCGGCGATTGTGGAAGACGCTCAACAGCCGCTGGGCATTCTCGGCGAGCGTTTTCAGCTGGCGAGCCTCGGCCAGCGACACCGCCATGGGCTTGTCGACCACCACATGCTTGCCCGCCGCCAGCGCCGCCTTGGCCAGCGGAAAGTGCCATTCGTTGGGGGTCGCGATCACCACCAGGTCGATTTCCGGGTCGGCAAACAAGGTCTGGGACCTGTCATGCACCGTCATCCCGGGGTAGACCGCCTGCACCTTGGCGGCGTCACCGCTGACCACGGCGGACAGCTCCAGCCAAGGCGCTGCCGCGACCAGGGGCGCATGAAAGGTCCTGCCGGCCATGCCGAAGCCGACCAGGCCAACATTGAGGGTCTGCGTCTTCATAACGAGGCGTCCTGAACAACAAAGAAAAGGCACCGGCCGCATCAGCGGCCGGCGTCATCGAAACCAAAAACGTCAGTCGGGCCGTGTCAGATAACGTACCACACCCCTGTCGGCGCTGGTGAGCCTCAGGCGTTGAAGTTGAGCATGCGCTCCAGCGGCTTGAGGGCCCGCAGACGCAGGGCTTCATCGACGCGGATCTCGCCGCTGGCATGGCGCAGGGCACCGGCCAGGTTGTCCAGCGCGTTCATCGCCATCCACGGGCAGTGGGCGCAGCTCTTGCAGGTCGCGCCATCGCCCGCCGTGGGCGCCTCGAAGAGCGTCTTGTCGGGCACCGCCTGCTGCATCTTGAAGAAGATACCGCGGTCGGTGGCCACGATCAGCTCCTGCTGGGGCAGCTCCTTGGCCGCCTTGATCAGCTGGGAGGTGGAGCCCGTCACATCGGCCAGCTCGACCACCGGTTCCGGCGACTCGGGATGCACCAGCACGGCCGCTTCCGGGTAGAGCCCCTTGAGATCCTCGACGCCCTTGGCCTTGAACTCCTCGTGCACGATGCAGGCACCGTCCCAGAGCAGCATGTCGGCTCCGGTGCGGCGCTGGATATAGCTGCCCAGGTGCTTGTCGGGAGCCCAGAGGATCTTCTCGCCCCTGGCCTGAAGGTGCTCGATGACATCCACGGCGATCGAGGAGGTCACCACCCAGTCGGCACGCGCCTTCACCGCCGCCGAGGTGTTGGCGTAGACCACCACGGTGCGATCGGGATGGGCATCGCAGAAGGCCGCGAACTCATCCGCCGGGCAGCCGACATCCAGCGAACAGGTCGCCTCCAGGGTCGGCATCAGCACGCGCTTTTCGGGGGACAGGATCTTGGCGGTCTCGCCCATGAAGCGCACCCCGGCCACCACCAAGGTATCGGCCGGGTGGCGCGCACCGAAGCGGGCCATTTCCAGGGAATCCGCCACGCAGCCACCGGTTTCCTCGGCCAGCTGCTGAATGGCGTCGTCGGTATAATAATGCGCCACCAGGACAGCGTTGTTGTCCTCGAGCAGGCGCTTGATTTCTTCGACGCGCGCTTCGTCCTCGGCGGGGATACGTGTCGGGCAATAGCTGCGTGCCAGCTGATCGCGCAGCTCGGCACGGGAAGTCATGATCGTCATCGTGTCTACCACTGTGACCAGCAGGGGCTCCCCCTGCGTTACACCAGGTGCCGGGCTACGTGCGCTCCGCACGGCGCGACACACCAGAGGGCCAACCAATGCGTCTATCGCGGTGGTCGACCCGCGTCCGGGGCATGCGGCTCGCGCTCGGCGATGTCGGCTGCCCGCTGAATGACGTTGTTTGATGATGACGCCCCGACGCCCAGGTTGCAAGCCTGCCCGGGGCGGGCGCGGCGCCCGCCCGATGCCGCTGGCGCGCGTACAAACAGAACGCCCCCGTCTCCGGGGAGACGGGGGCGCGGAATCTGGTGGGTCGTGTAGGATTCGAACCTACGACCAATTGGTTAAAAGCCAACTGCTCTGCCAACTGAGCTAACGACCCGCATGACCTTGACGGCCAGGCACAGGTTCGGATGGTGGGTCGTGTAGGATTCGAACCTACGACCAATTGGTTAAAAGCCAACTGCTCTGCCAACTGAGCTAACGACCCTGCCGAACGGGTGCACATAATACGGATAACCCCCTTCGGTGGCAAGCGTTTTTTCATGCTCGGCACGAGAATCCGCCTTGCCCGGTCCCGGCGGGTTATCCGCCCTGCTCATGATCGGCAGACTGACGCCCCTCAGTGGCCACGATTCCTGGGTGCCTTGGGCTTGCGCACCCCCTGCACTGGACGCCGCTTGTTCTTGTCGCGACTCCAGCGGTTTTTCTCGTCCGGCGTCAGCTCCGGTACCCGGCGCGACTCCAGGCCTGCCTGAGCGGCCAGGTCGTCGATCTCGTCCTGACCGAGCTCGATCCACTCGCCGGCCTTGGTGCGCTTGTCGAGGAAGATATTGCCGTAACGCACCCGCTTGAGGCGGCTGACGGTCAGGTTCTGGGACTCCCAGAGACGCCTGACCTCACGGTTGCGCCCCTCCATGATCACCACATGGAACCAGGTGTTGATCCCTTCGCCACCGAACTCCTGAACATCGGTAAAGCGCGCCGGACCGTCATCCAGCATGACGCCCTCGGCCATGGCCTTGATCTGCCCTTTGGTCACTTCCCCCATGACACGCACGGCGTACTCGCGCTCGATCTGCGTCGCCGGGTGCATCAGCCGATTGGCCAGTTCACCGTCGGTGGTAAACAGCAGCAGACCACTGGTATTGATGTCCAGGCGGCCGATGGCGATCCAGCGTTCGCCCTTGAGACGCGGCAGGCGGTCGAAGACCGTGCGGCGACCCTCCGGGTCCTTGCGCGTGCAGAGCTCGCCCTCGGGCTTGTTGTACATGATGACCCGACGCGGGACTTCCGCCGCCGAACGCAGGGTGACCGGGCGCTCATCGAGCGCCACCCGGTCATGCGGCTCGATGCGGTCACCCAGGGTGGCGACCTGGCCATTGACTCTGACGCGCCCATCGGCAATCGCCGTTTCCATCTCGCGGCGCGACCCCAGGCCTGCTCGGGCTAGCACCTTCTGCAGTTTCTCGCTGGTGTTACTCATCGTCTGTCTCACTTGTCGTGGATTCCGTCCCCGGGGCAGCGTCATCCTCGACGCGGCCTCGAGCACGCTCGGAGAGCCGGGCTTCCAGATCGGCAAAGCTCGGGCTCATCCGCTCGGACGCCGTCCCGGCGTGTGTTGCTGAGGCATCGGCTGTCCCGGCCGATGCCGGGTCCTCGGTCGCTGCCGCGGACGCGGTGGCGTCTGCCTCATCGGCCACTTCGGCTGCCGGCGCCCCGTCTTCATCAGGGCGTGTCGCGTCGGTGGCATCGCGATCATGACTCACGGCGTCATCCGCCGAGGCCGTCTCGTCTGTAGCGCCCTCCCCGGCCTGCTCGGCCGCGGCGTCGTCCGGTGCGTCCAGCGGCTCATCCGCCTGCGCCAGCAAGGCCTCCTGGGGCGGTGGCGGCGCGTCGTCCTGGCCGGCCTGTTCCTCGCCGAAGCTCTTGAGCTCATGCATCGGCGGCAGTTCATCCAGGGTCTTCAGCCCGAAGTCATCGAGGAAGGCACGCGTGGTCGCATAGACCGCCGGGCGACCGGGCACATCGCGATGCCCGACCACCCTCACCCAGCCACGATCGGACAGGGTGCGCATGATCGAGCCGCTGACCGAGACGCCCCGCACTTCCTCGATATCGGCACGCGTGACCGGCTGGCGATAGGCGACCATGGCCAGCGTTTCCAGCAGCGCCCGCGAATAGCGCTGCGGGCGCTCGTCCCAGAGCCGCGAGACCCAGGACGACAGGCGCGGCCGAATGCGCAGCTGATACCCCGAGACGGTCTCCAGCATTTCCATGGCGCCCTGTTCATGGCGCGACTCGACGCGCTCCAGCGACTCGCGCAGGGCCCGGCGCGACGGCCGCTCCTGATCATCGAACAGGGCCTCGAGGCGTTCCAGTGGCAAGGGCGAGCCTGCCGCCAGCAGGGCCGCTTCGAGGATTTCGTCCAGCGGGGTCTCGGAATATTCCATGGCACTCATGCCGAGCCTTGCTCCTCTTCCTGCGGCGGCTCACTCTCATGCGGCATGTCATCCGCCGGGCCATCCTGCCCATCGTCCTCGGCGGCAAAGGGACTTTCTCCCTCCTCGCCCTCAGCGTAGAAGTCTTCGTCGCCCTCGACCGCCTCGGTCTGCGCCCTGGCCCGCACATGGATCGGAGACAGGGGCGCATTCTGGACGATCTCGATCAGCGTTTCCTTGGCCAGCTCGAGGATCGCCATGAAGGTCACCACCACGCCGGCCCGCCCTTCCTCGAGGCTGAACAGCGATTCGAAGGGAGTGTGATGTTCATGACTCAGGCGCCCCAGAATCACCTGCATGCGCTCGCGGGTGGACAGCACCTCGCGACTGATCTGGTGCGACTGGTTGAGCTCGGCCCGGCGCAGGATGCCGGCCAGCGCGCCCAGCAGCTCATCGAGCTCGACATGCGGATGGATCACCCGTGATTCGAGCGGCGGCAAGGCGGCCCTGGCCGGAAACCAGTCACGCCCCTGGCGCGGCAGATCCCCGAGGGATTCCGCGGCATTCTTGAGCCGTTCGTATTCCTGAAGCCGGCGGATCAATTCGGCCCGCGGGTCTTCTTCCTCGTCCTCCTCGTTCTGTTTCGGCGGGCGCGGCAGCAAGGTGCGTGACTTGATCTCCGCCAGCATGGCCGCCATCAGCAGGTACTCCCCGGCCAGCTCGATTTCCATGGCCTTCATCAACTGCACGTATTCGATGTACTGATGCGTGATGCTGGCCACATCGATGGCCAGGATATCCAGGTTCTGGCGACGAATCAGGTACAACAGGAGGTCGAGCGGTCCTTCGAAGGCCTCGAGAAACACGCGCAAGGCTTCCGGCGGGATGTAAAGATCCTCCGGAAGCTGGGTGATCGGCTCATCGAAAAGCCGACCGAGGGACGCCGCCCGCTGCGCGGCGCTGTGCTCGGCAGCGCTCGTTACGGCGTCCGGGCCGGCATCCGACGGCGCCGGGTCGCGGCTGACTGTCTCACCATCGGCGGTCGTTGGCGTATCGCTCACGCGTGGCCTGGCCTCCTGCAGGGGACGAGAAGCCGGGCGGGAGTGCGCCTCTCGTCAAAGGGGAGAGTCTACCAAGACCGCCCCCCTCAAGGTAAGCCATGCACCGCCTCGGCGGCTGCGGCGGTGCGATAGCGCCCCTCGTACTCGAAGAGCTTGTCGCGCACCTGCCAGTAACGCCCGACCTTGCGGCCGATGACGAAGTCCGGGGCCTTGAGGCGACGACGCTCCGCCACCACCTCGGTCGGGCTGCCCGGCCACCAGTCGCTGCCGGGCGCACGCAGGTGGCGGCGCAGGAATACCGCCGCAAAGGCGCCACGCTGGGCTGCGCTCTCCAGGGCGAACCATTCGCTGAGCGTCTCGCCGTCCTCGTCATGATAGGTCACCTTCAGGCGTGGCAGGCCGCGTCCGTTGTGCGTGGCCTCGAGCTGCATGCCGGTCACGCGCAGCACCATGGCATCGCGCAGTTTCAGGGCCTCGCGCAGCTTGTCGTCGGCATCCACCAGCATCGCCTGGCAGCCATGACAACGCCGCGCGGCGATATCATTCTCGGTACCGCACTCCTTGCACTCCTTGAAGCGATAGCGAAAGTCGCATTGCCGCCGGCGGCCGTCGTCATCCTCGACCAGCCCCTGGCAACGCCGCCCGAAATGCTCGATGACCAGCTCGCCGTCACGTCGCCCCCAGAACAGGTTGGCGTGCTCACAGGCCGGGCACGGCACCTGCACCGGTTCGGTATCCGACGCCGGCCGCGGGCTCCCCACCTCGGGCGCATACAGATCCCAGGGGTTGCCGGCATAGTCGAGAATCAGGCAGTCCTGCTTGCCCTCGGCCAGGCGCAGGCCGCGACCGATCATCTGCTGATAGAGCCCGACCGACTCGGTGGGTCGCAGGATCGCGATCAGGTCGACATGGGGCGCATCGAAGCCGGTGGTCAGCACCGAGACATTGACCAGGTACTTGAGACGCTGCGCCTTGAAGGCCGCGATATGCGCCTGGCGCTCTTCAGACGGTGTGGCCCCGGTGATCAGCGCCGCCTCGCCCGACGGAAGCAACCCCAGGACTTCCTCGGCATGCGCCACGGTGGCGGCGAACAGCATCACGCCCCGGCGCTCGGCGGCGGCCGTGACGACCTCGGCGACGATGGCCGGGGTCGCGCGGTTGCCGGCCACCACCTGATCCAGCTCGGCTTCCTGGTAGCGACCGCCCGCCCCCGGCGCCAGCCGCGAGAAGTCATAGCGGGCCACGGCCGCATCCACGCGGCGCGGCTCGGCCAGATAGCCCTGCTTGACCATCAGCCGCAGCGGTTGCTCGAAGACACAGTCGCGGAAGAAGCAGTCTTCATCACCGCGCACCATGCCATGATGGTGGCGATGATAGACGAAGCCCTGCCCCAGCCGGTAGGGCGTGGCCGTCAGGCCGAGTATCTTGAGGCTCGGGTTACAGCGCTTCAGCGCATCGATGACGCGCCGATAGCTCGAGTTCTCGTCCAGCGAGACGCGATGACACTCGTCGATCACCAGCAGCGAAAAAGCCGTTGCCGAGTCATCGAAGGCCTCGAGATTACGCACGACCGATTGAACCGAGCCAAACACCACCTGACGCGCCGCCTGCTTTCGCCCCAGGCCGGCACTGAAAATGTCCGCCTCGAGCCCATAGGCTTCGTACTTGGCATGGTTCTGCTCCACCAGTTCGCGCACATGCGCCAGCACCAGCACGCGACCACGTGCCAGCCTGGCCAGTTCGGCGATCACCAGCGACTTGCCGCTGCCGGTCGGCAGCACCACCACCCCGGGGTCATGCGTGGCACGAAAGTGCTCGACGACGCGCGTCACCGCCGCCTGCTGGTAGGGCCGCAATTGGGGAGGAACAACAGCGTTCATGGGGCCTCTGCGCGATACCGACTCGCCATTCTGCCGGGTTTCATGCCAAAATTTACTACATCATGCCGTCAAGCTTGATTTTCCGGCCTGTCGGCACGATACCTGAAGTGTTCGATTGAAAAGGAGAGCTCATCATGACCACCGAACATACTGGCCCTGAATGCCCGGAGTGCGGTAGCCGCAGGAAGCGCGTGCCACCCGGACGGCAAGGGCAGTATCACGTCTATTGTGACGAATGCGATCACGACTTCGGCCGCTTCGACCATTTTCAGGCCCAGCTCCGTGATCTGCTCGATGACGTAGAGTCACGCCTGAAGCACAAGGACGACGCCTAAGACGCATCACCGCGATGCTTGAGTGCATGGGCAAGACGCCGGCGCCTGTCTCCACGGGCGCCGGCGTCTTGCGTTACGGCGTCAGGTCAGGCCCGGCGCCACTCAGCCCAGCCAGTGCCGGGCGTTGCGGAACATGCGCATCCAGGCACCATCCTGCGTCCACTCGGCGGGGCGCCAGGAGTTGGTCACCGCCCTGGCCACGCGCTCGGGGTGCGGCATCATGATCGTCACCCGGCCGTCCGGGGTGGTGAGGCCGGTGATACCCGCCGGTGAGCCATTGGGGTTGGCCGGATAGCGCGTGGTCGACTGACCATGATTGTCCAGGTAGCGCAACGCCACCTGGTCGCTGCTCTGCACCTGGCGCAGGTGGGCCGTGTCACGGAAGGCCGCGCGACCCTCGCCATGCGCCACGGCGATCGGCAGCTTCGAGCCCTGCATGCCGGCGAGCAGAATCGACGGGCTCTGCTCCACGCGGACCATGGAGACCCGCGCCTCGAACTGCTCGGACTCGTTGCGCAGGAACTGCGGCCAGTGCTCGGCGCCCGGAATCAGCTCCTTGAGCTGCGAGAGCATCTGGCAGCCGTTGCACACGCCCAGGGCAAAGCTGTCGTCACGACCGAAGAAGGCGGCGAACTGCTCCCGTGCCCGCGCGTTGTACAGCACCGACTTGGCCCAGCCGCCGCCGGCCCCCAGCACGTCGCCATAGGAGAAGCCGCCGCAGGCCACCAGGCCCTTGAAGTCCTCGAGGCCGACGCGTCCTTCGAGAATGTCGCTCATGTGCACATCGACGGCCTCGAACCCGGCCTTGTCGAAGGCCCAGGCCATCTCCACATGGCCATTCACGCCCTGTTCGCGCAGCACCGCCATGGGAGGACGGGCCGTGTTGACGAAGGGCGCGCTGATATCCTCGTCGACATCGAAGCTCGGCGTGGCCGAGAGGCCCGGGTCCCGCGCATCCAGCAGCTCATCGAATTCGCTCTTGGCACAGTCGGCGTTGTCGCGCAACGCCTGCATGCGATAGCTGGGTTCGCTCCAGGTGCGCTGGGTGAGCATGCGCGTGGTCTCGAGCAGCGGCTCCTCGAACAGGGTGACGCGTACCTGGTCGTCATAGCGCGGACGGGCGATGACCCCACAGGTCTCGAGCCCGGCGCCGGCAAACTGGGTCAGCACCTCTTCGGTGTGCTCGCGGGACACCTGAATCACCGCCCCGAGCTCTTCGGCGAAGAGCGCATTGACGGCCTCGCCGGGCTCGTCGATCAACCAGTCGAGCTTGATTTCCAGGCCGGCATGCGCGGCAAAGGCCATCTCCAGCAGGGTGACCAGCAAACCACCATCGCTGCGATCGTGATAGGCCAGCAGCTTGCCATCGGCATTGAGGCCCTGGATGACCGAGAAGAACGCCTTGAGATCCTCCGAGTCGTCCAGATCCGGGCACTCGTCACCGACCTGGCCATAGACCTGCGCCAGCGCCGAGCCGCCGAGACGGTTGCGAGCGCCGCCCAGGTCGACCAGGATCAGGTCGGATTCATCCCGCGCCATGTCGATCTCGGGGGTCAGGGTGCGCAGAGCATCGGTCACCGGTGCGAAGCCGGTGGTGATCAACGACAGCGGTGCCGTGACGCTCTTCTCCTCCAGCTCGCCGGCGTCGCCGGTCGCGGCCTGCCAGGCGGTGCGCATCGACATCGAATCCTTGCCCACCGGAATGGCAATCCCCAGCGCCGGACACAGCTCCATGCCGACGGCATGCACGGCGTCATACAGCGCCTGGTTCTCGCCAGGGTGGCTGGCCGCACTCATCCAGTTGGCCGACAGCTTGATGTCGCCCAGTTTGGCGATCGGTGCGGCGGCCAGGTTGGTGATGGTCTCGGCCACCGCCAGACGGGCGCTGGCCGCCGGGTCGATGAGCGCCACCGGCGGCCGCTCGCCCATCGCCATGGCTTCACCGGCATGGGTGTCGAAGGTCGCCGTGGTCACCGCCACATCGGCCACCGGTACCTGCCAGGGGCCGACCATCTGGTCGCGTGCCACCTGACCGGTAATCGAGCGATCGCCGATGGTGATCAGGAAACTCTTGGAGGCCACGGTGGGCAGGCTCAGGACCCGATCCAGCGCCTCACGCAGATCCAGGTTGTCGAGCATGATGCCCGGCAGGTCGCGGCGTTGCCGCGCGAATTCCCGCTGCATCTTCGGCGGCTTGCCGAACAGCACGCTCATCGGCAGATCCACCGGCGGCGTCTGCGCCGTGGTCGCCTCGAAGTGGCCATCACGCACCTCGAGGTGGTGCGCTTCGGTGGCCTCGCCGACCACGGCATAGGGGCAACGTTCGCGCTGACACAGCGCCTCGAAGGCCGCCAGGTTTTCCGGCGCCACGGCCAGCACATAGCGCTCCTGGGCCTCGTTGCACCAGATTTCCAGCGGGCTCATGCCCGGCTCGGCATTGGGCACCTCACGCAGATCGAAACGCCCGCCGCGCTCGCCATCCTTGACCAGCTCCGGCAGCGCATTGGACAGCCCGCCCGCGCCGACGTCATGGATGAAGCAGATCGGGTTGCCATCGCCCAGGGACCAGCAACGGTCGATGACTTCCTGGGCACGCCGTTCCATCTCCGGATTGCCGCGCTGCACCGAGGCGAAGTCCAGATCGGCACTGGACGCCCCCGAGGCCATCGACGAGGCCGCGCCGCCGCCCAGCCCGATCAGCATGGCCGGCCCGCCCATGACGATCAGCTTGCCGCCCACCGGAATCTCGCTTTTCTGAACGTGATCCTCGCGGATGTTGCCGTAGCCCCCGGCGATCATGATCGGCTTGTGATAGCCGCGGCGCTCGATGCCCTCGGCGCCCAGCGCATCCTGCTCAAAGGTGCGGAAGTAGCCGGTCAGGTTCGGGCGCCCGAATTCGTTATTGAAGGCGGCGCCCCCGATGGGACCTTCGAGCATGATCGACAGCGCGCTGGTGATGCGCTCGGGCTTGCCGTAATCGAAGGCCTCCCAGGGCTGCACGAAGTCGGGAATGCGCAGGTTGGAAACGGTAAAACCGGTGAGGCCGGCCTTGGGCTTGCCGCCGATGCCGGTGGCGCCCTCGTCGCGAATCTCGCCGCCGGCCCCGGTGGCCGCCCCGGGGTGCGGCGCAATGGCCGTGGGGTGGTTGTGGGTCTCGACCTTCATCAGGATATTCACGGACTCCTGATGCGTGCCGTAGACAGCGCTCTCGGCTGCCTTGCCGGTCAAGGGTGCGGCGAAGAAGCGTCCCGCTTCGCTGCCACGAATGACCGCGGCATTGTCGCTGTAGGCCGAGAGGATATCGTCCGGCGAGCTTTCATAAGTGTTCCTGATCATCTTGAACAGCGAACGCGGCTGGGCCTCGCCGTCCACCACCCAGTCGGCATTGAAGATCTTGTGACGACAGTGCTCGGAGTTCGCCTGGGCGAACATCATCAGCTCGACATCAGTGGGATTGCGCTCCAGCTTGCGGAACGCCTCGCAGAGGTAGTCGATTTCGTCCTCGGCGAGGGCCAGACCCAGTTCGACGTTGGCAGTGGACAGTGCCTCGCGACCGCCCTCGAGGAGGGCCACCTTGCCGAGCGGCGCCGGCTGATGATGCTCGAACAGCTTGGCGGCATCCGAGGCATCGAACAGCACGGTCTCGGTCATGCGGTCATGCAACTGCGCCGTGACGGCCTCGAAGTCTGCCTCGGAAAACTCGCCGCTGAACCGCACGCGGTAAGCAATACCGCGCTCGAGTCGACGAATCCGCTTCAGTCCGCAGTTATGGGCGATATCAGTGGCCTTCGACGACCAGGGCGACTGGGTGCCGATGCGCGGCACCACCAGAAACAGATGCCCCCGACCACTCGACCTTGCCTCAGGCGACGTACCATCGTCGAGCAACCCCTCGAGCAGCCGCTGTTCCGACTCCGCCAGCTCGCCTTCATGGTCAACGAAGTGCACATAGTCGGCTTCCAGCGTCTCGACACCTGGCGCCACGCGAGACAGGGCTTCCAGCAGCTTGGCGTGACGAAAAGCGGATAGGGCGGGCGCACCGCGCAGTTCGAGCATATCCTCGGACCTCTGAAGCAAGCGAAATGTGAAGGAAGCATAAAGCGCCGACAACGCCGAACCTCGACCCGGATCTCCCCGCCACACGCCCTCGGGGAGCCGCATCGGGATGGATCCAGCGGCGACTGAATGGCCACATGATACTGGAAAGCATGGATGGCGAGAAATCGGGAATGATGACAGGCGCGGGTTCGCTGGGTAAGGTGAAGATCCCTTCACCGCTCAGCGCCACTATGTCCGCAACCTGGCTCGCCCATTTCCGTCGCCACTGGCGTGGCTACCTGACAGCGTGCAGCGCTATGCTGCTGGCCATGTTGCCGGTGTCCCCGGATCGTCAGCCGGGCGAGCACCTGCAGGACGTGCTGGAGCGCGACTTCATCAGCGTGCAAACCCGCAACACGCCGACCACCTATTACGAAGGCCGCCAGGGTCCGACCGGCTTCGAATACGAACTGATGCGGCGCTTCGCCGACCATCTGGGCGTCAGCCTGGCACTGAACGATGGCCATAACAGCAGCGAAGTACTGGATGCGGTGCGCAAGCAGGGCGACATGGGAGCAGCCGCCCTGCCCCTCGACCCGAGTCGCGACGGCCTGATCTTCAGTCGGCCGATCATGCCGCTGCAGCCGCTCGTGGTCTATCGCCGCGGCATCACGCCTCCCGAGAGCATCGCAGACCTGGTGGAGCTGGAGGTCGGCACCTTGAGCGGCACCGGCACCGACACCGTGATGCGCGAGCTGCAGGCCGAGCACCCCGAGCTCAGCTGGAAGGAATCCAACGACATGGAGATCGCCTCCCTGCTGAGCCGGGTGGCGAGCGGTGAGCTGGATGCTGCCGTGGTCTACCAGCGTCAATTCCGCCTCAACCGGCTCTTCTTCCCGGAGGTGGAGGATGGTTTCACGCTGGGCAAGCCGCTCTCGCTGGCCTGGGCTTTCCCCGCCGGCCAGGGTCTCGGCCTGGTCCGCGAGGCCAACCGCTTTCTGGCCGACATACAGAGTTCCGGGTTGCTGCAGCGCCTCGAGACTCGCTACTTCGGCCGCGACAACTATCTCGAATACGTTGGCGCCCGCACCTTCATCAAGCATGCCAAGCAACGACTGCCCGACTACGCCGAGCTCTTTCGTGAAGCGGCGCGTGCCAACGGCTTCGACTGGAAGTTGCTGGCCGCGGTGGGCTACCAGGAATCTCACTGGGACCCCAAGGCCACCTCGCCCACCGGCGTGCGAGGTCTGATGATGCTGACCCTGCCCACCGCCGGTGACCTGGGCGTCGACAACCGTCTCGACCCCGAGCAAAGCATCAAGGGGGGAGCGCGCTACCTGCGCAGCCTGGAGCAACGATTACCCAAGTCCATCACGGGCAAGGATCGGCTCTACATGGCCATGGCGGCCTATAACGTCGGCCTCGGCCACCTCTACGATGCCCGCGATATCACCAAGCAGCGTGGCGGCAACCCGAATGTCTGGGTCGACGTGCGGCGCTCGTTGCCACTGCTACAGGAAAAGCAGTGGTACGAGCAGACCCGGCATGGCTATGCGCGAGGTGGCGAACCAGTGGTATATGTACGCAACATCCGCCGCTACTACGAAGTCCTGACCTACGTGGACCGCAGTCAGGAGCAGTTCCATCCCATCAATGCGCGACTGCCGGAGGATGCCGTGCCGAGCAGCGGCAGCTTCGATGTCATCCCCCCCAGATCCTGAGCAGGGCGTCCGTCATCCAGCACTGTCGTCACGCTGACCTTCCCGCCGCTGGTGGAAGAATCCTTTCAGCTGCTTGGCGATACGCGTTGCCAGCACGCCTCCGGTGACCTCGACACGATGGTTGTACCAGGGCTGGGCAAACAGATTGGCACGCGACTCCACCATGCCACTGCGGGGCTCGGCGGCCCCATAGACGACACCGGCCAGCCGGGCGTGAATGATGGCGCCGGTGCACATCAGGCAGGGCTCCAGGGTGACGAACAGCCTGCACCCCTCCAGCCGGTAATTGCCGACTCTGGCGCCGGCATCGCGCAGGGCGCGCACTTCGGCATGGGCGCTGGGGTCATGGGTCGACACCGGAGCATTGTAGCCCTCGCCGATGATGTCACCGGCCGCATCCACGACCACCGCGCCCACCGGCACCTCGCCGGCCTGCTCGGCGCGCCGGGCCTGATCCATGGCACGGTGCATGTAGTATTCATCGCTGCGTATCACCCTGGACTCCAGTAGACTGCTCGACATGAAGATAATGGCGTGCGACACAACGCATACCGCACGCGTCAAGGATCAAGGATACCCCTCCAATGTCCGACTCGCTAAACGCCCTGGTCGAACTGCTCGCCCTGGAACCCTTGGAAGAGAACCTGTTTCGCGGCCACAGCCAGGACCTGGGCCTGCCCCAGCTGTTCGGCGGCCAGGTGCTCGGCCAGGCGCTCTCGGCCGCCACGCATACCGTCGATGCCAGCCGTCGCGTTCACTCGCTGCACGGCTACTTCCTGCGCCCCGGGGATCCACAGATGCCGGTGGTCTATCAGGTCGATGCGGTCCGCGATGGCGCCAGTTTCACCACGCGCCGCATCACCGCCATCCAGAAAGGCCGCCCAATCTTCTTCTGCAGCGCCTCCTTCCATGGCCAGGAAACCAGCATAGCGCACCAGCCACGGATGCCGGACGTGGCCGCGCCGGAAGCGCCGGAGGCCGACGACGACCGCATCACCCGCTTCCCCGGCCACCCCATCGAATTCCGCCATGTCGAGGACAGCGCCGAACCCGGCCAGCCGGCCCGCAAGCGCCTGTGGTTCCGCCTGGCCGGCGAGCTGCCCGACGACCCTGCCCTGCACCGCTACCTGCTGGCCTACAGCTCGGACTTCAATCTGCTGACCACGGCACTGGTCCCCCACGGCATCCAGTTCGGCGACCCCGGGCTGCAGATCGCCAGCCTCGATCACTCGCTGTGGTTTCACCATGACGTCAGGGTCAACGACTGGCTGCTGTATGACATGGACAGCCCCTGGGCCGGCGGCGCACGCGGCTTCAGTCGCGGCAGCATCTTCGACCGCAGCGGTCGGCTGGTCGCCTCCAGTGCTCAGGAAGGATTGACGCGAGTGCGCGATACCGACGCCTGAAGAAGGCCAATCCCGGCCCCGTGTCGCCACCAGCAACTCCAGCGTCGTCATGGAGACGCTGGCACACAGCTGCACTCCTACCTTGAAAATAATGGCGGATTGCATCCACCACCGGCCCTCACCGGCAAGCGGATATCCACCAGGAGCTCGTGATGAGACCCGTCTCGAACTTTCAGCCAAGGACGAGGAGTGCCGCGCCATGTCCAACGTCAACTTCCAAACTTCCATCGATCAAAGTGATCGCCTGGTGCCGGTCAACCTCCGTCAGAGCGGTGACCCCGGCATTCAACTGCTGCTTTCCAACCGGGTGCGCAAATCGCCCTACTGGCACCTCTCCGTCGAGGCCGGCTGCTGGAAGGCGACTGTCTACAACCGCATGTACCATCCACGCGCCTATGTACGCCCCGAGGACGGCGGGGCCATGGAAGAGTATCGCGCCCTGGTCAACGACGTGACGCTGTGGAACGTCGCGGTGGAGCGCCCCATCCGCGTCAAGGGACCCGAGGCCGAGGCCTTTTGCAATTACGTCTGCACCCGCGACGTGACTCGGGTCCCGACGATGATGGGTCGCTATGTGGTGCTCTGCGACGAACGCGGCTGTGTGCTCAACGACCCGGTGATGCTGCGCGTCGCCGACGACGAGTTCTGGTTCACCATCAGCGACTCCGACCTGGCCTACTGGTTCCGCGGCATCAACCACGGCATGGGTTACGACGTACAGATCGACGAAATCGACGTCAGCCCGCTGCAGATCCAGGGCCCGAAGTCCGAGGACCTGGTCGCCGACCTGGTGGGCGAGGCGGTACGCGACGTGCCCTACTACGGGCTGATGGCCGCGCAAATCGAGGGCGTCGATGTATTGATCTCGCAGACCGGCTTCTCCGGCGAGAAGGGCTACGAAGTCTATGCCTACGATTCGACATTGAACGCCGAGACCGTATGGAACACCATTCGAAGCGTCGGCGAGAAATACAACCTGATGGTCATCGCCCCGGCCCACCATCGCCGTATCGCCGCCGGCATCCTTTCCTACGGCCAGGACCTGGACCACGAGACCAACCCCTTTCAGTGCAACCTGGGCCACATGGTGCCCAAGGGCAAGGAGGCCGACTACATCGGCAAGGACGTACTGGAAGAGACGCGTGCCCAGGTCAATGCCGGCAACCCGCCCTTCACCCACCAACTGGTGGGCCTGAAGCTCGACGGCAAACCCATCGAGGACTACGCACCGGACTTCTGGCTGGTCGGCCCGGACGCCGAGAGCGACCCCTGCGGCTGGATCACCTCGCCCTGGTACTCGCCGGAACTCGGCACCAACATCGCCATGGCCTATGTGCCGGTCGCCTCGGCGGTGTTGGGCACGGAGCTGGTGGCCTGGCTCCCCGACGAGTTTCTCGACATCCCGGGGCAGCCCGTCGCCGCCACCGTATGCGAGATGCCCTTCCGCGAGTCCGTCAACCCGAGCTCGCGCGAGCGCGCCAGGGCCGCCGGTCGCGACTATGCCTATTGAGGGACGGCAGAGGCCTGCCTCGCCGAGGCAGGCCTCTGGAAACAGCGGCACGCCAGGCGTTACGCTCGGCATGAAGCCGGTGTAGCTCAGCTGGCAGAGCAACGCACTCGTAATGCGTAGGTCGGTGGTTCGAGTCCACTCACCGGCACCAGCCACAAACGGCAACGGCCACCCCGTCACATTGACGCGGTGGCCGTTCTTTTACTGTCCACCCTTTATCGGCGTCACACACCGTAATGGCCAATACAGAGCTTCACCGTTAGCCAACATACTCTTAGCCCAAGGATACGCCTTAAACGGGAGCCAGATAACCGGCACCAGCCCTTATGCAGCACACTTACGTAAGCGATAGCCGATACTGTGCTCACCTGGTCCAGCAAACGCACCAAACAAAGCGTATCTCCTGTCACCATAGGTACAAGCCGCGTCGTTACGATATTGGTCGACGTGGCAGATACCCTGCATGGTCAGCGTTAACCTATGACCGCCAGAGTTCGCAATTTACGACAACAGGGAAGGTTACCTGATCTAAGATACGAACAGCCTTGGTAAAGCATGGTCCGGTTCGTCAGCACTTGCTGCCAGGGGTCGACTTAATCTGATCACGACCAGGAAAACCTGAGCGTCATCGTGTTCTCCCCAACATGAGACGTCAAAGATACCATTGAGATGACAACCGGATTGATGGCGTAGTACCACAAAAGCCCGCCAACAGACCAAGAGATATGTTGCACTCATCCCCTTGCTACAAACGAAATAGTCCTTCAAAATTCATAAGACACTATCAATAATACCAAAAACCCATAAAGTACTACAACATCACCAACGTACAAGGCATCTCAATAATGATACGCAACCTTCCTCTTTCTGTAGCGATTTTAGGCTTTTCCTTTCTGATGACAGGGTGTCTGCCAGAACAGTCAGAACCTGCCCAGATTGATCAGTCAAGCCTGTGCATCGCCACTACAGATAAACAGGCAATGGAGTGCCCAGAAGGAGAGCTATTCATGGCCAGGCTGACACCATCAAAGCGTGACCTACGCGCCTTTAATACACTTAACACGGCAGCACTTTACTGTGACACCAATTACCCCATTTTCGAGAATGACGCGGGTATCATATGTGTCATGACACACCAGCGCATCGACATGCTCACCGGTGGCGATTCCAGCTCCCAGGGCATGGAATCGGAGCAGCCCTCATCGGAGAATACGTCGCAGGACGGCCAGTCCGCTAACACCAATGCTCAATAACCCTCTGCCCCGGTGCCAAATCGATACGGAAGTGATACCTTCATGACAGGCGCCGGGCACTGTCCGGCGCCTGCTGCAGACCATGCCCGTTCCGGGTAATGCTTGCGAACGAAAAGGGGCTAATCATGCAATGGAAAAAGGCCATCATAGGCCTCTTCTGCTTACATACTACTCCCTTGGCTATCGCCGACTACGAAAAGGGAGCCGACGAGTACCAGCGCGGCAATTTTGCTTCTGCCCTTTACGAGTGGCGCCAGTCTGCCGAGCAAGGCGACGCTCAATCACAGTTTCGCCTGGCCGAGATGTACCAACGCGGAAAAGGCACCAGCCAAAACCTGGAGAAGGCCCACAAGTGGTACACACTGGCGGCGGATTCAGGCTACCTTCCTGCCCAGACGGCATTGGCCGAGCAGTATCTTGCGGGTGAGGATACAGCCCCGAAGCTGGCAGCAGGCTGGTATGAACGCGCGGCCGAAGCAGGAAATGCCCAGGCCCAATTTCGGCTGGGACTGCTCTATCTGGAAGGCAAAGGGGTGAAGCAAAACGATGCAGTAGCTGCCAAGTGGCTTGAAGCCGCTGCCAAGCAGGGCGTGGCCCCCGCACAGAATAATATTGGCTCACTATACGAAAATGGCCGTGGTGTAGAGCAGAACAATACCCAAGCAATGAAATGGTATCGAAAGGCAGCTAAAAGCGGAGATGCCTATGCCCAGAACAATCTGGGTGCCATGTACGCTCAGGGCAAGGGTATAGAGAGCAACCACGCCTGGGCGGTCTTCTGGTTTGCTATGTCGGCTCAGCAAGGTAACCACGCCGCCGCCGACAATATCGACAGCAGCCTGGAGCATTTACAAGCCAGGAAGGTCAAGGTGGGAACCGCCAACATTCGTGCCGGCAATTCCACCGACCACGATATCATCACCAAGGTTCATCAAGGCGATACCTTACGCATCCTGGGAAGCTCTGGTGGTTGGAGCCAAGTCTACCTGACACAAAAGGAAGGACTCGGCTGGATATCCTCCAGCCTGTTGGAGTAACGGCGCCCCCGTCAGCGTGAACACTTCCCTGGGAGCCAGGCCCCTATGGGAGTGTTCGAAACAGCCGGCGGGCTCAGCGCTGCTCGCCCTTCACCTCGATATCGACACGCCGATTGGGTTGTAGACACTCCTTCAATCCAATCGCCCCCCGACTCCCCTCGCAACGCGATACCGGTTGATGTTCTCCGAAACCACGACTTTGAATTACCATCGACTCGATGCCGTTATCGATCAGGGCAGAGCGCACCGTAGCGGCACGCCGCTCGGACAGGGCTTGATTATAGGCATCACTGCCTAGCCGGTCCGTGTGGCCAACGACCATCACCTCGGGATCAACGAAGTCACTACGGATACGCTCTGCCAGTTCGTCGACCTGCCGTTTCCCTTCCGGCGATAATTGGGCGCTGTCGAAATCGAACAGCGTATCGGCCGCCAGGGACATACGTGTCGGTTCATCTGCGCGGGGCTCAAGCAGGGCGGCACAACGTGACTCACGCCAATGCAGGCTCTCGGCCAGCATGGCGTCATCGAACTGTACCTGATACTGGCAAGTCATGTAGCTCCCATCACCGGCCGGCAGATGGAAGATATAGTTCCACTTGCGCACCCCGAACAGGCCCTCGGAAAAATGCGGTCGCCCGAGCAGATCATAGATCTGATCCTTGGAGACCCCGGCCTGCATCTTGCGCAGATTCTCGATGTTGACGTAGGTCCCCTGTTCGAGCCAGGCATCGCCTGGCTCGGGAAACGTCACCTCGCTCTCGGCCCCGGCGGTGGGCGAGGTTGCCGCCTCGCCCTGGCCGCTGGTGGCACACCCCGGCAAGGCCAGGGACATCATGCCGGCGGCTCCAATCGCCAGTACCGTGGTGCAACAGCGTCTATGTTCCATGATTGATCCCCTTGCGATTACCAGTGGAAACCAGCGCCGACACCGGCACCGAAGTTACCCTGCGAGTCACCCGTGGCATTGAGTTTCACGGCCCAGCGACCATTTTCGGAGAGGCGAGACACTCCCACGGAAACCGCCGATTCACCGCTGTAGGTACCCGCCCCGGCAGATACCATGCTCTTGCCCGGCAAGTAAGCCTGGGGCACGGAAGCAGCCGCGATGGCACTGGCCGAACCTGCATTGGCATAGTCCTCGACGTCATCGATGCGGTTGCTGAGCCCGCCGATCTGCTGATTGAACTGTTGGTTCAGTTCCTGCAACTGCCCCACATTGGCCGCATCCGTCGGCGCTTCGCCAGCCGCCACATTGTGGATCTGCGTCGGCGTGCCTTCCTGACCCAGCGTCACCGAGCTGTAGTCCACACTGCCGTCATCGTTCCGGTCGTAGCTCACCGAGCCGGCCTGTACCGATTCCAGCTGGCGAACGTTGACCGCGTCCGTGGCTTGGGTACCGCCCGCCACGTGGGTGATCTGGCGTTCGCCACCTTCACTGCCCACCGAGACCGCGCCCTGGGCCGAGGCCACGGATTCGCCCGAGAAGGCTTCCTCGGCACCGTTCATGCCTTCACGAGTGGCTTGCGAGCCAGCCCCCAGCGCCACGCCGCCTTCGCTCTCGGCCACCGCGCCGTCGCCGGTCGCCACGCTGTGATCACCCCGGGCAACGCTCTCCGGCCCCATGGCCACGCTCTCGGCACCCTCGGCACGCGCATCCGCCGCTTCCGAGTTGGCCTTGAAGTACTTCGTCTCACCCGTTTCGATGTTGGTGATCTGCTCTTGAACCTCCCACAGCTGGCTACCATTCACCACGTCGCTACTGGTTTCGGACACTTCCCCGTCCCCGACATTGCTGATGGTCGTGCCTTCATCGCCTTCCAGGGTTATGGAGTCGTAGTCGACACTGCCATCGCCGTTGGTATCGTACTGCACCGCCTGGTTATCCAGTTGATCGATTTCATTACCGATATTCGACACGTCACCCTCGACGTTGGTCACGCGATCATCGAGCTCGTTGACGTCGCCTTCGACGTTGCTCACACGACCATCCACGTTTTCCACCGCCTGATTGGTGGCATATAGCTGGCTACCGTTGATGGCATCGGTGCTGTCCGCCGAGATGCGGCCGGCCGCCACGTTGGTGATCGTCCGCTCGGCACCGGCGGAGCCGACGCTGAACGTACCGACCGGCGAGGCACCGGCGAAGGCATAGGTCTGGCCGCCGACCGTGATATCGGCCGTGCCGACCGCCGCCTCGGTCGTGGCCCCGGAGCCCATCGCCACGCTGTCGGTCTCACTGGCCGTGGCACCGTCGCCCATGGCGATGGCCCCATCTGCCGTGGCGGTGGCATCCACCCCGGCCGCGATGGAGTTCACGCCGGTCGCACCATCGTTGGCATAGTTGCCCCCCTGAGTGCCACCGTCGTTGACGCTGTAGTAGTGCGTTTGGCCGGCCTCGACCTCATCGCTCAGCGACTCGATCGACTGGGTGGCGGCATACAGCTGGCTGCCATTGACGGCATCGGTGCTGGTCTCGTTGACACGCCCCGAGGCCACGTTGGTTACGGTGCGCTCATCGCCCGCATCGCCTACGCTAACCGTGCTATCCGGCGTGATGCCGGCGAAGTCATAGTCAGTACCGGCAATCGTCGTCCCCGGCGTGGCCACCGGCTCGGCGGTCACCGAGTTGCTGCCCAGTGCCACGCTCTGGTCGTGGCTGACCGTCGCTCCGGCCCCCAGCGCGATGCCTTGCTGAGCCTCGGACAGCGATTCGGTCCCCAGCGCCATGCCATCGGCCAGCATCACCTCGGCACCGTCACCGATGGCGGTGCCGCCGGGAGCCATCTGACCAACGGTGGCACCGTTGCCCATGCCGATGCCGGCATCGCCGTTGACCACCGTGGTCGGCCCCACCGCGATACTGTCCTCGCCCACCGCAAGCGAGTCCGGCTGGTCCGAATTGGCATGGAAGTACTTTGTGCCGGTGATGGTTACCGATTCCATGGCCCCCTGCAGCTGACGCACCGTCACGGCGTCCTGTGACTGGGTACCATCCGCCACATTGGTGATCTGGCGGTAGGAGTCGCTGTCACCCACGGAGACAGCCCCCAGCAATTCCTTGTCGGTGGTGTTGTAGGTAATGGTCGCGCTACCCGCCGGGATGGCTCCCGAAGCCGATGCCAGGGCACGATTGGCGACCGAGCCGCTGCCCAGCGCCACGCTGCCTTCGGTGGACGCCAGGGCGTCTACCCCGCTGGCAATCGCATTGGCGCCGGTGGCCCCATCGTTGTCGTAGTTGCCACCGATCACCCCATCGTCGTTGACGCTGTAGTAGTGCGTCTCAATGCCCTTGAGCTGCGAGACGTTCACCGCATCGGTGTCCTCGACACCAGCCGCTACCCCGGTAATCTGGCGATTGCCGGGTTCAGTCAATTGAACGCCTTCATCGTCGAAGACCGCAACCTGGGCAATCGCGATCTCCCCTACCGAATCCTCTGTAGTGTCCTTGCCGTAGCCCGTGTAGCCAGTTTGAGCACCGCGCACGGTTTCGGTCGCCGCCCCCAGAGCGACACTCTGCTCGTGCAGCACATTGGAACGTGCCCCCAAAGCCACACTACCTTCCACGCTGGCTTGAGAATTAGAGCCCATCGCCAGGGCTGCCTGGCCACTCGAGACACTGAAATTACCGATTGCCGTACTCCGCAGCCCGCTGGCCTCGGCCTCGGTGCCCACCGCCAAGGCGTCTTCCGCACTGGATACGGTTTCAAGCCCGATCGCCGAAGAGCGCAGCCCCGAGGCCGTAGAAACCTGGCCAACCGCCATGGCTCCGTCGCCCGACGCTTCGGCAGTATTACCAGCGGCGAAGGCCCCGAAGCCCGAGGCGTCCGAGCTGTTGCCCAACGCCATGGCATGCTGCGATGTCGCCGAAGCCTCCGTGCCCAGGGCCAGGGTGTCGAGCGCCCCACTGGTGGCGTTGTTGCCCACCGCGAAGGCCCCGTCGCCGGTCACCATGTTGTCGTTGCCCATGGCCACGGCACCGTCACCGGTGGCCTGGTTATTGACGCCCATGGTGATCGAACCATTGCCATCGGCGGTATTACTGTCACCGATCGCCAGGGCCCCGTCACCCTCGGAGGTGTTGTTGTTACCCACGGCCACCGCACCGGTCCCTTCGGCGTAGTTGTCCTTGCCCAGCGCCAGGGCGCCGTCGCCGATGGCGGTACTCGGGTCGCCGATCGACACCGCGCCATCGCCCGTGGCGGTATTGCCGTAGCCGATGGAGATCGCCTGGCCGCCATTGGCCGTGGCGTCACGCCCGATGGCAACGGCCCCCCCTGACTCGGCGCTGGCATACTGGCCGATGGCCACGCTGTCCACGCCAGTGGCACTGGTGTTATAGCCCAGCGCCAGGGCGCGTTCGGCACCAGCCCCGGTGGACGCCGCCACACCGGCCGCCATGGAATCCACGCCATCGGCACCGTCGTTGGCGTAGTTGTCCTGCTGGGTACCGCCGTCGTTGACGCTATAGTAGTGGGAACGGTTCTCGTCGAAGTAATCGAGATTGACCGCATCGCCGCCATCTACCGGATCGCCGACATTGGTGATGGTGTCGCCGTTCATATCGATGCCACTGTCGTTGAGGGTCGGCCCATTGGGGCCGATGCTCACCTCATTGGCCAGATCAAAGGTCACTTCCTCCCGGCCGTTGGCGGTCGCCTGGGTCACTTCCAGGTTGCCGTCGGCGTTGCGCAGGTTGACCTCGCCACCCGGCGCCACGTTGGTAGCACCACCGTTCTGGGCACTGAGATTCCAGCCCTGGCTGGCAGTGGCCGCCGCGTCCTCCACGGCCTGATTGGTGGCAAACAGCTGGCTGCCGTTGATGGCATCGGTACTGCTGGCCGAGATCCGGCCGGCCGCCACATTGGTGAGGGTGCGCTCGTTACCGACGTCACCCACGCTCACCGTGCCGGTCGGCGTGCCACCGGCAAAGGTATAGTTGGTTCCCGCCAGGGTGATGTCCGTCGTCCCCACCGGCGCGGCGGTCACCGAATCGGTGCCCAGCGCCACGCTGCCGGCATGGTCTGCCGATGCCCCATTGCCCATGGCGATGCCGTTGTTGGCACCGACATAGGCATCCGTACCGATGGCGATACCGTCCAGGATCCCTACATCCGTGGAGGCGTCCGTACCCAGTGCTATGTTGCGCTGACCGCTGGCCGCGGCACCCGTACCGATCGCCAGATCGTCTTCACCGAACGAAGAAGCATTGCTGCCAATGGCGATCTGGTTATTGCCGAATACATCGTTGGTGGCACCATCCCCCATGGCAATGGAGGAAGCACCCTGTGAGATAGCACTGCTACCCAAGGCGATGCCATCGGCCTGCCGCGCGTCGGCGCCAAAGCCCATGGCGAGACTGCCGTCCCCGGTGGCCGTGGCATCCACCCCGGCGGCGATGGCGTTCACGCCGGTCGCGCCGTCGTTGTCGTAGTTGCCACCCTGAACGCCGTCATCGTTGACGCTGTAGTAGTGGGCACGGTTCTCGTCGAAGTAGTCGAGATTGACCGCATCGCCGCCATCCACCGGATCACCGACATTGGTGACGGTGTCGCCGCCCATATCGATACCGTCGTCATTGAGGGTCGGCCCATCGGTGCCGATGCTCACCTCATTGGCCAGATCGAAGGTCACTTCCTCGCGGCCGTTGGCGGTCGCCTGAGTCACATTCAGGTTGCCGTCGGCGTTGCGCAGATTGACCTCGCCATCCGGCGCCACGTTGGTGGCACCACCGCCCTGGGCACTGAGGTTCCAGCCGGCATTGGCCACGTCGCTGACGCCGTTGAGCTGGCTGACATTGACGGCATCGCCATCCGCCACGCCATCGGCCACGTTGCTGATCACCTGGCCTCCGGCATCGATGCCACCGCTATTGGTCACGCTGGGGCCACCGTTGGCAACGGTCAGGCCGTCATTGGTCACGGTGGTGACGTTGCCACTGCCGTCACCCACGGCCAGCCCGCTGTCGTCCAGGGTGCTGTTGCCGGTGGTGACGCTCCCGTTGGTGCCCAGGTCGATGTTCTCGGCGAGCTGGATGGCCAGCGTATCGGTGCCGTCGCCCACCACGCCGATGTTGTCGTCAGTCAGCGTGCCCGCGGCACCGCCGGTGACGTTCAACGTTTCACCCAACTGACGATCCACGTTAGTGCCGCTGTCGCCGGCGAAGGTCAGCGGCGTGCCGGCCTTCTGATCTACCGCTGCCAATTGCGAGACGTTCACCGCATCGGTATCTGCCGAACCGGCGGCCACATTGGTAATGCGCCGCTCGCTGCCGGCATCGCCCACCGACACCTCGCTGGTGGCCGTCGGCGCCGTAACGGCAATCGGGTTGCCTGCAGCATCCAGTGGCTGGAAAGCGGCATCACCCAGGGTGTCGCCATTGGCAAGCGAGCCGCTGCCGAGCGCCACGCTGTCTACAATAGTGGCTTCCGCGGTGTCACCGATGGCCACAGCCCCGGCACCCAGTGCACTGCTGGTGTTACCAAGTGCCACTGAGCCCTGGCCGATCACCTCGTTCTGGTAACCGATACCGATTGCGCCCTGGGCCGCCGTGCCGGCGGTGCCCACCGCCTGGCCACCGCCACCCACCATATTGGTGTTGCCGAGCGCCACTGTGCCGTCGCCGGTCGCCGTATTGTCCATGCCTTGTGCCACGGCGCCGTTGCCGGTCGCCGTATTGGGATCGCCGATCGCCACGGCACCATCGCCCGAGGCGACGTTTTCCGCCCCGATCGACACCGCCTTGCCGTTGGTGGCGGAAGCATTCGTGCCGATGGCCACCGCGTCCTCGGCATCGGCCGTTGCTCCTGTACCCATGGCGATAGCCGAAGTGGCCGACGCCGTAGAGACATCACCGAAGGCTATCGCACTGTTCGCACTGGCCTCGGTGTTGTTACCAAAGGCCATCGCATCGAACGCGGAAGCGTTGACTCCCCGACCGATCGCCATGCTCCTTAGTGACGAGGCAGTCGCATCGTTGCCAATGGCCATAGAGGCAAACCCAGTCGCAGATACCGGCGCTGCATCCGTCGTCCCGATGCCGATCGACCGGTTACCTGTCGCTTGGGTGCCAATCCCCAAGGCTGTCGCCGACAACTGCGTTCCGGCACCGCCAGCTCCCGCGACAGCACCAAACCCTACAGCGACCCCACCATAGGATTCCGCCAGTCCACCCAGGGCTACGCCACCTGCGGTGGTGCCCGCTCCGGTATCGACAGTTTCAGCATACGAACCTCGGCCGATAGCAATGGCACTCTCGCCGCCAGCTTCAGAGTTATTCCCGAGCGCAATGGCTAAGTCGTTACACGCCGTGGCACCATTGCCAATGGCAACACGTCCATCATTGTCATTACAGTCATCTCCTCCGCCGGCCTCGTAGGCCTGGGCCGGCGAAAGCGCACCAATGCCAGCAACCAGTCCCAAGGCCAGCGAGATACGGCGCACCACCCCATCACGAGACTTGGTGCGACGTTTAGCCAGCTCGGACGTCACGACGGACTGCCCGCGGGAAGCGTTCCAAACGATGCAAAAGATAGTATTCATACTGCTCCCTTCCTTAATCCCCATGCGCGAGACCAGGTTGCTTCATTTAGCGCAAATTTTGTTCTCATGCGACAACCCTGATTCCTCAGGCGCTTCCTTCTTCTAAGGCCAAAGCAAGATTCCGTGTCACGCCGAGCGCTTTGCTACCACCTGAGCCAGCACGTGCGTACCGAGCCTCGGTCACGAAGCCGAATGTGGCAACGAGCTTTCAGATACTAGTTTTCATTCCAAAAGCTTATCGAAAACTAAACAAAGCGAGACTAATAAAGCCATCCCGCGACACCAAGGTAGTCTTAATTAACTAATACCATCAAGGTTAGATTTCTAATCCCTTCCCAGAAGAAGCCGGATTGACTTATAACCAATTGAAATTAAAGTATTTAAACCAGAAGCGCGGGTAATGGTAACCACCTCTGATACCCTATTTTTAAGATCCAGAGGAGGGAGGAGGAGAGAGGGGTGGATAAAAACCCAGCATTCGATAAAACAAGAGCCCCTATTGCTTTGTTACTCGACAAACGGCGGTTGCCAAGCTAGTACGACTTGAACACCTGAGCTTCCAAGAAGTCGCCAGGCAGGAAGTCACTTGTAGGTCCACCAGCTACCAATGCCACAAACGGCAACGGCCACCCCGTCACATTGACGCGGTGGCCGTTCTTTTCACTGCAAGCTTTTTGTCGGGAGGCTCGGGGCAGTAACCAATAAAAAACCCAAGCGCCCTGCATGGAGGACCCTTGGGTTTGCGGTATCCCAACTTCCCTGTTGGAGACATCTCGTCGGGCGCCCTTCCGATGATCCCCGGAGGATGCCATCCCTGGCGAGCCACGATCTCTCACTGAGATGAATACCGCAGTCATCACTCTAGACACCCTATGCCGGCCGTAGCCAGCTATATCCCGTGAACTATTGTGAAACCGCCCGACCAAAGCTCATGAAGCCCTGGCCTGTTGCCATTCGTCGGCGAGTGCACTGACCAGTTGCGCGGCCGGCAACTCGCGCACCATGGAAGCCCCTTGGCCGGCCCAGTGAGCGGCAAAGTCGTGATTGCCTTGCGCACTGGCCGCGGCATGCAGGGCCTTGGCGGCGTCATAGACTACCGGGTAATCGGCCGTAACTCGCGCGTCGGGAATCTCGTGCAGACGGTTGGCCAGCCCACGCGCCGGCCGCCCGGAAATCGCCCGGGTAAGGCGCGTGTGCTTGGCCGCATCACTCTTGAGGTGGTGGCGATACGCCTCATCGGCGGCGGACTCCGGGCAGAGGATGAAGACCGTACCCAGTTGCACGGCCGAGGCCCCCAACCGCAAGGCCCCGTCGATACCGACACCATCCATGATGCCGCCGGCAGCAATCACCGGAAGCTGGGTGCGCACCGACAGGCAGCGCACCAGGGCCAGCATGCCCATGGCGTCATCCTGTTCGGGCTCGAATACACCACGATGGCCGCCCGCCTCGACGCCCTGCGCCACCAGCGCATCCACGCCCTGACGCTCGGCCTCGGCCGCTTCCACGGTCGTCGTCACGCAGGCCAGCGTCAGGCAACCCGCCTCACGCAAGCGCTGCACGACCGCCTCGCCCGGCAGGCCGAAGTGAAAGCTGACCACCGCCGGCCGCTCCTCCAGCAGCATCTCGAGCATGGCCGTATGGCCGACAAAGCTCTGATAGATCTCCCGCAACGCCGACGGCGGTTGCGCACCGAACTCGGCGAAACGCGGCGCCAGATGCTCGAGCCAGGCCGCCTCCCCTGCCTCATCGCGCACGGCGGGACGATGACAGAAAAAGTTGGCATTGACCGGGCCGCTGGTCAGTTCGCGGGTAGCGCGAATCTGCTCACGCGCCTTGTCGACACCACTGGCGCCCAGGCCCAGCGAACCGAGACCCCCGGCATTGGTCACCGCCGCCGCCAGGGCCGGCGTCGAAACACCCGCCATCGGCGCCTGGATGATCGGATAGCGTATACCCAGTCGCTGGCAGAACGCCTCGACATATGGCATGGCAACATTCCTCGCTGTTACGGCATACCGCCGCCCCGCCTGGGCCGGCGGCCCGAGCGAGGCAGGCGGCGCCTCCTTTAGATATCCACCGATACGTCCTGCTGAACCTTGAGGGTGGCCTCATCATCAGGACCGTTATACAGCTGATAGGTCACGTTATCTTCGGTTTGAGGCTCACCTGTTGTTGTCCAAGAGCCACCGGTGAGATCGACGCTATCCCCATCATCGCCAAGAATGCTGAGCACATTGTCTTCGTCGGTCATGTCGAGCACGTCTTGTGCCTCCAGGGCGACGCTGTGATCCTGACCTTCACCCATAAAGTCCAGCGTCTCGACATTATCGAGATCGTCGGGGTTCGGATCTTCGCCGAAACGCATCTCGACCACATCGGCGCCTGCCAGACCATCCAAAGCCTCCCCGGTGTACAGCAGGGTATCGTCGCCGGAGGTCGGCTCCACGGCTTCGATATTGACATCGAAGTCACCCGATACCGTCTCCGACGTATCGCTGCCATCCGTGGTAAATGCCTCGTAGCTGACGCTCTGGTTGCCATCGGTGGCACCCTGCACCAGATGCAGATCATTGATCTGGTCTGAAGCAATGCCGCTCAGGGTGTAGGTGTCACTGCCACTGTCGTAGCTCACGCTGGCGTCCGGCAGGCTATCCAGCAGCGTATCGCCGCCGTCGGTGAAGAAGCCGGCATGCTCGCCGAGCCCCGTCAGCTCGATGGTGGCGGTTTCCGAACCGTCCATGTCGGACATCCCCGCGCTGAGGTTGAGCGGGATCTTGTCGCCTTCCTGGCCGAAGCTCAGTTCAGGCGACATCGTGATGCCATCGGCCACGGCCTCGACATCCACCGCGAAATCGGTGGACGTATTGGTGCTTTCGCCGTCCTGGCTCGTCCGCGCCGTCAGGGTCAGGGCATCCTCCAGAGTACCGCTCCAGTTACGCGGCGGTTCAAGGCCGACAAAAGCGGGCATGTCGCCGCTACTGTCGAGAATCGACCAGCTACCTCCACCGACGTTCTCGGCAAGCGTCGCCGATCCGGCGGCATCGCCGGTCTTGACCAACCAACCGTCCGGCACATTCTCGAGCAGCAAGGCATCGAGGCTCTGGGAGTCATCCGGCAGCGAAACACCCAGATCCTGCAGCTCGATCGGATTCTCCGGATCCTCAGAGCCGCTGACATCATCGACAGTGACCTCCGGCGGCGGCGGCGCAATCTCGGAAGAACTCGACCCGGTCGACGTCTCTTCATTGCTCGCGCCATTCTCCTGGGTCGTCGCTTCAGCGGTCAGCGAGACGCTGCCCCAGGTGTTATCCGCCGGGCGATAGCTCACATTGACGGAATCGCCCACGGCAACGCCATCGATCACATAGTTACCGTCGCCATCCGGCGTGACCTCCTCACCGTTGTACTCAAGCGTACCACCGACCGTGGCGCCATCGCCGGCAGTCATCCCGCTCTCATCCAGTGTCAGCACGACCTGGCCATCTACCAGGCTGACATCGGGATCATCCGCCGGGCTGGAGACATCGATGGTGAAGTCGACATCCTCGCCGTCGGCTACATCGCCTCCGGACACCTCGACGGTCGGCGTATCGGTCACCGGGTCCACCGGCGGCGTAACGTTGATCGTCTCCGAGTTCTCCTCGCCGCTCGGCGACTGGGTGGTCAGGGTAGTATCGAAGGAGAAGGGACCATCGTTATCGTTCCAGTCGGCCGGCGGCGTCACGGTGATATCGTTCAGTAGGGTCTGCAGAGCGGTATTGCTGCCATCATCGGCACTGGCGTACCACACCGTCTCACCATCAAAGGTGGTCTGCTGCATGCCGTCGACCACGGCCCCTGGCGGCAGATTGGAAATGGTCACCGCGCTGCGGCCTCCCTCCGCGGGGTCGCCGATCTCTGCGATCACCAGCTCGGACAGCGCCATGCTGGTGTCCTCGGTCATGGTGGTATTGGTGTCTTGCCAGGAGCTGATATCCGCGGGTGGTTCACCGCCGTCACCGAATTCGCCCTCGCCGGTCAGCGTCCAGCTATCGCTGGCGCGCTCCTCCACACCGGGGGCTTCGTCCTGGGTCACGCCGGTGATAGTGATCTCATGATCCTCGATGGCATCCACCTGGGTGCCATCACCCATGGTGAACCCGACGGTCTGCGTCAGGGGATCGGTGCCATCGAAGGCGACATCGGGATCGATATCGATGCGCCACTGGCTGCCCGTGCCGCCGGCGACCTGCCCGACGAATTCACCGTCCACGACGCTGACCCCGGCGGGGACATTGTCGATCAGCAGGTACTTGAGGGACTCGCTGCCATCGGTATCCGGCTGCGTGATATCGACGGTCACCGCCACACTATCGTTACCGTCGGCAATCACGTCATTCGTATCATCATCAATATCGGCATCGCTGCCATCGACATTGGCGATTCCGTCAATGGTCACCGTGGGCTCATCGGTCACCGCGTCGATGACGACCTCATGGGTCTTGTTCTTGACCACCGTGGTGTCGTCGACACTCCCCTCATAGCCGTCGTTGGGCGTATCGGTGACCTCGTACTCCACCTCAAGGGTGCCGGCAGGGCCGGAGACGTGCGCATCGCCCTGGGCGTAGATATCGTTCCAGGCATCATCGGTCAATTGATAGTACGTCGTTCCATCAACCGTCACCTCGGTCACACCCGACTCGCTATCCACGGCATCGGCCAGGGTGGTAGTGCCTTCTTCGCCATAGTAGAGCTCGAACTGATTGCCCGTGACGCTGGCGACATCGATCCGCACTGCAGTCAACGTTTCGTTGGTATCGCCATTCTGCTGCTCGAGACTCAGGTTGAGCTGCCCCACCTGGTCCTCGGACAGGCTGGACTGGATGCTGAACTCCGCCTCCGGCGAGGGCGTGACCTGGAAGGAAACGTCCTGCTCGGTAGCCTCCCGGGTATCACCGTCGTTCTCGGTGACGATGGGCGTGACCGAGAAATCCACCTGGCCGCTGAAGTTCTCCGGCGTGGTGATAGAGACGGCATTCGGATCGGTAGCCACCCACTCGCGGCTATCGCCGCTGCCGCGAATCAGGGTCGCACCCTCGACATCGAAATCCTCTTTGAGCCCGCTGATGCGATAGGTCAGGGTTTCCGAACCGTCACCTTCCGTCTCGCCCGAGCTGGCGTCGGTGATGATATCGCTCAGCGTGACGCCACTATTCGCGTCGCTGTTGTCATCATCCAGGTCCTCTTCAGCGTAGACCGGCGTATCGGTGGTGACATCAGGCTCGTCGGCAACCCCGTCGACAGCGACTGTTATGTCCTTGGTGACCGGCGAGTCCAGGGTATCGGTGACACCACCATACTCATCGACGGTGACGACCCCTGCCTGCAGCGTAAAGTCCTCGTTACTGTCCTGCGGCGGCGTCACTTTCAGCGGCACGCTACTATCGAAGTCCTCGATCACATAGTCGCCGTCCCCGTCAGGCGTGAGTTCCTTTCCGTCGTAGGTCAGCCCTGCGCCATCCGGCACATCGCTGATGGTGACCGTGAAGCTCTCATTGGGATCCGAACTTTGCGGGCGAATATCCAGCGGGATCGCCTCATCCTCGTTGCCCTCGGCCGGCGAGGTGACGCTCATGGAGGCCTGGTCGGCCACCGGCTGGTCGATATAGATACCGTCGAGGATCGATTCGCCGGAAATGGCGGTATCCGTATTGCCCTCGGCATCGGTATCCACCGTCTTGGCCTGCACAGTGATCTCGAACTGGCCTTTCTGATTTGGCGCGGCCCTGAACTGCACGGTATCCAGATACTCGATGGGCACCTCCACCGGGGAGCCGTTGAAGGGCAACTCTTCCCATTCAGCACCATCCCCCGTCTCGCCATTGGTGGAATAGCGGAAGGTGGCGCCATTGGCGCTCTCGTTGAGTACATTGCTTTCGCTATCCACAAGCTCAGGCTTCAGCAGCGCAGAGGTCTCTTCGGTACCACCATTCTCGGTGCCATCCTGGTTACTCCAGTTTTCGGACAGGTCGAAGGCATCGTCTCCGCTTGCGATATTGAGCGCAAACCACTCGTCCTCGGTACCATCCACGCCGGTGCCATAGGTATGGTCGGGGTTCATGGTCAGATCGTCGGCGCCGTCGCCGTCGCTATCAAAATCACCTTCAGCCGGATCATCCAGTGGGTCCGTGACTTCAGCGACCGGGGTGACCTCGACCGTCACCGTTTCCGTGGTTTCCTGTGTATTCGTTTCCTCGCTGCCGCCAACCGTATTGGTATCCGTGGCAGAAATGGTCAGTCCAATATCCTGATCTTCACTGCTGTGCGCAGGCGGCGTGATGGTAAAGTCACTCAACACCTCTTCGCGCTCGGTTTGGCTAAGCGAATCATTGAACTCGATGGTGTACGGATCGCTCTCACTGCCATCCCCTGAGACATTCCAACCACCGGTATTGACCGTGGCCTCGGTGACCTCCCAATCGGTCGGAATCTCGAAGGCCACGGAGTCGATGACCTCGGAGCCCGTACCGGTATCGCTGACGCCGACGCCGGAGAGGAAGTTCACTGGCGTATCTTCCTCGGTTTGCGAATCGGCTACCGTCACATCATCCGCTACCGGCGTTACGCGCAGGTTTAGCTCGACACTGTTATTGCTGAGATCGGCTTCAGCGACACCATCTCGCGGAGAGTCATCCCCCTCGAAACCATCATCATCAAAATCATCAGCGTTGATGGTAGCGATGATGCCATTGAGATCACCACTGAAATCGGCCGCGGCCCCGATCTCTATCTCGGGGAAGCTGGCGATATCGCCGGTCTGGCCAGTGGCACCAATGGTGATGCTGTCACCGCTTGCCAGTGTCGAGCCATCGATGAGGATATCGCTTCCCGTGGTGTTATCGATGGTTATGGAGCGGGCTTCCGAACCATCCAGATCCTCGAACTGCGCACTCAGCATTTCCCTGAGATCGAAGCTTGTGTCCTCGGCGATGGTCGCCGTTGCCTCGGTATTGCCGCCGTCGCCACCGTAACTAACATCGTCGACATTGGTGATTCCGTCGGTCACGCTCGTATCGAACAGCAGCTCGACGTCGTCCGTCACCGCCTGTACGCCGACATTCACCGAGGTTTCGCTGGTGGCACCATCTACCCCATCCAGCGGGTTGCCGCTGTCGTCGACCTCATAGCTGGTCACACTGGCCGTGACATCAAAGTTTTCATGGCGATTTTCCCCCGGTTGGGCCTTGATAGCTTCGTATTCGTCCTGAGTCAGGTAGTTGATATCCGAGTCACCACCTGCAACGTCCGCGTGATGGTAGCTCGTATCAGGAGTAGTATCCCCCGAGTTTTCCACAATCACGATGGTGTAGTTGCCCTCGCCATTGAACGTTAACGCTGTATCGTCACCCTTGGTCAAGGTTGTGCTTTCGGGTGCGTCACCGCTCAGCGTCAAGGTAATCTCACCCAGCAGCTCCGGGTTATCGCCGTCTTCACCGCCATTCTGATCATCGGTATCGACGGGGCTAGGTGCATTCAGG
>NZ_BJOC01000030.1 GCF_006540005.1 Halomonas halmophila | reverse complement strand
CAGACAAAGCCTTGTCGTCGGCCAGCCACTGGTTCAGGATCGCCGGCGTCAATTCGCCGACATGCTGGGTCACGGCCCGGCCCTGGTCATCGAACAGCAGGGTGGCCGGCAGGCCCTGGGCGTCGCTCCGGACCATCAGCGACTGGCGCGGGTCGAGCAGGGCGTGTTCGAAGGCCAGCCCCTGGGCGTCGAGATAACGCACCACCGGCATCAGGTCCTCGCCCTGATTGACCACCACCACGGTGACGTCGTCACGCCGGTCGGCCTTTTCGAGCAGCGGCATCTCGCGCCGGCAGGGCGGGCACCAGGTGGCCCACAGATTGACCAGCACATGCTCGTCGCGTATCGAGTCCAGCTCGACCGTCTCGCCCTGCAGGTTCTCCAGGCTGAGCTCGGGCAGCTGGCGCATGGCCATGCCGCCACCCAGCGGGGACCAGGCCGTCAGTGCCAGCCACATCAGGGCGGCGCCGAGGGTCAGGCCGGTAGCGCCGAGCAGGGCCGCGAGCCGATCGCGCAGTGACCACAGGGTCCAGGCCAGGGCCGCCAGCAGGCCGATCACGCCATGAAAGCCGGGCAGCCAGAGCTTGAGGATATCCCAGGGCGCCTGGGTATAGGCCTCCAGGTTCAGGGCCACATGGCCGAGCCGCGCCGCCACCAGCCAGACGATGACCAGGCCGTTGAACCAGCGCACATGGCGCTGGCGGGGAAGCCCCAGCAAGAAGGCGCTGAGCAGCAACAGCAGCAGGGTGACGGCGAGCGCGTAGAGGCGGGGCAGCGGTACCAGTACGGGCCCCAGGGCAATGGCTTCCATGATGTGGCTCGGGTTTCCGGGTCAAGGGTCGGCGCGTCGCGCCGGACCGGTTACACTTGTCGCGTTCGTCTGCCAAGCCTACTGCCGGTGGGCGGGGCTGTCATCCAGCAGGAGCACGCATGGCAAGAGAGTCCTTCGATACCCTTCGCGCCCTGGCCATCGCCAGTCAGGCGATCGGCTTCATCCTCATCATCACCCTGGAGACCCTGATGGGCGACGCGGCGCGCCCCTGGCAGGGCTGGACCCTGGCCGCCATGGTCGTCGCGGCGCTGTGTCTCGCCGTGGCGCGCCTCTACCGCCGCAACAAGGCCCGCAAGCGGCGCGACCTGAGCTGAGGTCGATGGCGGCCCCTGAGGCCCCGGACCGCCTCGTCTGCCACCGGGGTTACTGGTCCCAGTCCGGGGCAATGCTCGGGTTGGCGATGCGCTCGCCGCGATCCAGGGTGGCGATCTCGGCCATTTCCTCGTTGCTCAGGATGATGTCCAGGGCCTCGATGTTGCGCTTGAGGTTGGCTTCCTTGGTGGAGGACGGGAAGGTCACGATCTCCAGCTGGTTGAGCCAGGCAATGGCGATCTGCGCCGGGGTGGCATCATGGACGGCGGCGATCTGCTGCAGGGTCGCATCCTCCATGACCTTGCCGACGGCCAGCGGCATGAAGGCCGTCACGGCAATGTCGTGACTCTGGCAGTGAGCCACCAGGTTGCGGTTCTGCAGGAAGGGGTGAACCTCGATCTGATTGGTCAGCAGGGTATCCGCGCCGAGGATGTCGAGTGCCTGGTCGACCTGGGCGCGGGTGAAGTTCGACACTCCGATATGCTGCGTCTTGCCGGCCTGCTGGACGTCACGCAGGGCCAGCATGTAATCGTTCATGGGGACCTCGTCGCCGGGCGAGGGCCAGTGGATCAGCAGCAGGTCGACCGCGTCCATGTCGAGCCGTTCCAGGCTCTCGTCGACACTGGCCTTGAGGTCGTCCGGCTGGAGGCGGTCGTGCCAGACCTTGGTGGTCACGAAGATCTCGTCGCGCGGCACGTCGCTTTCGGCAATGGCGGCGCCGACATCGGCCTCGTTGCCGTAGAACTGGGCCGTGTCGATGTGCCGATAGCCAAGCTTCAGGGCGGTATGGATCATGTTGCGCACGGTTTCGCCTTCCAGGCGGTAGGTGCCGAGGCCGGGGTTGGGCAGCGCGGGATGAGGACTCATGTTGGCTCCATGCTATGGGGGTATTATCCGGATAGTTATCTGGTCGTGACGGGACATGCCGACGACCGGTGCTTAACCGGCTAACAGATTAGTCGTTTTACGCCAATTTTGCGCTTTCGTGGCAAATGGGTCGAGAGGGGGCATCCATCCAGCGATCAGTCGTCAGGCCGCCAGGCGTTCCAGCTCCTCGAGATAACGCTCCAGCACCAGGTTGGGCGGTGCCCCCTTGCGGGTGATGGCGCTGTAATGCGTCAGATAGTGCCAGTGATGGGCATCCAGGGCGCGCATGCGGCCATCCCGCACCCAGCGCTCGGCATAGTGGGTCGGCAGGTAGCCGAGGTAGCGGCCGGAGAGAATGAGAAAGGCGATGCCCTCGCGGTCGGTGGCCGAGGCGGCGGCCTTCAACGGCTCATGCATGGCCTTGATGGCCGATGTCTGGGCATAGGCCGGGAGCACCGCGTCGTGTTCGGCGAGCTCGGCGGCGGTAACGCTCTCGGCCTCGAACAGCGCATGCCCGGCAGCACAGTAGAGGCGTGATTCCTCGGCGTAGAGCGGGCGGTAGTGCAGGCCGGGCAGGGGCTTGAGGCTGGGGATCACCCCGGTGTGCAGGCGTCCGTCGAGCACGGCCAGTTCGATGTCGTTGGGCGGAATCATGCGGATATTGATGTGCACATCCGGGCCGCGCTCCTTGAGCGCACTCAGGGCATCGGTGATCAGCATCTCGGGCATGGTCACCAGATTGTCGGTGATGCCGATGTTCAGCTCGCCCTTGAGGCGGGCATGCAGGCCGTTGATCCGGGTGCGGAAGCCTTCCGTCGAGGCCAGCAACTGCAGTGTCGCCTCATACACCTCGGCGCCCTCATCGGTCAGCGCGAAGCCGCTGCGCCCGCGCTGGCAGAGCCGCAGGCCGAGCCGGGTCTCCAGGTCACTCATGGCCATGCTGATGGCGGCACGGCTGATGTTCAGTTCCACCTCCGCCGCGGAGAAGCCGCCGCACTCCACCACCTTGCGATAGATGCGCAGCAGGCGCAGGTCGGCATCGCTGACTTGACCGGCCAGTGCTTCACGCTGTCGCGACATGACATCTCACCCTTCGAGGGACATAAGCCAGCCTAAAAGTTAACCGGATGCTTACACGAGATTCAATATATACAGATTTAATGGCTTATGGACCGCGACTAGCCTGACAACAAGACATTCCCTTCCAACCACAATGGGCAGGAACGACATGTCAGGTCACCACGCCGCACTGGGCGGTCTCAGCGCCGAGCAACTCGATGCCTACTGGATGCCCTACACCGGCAACCGCCAGTTCAAGCGCGATCCGCGGATCATCGTCAGCGCCGAGGGCTCTTACCTGAAGGACGCCGAGGGACGGCGCATCTATGATGGTCTCTCCGGCCTCTGGACCTGCGGTGCCGGGCACTGTCGCCCGGAGATCACCGAGGCCGTCAGCCGTCAGCTGGGCGAGCTTGATTACTCACCGGCCTTCCAGTTCGGCCACCCCAGAGCCTTCGAGCTGGCGCACCGCTTGCGCGGCCTGATGCCGGCGGATCTGAACTACACCTTCTTTACCGGCTCCGGCTCCGAGAGTGCCGATACTTCGTTGAAGATCGCGCGGGCCTATTGGCGCAAGAAGGGCAAGCCGGGCAAGACCAAGCTGATCGGCCGCTCCAAGGGCTATCATGGTGTCAACTTCGGCGGTATCAGCCTGGGCGGCATCGGCGCCAATCGCGTGCTCTTCGGTCAGGGCGTCGATGCCGACCATCTGCCCCATACGCTGCTGAAGGACAATGCCTTCACGCGGGGCATGCCCGAGCGCGGTGCCGACCAGGCCGATGAACTGCTGGAACTGATCGCCCTGCACGATGCCTCGAACATCGCCGCGGTGATCGTCGAACCGCTGGCCGGCTCGGCCGGGGTGATCCCGCCACCCAAGGGCTACCTCGAGCGCCTGCGCGCGATCTGTGATCAGCACGATATCCTGCTGATCTTCGACGAGGTCATCACCGGCTTCGGCCGCATGGGGGCGATGACCGGCGCCGAGGAGTTCGGCGTGGTGCCGGACATCCTCAACGTTGCCAAGCAGCTGACCAACGGCGCCGTGCCCATGGGCGGGGTCATCGTGCGGGACGAGATCTACCAGACCTTCATGGAGCAGGGTGGCCCCGACTACATGCTCGAGCTGCCCCATGGCTATACCTACTCGGGCCACCCGGTGGCCTGTGCCGCCGCCATGGCGGCGCTGGACGTGCTCGAGAACGACCGCCTGATCGAGCGGGTGCGCGAGATGAGCCCGGTCTTCGAGGAAGCCCTGCACAGCCTCAAGGGCTCGCCTCATGTCAGCGACATCCGCAACTACGGTCTTGCCGGCGCCCTGCAGATCGACCCCTATCCCGGAGAACCGGCACGACGCCCCTTCGAGATCGCCATGAAGTGCTGGGAGAAAGGCTTCTATGTGCGCTACGGCGGCGACACCATCCAGCTCGGCCTGCCGTTCATCGTCGAACGCGAGGAAATCGACCGGCTCATCAACGCACTGGGCGACGCACTCGGTGAGCAGGGTTGAATCAGGCGATGCCTGTCGAGATGCGCTGCTCACTGCCTCTGGGCGATGAGCTTACCCGTCGACAAGCCTCCGCGAGGGCGCTGTGAACCCTTCCATGGGCGCTACATCCGCCATCCATGGCGGATGACCCTCGCTTCGCCTTGTCCCCGGCGCTCATCTTACTGACTTCTTACTTCTTATAACGAGGAACCCATGACCACACTCGGCCATCTGATCAACGGCTCACGCGTCGCCGGCGAAGGGCGCCACCAGGACATCTTCAACCCCTCCACCGGCGAGGTCGGTAGCCGGGTGAGTCTGGCCAGCAAGGCCACCGTCGAGGACGCCATCGCCGCCGCCGAGGCCGCCTTCCCGGCCTGGCGTGATACACCACCCGCCAAGCGCGCCCGGGTAATGTTCAACTTCAAGCAACTGCTGGAACAGAACGCCGACGAGATCGCCCGGCTGATTGGCCAGGAGCACGGCAAGATCGTTCACGACGCCAAGGGCGAACTGCAGCGCGGCATCGAGAATGTCGAGTATGCCTGCGGCGCACCGGAGCTGCTCAAGGGCGAACACAGCAAGAACACCGGCCCGGGCATCGACTCCTGGAGCGAATTCCAGCCGCTGGGCGTAGTCGCCGGCATCACGCCGTTCAACTTCCCGGCCATGGTGCCGCTGTGGATGTACCCGATGGCCATCGCCTGCGGCAACACCTTCGTGCTCAAGCCCTCCGAGCGCGACCCGAGCGCAGTTCTCTACATCGCCGAGCTGGCGCTGGAAGCCGGTCTCCCGGCAGGCGTGCTCAACGTGGTCAATGGTGACAAGGAAGCCGTCGACACCCTGCTCGACGATGCCCGCGTGCAGGCCGTAAGCTTCGTCGGGTCCACGCCCATCGCCGAGGCCATCTACGCCCGCGCCAGCGCCAACGGCAAGCGCTGCCAGGCCCTGGGTGGCGCCAAGAACCATGCCATCGTGATGCCCGATGCCGACATGGACAACGTGGCCAATTCGCTGACCGGCGCGGCCTTCGGCTCCTCCGGTGAGCGTTGCATGGCGCTCTCCGTGGCCGTCGCCGTGGGCGATGATGCCGCCGACGCCATGATCGACAAGCTCAAGGCGCAGATGCCCTCGCTCAAGGTTGGCCCCTACCACGATGCCGACAACGACTTCGGCCCGGTGATCACCCGGGCCCATCAGGAGCAGGTCTGCGGCTATATCGACAGCGCCGAGCAGCAGGGCGCCAGCATCGTGGTCGATGGCCGCGGCGTACAGGTGCCGGGCCACGAAAACGGCTTCTACGTCGGCGGCACCCTGATCGACCACGTCACCCCCGAGATGACCTGCTACCAGGAAGAAATCTTCGGCCCGGTACTGCTGGTGGTGCGTGCCCGCTCCATGGAAGAGGCCATGCAGTTGATCGACGATCACGAATACGGCAACGGCACCTGCATCTATACCCGCGACGGCGAGGCGGCGCGCTACTTCAGCGACCGCATCCAGGTCGGCATGGTCGGCATCAACGTGCCGCTGCCGGTGCCGGTCTCCTACCACAGCTTCGGCGGCTGGAAGCGCTCACTGTTCGGCGACCTCGCCGCCTACGGCCCGGACGCCGTGCGCTTCTACACCAAGCGCAAGACCATCACCCAGCGCTGGCCCTCCTCCGGGGTGCGCGAAGGCGCACAGTTCTCCTTCCCGTCTTGAGAAAAGTGTCGCCCTCGTTATCGAGGGCAGTGTTGTCTTTCAGGGTCGGCTCGATCCGCAGCAAGCAGGAGGCGCGATGTTCGGATTACCCACTTCGACCACCTGGCTCGTCATTGGCGTGCCGGTGTTCTGGATTCTCTACACCCTGGGATTCCTGTGGGTGACACGGGGATGGCCGGGACTCAAGAAGTCGGGGCGCGAGGAATAGCCCCGTCCCGCAAATGAACGGCATGACAACAACAAGGAGGCATGAGTGAATTCGACGGTACTACTTTTTCTCGCGCTGTACTTCCTGGCCATGCTGGCGGTGGGCATCGTTGCCATGCGTCGAGGCGGCTCGAACAGCATGGAAGGCTATTACCTGAGTGGTCGTAATGTCGGTCCTCTGGTGACGGCCATGACTATGCAATCGACGTCAATGAGCGGCTACATGTTCCTCGGTGCCGGCTCCTTGGGGTACACCCAAGGCTACTATGGCTTCTGGTATGCGGCGGGCGACATCGGCGGTGGTGTTGTCAACCTCTCCGTGCTCGGCAGACGCATGCGCAAGCTGTCCCAGATTATGGGCGCCCTGACCTCGATCGAGTATCTAGAGAAACGCTATCCCAGCAAGTGGGTTCGACTTATTTCGGCGCTGCTCTCTGTCTTTCTGCTGGGGGCCTATGTACTGGCGCAGTTCATCGCAGGTGGCAAGGGCCTGGAAATGGTGACGGGCCTGCCCTACGAGGTCTCCCTGTTGATCGCCGTGGCCGTGATCCTGGCCTATACACTGATGGGTGGGTATGGAGCGGTGGCTTACACGGATTTGCTACAGAGCCTGGTCATGCTGGTTGGCATCGTCTGGATCCTGTTCGCCACGCTCCAGGAAGTTGGCGGACTGACTGCCGCCAACGAGGCTCTCGCCACCCTTGATCCAACCCTGTTGTCCGTCTGGGGCAGGGGTCTGGCCTACGAGGGACAGTGGGGCATCGTGCTTGGCGCGCTGCTGATCTTCTCGATCGGTTACATGGGTTGGCCTCATGTGGTGACGCGTCACATGGCAATGCGCAACCCCTTCCATGCTCGACGTGCCGGTGTCTATTCGACGCTCTGGAACCTGGTGTTCGTGAGCGCTCCCTACATTCTGGGGACGTTGGCAATTCTGGTTCTGCCGGATCTCGATGATCCCGAACAAGCCATTTTCGCCCTGGCACAGAGCCTGCTGCCGGCCGCTGTCGTCGGTATCGTGATGGCGGCGATCATGGCGGCCATCATGTCCACGGCGGATTCCATCCTGCTGCAGACGGGCAGTATTGCGGCGCGTGACCTCTATGAGCGCTTCATCAATCCGCGGATGGAAGAAAAGCAGATGGTCCGGGTATCGCAGCTGATCGTGCTGCTGCTCGGCATGGCATGTGCCTTGATTGCCCTGTTCGAGCCTCCAGCCGTGTTCTCGATCGTGGTCTTCACCACGTCGGTGCTGGGTAGTGCCTTCCTGCCGGCTTATGTGGCTGCGGTGTGGTGGAAGAAGGCCAATACGCCGGGGGCCCTGGCTTCGATCGTCGTCGGTGCTGTCGTTGCCTTCTTGTGGAAGTATCTCGGGCTGGAGGGAGCGACCGAGATTCATCCCATGCTGGCCGGCCTGGTGCTGTCGAGTGTCACCATGGTCACCATCAGCCTGGCGACACAACGCCGACATCCCGTGCCGGAACACATCCTGAGGGCCATGGAGGAAACGGAAGAGCTGCGTCCCCTGCCGAGATCGTTGGCTTCCAGGCAGAGTTTCGAAATGGCCCATGAAGCATTGACGCTCAAATCCGCCGAGCGGCCGACATGAAGGAGGCTCTGCTGAACGAGGTCGTCGATACAGAGGAGGCCTGGCTGGCAGCCAGGCTTCCTCGGGACGACGTGGTGAGACGGGTCGCGGGAATCGACACCTCTCTGGATGCCCGGGAAGTCCAGGCCGTGGGCTTTCCTTACCTGTTGTTCACGTTCCGTTGGGAGTCGCGGCGCTGGGGACGAACGCGCCAGGAGCTGATGAGCTGTCTAGTGGATCGCTGCCAGGGCGTCAGTACGACGCTGGAGCGCATTGAGTTCGGCTCGCCTCCGGCTTCGCCGCTGTGTTTGCAGCCCGAACTCGACACTCCGCCTCTAGAGCGCAAGGCACGCCAGCACGTGATGCAGGTACGGCGCCATCGCTTGAAAAGGCGAGCGGCCTCGGGACTGGAACTGGTCGAGCAGCAGTGGGTGAGAAAGCCCTTGTGGCGGGTAGTGGCCCGCCACGAGAGGTATGGCGACATCGAGTTGTTGCTGGATGGCGTGACCGGTGGTTACTACGTGATATAACGGATGTCGCGCTTAGGGAAGCGCTGCTTAAATGCCTGCGCGTGCCAATCGCTGTGCTATAGCCGCCATCCTTGGCGGCTACCCTGCGGGCCAGTCTGAAGACGGTTCAAGTTTGCTCCTGGCGAACTTGTGCGTGGTGCTCGAAAGTTCACCTAACTAACTGTCATGTCGAGCTTTCTGTGCTCCGTGTGCCTAGCGCTTCACTACACTCGGCGATTTCTTCCGCGTTTCCCTTACTCGCGTCAGTGGAGTTCATTCCCGCCCGATCAGGTGCTTGACCTCCAGGTAGGCGGCAAGTCCCCAGGGGCCGAGTTCGCGGCCGATGCCGCTGTGCTTGAAACCGCCCCAGCCAACTTCCGGCATCACCAGCTGTTCGCTGTTGATCCAGATGCTGCCGGCGCGCAGGGCGCGGCCGATGCGGCGGGCACGTTCGGTGTCGCCGGCAATGACGGTGGCGGCGAGCCCGAAGTCGGAGTCGTTGGCCAGCTCGATGGCTTCTGCCTCGCTCTCGACACTGCGGGCGCAGAGTACCGGGCCGAAGATTTCCTCGCGCCACAGCCGGCTGTCGGTGGGCACGTCTCGATACAGCGTCGGCGCGATGAACTCGCCCTGATCCGGCAAGGCGCGATGCCGGGCGTCGCGTACCGCGACCAGCCCTTCGTCGGCGGCGATATCCAGATAACCTTCGACGCTCTGTCGCTGGCGGGCGCTGGTCATGGGTCCCATGTCGGTGTCGTCGCTCAGGGGGTCGCCCAGGCGAATGGCGTCGATGCGCCGCCCCAGTGCGTCGTACAGGGCATCGGCCAGCGAATGGTGGACGAGCAGCCGCGAGGTGGCCGAGCAGATCTGGCCGCTGTTGAAGTAGATGCCGGCCATCACCCAGTCGGCGGCCTGTTCCAAATCGGCGTCATCGAGCACCAGGATCGGCGATTTGCCGCCAAGCTCCAGGGAAACGCCGCGTACTCCGTCGGCGGCGGCACGCATCACCTTCTCGCCCACCGCGTTACTGCCGGTGAAGGACAGCTTGTCGATGCCGGGATGCGCGGTGAGCGGGGCGCCGATGCCCTCGCCGTCGCCGTGCACCAGATTGAGCACGCCGGCAGGCAGGTCGATGGCCTCGGCGAACTCGGCCAGGGCCTGCTCGGGCAACGGGGTGATTTCCGAGGGCTTGAAGACCACGGTGCAGCCGGCGGCCAGTGCCGGGGCAATCTTCCAGGCGCTGGTCACGAGCGGGAAATTCCAGGGCGTGATCAGTCCGACCACGCCGGCCGGGTCCTCGTAGGTGCGTGCCGTGACGCCCTCCATGCCGTGTTCCACCGGGCGTCCCTGACGAGCTTCCAGGGCCCGGGCCTGGCCGGCATAGTAGCGATAGCAGGCGATGGCGTCGTCCAGGTCGATGGCGGTTTCGGCCAATGCCTTGCCGTTGTTGGTGGACGAGAGCCGCATCAGCGCCTCGCGTCGCTGTTCCAGATGTGTAGCCATGGCCTCGAGATAGGGCGCACGGCCATCGCCCCCGAGCGCCTGCCAGACCGGTTGGGCCCGCCGGGCGGCGGTCACCGCGGCATCCACATCGGCCGGGTCGCCGCCAGTGACCTCGGCGATCTGCCGTTGCTGGTAAGGATCGGTCACCGCCAGGCGGCGTTGGCCCTGGCTCTCGACCCAGTGGTTATCGATGAACTGCTTGGTCAGTCGTTGCACGGTAAAGCTCCGAATCCGGGATCAAGCGTGGGCGATGGTGTCGGCCCAGGCGGCGGCGTCGACCTCGATCAGCAAGGGGCCGTCGGCCGGCCGGGTGGCCAGGGCACGGGTCAGCTCGTCAGGAGTGGCGACTCGTGTGGCGGCGCAGCCGAAGCCTGCCGCCAGCATCTGGAAATCCGGGGAGCGGAGGTCCACCCCGAGTCGCTCGACGCCGGCATCGTCCATGAAACGACGAATCTCCTCGTAGCCCTGGTTATGCCACAGCAGGATCACCAGTGGCAGCCGCTCTTCCACGGCACAGGCCAGTTCGGGGAGGGTGAACATGATGCCGCCGTCACCGACCAGCGAGACGACCGGCAGGTCGGGACGGCCGAGCTGCGCCCCCATCGCCGCCGGGAGTCCGTAGCCGAGGGTGCCGTAGCCGGTGGAGGCGTTGAAGAAGCGCCGGGGCGCGGGCTGTGACACAAGGTGATTGGCGGCATAGGTGGTGGCGCAGGAGTCGCCGACCAGAATCGCCTCGGGCAACGCCTCGGCCAGCGTCGCGAACAGCGGCGCATAATCGGCAAAGGCGGGGGCCCGGGGCAGGTCGAGGGCATCCAGGGCGTCACGGGTACGCTCGGAGCCCCGGCGCTCGAGTCGTTCTGGGAAATGAGGCGCCAGAGCGTTCAAGGCCAGGCCGGCATCGGCGCAGATGGCCAGAGCAGCGTGCTGGTTGCGGGCCAGTTGCTCGGCATCGATATCGATACGGATCAGTCGGCCGGAGAGCGCGAAGCCACCGTCGAACACCACGTCGTAGTCGGTTTCGCCGAGCTCGGTGCCGACGGCGAGTATCACATCGGCCTCGTTGGCCAGACGGCGCACCGCCGGCAGTGAGGCATTGGCCCCGAGGTCCAGGGGATGGTCGCGGCCCAGCAGCCCCTTGGCGTTGATGGTGGTGACGGTAGGGGCATCGAGGCCCTCGACCAGCCGACGGGCCGCGTCGGCGGCATCCACGCAGCCGCCGCCCAGCAGCACCAGCGGGCGTTCGGCCTCGCGCAGCCAGGTGGCGGCCTCGCGGATGGCGGTGGTAGCGGGCGCCGGGGGCGACGGACGCAGGCGTTGCCAATGTGTGGGGGGTGTCACCGGAGCATTGAAGAGGTCGATGGGTATCTCGATATGCACCGGGCCGGGCCGACGGCTGTCGAACACCGCGAAGGCCCGCGCCAGGGCTTCCGGCAGCCCCTCGGGATCGAGCAGGGTATGGCTGAAGCGCGAGACGCCGGCCAGCAATTGCTGCTGGCAGGGTAGCTCGTGGAGCCGTCCCTGACCGCGCCCCAGGGTGTCGCGGCGATTGACGCTGGAGATCACCAGCATGGGCACGGAATCGGCCAGTGCCTGACCCATGGCGGTGGCGATGTTGGTCATTCCCGGCCCGGTGATGATGAAACAGACCCCGGGCTTGCCGGTGGCCCGGGCATAGCCGTCGGCCATGAAGCCGGCACCTTGCTCGTGGCGCGGCGTGATGTGGCGCAGGCCGCTGTCGTGCAGGCCGCGGTAGAGCTCCACGGTGTGCACGCCCGGGATGCCGAAGATGGTATCCGCCTGGTAGGTATCGCGCAGCAGGCGGATCAGCAATTCGGCGCAGGTCATGTCATGTCGGGTGGCATCATTCATGAAAGGGCTCCTCAGCCGACCAGCCAGTGGCCCATGACCACGATGATCGGCAGGGTGATGGCGGTACGCAGCAGGAAGATGACCACCAGCTCCCAGAGCTTGAGCGGAATTCTGGACTTCAGCAGCAGGGCGCCGATCTCGGACATGTAGATCAGCTGGGTCAGCGACAGGCAGGCGATCACGAAGCGGGTCAGCTCGCTCTCGATGTCGCTGGCCAGCACCGCCGGCAGGAACATGTCGGCGAAGCCCACCAGGGTGGCCGGCGCGGCGGCCGCGGCTTCGGGCACGCGCATCCACTCGAGGATCGGCACCATGGGGTACGACAACCAGGTGAACAGCGGCGTGAACTCGGCGAGCACCAGGGCCACTGTGCCGATGGCGATCACCAGCGGCAGCAGGCCGAAGAAGATGTCGGCGACGTTGAACAGCGCGCGGCGCAGCAGTTGGCGCGCCCCGGGCGCCTTCTCCGCCCGGGCGACGGCCATGCCGAGGCTGTAGCGCAGCAGGCCGGCGGAGCCGGTACGTTCCTCGGCGATCTGACAACCCGCCGGCTCGTAGTAGGTGTTCGGCTTGCGTGACAGAGGCGGCAGGCGCGGCACGATCACCGCGGCGACCAGGCCGGCCACCACGACCGTCAGGTAGAAGGGAATGAAGAGGTGGTTGATGCCGATGAAACTGGTCACCAGCAGGGCGAAGGCGATGGAGACGATCGAGAAGTTGGTGGCGATCGCCGAGGCTTCACGCCGGTTGTAGTAGCCCTGTTCGTATTGCTGGGTGGTGATCAGCACGCCCACGGTGCCCGAGCCCATCCAGGAAGCGGTGGCGTCGATGGCGCTGCGGCCCGGCAGGCCGAAAATCTTGCGAAAGGGCGTGCGCACCAGGCTGCCGATGAACTCCATGAAGCCGAAGTCGACCAGGAAAGGCAGCAGCAGAGCGGCAAAGAAGAAGAAGGTCAGCAGGACCGGCGCCAGGTCGTTGAGCATCACCCCGCCGGTGAAGGAGGCGGTGATCACGCCCGGCCCGACCTGGAAGAAGGTCATCAACGCGAAGACGGCACCCAACAGGCGCATCGCCATCCATAGAGGCGCCACGTCGAACAGCTCCCCCAGGGCGTTATCCCGGGCCCAGCCCGGCTTGGTGAACTTGACCAGCAGCGTCAATAGCGCCGAAGCGCACAGCACGACCGTGGCGATGGCGGGCAGGGCGTCGCCGAGCAACGCCTTGAGGCCGTCGGCAAGAAGGCCCATGCCGATGTTGATGGTGTCGCCCGTGGAGAAGGGCACCAGGAACATGCCGATGCCGATCAAGGAGGGCACGAGGAACTTGAGCAGGCCGGCCTTGCCCAGAGGGGCGCCGCCTGCTGCGGTATTCGGTGTGGAGTCGAGAGAGGAAGACATGGTGAAACCCTGTTTGGCGTTGTAATGGGGATGCCCGGCCGCAGTGCCGGGCAGGTACGGTCGGGTGTCAGTCGCGATGCTGGACGCCGGGCAGCACGCACAGCATCTCGTAGAGCAGAGTGGCGCCCATCAGTGCGGTGTTGCCGCTGGTGTCGTAGGGCGGCGCCACCTCGACCAGGTCGCCGCCGACCACGTTGAGCCCCTGGGCGCCGCGCACGATCTCGAGTCCCTGCTGGGCGGTCAGGCCGCCCATCTCGACGGTGCCGGTGCCCGGGGCCACCGAGGGATCCAGGCCGTCGATGTCGAAGGAGATATAGACCGGGCGGTCGCCCATCTGTTCGCGAACCTCGGCCATCAGGCGCGCCAGCGACTTGTACCAGCACTCCTCGGCGGTGACGACGCGGAAACCCTGCTCGCGGCACCAGTCGAAATCGTCGGCCGCATAGCCGGTGCCGCGCAGGCCGATCTGGACGACGCGGTTGCTGTCCAGCAGGCCCTCTTCCTGGGCACGGCGGAAGGGGCAGCCGTGCGCGACCTCCTCGCCGAACATCTGCTCGTTGATGTCGGCGTGGGCGTCGATATGAATCAGCCCGACCGGCCCGTGTTTCCTGGCGATGGCGCGCAGCACGGGCCAGGTCAGGGTGTGGTCGCCGCCCAGGGTCAGCGGCACGCAGTCCCGGGCGAGCACGGCGTCATAGTGGCGCGTGATGATGTCGAGGTTCTTGGGCAGGTTGAAGGTGTTGATCGGTACGTCGCCGATGTCGGCCACCTGCAGGCTGTCGAAGGGGGCGGCGCGGGTCGCCATGTTGTAGGGGCGCAGCATGCGCGACTCGTCGCGGATCTGGCGCGGCCCCAGGCGCGTCCCGGGACGGTTCGAGGTGCCGATGTCCATGGGGATGCCGAGGAAGGCGGCATCCAGGCCGGCGGCGTCGTCCTGGGTGGGCAGGCGCATCATGGTGGAAGGGCCGCCGAAGCGCGGCATCTCGTTGCCGCCGAGGGGCTGGTTGAAATGGCTCATGGTGGTCTTCCCGAGTCGTGGTGATTGTCCTCAGGTTCAAGCAGGAAATGTGCCAGGAGTTGGTTTTCTTGTTTTTCAGTTAGTTATATAAGTCAGTGATTCATGAATGAATCACATGAGGCGTCGGCGTGATACACTTCTGTATCAATGATCCGACAATGAATCAGTCCCATGAGTGATATCGACTCTCAGACCCTGCGCACCATCATCGAAACCGCCCATGATCATTTCTTCGTGGTCGAGGCCGATGGACGAGTACGCGATGTCAGTCCGGCCGCGGCGGCGGTATACGGCATGTCCCGTGAGGACCTGTGCCGCACCACGGTCCAGGCGCTGGAAGCCGAGGGGGTGTTGCGGCCATCGGTCAGTCTGGAAGTCATGCGGACCGGCGAGCCGGCTCAGGTGGCGCAGATAACCAGCACGGGGCGGCGGGTCATCGCCCAGGCGCATCCGGTATTCGATGCCGGCAAGCTCATTGCCGTGGTCAGCCGCTCGATGGACCTCACCGACCTGCAACTGCTGCAGGAGGAATATGCACTGCTGCAGCGACGTTTCAACGAGCATCTGAGGCGAGGTGGCGGTGAAGAGGCCGGCGGCGAGATCGAGTTGTCGGATCTGGAGGCTCGCAGCGGGCTGATGCGTGAGGTCGCGCTGTTGCTCAAGCGGGTGGCGCCGACGGATGCCACGGTGTTGATGCTCGGCGAGTCGGGGGTCGGCAAGACCGCTTTCGCACGGCAACTGCACCGCTGGAGTCCTCGGCAGGCGGGGCCCTTCGTCGATGTCAATTGCGGGGCGATCCCCGAGAGTCTCTTCGAATCCGAGATGTTCGGTTATCGGCAGGGGGCCTTCAGTGGCGCTGCGCCGGGTGGCAAGGCGGGACTGATGGAGCAGGCCGAGGGCGGCACGCTGTTCCTGGACGAGGTCGGCGAGCTGCCGTTGCCGATGCAGGCCAAGCTGCTCAAGGTGATCCAGGACGGCTTCATCACGCGGCTTGGCGACACGCGAGCGAGGCGTGTCGACTTTCGTCTGGTGGTGGCCACCAACCAGGATCTGGCGCGTAGCGTCGAGGCCGGTCGCTTCCGCCTGGATCTCTATTATCGCCTCAACGTCATTCCCGTGACCCTGCCGCCGCTGCGGGAGCGGCGCGAGGACATTCCCGGGCTGGTCGAGCGCCACCTGCAGCGACTCAATACACGCTATGGTCGCGACAAGATCATCGCCCGGGATGCCTGGCAGATGCTGATGGGCCAGGAGTGGCCCGGCAACGTGCGTGAACTCGAGAACTGGCTGGAACGGGCCTGGCTCTCGGCGGGCGAAGATGTGATCCGGCCCCGGGAAGAGGCCGAAAAGACAGGAGGCGTTGAGCGGGTCGTGGCGCCGGCGGAGGAGGCACCTTCCGGGCGCCGTGGTCTGGCCGAGGGCGAGACACTCCAGGCCGCCCTGGCACGCACCGAGCGGGATATCCTGGCCGGGCTCTGCCGCGAGGCGGCTTCGACTTATGCCATCGCCGAGCGCCTCGGCATCAGCCAGCCCAGTGTGGTGAGGAAGCTGCGGCGGCATGGGCTGCGTATCAACCGGTCCCGGTGATACGGGGCATGAGTCGCGAGAACCGGGGGGCATAGCTTGTTCAGTCGTTGTCCTGGTCACCGGCGCCGGCGCCGGCGCCGTCCCGCGAGGCGTCGGTGGCTTCCACCAGCATGCGGCTGGCCAGGTGCTTTAGGCGGGCCCACACAGCCTCATCCACCTCGATGCCTTCCGTCAGGGACTGGTTGCGGCTGGCCAGCAGAGTGGATTCGTCGTGGTGGGCCAGCAGGTCGTAGCGGTAGTCGGAGCGCATGGCCGGCAGCAGGTCGACGTGGTTGGCCATCACAATGGTGATGGCATTGTTGGGCTCGTTTTCTTCCGGAATCTCCTGCACGGCATAGACGCGGATCTCCGGGACCGCACTGTTGGCACGAAAGCCGACGACCTGCTCGGTCAGCGGTTGCTGGGCGTTGCGCCAGAAGGCGGTGACGTTCATGCCGCGTCCGGCCAGTCGGGCCAGGTAGCCCATGATCAGCTGGCGGTTGTGGCAGTGGCGAATCTTGATGACCGCCAGGCCGCGTGCCCGGGCCTTGGCGAAGCCGAGCTCCAGCGACAGGGTGGAGCTGCGCAGCACGCTCTGGCCATGCCCGTCGATGACCGCCAGGTCGCCGTCCTGGTAGAGCACGCTGGGCAGGTCGTCGGGGTCATCCTCGAGCAGGAAGTCGAGGCCGCGACTCAGGGCGGCCAGGCCGCCGAGGCCGAAACACTGCATCCAGGCGACCATGTCCGCCGCATCGGCGGCGTCACCCTCCTCGAAGCCCATGCCGATGAAGGCCTTGAGACACAGGCCCTGCAGCTCGTTGTAGGATGCTTTCATGATGGTTCCCCTGCAGAGTGGTGTATGCGTTCATGGGCCCGTCTCAGCGGGCCTTGGCGGACTCTCCCGGTGACTCGGGTTCCAGCGGGAAGCTCCAGTCATCGAAGTCCTGGAGGTCGTGGGGCTCGGCATTCAGCTCCTCGACCAGCGGGGCGCCCTGAAACAGCGTGATGCGCACCCAGCGGTCCGACTTGGGGTCGAAGCGGCTGGCGCCGAAGAACGACAGCTTGGTGCGCAGCAGGTGCATGGGCTTCATGTCGCGATGCCAGAGGTTGGCGCGAATTTCGCCGTAGGCGGTATCCACCATGGTCTGGATGCGTCGCACGATGTCCTTGTGGCGCGGGTGCGCGATCAGGAACTCGACCACCAGGGCGCGCGGATTGGCCTCGAGGAACTCGCTCAGCACGCCATGGGTATGCTGTACCCGTGGGGCAATGGCCAGATGCAGCTCCTTCTCGGCACCCGGCTCCCGGTCGCGCACGCCCAGCCGCGGCTCTTCCTTCTCCACCGAGCGATACCAGAACCAGTAGCGGGCTTCCGGGGTAGTGAAGTCCTCGTTCAGGGCCCAGTCGTAGTGGGTCTCGATCAACTGCTTGAGACGCACCAGGGGCATGTCCGGGGTCATTTCCATGCGCTCGATGACGCCCATCTGGTCTTCCAGATAGTCGACCCGCTCGGGGTAGAGCTCGATCAGTAGCGTATGAATCAGCTCCTGGGTCTCGAACGGTAAAGTGCGAGCACTCCAGGCTGTCAGCTGTTGCCAGAGGTCGTCCTCCAGCGGCATTTCTTCCAGCCAGGCAATGACCTCGGGCAGGGCCGCCACGGTCTGCGCGTTGCGCTCACCCTGTTCGATGTCCTCGCTGACCGTCTGCTCCAGGTGCTGCATGGCGCGTCGCGTCAGTGTCAGCAGGCGCTGGCGCCGGTCTTCATCAGGGGCCTGACGCAGCGCAGTCATCAGGGCGCTTTCACGACAGGTGATCCACTGCTGGATCAACTGCGGATGATTGATCAGGAAGGGCGCCATGCCGAGCCCGGTGGAGTTGCCGATGCCCAGATAACGCCGCAGTTCGCGGGCCAATGGCACGGCGTCATCTGGGCTCTGGTGACGGGCAATATGCTCGACCTGCTCGATGGAGAAGTGGCGCAGCAGATAGACCGCCATCATCTGCGCCGAGAAGGGGCGGTGAAAGTCGGCGTTGTTCTGCAGGCGCACGAAGTCGGCGATGCCGAACTTGCCATTGCCGTAGACGGCGGTGGTTCGGTAAAGGTAGCCGACCCGGGTGATCTGGCCGGAGTCCGGCTGGCGGCCGCTGGACAGGGCCTCGACGAAGTGCGCGAAATTGCGCAGGCTACGATTGGCGCGCGACAGCACCAGCAGGCGCGGGTGCTGCCGGCCGGCTTCCTGCAGAGGAACATTGGCGGCCATCTGCTCGAGCAGCCCGTCGTGGACATCGCCTTCCACCAGGCCGAAGGTCACGTCCCAGGCCTGGGCGATGACCCGGTCGGAGCGCTGCTCCGGCTCCAGATGCTGGGAGAAGATCACCCCGTGGTAACGGCCCTGGGGCGTCTGCAGGCGGTAGATGGCCACGCCATGGCCCGCGGCATCCAGGTCGAAACGCGCGCAGCTCACCTGCCAGCGCTGGTGCGCCATCTGGCGTACCAGGCTACGCACGAAGCTGAGCCGACTGGCATGCAGGCTGCCCAGGCGCTCGAGCGTCATCGCTTCATCGGCAGGGCGCAGCGCCACCGGGGTGGCGCCGGCCGTGGTGACATCAAGCATGGTCATGGTCCAGCACACGTCGAGCGGAAAGGCCCTGGGCGCGTGCCATGGCATAGGCCGCCTGCGGGCCGGTCCACAGCGATGGCAGCAGCACCAGCGAGACGGGAATGGCGGTCAGCACGATGAACTGCTGCAGCACGCTGATCTGGCCGGACCCCATGTACAACAGGATGCCCGCCATGAGCGCCATGGCAATGCCCCAGAAGGCACGCACCAGGGCGTTGGGTTCATCATGCCCGGAGCCCACCACGGCAATCGCATAGCTCATCGAGTCGCCGGTGGTGGCCACGAAGATGGTGGTCAGCAGCAGAATCGCGAGTGCCATGACGGTGCCGCCCGGCAGGGCCTGTGCCACGGTCAGAGTGGCCACGTCGAACTGGAAGTTGTTCAGGGCCTCGGTGAGGTCGATGGCGCCGGTGAGCTGATAGTGAATCCCCGAGCCGCCCAGCAGGGTGAACCAGACCGTGGTGGCGATCGGCGCCATGACGGCCACGGCCAGGATCATCTGGCGGATGGTACGGCCCCGCGAGATGCGCGCCACGAAGATCGCCATCAGCGGGCCATAGCCGATGAACCAGGCGAAGAAGAACACCGTCCACCACTTCATCCACCAGGCGGGTGCGGTTTCGGCGGTCATGGTCGCCATGGTGAAGAAGGAGGTCAGGTAGGTACCGAAGCCCTGGGTGAAGGCGTTGGTCAAAAAGAGCGTGGGCCCGAACACGAAGATGACTGCAGCGATGACCAGGGCCAGGAAGACATTGAAGCGGCTGAGGATCTGAATGCCGCGCTGAATACCGGTCATCGCCGAGGTGACATAGACGGCAGCCAGGGCCACCAACACGATCAACTGGGTAGCGAAGCCTTCCGCCATGCCGAAAAGGTCATGCAGGCCGAAACTGACCTGGGTGGCCAGAAAACCGATGGGGCCGACGGTGCCGGCGACCACGGCGATCACGCACAGGGCATCGACCACGCCGCCGAACCAGCCGCTCATGATGCGCTCGCCCAGTACCGGATAGAGCAGGGTGCGCGGTTGCAGTGGCTGGCCCTTGTCATAATGGGCATGGGCCAGCACCACGGCGGTCAGTGAGCCGAGCACAGCCCATGCCAGAAAGCCCCAGTGCATGAACGACTGGGCCAGTGCGCCGGCGATGGCCTCTGGCGTGCCGGCCTCGGTGGGAAAGGCCGGCGGTGTGACCACGAAGTGATAGACCGGCTCACCAGCGGCGAAGAAGACGCCACCGCCGGCCAGCAGGGTACACATGATGATCGAGAGCCACTTGAAAGTGCTCAGTTCGGGCTTGTCGAGATTGCCGATCTTGGCGCTGGCTGCCGGCGCGAAGGCCACGCCCATGGCCACGAAGAAGGTGATCAGCAGCAGCAACTGGAAGTAGGCCCCTAGGGTGCGTGCCGTCCAGGCGAAGCCGTTGCCGATGGCGTTGGCGACCATCTCGATGTCATACAGGGACAGGCCGACGAACAGCAGAATGAAGCCGATGCTCAGCGTCAGCACGATGGGATCGCCCAGGCGACGCTGTGCGCTGGACGAGGCGTGAGAATTGGCGTTTTGTTGTGTCATGGTTCCAGCCTTTTGCTGTGGGCCCCAGGGGCCTTGTTGTTGTCAGTCAAGCTGTTGTTCGCCGATCAGGTGCGAGGCCCTGGCCCGGCGTCAGGCCGCAGCCTCCCTTGGGGCTGGCACAGCGGCATTCTTCAGCAGCGCCAGCCAGTTCTGCCCCATGATGCGATCGATCGATGCCTCATCGAAGCCGCGTCGGCGCAGTCCGTCGATCAGGTTGGGAAAGTCGCGATTGTCGCGCAGCCAGGCCAGTGGCTCGGGCCAGCCGGCGTTGTGCTGGCTGCCTTCGCCGTAGTCCATGTCGCGCGACCAGCGGCCGTTGCGCATCCATTCCAGCACCGAGGTGGGTTGCCCCTGGCACAGGTCGGTGCCGATGGCGAGGTGCTCGATGCCCATCAGATCAGCGGTGCGCGCGATCATGTCGCAATAGTCCTCGAGGCTGCAGTCCGGCCCGTTCTTAAGGTGAAAGGGGTAGGCCGAAAAGCCGAGCAGGCCGCCCGACTCGGCAATCGCCTCGAGCACCCGATTGGACTTGTTGCGCTTGGCGTCGCGGAAGAAGCTCGGGTTGGCGTGCGAGATGATGACCGGTTGTTCGGAGAACTCCACGGCCTCCAGGGTCGAACGTTCGGCACTGTGCGACATGTCGATGATCATGCCGACACGGTTCATCTCGCGGATGACCTGGCGGCCGAAGCGCGTGATGCCGCTGTCGTCACTCTCGTAGCAGCCACAGGCCAGCAGGCTCTGATTGTTGTAGGTCAGCTGCATGATCAGCAGCCCCAGGTCGCGCATCAGCGCGACCATGTCGATGTCATCCTCGATGGGCGAGCAGTTCTGGGCACCGAAGAAGATGCCCACCTTGCCCGCCTGGCGTGCCCGCTGGATATCGGCGGCCTCGCGGACCGGCATGATGAGGTCACCATGCGCCTCGAAGCGGCGCTTCCACTCACCCATGCGCAGCAGCGTTTCGCGGATGTTCTCGTGGTACACCAGGGTGGCGTGGACGGCGTCCACACCGCCCTCGCGCATCTGCTCGAAAATCTCCCGCGACCAGTTGGAGTACTGCAGGCCGTCGATGATCAATCTTTCCTGCGACATGATGAACTCCTCGGCGCGGCTTACTGAAGCTTGACGTAGCTGGTCTTGACCACGGTGTAGAACTCGCGGGCATAGCGACCCTGCTCGCGCGGGCCGAAGCTGGAGTTCTTGCGGCCGCCGAAGGGCACATGGTAATCCGTGCCGGCGGTGGCCAGGTTGACCATCACGCAGCCGGTCTCGGCACGCGCCTTGAAGTCGTTGGCCAGCTTGAGAGAGTCGGTGATGATGCCGGCGGTCAGGCCGAACTGGGTGTCATTGAGGGTGTTGATGGCCTCTTCGTAATCGCGCACCTTGATCACGCTGGCAATGGGCCCGAAGACTTCCTCGCGGTTGAGCGGCATGTCATTGGTAGTCTCGGTGAACAGGGTCGGCGCCATGAAATAGCCATCGGTGTCGCACTCGACGCGTTCGCCGCCGAAGGCCAGGTGGGCGCCATCCTGCTGAGCGCGGGAGACCCAGGCAAGATTCGACTCCAGCTGGCGGGCATCCACCGCCGGACCCATCTGCACCCCGTCTTCCAGCGCATGGCCGACGCGAATGGTCTGCAGCTTGGCGACCAGCTTCTCGACGAAGGCATCATGCACCGCCTCGGTGACGATCAGCCGCGAGGAGGCCGTGCACTTCTGCCCCGTGCCGGAATAGGCACCGGCGTAGGCGGCTTCCACGGCCAAGTCCAGATCGGCATCGTCGGCCACGATCAGGGCATTCTTGGAGCCCATCTCCAGCTGGCACTTGACCAGGTTGCCGGCGGTGGCGGCGGCCACGCGGCGGCCCACGTCCAGCGAGCCGGTAAAGCTCAGGGCGTGGATGTCGGGGCTGGAGATCAGGGCATCGCCGACGCTGCTGCCGGCGCCCATCAGCAGGTTGAAGGTGCCGGCGGGCAGGGTCTGGCGGCTGATGATCTCGGTCAGTGCCCAGGCACTGGCCGGCACCAGATTGGCGGGCTTGAAGATCACCGCATTGCCGAACGCCAGGGCCGGCGCGATCTTCCATACGGCGGTGGCCATGGGAAAGTTCCAGGGGCTGATGATGCCGACGATGCCCACCGGCTCGCGGCGGGTATCCACCTCGATGCCCGGGCGCACGGAGTCGACCCGCTCGTCGATCTGGCGCAGCACTTCGGCCGCGTAATAACGGAAGAACTGACCGGAGCGGTAGACCTCGCCGACACCCTCGGCCAGTGCCTTGCCTTCTTCACGCGACAGCAGCCGGCCCAGTTCATCCTTGCGCGCGATCAGCTCGTCGCCGATGGCCATCAAGGCGCTGTAGCGCTGCTCCAGGCCGCTCTGGCGCCACTCGGCCAGCCCCTGGCGGGCCGCCTGAATGGCCTCGCCGACCTGGTCGCTGGTGGCCTGTGCATACTGGCCGATGACGTCGCTGGTGTCGGACGGGTTGATATTGACGATGCTGTCCTGGCCTTCAACCCAGGTGCCGTTGATATAGAGAGCGTGAAGGTGAGACATGAAGAACCTCCTTTGAACGTTGCCATCATGCTAAGCAAGCGTTAAGGATAAGAATAATCAATAATTAAAATGCTTTGATAAGTCTTTGTTACCTTGTGAGGGTGCCATGCTTCCCGAGCTCAAGATCCAGCCCCTGCGCTATGTGCTGGCGATTGTCGATGCCGGCGGCTTCCATGCCGCCGCTCGCCAGCTGCATCGCACCCAGCCGGCGATTTCCATGGCGGTACGCGAACTCGAGCGACAGCTGGGCGAGTCCCTGTTCGAGAAAGGCAGCAAGGCGACACTGACGCCTTTCGGTGCCTACTGTCTGCCGCGTTTCCGCGAACTGATCACCCAGCATGATCGCCTGAGCCGCGAGCTGGCCGCCCAGGTCCACCATCAGGCCGGACATGTCGACATAGCGGCTGTGCCTTCGGTGGCCAGCCGTCTGATGCCGCATCTGCTCAATGACTTCATTCAGCGCCATCCTGCCCTGAGGGTCAGCCTGCAGGACGGCAATGCGGATTTTGTCCGGCAGTTGGTGGTCAGCGGCGATGTCGAGCTGGGGCTGACCAGTCTCTGGCAGGCCGATGCCGACCTCTCGTTCAGGCCGCTGATGCGCGATGCCGTCGGGGTGGTATGCCGCGATGATCACGCCTTTGCGGAACGGTCCTCGCTGGGCTGGGAGGAGCTGCAGGACGAGGTGTTGATTCGCAACGGGACATCCCGTCTGCTGGCGGGCACGGAGGCCGAGCCGCTGTTATCTCGCAGTGCCTTCGAGATCTCCAACATGATCTCGCTGACCGCCATGCTGGTGGCCGGGATCGGCGTGACCATCCTGCCGCGCCTGGCATTCGCCGAGGAATACGAGCGCCTGCGCTTCATTCCCTTGGCGAGTCCCTGCGTCGAGCGTGAAATCGGCTTGCTGAGAATGAGCCGGCGCAGTCTCTCGCCGGCTGCCAAGGCCATGGAAGCGTTCGTTATCGAAACCCTTGGGGAGCGGCCGATCTCCGAGGTCGGCCGCTGAGTTTGACTGCTCCTTGGCCGACAGCTATCGCATCGGACTCGAAAAGCGGATCGACGCCATAGCGTTGGCGTTCGGCGTTGTGCTTCGAGAGACGTTCGTTCTACATGATCGATGGTCGTCAGTCAGCCGGCCCGATCAGGTGCTTGACCTCCGGGTAGGCGGCAAGCCCCCAGGGGCCGAGTTCGCGGCCGATGCCGCTGTGTTTGAAGATGAACTCGCCCTGATTCGTCAAGATGCGATGCCGAGCGTCGCGTACCGCGGCCAGTCCTTCGTCGGCGGCGATATCCAGATAGTCTTCGACGCTCTGGCGATGGCGCGGATCGAATGGCTGGCTCGCACCATCATGATGGTGGCTCGGTTTTCAGCAGAGAGGTGGCGATAGCAGTGAGGCATGGCAACACCGCACCTGATGGGTCATGTGTTGCACTCGGTCATTGAGACCGCTATCAATGAGACTTTAAAGCGTCAATCAAGGCGCGTAGCGCAACGGGTATGTGGCGGCGGTTTGGGTAGTAGAGATAGTAGCCAGGGAAGGTGGGGCACCACTCAGCGAGTACCTGGATCAATTGCCCAGAAGCGATGTCGTCGGCCACATCATGCTCTAGCAGATAGCCGAGGCCTGCGCTGGCTCTAACCGCCGCTACTGCGAGCGGTGCTTCATTAACAATCAGCGGGCCGTCGGTGTGTATCTTGAACTCCCGACCATTGTGCTCAAATTCCCAGGGTAATAGACCGCCGGATGTCGCGAGCCGGAAGCCAATGCAGCGATGGCGTTTCAGGTCTGCCGGTGTCCGGGGCTTGGGGTGTCGTGCGAAGTAGTCCGGTGTGCCCACCACCACCGTGCGCATCTGCGGCCCAACGCGGACGGCAACCATGTCCTTCTCAACCGTCTCACGAAAGCGGATGCCTGCATCAAACCCTGCGGCCACAATATCGGTCAACCCGTTCTCTATGCTCACCTCCACCTGAACATCCGGATTGTTAAGTAGAAAGGTGGGTAGCACGGGCTCCAGAATCATCTGCGCTGCATGGGCAAAGGTGGTAATGCGGATGGTTCCCGAAGGCGATTCGCGCCACTGGGCCAGTGCGGACAGGCCACCCTCTATTTCTGCCAACGCCGGGTCGAGTGAGCGTAGCAGGCGTTCGCCGGCCTCGGTCGGGGCAACGCTGCGCGTGGTGCGCGCTAATAAGCGAACACCTAGGCGATCCTCGAGCCCGCGCATGGCATGGCTGAGGGCGGAAGGGGACATGGCCAGAAGGGCGGCGGCACGAGTGAAGCTGCGTTCGCGTGCCACGGTCGCAAAGGCCAGAAGATCATTGAGCTCTCGTCGCTGCATTGCTGCATTCTATTCACAAGTTCATGCATTTGCCAGATCTAGTCGTCACACGACGATTACCCTATGGTGCGAGCGAGACGTTAATCGCTATAGGAGAAAAAACATGGATTTAACCCATTACCGTATGTTGGGAAATTCGGGGCTTGCAGTGAGTCCGCTGGCGCTGGGCACCATGACGTTTGGTACTGGTCGCTGGGGGACAGGAGAGGAAGCATCACGCGACGTGTTCAATGCCTACATCGAAGCTGGCGGTAACTTTGTCGATTCGGCAGATGTCTATTCAGATGGCCAGAGCGAAAAGATGTTAGGCGGTTTCATTGCCGAAAGAAGCCTGCGAGACAGCTTGGTGATTTCGACGAAATCCGGCTTTTCCCGCACTCAGGGGGCGCCCAATTCCGGCGGGAGTGGCGCGAAGAATATCCGCCTTGGGCTGGAGGGTTCTCTCAAGCGACTGGGCACCGATTATATCGACATGTTCTGGGTTCATGTGTGGGATCGGTACACGCCCGCAGAAGAGCTGCTGCAAACGCTGGTCGATGCGAAGCGGAGTGGAAAAATCCTTCATTACGGTTTCTCGAATACGCCTGGTTGGTATATCGCCAAAATCGCCACGTTAGCCCAGGCACACGGGCTGCCCGCGCCGGTCGGTCTGCAGTATCAATACTCGCTTATCGAACGGGGCATCGAACTCGACATCCTGCCTGCCGGTAACGAGTTCGGGCTTGGTATGGTGCCCTGGAGCCCACTGGGCGGTGGCCTCCTCAGCGGCAAATATGGTCGTGACATGCTTGCCGAGTCGCACCGTGAAGGAGGACTACCGGACAAGGCGGGTGCGGCGCAGGAAGGCAACGATGGCCGTCTGAACGGCGACAACCCTTTCGGTGGAATGCTATTTACCAAGCGCAACTTCGATGTCGTCGACGTGGTGCGCGACGTGGCTCAGGAGATAGACCGCTCGATGGCTGAGGTGGCGCTGGCCTGGGTCGTCAATCGGCCTGGCGTTTCCAGCGTATTAGTCGGTGCCAGTCGCGTTGCCCAACTATCCCAGAATATTGCTGCTCTCGATATCATGCTCAGCCCCGAACAGCAGGGCCGTCTTGACCGGGTTAGCGAACTGGCGCAGATCAACCCTTACTATATCTTCCAACTACCGCCGGACCTGATCCGTGGCGTGCCATCCGTCACTTCGTGGAGCGCAAGGGGTATCTGACCTCCCGGGAAGAGTACCAGGGAAGCACCCACCGCAAGCTCTACCGTGCAACCGACATCGGTCGGGAAGGGCTGGCGGTGGCCAAGCGAATCCTCAATCCGCATAACCTGGGGATTGGTGGTCGGAGTGGGAGGCTCTTTCAGGCCGTCGGGGTTGAGCATCACCTCGACGGTCGCGGTACCGAGCGTTGTGACATGAGTTTCTCGACCTCGGTCATATGCTCCGTTCCCCAGGCGCAGAGCGGTTTCAAGGCTTCGGCGAGGGTCTGACCGAACGCAGTGAGGGAATACTCGACTCTTGGCGGAATTTCCTTGAAGTCGAGCCGGTCGACGATCCCATCAGCCTCCAATTCCTTGAGTTGCTGAATGAGCACCTTGTCACTGACATTGCCGATGGCGCGCCTCAGGTCGCCATAACGTCGCGTTTGGTGGGCAAGGTGGAACAGGATCAAGGGTTTCCACTTGCCACCGATGACAGCCAACGCAGCGTCCAGCCCACAGATAAAGCCAGATGTTGTCATTTCGCATGCTCCAGTAAGTACTTACTAAAAGGTGCATACTTTAATAAAGGAAATCAAGTCTCTATTCTCTATTTCGAAGCGGTTATCATTTTTCAGGAGATCGAGATGGGTAGGCTTGAAGGTAAAATCGCCGTCATAACCGGCGGCAACAGCGGTATCGGTCTGGCGACGGCCAAACGGTTTGTGGCGGAAGGTGCCGAAATTTTCATTACTGGTCGTCGTCAAGAAGAGCTGGACAGAGCGGTAGAGGCGATCGGCTCCGGAGTGACCGCGGTGCAGGGCGATGTTTCGCGTCTGGACGATCTTGAGCGGCTGTTCGAGACGGTGCGTGCGAAAAGCGGACGAATAGACATTCTCTTCGCCAATGCCGGGCTTGGAAGCCTGGCTCCGCTTGGCACCATCGACGAGGCGTCGTTCGATTTGACCTTCGATGTCAATGTCAAGGGAGCACTATTCACGGTGCAAAAGGCTCTGCCGCTTATGCAGGACGGAGGATCCATCATTCTTACCGGTTCGACTACCGGCTCGACGGGAACACCGGCGTTCAGCATCTACAGCGCGACCAAGGCGGCAATCCGCAATTTTGCCCGAAGCTGGGCCCTGGACCTGAGAGGGACAGGCATCCGCGTAAACGTGCTCTCTCCCGGCGCCACCGAGACACCCGGCCTCAAGGGCTTGGCAAGTGCGGGCGAGGAAGATGCTTTGCTGGAGGGTCTTGCTTCGCAGATACCTCTCGGTCGTACCGGGCACCCCGAGGAGACGGCGGCGGTGGCGCTCTTTCTTGCCTCGAATGAAAGCAGCTTCATGACCGGTAGTGAGGTCTTCGCTGACGGCGGGGCCGCACAAGTCTGACGGCCGCTCACATCCAGGCCCCGAGCATTCTTTCCTTGGGGCCTTTTGTCGAGCGCGAAATCGGCCTGCTGCGCATGAGCCAGCGCAGCCTATCGCCGGCTGCCAAGGCCATGGAAAGCTTCATCATCGAGGAGCTTGCCTCGACCGGCGAGGCATAGCGCGCTGGCAGTTGTCTGGCAGGGCGTATTGACCCGACTATTTATCATGATAAATTGAACCGGGTGCCGGTCGCCTTGCGGCTTGCCTGAGGGCTGTCGCGCCCGCGGCCGGTCATTCGTCCCCTGTCTGACTTATAACAAGGACAACGTCATGAACCAGCAAGCCCAGGCGCAGCAGGCGCGCAAACCGTGGTACCGGACGGTCCCCGACCCCATGGTGCTGATCTTCCTGATCCTGGTCGCCACCTATGTGCTGACCTTCTTCATTCCGGCCGGCGAGTTCGAGCGCGTGATGCGCGATGGCCGTACCACCGTGGTGCCGGGTTCCTTCCACTATCTGAAGGATGTGGCGCCGATCCATCCCTTCGATATCTTCGTGGCCATTCCCAAGGGGCTGATCTCGGCCTCGCAGTATCTGTTCATCGTCTTCATCGCCGGTGGGCTCTTCCATATCCTGCAGAAGAGCGGGGCGCTGGAGAATGCCATCGGTGTGGCGGTGCGCCGCGTCGGCGTCGAACGACGTAACCTGATCATCACCGTGGGCACCTTCATCTACGGCTTCTTCGGCGTTGCCGTGGGTTTCGAGAACAACATTGCCCTGGTGCCGATCGCCGTGCTGATCGCCAGTGCCATCGGCTGCTCGAGCCTGGTGGGCACGGCCATGGCCGTCGGTGGTATCGGCGTCGGCTTCGCGCTGTCACCGATCAACCCCTATACCGTGGGCGTGGCCCAGGGCATTGCCGAGTTGCCGACCTTTTCCGGCGCCTGGTTGCGTACCCTGATGGTGGTCACCTCGCTGGCGCTCCTGTCGCTGTACATCTGCAAGCGGGTCACGCGCATGGACTTCGAAGAGTCGCCGCATGCCGAAACGCTCAGCAAGCACCTCAGTGACTATCGCATGAGCCGTCGCGACTGGCTGACCCTGGGCGTCTTCGTCGGTGGTCTGGTGGCCATGCTGTTCGGTGTCTTCATGGCCGGCTGGTACATCAACGAGATCGCCGGCATCTTCCTGCTGCTGGCGATTGTCATCGGTGCCATCAATGGCCTCGGTGCCAACGGCATCGTCAAGCAGATGATGGAAGGCGCGGCCGGTGTTACCGCCGGGGCGCTGGTCATCGGGGTCGCGGCGTCGATCCAGGTGATCCTCGAGCAGGCGCAGATCATCGACACCATCGTCAACTCCTTGAGCGGCCTGATCGAGGGCATCCCGATCATGTTCGCCGCGGTCATGGCGAGTGTCGTCCAGGGCGTGATCAACCTCTTCGTGCCGTCCGGTTCCGGTCAGGCACTGGTGACCATGCCGATCCTGATACCGGTGGCCGACCTGGTGGGCATGAGCCGCCAGCTGATGATCACCGCTTTCCAGGTGGGTGACGGCCTGACCAACCTGATCGTGCCGACTTCCGGCGGGACCCTGGCCATGCTGGCCCTGGGGCGGGTGTCCTATGCGCAGTGGCTCAAGGCCATCATGCCGTTTATGGCCATGGTCTACCTGCTGTGCTGGGGTGGTCTGATCATCGGCCATCTGGTGGGCTATTGAGCATGACGCTATCGCTGGTGCACCTGAACCCCGAGACCGGGACCTCCGCCTGTCTCGCCGCCACCGGGAGTGTGGCGGTGGGCGGCTACGTCAACCACTGCTGGCGGGGCATCGGGGCCTGTGCCACCCAGGGGCTGGCCACCAACCCCTGGTATCCGGAAACCATCCGACGGGGGCTCGAGGGCGGTCTGAGCGCTCGGCAGGTGCTGGACGATGTCACCGCGGCGGATGCCGATGCCGCCAGACGCCAGTGCCTGGTGATGGAGGCCTCCGGCCGGGCGGAACTGCACACCGGCACGGCCAACCAGCCGGCCCTGTCCGCCGCGCTTTACCCGGGTGTGGCGGCGGCCGGCAACATGCTGGCCAATGATCGCGTGGCCGGGGCCATGGTCGAGGCGTTTCTGGTCGCGACCTGTGATGACCCGCAGGCGGTGCTGGCCGAAGGCCGTTCCCCGGTGTTTCGAGACCACCACGACAGCGCCCTGCTCGGCGCCCTGATCGATGCCCTGGAGGCCGGGCTGGCCGCCGGCGGCGATGTCCGCGGCTGTCGCTCGGTGGCCCTGCGCATCGAGTCATTCCACACGGCGCCGATCGACCTGCGCCTGGACTGGGCCGATGTCGATCCGGTGGCCGAGATGCGTGCTCTGGCCGGGCGCGTCGAGGCCGCGGATTTTCAGGCCTTCCTGGGCTCCCTGCCTCACCACTGATGTCGGCTCGCCGCCGGTATCACGACAATGCTTGCCGCGCCCCGCCGATGGCCGGGGCCCGGTCTGGAGATGATGATGTCGATGCATGAGCAAGATGCCCGACTGGGGCATGAGCTGCTGGCCTGGCTGGATGCCGCCGGCGAACACTCCCTGCCCGGGCCGGGCGTGACCCGGCTGTTCTGCAGCCGGGAGCATCAGGCGGTACTCGAGTTGATCCGCGGCTGGATGCGCGAGGCCGGCCTGGAACCCGAGCTGGATGCCGCCGGCACCCTGGTAGGCAGTTGCCCGCGGGCAGCGGCCGGTGAGCCGACGCTGATTCTGGGTTCCCACCAGGACACGGTCGTCGAGGGCGGCAAGTACGATGGCATGCTGGGCGTGGCCCTGCCGCTGATGGCACTCAAGGCGCTGCGCGAGCAGGGGATCGAGCTGCCCTATGGCGTTCAGGTCGTGGCCTTCGGCGACGAGGAGGGTACACGCTTCCAGTCGACGCTGATCGGCAGCCGCGCCCTGGCCGGCACTCTGGACGCCCAGAGTCTACAGGCCACGGATGCCGAGGGCGTGAGCCTGGCCGAGGCGCTGCGCGATTTCGGCGGTAACCCCGATGCCATCCCGGCCCTGGCCCGGGACCCCGAGCGGGTGCTGGGTTTCTGCGAGGTGCATATCGAGCAGGGGCCGGTACTCGAGCAGCGTGATCATGCCGTGGGCGTGGTCACCGCGTTGACCGGCATCGAGCGTCATCGCGTCACGCTCACCGGCAAGGCCGGGCATGCCGGCACCACGCCCATGCCGGGCCGTCGCGATGCGCTGGTCGGTGCCTCGGCCATGGTGGTGGAGGCCGACCGAGTGCTCAACGCCACCGATGACCTGGTCGGCGTGGTTGGCAAGCTCGAGGTGCGACCCAATGCGGTCAATGTCATCCCCGCCGAGGTGACCTTCACCCTGGAGCTGCGCTCTCCCGATCCCGAGGTCCGCAAGGCCGGCCGCGATCGCCTGTTATCCACGTTCACCGGGATCGCCGAGCAGCGTGGGCTGGCGCTCGACCTGGAGCAGACCTACAGCGCCGAGGCGGTGGATTGCGCGGACTGGATGATCGAGGCCCTGGAAGCGGCGAGCGCCGCCTGCGGCCAACCGGCCGAGCGCCTGTTCAGCGGCGCCGGGCATGATGGCCTGGCGATGCACGACCTGACCGATATCGGCATGTTGTTCGTGCGTTGCCGCGACGGCCTCAGCCACCACCCCGACGAGGCGATCACCGCCGATGACGCCGATGCCGCGACGCGCGTCATCATGGCCTTCCTGCAGGGCATGCGCGAACGAGTTTGACGTTGATCGTGACGGATGTGCTTTTTAAGCTTCTGACAGAAACCCTCTACGCACCTGCGCCTCCTGGCGGTTCATGACCGTCAACGCCGATTCCAGGTGCTCGTGCATGATGCGCCGGGCCTGCTCGGCATCACCGGCCTCGATAGCGTCGAGGATATCGGCGTGGTAGCGGCAGCCGGTCGTGCCCAGGTCATGGGTGGCCGGCTCGTAGAGGCGACGATAGATCGTCAGGTCCGAGAGGATCTGGGTGGTGAAGCGGATGATGAAGCTCAGCAGCGGATTGCCGCCGGATAGTTCGGCCAGCATGAGGTGAAAGTCCAGCGAGTCGATGTGCTGCTGGCGCTCCTCTTCGGCATCACAGGCCGTGTGAGCATAACTGTGCAGGCTGGCGCGCAGGCGTGCCATGTCATCCGCGCCGACACGACCCGCCAGCGAGGCCGCGAGCCCCGGCTCCAGGGCCAGGCGAATCTGGTAGATGTCGTGGATCGAGATGTCCTGGAAGAACAGGTAATGGCTCATCAGCGAGATGGCCCGGGACTCGCTCATGGCGCTCACGAAGGCGCCGCCGCCGGGGCCGGTGCGCGTTTTCACCAGCCCCTGGGCCTCCAGCACGCGGGTGCTCTCGCGCACCGTGCCCTTCGATACCCCGAGTTGTGCCATCAGTTCTGCCTCGCCGGGCAGACGGTCGCCGGGCTTGAGCTGCTGCTCGACGATCCAGTCCTTGATGGTCTCCGCCACCTGATAGGGGCGCCGCTTGCTGGAGTTGCCTGCCATGACGTCTGCTATCCGCTCTTGAACACAGGGCGAGCGTAACAGAGCGGAGCCGGTCGCGGGACCGCCGGCCTCTCAGACCAGCGACAGCAGGGCGGTCGCCAGCAGGTCCGGGTCGTAGCGCGAGGCCGAGGCGTCCTTGACCAGCCGGGTGTCGATCAGGGTGATGCCCAGCGACTCGACGAAATCAGCGGACAGCGAGCCGGTGTAGTCGCCGTGGCGGCTGTCGAGGAGCACGAAGTCCAGCAGTTCATGGGCCGGACAGTCCGCGCCGACATCGCGGCGCAGGGTGTCGAGCAGGATGGTGATCTGCTGCGCCAGGTCGATGCCGGTCAATTCCGGGTCGGGGCTCGAGTTGGGGATGAAGACCTTGGGGCAGGGGTTGGCATGCACGGCCCGGCCGACGCCCTCCGGCAGCAGGTTGGCCAGCAGGCTGGAGTAGAAGCTGCCCGGCGGGTAGCAGATCAGCTCCGCGGAGGCGATCAGACGGCGGTTCTTCTTGCGCAGGCCGGCGCTGACGGGCACGAATTCATCGCGGCTGGCGGAGAGCGCCAGGTGGGCGATGGGGGAGCTCAAGGGGGCGACTTCCTTGCCGGTGATGCGGTGCTGGCCGACCACCCGGCGACCATCCGCGAGGGTGACCGCCAGGTGATAGTCCTTGTTGACCACGGCGCGCACCGTGCCGCGCACATGCACCAGCTTGGAGAACAGGAAGATGATCTGGTCGAGCTGCTGATGGTTGTTCAGGTAGCCGCCGGCCAGGATCAGGTTGCCGATGCTGGCGCCACGCAGGTCGAAGTCCTCGGGCATGGCCTCGCGGAAGAAGCCGAGCTGATTGCAGATCAACCGCCGCATGGGGTTGGGGATGTCCGCCGCCAGTGAATGGCGGCCGGCAATCAGCTCGTCCAGGGTGGCCAGCAGCGTGGCCTGGCTGGCCTCCGCGGACAGCCGATGGGTGAACAGCCGGTAGACTTCCGGGTGCCCCAGTATGGAGTCATCGGCCAGCGCCATCAGCCGGCTGCGCAGGTCGCCGATGGCCGGCATGGCGAAGGCCTCGCGCAGCTTGGCCGAGCTGCCGCCGGAATCGAAGGGCGTGACCAGATGGATCGAATTGTGCGTGTAATGCTGCAGGCGACGGGACAGGCCGTTGAGCGCCGAACCGCCGCTGAAGAAGAGAAGCGGCGGGCCCAGCTCGGGGGCCTTCTGATAGCGCTGAACCCGCAGTGGATCGGGAATCTGCGCGGTGCGGGTGACGCGGATGTTGGTCATGCCATCGACCCTTCTCTTGATCGTCTCCTGGCGAATAGAGTGCCTGTTTTGGCTGGGCTTGTCGCCCTTGTCGGCTCCCGGCCGCTGCCGGTCTTAACGCAAATGTCATCTGAAATGTGGCATGCTGGAGGTCCCGCTGAAGTTCGAGTGACCCGAGTATGGCCGAGCTGATCCCCGGCGTGCGCAATGCGGCCAGGGCGTTGATTGTGCGCGACTCGCATCTACTGCTGTTGCACAAGCAGGGCGGCCTCCATGCCCTGCCGGGCGGTGGCCAGGAGACCGGTGAAACCCTGCTCGAGGCCCTGCAGCGCGAATGTCGCGAGGAAATCGGCTGCGAGGTGTTGGCCCCCGAGCTGCTGCGCGTCAGCGATTATTTCAAGCTCAAGCAGAGCGACCCGCCCACCCGGCGCCACCAGGTGGACTTCCTGTTCCGCTGTCGGGTAGCGGCCGACTATGTGCCGCACAACGGCCCCAGTCCCGACAAGCGCCAGACCGGTGTCGCCTGGCTGCCGGTGGCGTCGCTGCCGGACTGTCGCTTCTCGCCGGCCTATCTGGGCGAGGTGTTGCCGGAGGTGCTGGCGTCCGGGATCTCTTCCGCGGCCCCGAGCGGGCCACTCTACATGGGCGAGTTTCATGACCTCGCGACTTCCTGAAGGCCTGCAGGACAACCTGCGTTTCCTGTGTGTCGAGGTCGACTCGCAACTGGCCAATCTGCAGGCCTTCCTGGAAGCTCCGAGCGCGGCCATTGCTCGGCGCGTGTCTGATCGCGATGGCTATGCGCGCAATCTCAAGATGCGCATTCACGCCGAGTGCGTGCGCCTGCTGTCGCGCAAGAAGACCGGCGAGGCCCGGCGCCGCGTCCTGCGCAGCCTGGAGATGGTGGCCACCGATCTCGACCGTCTGACCGAGCTTGGCCGCGCCAGTATCCGTCAGCTCGGCGGTGTCGACGACCTGTCGGCGCTGTCGCCGGCCGCCTTCGACGCCATGATCGAGCTGGTGCGCTCGGGCATCGGCCAGGTCGAGACGGCCCTGCTCGACAGCGACACCCAGCGTGCCCTGGAAGTCGGGCGTCTGCAGGAGAAGCTGCAGAAACGGGCCCGCAAGCGCATCGACGAGGGCGTGGCGGCTCTCAAGAAGCCCGACAACAACACCGAGGACCTGACGCGGGCGCTGTTCGTGGCCCAGATCAGCCAGCAGATGGGCGACGTGCTGCGCCACCTCAGTGAAGTCATCATCTCGGCCAACCTCGGCCAGTCGGTGAACTTCGAGCGGTACTATTCCCTTCAGTCGCTGGTCGAGGAGCTGGCGGCGGGCGAGGGCGATGAACTCAGCCTGGCGCCCATTGCCGAGACGCGTTCCGGCAGCCGTATCTCGGGCATCTCGAACGGCGATGACGACGACTATGTGGCGGTCTTCAAGGACGGCCTGAAGCGCAAGGTCAAGGAAGAGCGCCAGGGCGTCGAGAGCTGGCACGAGATCTACCCGGGCCTGGCGCCGAAGATTCTCTCCTACAGGAAACGCGGGCAGTCCGCGGCCCTGCTCATCGAGCATCTGCCGGGGCTGACCTTCGAGAACATCCTCCTCAATGAGTCACCCGAGCTGCTCGATGACGCCCTCCAGCGCCTGACCCGGACTCTCAAGTCGGTATGGCGCGAGACCTGGACCGCCCAGTCGGTGGCGGCGGGCTACATGCAGCAGCTCGAGAAGCGCCTCGACGAGGTCTACAAGATTCACCCGGAATTCAGGAACAGTGGCGCCTCGCTGTGCGGGGTCGAGCTGCTGGCCTTCGATGACCTGGTGGCGCGTGCCAGGCGCCGGGAAGCCGACTTGCCGGCGCCGTTTTCGGTGTATATTCACGGCGATTTCAACGTCGACAACATCATCTATGACCCCCTGGAGCGACGCATCAACTTCATCGATCTGCATCGCTCCAGCTACATGGATTACGTGCAGGATGTCTCGGTGTTCATGGTCTCCAACTACCGCCTGCAGATCCGCGATGTCCCGCTGCGTCAGCGCATCATGGGCCTGGCCCGGGAGTTCTATCGCGTGGCGCGTCGCTACGCCGTCAGCCAGGGCGACACCACCTTCGAGCTGCGGCTGGCGCTGGGGCTGGCGCGTTCCTTCGCCACCTCGACGCGTTTCATCCTCGACCCGTCACTGGCCAATGCCATGTTCCTGCGTGCCCGCTATCTGCTCGAGCGGGTCCTGGCGGCCGACCTCGACAAGGCGGACCGTTTCCGACTGCCCCTGAAGGAGATTTTCGTTGACTAACCCCAGGATCGGTGTGGTCGGTATCCCCGGAAAGTGGTCCACGGAAGTGCTGGCCGATGCCATCGAGCAGCGCACCGGCTTTCGCGCGGTGATCGACCTGCAGCGTGTCAGCCTCGACCTGGCCAGCGGCCGTCTCGAGCATGACGGCCGCGACATCGGCGAGCTGGATGCGCTGATCGTCAAGAAGATCAGCGCCGAGTACAGCCCGGCGACGCTGGATCGCCTGGAGCTGCTGCGCATGGCCGAGGCGCGCGGCGTGCGCGTGTTCAGCGGGCCCGAGAAGATGCGCGGCCTGATCAATCGCCTGGATGGCACCCTGACGCTGCACCAGGCCGGCATCCCCATGCCCGAGACGCTGATCACCGAGGATCTCGATAGCGCCTGCCGCGCCGTACAGCGCTATGGCGAGGCGGTGTTCAAGCCGTTGTTCTCGACCAAGGCGCGCGGCATGGGCGTGATCTCCGCGGACCAGCCCGAGGAGATGCTGCGGGCCGAAGTGGCGGCCTTTCAGCGCGACAATCCTATGCTCTACCTGCAGCGCCGGGTGGAACTGCCCGGTCGCGATCTGGGCATGGTGTTTGTCGGTGGTCACTACCTCGGCACCTATGCGCGGGTGCCACAGGATGGCGCGAGCTGGAATACCACCATCCACAGCGGGGGCCGCTATGAGGCCTTTACCCCGGACGCCTCGCTCATCGACCTGGCCACCCGCGCCCAGGCGCCGTTCGGACTGGACTTCACCACCGTGGACGTGGCGGAGACGCCCGACGGCCCGATCGTCTTCGAGGTCTCGGCCTTCGGCGGCTTCCGTGGCGCCCTGGAGGGGGCGGGCATCGATGCCGCCGGCGCCTACCTCGACCACGTGCTGAGCCAGCTATGAGCGTGCCGAACGCCTGCCCGGCGGGATATGCCGAGATACTGCGTGGCGAGGCGCGCCTGCTCGAGGCGCCGCTGGTGCTGGCCATGGGCGACTGCAGCCTGCGCCTGCGCAGCAATTCGCCGGCCATGCTCGAGCGCCTGGGCGAGTACTTCGCGCACTGCCGGTGTGACGCCGCCGAGGCCCCGCCGGAGTGTCTCGACCTCGAGATCATCGAGGGGGCGCCGCCGGCCCTGGCGGTCGACTTCATCGACTGGTCTCGGGAGCCCGGCAAGCAGGGGCGCAAGGACAGCTATCATGACCTGCCGGGCGGGCGACTGGTGCGCAAGGTGCGCACCGGCCTGGTCTTTTTGCAGAGTGCCGATCAACGCATGGCCGCCGGCCCCTGCCTGGCGCATGACAACCAGGTGATCAACTTCATCCTCGCCCAGACCATGAACCATCTTCAGCAGCGTGGCTGGCAGGTCTGTCATGCCGCCGCGCTGGTCGGCGCCGGTGGGGCGGTGGCCATCGCCGGCTTCTCCGGCGGCGGCAAGTCGACCGCCATGCTGCACGCCATGGACATCCCCGGGGCGCGCTTTCTGACCAATGACCGGCTCTTCCTCAAGCGCCAGGGCGAGGCCCTGCAGGCCGCGGGCGTGCCCAAGCAGCCGCGCATCAACCCCGGCACCGCCTTGCACAACCCCCGCCTGGTGGAGCTGTTGCCGGAGGCGCGTCGGGCGGCCCTGCGGACGCTGTCCAGCGCCGAGCTGTGGTCGCTGGAGGAGAAGTACGATGTGCCCGTGTCTGATATCTACGGCCCGGAGCGCAGCGTCTCGCGGGCGCCGCTGGGGGCCCTGGTCATCCTCGACTGGCAGCGCGACGCGGCGCAGCCGCTGACCATGAGGCGCATCGACCCGCGGCAGCACCCCGAGCTGCTGGCCGCCGTCATGAAGTCGCCGGGGCCCTTCTATCAGGCACCGGATGGCAGCTTTCAGGCCGATGGCGAGACGCTCAATGCCGAGCCCTATCAGGACCTGCTTGCGACGACACCCGTCTACGCTGTCAGGGGTGGCGTCGATTTTGCCGCCCTCGTCGAAGATCATCTCAAGCCCTTGATGGAGCGCCCGGCATGACCCGAGAACTCCTCCTCCTGCGCCACGGCAAGTCCGACTGGTCGAAGCCCGTCAGTGATTTCCAGCGTCCGCTGAAAAAGCGCGGCAAGCTCGGTGCCCAGCGCATCGGCGACTGGCTGGCCGAGTATGAGCTTGTGCCCCAACGCATACTCAGTTCGCCGGCCGAGCGGGCGCGAGCCACCGCCGAGAAGTGTGCCAAGGCCATGGGCCGCACGGCAGCCGAGGTGACACTCGAGCCCAGCCTCTACGAGGCCGATGCGGAGGAGCTGGCGCGCCTGGTTGCCGCCAGTGGCGACGAGGTCGAGCGGCTGATGGTGGTGGGCCACAATCCGGCACTGGAAGAGTTCGCCGACTGGCTGCTGCCCGACCCGCTGCCCGAGGGCGACGACGGCAAGCGCCTGCCCACCGCCACCCTGGTGCGGCTGGCGGTGGAGGGCAGCTGGTCGTCCCTGACCGCCGGCAACGCCCGCTTGCTGGAAGTGCAGCGGGCCAAGACCCTGCCCGAAGGTTTCGTCTTCGCCACGCCCGACGGCATCGAACGGCGTCCGCGGCCGGCCTACTACTACACCCAGTCAGCCGTGATGCCGTTTCGCTGGCGTGATGGCCAGCTCGAGGTGCTGTTGATCGGCTCCAGCAGCAATCGCCACTGGAGCCTGCCCAAGGGCATCGTCGAGCCCGGCCTGAGCGCGGCGCAATCGGCCCTCAAGGAGGCCCGCGAGGAAGCCGGCATCAGCGGCGAGATCGCCGAGGTGACGCCCGGCCATTACCCGCATGCCAAGTGGGGCGCCCGCTGTGGGGTGACGCTGTTCGCCATGCGCGTCGATGACCAGCTGCCCGAGCAGCACCGCGAGGAGCCCCAGCGAACGCGGCGCTGGCTGCCCGCCGCAGCGGCCACCGAGCACCTCGAACAGCCTTCGCTGGTGGTCGAGCTGCGCTCGCTGATCGAACGCCTGCAGGCCGAGGGGCCGGCATGACGTCGCCACGCACCATTGCGGCGCTGATCCGGCATGGTGACTACCAGCAGTTGCCGGACACGCCCAGCGCTCATCAGCCCTTCCCGCTGACCGAGCTCGGCCGGCGCCAGGCGCGTGCGGCCTGTCGGATGCTCTACGAGTTGCTCCAGGCGGAAGGCTGGCAGCTGGCCGAGGTGGTGGACAGCTCAGCACTGCTGCGTGCCTGGCAGACGGCCGGCTACCTGCGTGACGGCCTGGCCACGGCGTCTCCCGGCCTGCGGGTCGAGAGCTTCATGGCACTGGCCGAACGCGGCCTGGGCACGGCCGCCAATCTGAGCGCCGAACAGATCCGCCGGGTCGTGGCCGCCGATCCGCGCTGCGGGGAGTTGCCGGAGGACTGGAAATCGAATCCGCATTTCTGCCTGCCGCTGCCGGGCGCCGAGTCCCTGATGACGGCCGGCGAACGCGTCGCCCGACACCTCGAGACCCGCATGCAGGCCCTGGCCGAGGAGGCATCAATGGATAGCGTCAAGCTGTTCGTCGGCCATGGCGCGGCCTTTCGTCATGCCGCCCATCATCTCGGCGTGCTGGCGGCCGAAGATATTCCCCGCCTGAGCATGCATCACGCCAGCCCGGTGCTGGTGGAGCGCCTGGCGGATGGCGGCTGGCGTCACATCGCCGGCCACTGGAAGGTACGCCAGCGTGACGACGCTCACGCCGACTGAGTCGCGCACCCCGGGGTGACTGTCATGGCCTCGTCATCCGGTTGCAATACGCTGCTCGGTTGGACCCATTTCGCGTTTTCCGGAGCCCGCGCATGGCGAAAGGCAAAGCCAGCAAGAAGGCCGACCACAAGGCTGACCGCAAGGTCGACAAGAAGGCGGGCAAAAGGGGCGGCAAGAAGGCAGCGTCCGCTGCCACGCGCCGGCTGTCACGGCATCTGCCGCGCTACCAGGGGGCCGACTGGCTGCCGCATGCCCTGCCGACCCGGGCGGAGGTCTGGACGCCCGATGACGCGCCGGGTCGCCTCCAGCAGGCCCTGGCCGGCAACGCCGCGAGCTGGCCGGCGCGGCGCGTCTTCTTTATCTCCGATCCGCATGCCGACGCCGAAGCCTTCGAGGCCTCGCTGGTGGCCAGCGGCGGTGTCAGCAAGAGCGGCCCCGGCCTCGGCGACTTCACACTGACCAGGCCGGGCCGCAAGGGGCGCTTCATCATCGGCGGCGACTGCCTCGACAAGGGGCCCAGCAACCTGGCCATGCTGCGCAGCCTGCAGCAACTCATCGACAGCGGTGCCCGGGTCACCCTGCTCGCCGGCAACCACGACATGCGGCTGCTGATGGGCCTGATGGCGCTGGAACGGCTACGCTCGCCGCGCACCGAACACCTTTTCGTGCGCATGGGCCACAAGGTCATCCCCTTGCTGCAGGAGGTCCATGCCGAGTACCTGGACGACCGGGCCAACGCGCTTTCCGGGATTCCCTCGAACAAGGTCTGCCGGCGTCGTCTGTTCCCCCGCGACTCCTGGTTCGAGACCTTTCCGGCGCAGGCCGAGAGCGTCATGCCCGAAGGGGCCATCGACAAGGAGCTGGCCCGCCTGCGCAAGAAGGTCGGCCACTTCGAAGCCGCCTGCGACAAGGCTGGCCTGTCGCTGCGTCAGGTCTACGCGGCCGCCCTCAAGCTGCGCGAGCTCTTTCTGCATCCCAAGGGCGAGTTCGCCTGGTTCTTCCAGCGCATGTGCCTGGCCCATCGCGAAGGCGCTTTTCTGTTCGTGCATGCCGGACTCGATGACGAGGTCGCCGGGATCATCGCCGCGGAGGGCGTGGCGGGGCTCAACCGGCGTTTCGACAGGGCCGTGGTCGAGGACCCTTGTGGCTTCTATTACGGCGCCCTGGCCAACACCCTGCGCACCAAGTATCGCTCGGTCGACTTTCCCCTGACCGAACCCGGGATGGCGCGCCTGCACGAGCAGGGCCTGCAGGTGGTGGTGCATGGCCACATCAACCTCACCCGCGGCCAGCAGTGGCGGATGCGCTCCGGCATGCTGCACCTCGACGGCGATATCACCCTGGATCGCCACTCACGGCGCAAGGAAGGCCTGGCGGGCTCGGGCATGGGCGCTACCATCATTCACCCGGCGGGGCAGGTGATCGGCATCAGCAATGATTACCCGCATGCCAGGGTCTTCGACCCGGCGCACGACCTCGCCGCCGCCACCTCACGGGCGTCGTCCCCCAAGTCAAAGGCTGCATCGTCATGAAGACCGAAAAGAACCTCTTCCGGCACGAATCCCTGCAGAGCATCAAGGGCGCCCAGGACATCCTCAAGGCCATCACCAAGGGGCTGGCCAAGGGCGTGCTGTCCTTCTCCGATGACCACGGCGAAATCCGCCTGGCACCCAGGGGGCTTTTGCACCTCAAGGTCACGGCACGCAAGGAAGACGACTACCACCGGCTGGACATCCGCCTCTCCTGGCAGGCCAGCAACGGCGCCTCGAAGAAGTCCAATCTGCAGATCAATCATGACGGGTGACGGGGCCGGGAGCAAGCCATGACGCTTTGACGGTGCCGCACTCAGGCTTTGCGGCCATGGTTACATGTTGCACTTTGCCATTGAGACAGCCGATCTTGAATCTCGGGGATCAGGGGTAGTTTTGGCGAGCGTGGACCACGGACGTGACCTCGATACGATCCGTCACCTGGTAGACCACGATGAAATTCGGGTGGGCAACAATCTCTCGCGTGCCGGGCACGCGGCCGACCTGGTGCAGGTAGGGGGGTTCGGCCACCGACGCTACGGCCGCCTCGATGCGGGTGCGCAGTTGCCGGGCGGCCTGGGGGTCGCGTTCGGCGATTTAGGTGATCAGCTCAATCAGGTCGGCAATGGCATCGTCACGCCAGTGGATCGGCAGGCTCACGACGTCTTGCCGTTCTGGCGCCGTGCCGCGTCCTCGATGATCGCGTCGGCCTTGGCCATGACTTGGTCATGGGGCTGCCCCTGTCCCGGGTTATCGAGGCTGTGCTGGACCTTGGCTCGAAACCAACGATCATAGCTGTCGGCCTGCTCCTGGGTCGCGAATTCCGAGACGATCGGGTCTAGTTGGTCGCTCATGGGCGCGTCTCCTTGGTTGCTACCAGTCTAGTCGGCGTCGCCATTCTGGTACAGCGATCTGGCGAGCGACCGCAGGCCGTGGGGGTCGCTATTGTTGAGGGTGTCAGGATCCTGGGCGTCTGTCGAGGTCCTTCCTGGCTGACCAGGCTCAGGGTCTGAACCTTTGTGGTCGTCTACCACGTGTGCGTGCTCTACCCTGCGCCATTGCGGGACCTGCTGATGCGACTGGCCACCTCGGGGCTCTATGCGGCGCGCTGGACAGAACAGGTCCACGCCGAGTGGACGCGCAACCTACTGCACAAGCGCCCGGAACCTGGCTGAGGCGCTACCGCGAACTGTCGAGTTGATGAATCGTGCGGTGCCGGATGCCCTGGTCACCGGGCATGAGCCGTGGATCTCAGCGGTTGAGTTGCCCGACCCCGATGACCGGCATGTACTGGCAGCGGCGATTCGCAGTGGGGCGCAACTGATTGTCACTTTCAACTTGAAGAACTTCTCTACCGACACCCTGGCCGCCTGTGGTCTGATCGTCACCGCTGACAGGCTACGGGAGTTCATTGATGTGCTGTAACTGTTAGCAGGGTCATGATGAGGTGGGGGAGAGTTCACGGAGGGCTGTTTATCTTGAATCGAACCGGCACCGGCTGTATATACGCCTCTCCTGGCAGACCAAAAACGGCGCCTGGAAGAAGTCCAACCTGCCGACCCGTCATGACGAATGAGCGGCATCTTGATCGGCCATCTATGTCACCAAGTCTTGGTCACAAAGGCTGAAGGTCTCCACTATTTTCCCATGTCTCTACGTTCCTGGGCCTATGACGTACTAATGCGTCCGGAGCGGTGCCTCAGCACCAGCAGGCCTGATGCGAGGATCAGGCTCATGCCCAGCCAGGTCATTCCGTCGGGGACTTCATGGAACAGCAGGTAGCCCCAGAGGCTGGCAAACAGCAGGTAGGCGTAATCGAAGGTGCCGATCAGCGCGGAGGGGGCGACCTGGTAGGCCTTCGCCACACTGGTGTTCACGGCCACCATTAACAGGGCGTAGGCGACGATGATGATGAGTTCATCGTGGCCGATGGGCTGCCAGGTGGCAAACAGGAAGGGCGACTGCTCGGCGAGGAATGAGGTGTCGGTGAAGGCGAGCAGGATGCTGACACCGCCACCGGCCACCAGGAAGGCCAGGTTCAACCCCAGTGCCAGTGTCAACGGGTGCTCCTTCTGACAGTAACGCCTTGTCGCCACCATCGCCAGGGCATACAGCACTGCCGCCAGGACCGGCAGTAGTGTTGCGGGCTCGAAGGCGTCGCCGGTGGGACGGAGCACCACCACGACCCCGACGAAGCCGCACAGGATACCGCCCCATATTCTGATGGAGAGGCGCTCTCGGGCGCCCATGGAGGCCAGGATGGCGATGAACAACGGCGTCGTGTAAATGGCAACTGCCGCCACGGACAAAGGTATCAAGGGCAGGGCCATATAGTAGGCCATCCACATCAGCAACAGCAGCAGGCTCCTGATGCCGACCCAGCGCCATGATATGAGGGGCAGGGGACGTGCTTTTCGCTGGGCTATGATCAGCCCGACCAGGGTGGGCAACGAGACCGATGAGGCGAGGACATAGAGTTGCCACAGGGTGATGCTTGCGCTTAGATACTTGACGAGAGCGTCGGCGAGGGCGAGTAGAAAGACGGCTCCCACGATCAAGTTCACGCCTCGAGCTGTGTTGTCTTCATGCGTATCATCTACCGTCATCACGGGCTCTCCTGCTGGGATTCGACAAGCAGAGTGCCGATTTTTCGGTCAGCCACTCAAACGATTTCTCGGCCCTTTTACATAAGGGGAAATTATGGATTCGCCCACCAAGTCCTTGCCCCCGCTCGCGACGCTACGACCTTTCGAGGCCGCCGCAAGACTCGAGAGCTTCACGCGTGCCGCCGCCGAGCTACACCTGACGCAGGCTGCGATAAGCCGGCAGATACGACTGTTGGAAGAGGATCTGGGGGTGACGCTCTTCGAACGAAGTCACCGCCGTGTCTTCCTGACCCGCGAAGGGCGTGAGTTCGGTCGGACGGTATCGCAGGCCCTGGACAGCATCGCCACCGATGCACGCGCGCTGAGGGGCGATATCGGGGATAAGCAGGTGGTGTTGTTCTGCCAGCTGTGCGAAGCCTTCTACTGGCTCATGCCGCGTCTGGATGATTTCAACCGACGCCACCCCGAGCTGGATATCAAGCTGGCGACATCGACGCGCCCGATCACGGAATTCGACGAGCCCTTCGATGTCGCCCTGCAGACCAGCGGGCGCCCCAGTGGCACTCATCAACTGACATTGACGGCCGCGGACGAGATCTTTCCCGTATGCAGTCCCGCCTATCTGGAAGGACCGGCGGGTTCATTGCGCCTCGATGACCTGCCGGGTCATCGGCTGTTGCACTATCGGGTCGAGCCGGCGGACTGGCTAGAATGGCCGGACTGGTTCCGGGCCGTGGGGCGTGGCGACCTCGCTCTTGGGGAGGGCGTGGACTTCGACAGCTATCCACTGTTGCTGCAGGCGGCGGTCGCCGGACAGGGGATCGCCCTGGGCTGGCGGCGCACCACGCAGCGCCTTATCGACAGTGGCGAGCTGATTCGGCCCGTCGTGGAAAGTCTGCCGCAGCGGGATGCCATCGCCATCTATACCCGACGGGGAACATCGCGGCGAGCTGCCACCCAGGCGCTGCTGGGGTGGCTGGACGAACGGCTGGGAGGAGGCTCGCTCCCGTCGTGACAATGAAAAGGTTTTCGTGAGGGCCTGCAGCTTATGCCGTAAAGGCTGTTGCACTCAAGACCTGCATCCGTAGAGCGTCGGCTTGTCGCGACCGCGATGGGCGAGGGTATACTGAGCCCCGGTGGCCCCTGATGCGAGCGACCCGAGAGGTGGCTGCCTGACACGGAAGGAGTTGATAGCGCATGACCATCACCTGTGTAGATGACCTGCAGCGCCTGGCGCGTCGTCGTGTTCCCCGCATGTTCTATGACTACGCCGACTCGGGTTCCTGGACCGAGACCACCTACCACGCCAATGAAACGGACCTGGCGGCGATTCGCTTTCGCCAGAAAGTCATGGTCGACATGTCGAACCGTCAGTTGGGCACGACCATGCTCGGCGAATCGTTGGCCATGCCCGTGGCCATCGCCCCGACAGGGCTGGCCGGCATGCAGCATGCCGATGGCGAGATCCTCGCGGCCCGCGCCGCCGAGCGCTTCGGCATTCCCTACACGCTTTCGACCATGAGCATCTGCTCCATCGAGGACGTGGCCGCCCACACCTCGCGCCCGATCTGGTTCCAGCTCTACGTCATGAAGGACAAGGACTACATCGCCCGGCTGATCGATCGCGCCAGGGCGGCGGGCTGCTCGGCGCTGGTGCTGACCGCCGACCTGCAGATCATGGGTCAGCGCCACAAGGATGTGATCAACGGCCTCTCGGTCCCGCCGAAACCGACGTTGCCGACCATTGCCAACCTGGCCACCAAGTGGCGCTGGGGGCTCGGCATGCTGCGCACCAAGCGCCGCACCTTCGGTAACATCGCCGGGCATGTGGACGATGCGACCAACCTCGAATCGCTGGCGGCCTGGACCGCCTCCCAGTTCGACACCTCGTTGAGCTGGGACGATATCAAGTGGATCAAGGACCGCTGGGGCGGCAAGTTGATCATCAAGGGCATCATGGAGCCGGAAGACGCCCGGTCGGCCGTCGATGCCGGCGCCGACGCCATCATCGTCTCCAACCACGGCGGCCGCCAGCTCGATGGCGCGCTGTCCTCGATCCAGGCTCTGCCGGGCATCGTCGCCGCGGTCGGCGATCGGGTCGAGGTGCACATGGATGGTGGGATCCGCTCCGGCCAGGACGTGCTCAAGGCCATCGCCCTCGGCGCTAGGGGCGTCTACATCGGCCGCGCCTACCTCTACGGGCTCGGCGCCAAGGGCGAAGAAGGCGTCAGCGAATGTCTCGAAATCATCCGCAAGGAACTCGACACCACCCTTGCCCTTTGCGGCCTGCGCGATATCCAGGACGTGACCAGCGACATCCTGGTGCCCGGTACCTACCCGGAGTAGTGACTCGGCACTCCATGCGGACTAGTAACTAGTGGAAGCCGGCCGCTGCTGATGGACAAGGGGGGGCCGACGAGGGGGCGGTGATGTCGCCTGGCTGCCGCAACGAAAAACGGCCACCGCTCGTTTGAGCTAAGTGGCCGTTTTTACGGAATTCCTGGTCGGAGTAGCAGGATTCGAACCTACGACCTCTGCCTCCCGAAGGCAGCGCTCTACCAAGCTGAGCTATACTCCGATTCTTTTTGATTGTTGGCCTTGCGGCCGACAACGGATGCGTATTATACGTTTTTTGGGGCTGCGTGCAAGCCCCTGTTGCGCCGTGGTGCCCCGGCGGCGGGGGTCAGGTCTGGCGGTCGACGGCCTGTCGGGCGAGCATGGCCATGCGGTCGCGGTACTCGGAGGGCGGCAGCTTGTCGAGCTCGGCCAGGGCCTTGTCGGCCATGTCGTCGGCGCGGCGCTGGGTGTAGTCCAGGGCGCCGGTCTCGTGCACGATGCTCAGCACTTCGTCGAGCCGCTCGAGGCCGCCCTGGCGGATCGCCTGGCGAATCACCTTGGCCTGCTCAGGGGTGCCGGTGGCCATGGCCTGGATCAGCGGCAGGGTGGGCTTGCCCTCGGCGAGATCATCGCCGACGTTCTTGCCCATGGCCGTGGCGTCGCCGCGGTAGTCGAGGAGGTCGTCGACGAGCTGGAAGGCCAGCCCCAGGTAGCGGCCGTAGGCCTGCAGGGCGGCTTCCTGCTCGGGGGTGGCGTCGGCGATCAGGGCACCGCAGTGGGAAGCCGCCTCGAAGAGCATGGCGGTCTTGCCCTGGATGGTCTCGAAGTAGGCGGCTTCGTCGACGTCCGGGTTGCCCACATTGGTCAGCTGCTGGACCTCGCCCTCGGCGATGGTGCAGGTGGCGGCGGAGAGCACTTCCATGATGCGCATGGAGCCGACGCCGACCATCATCTGGAAGGAGCGCGAGTAGAGGAAGTCGCCGACCAGCACCGAGGGCGCGTTGCCCCAGGCGTCGTTGGCGGTGGCGCGGCCGCGGCGCAGGTGCGATTCATCGACCACGTCGTCATGCAGCAGCGTGGAGGTGTGCATGAACTCGATCAGGGTGGCCAGGGTGATGTGCTTGTCGCCGTCATAGCCCAGGGCGCGCGCCGCCAGCAGCACCAGCAGCGGGCGCATGCGCTTGCCGCCGCTGTCGACGATGTACTGGGCGATGGCCTCGACCAGCGGGATGCGCGAGGCGAGCTGGGTCTGGATGGTGTGGTTGACGGCGTCGAAGTCGTGGGCGACCACCGCGTGGATGGGCGTGTCGGGCGTGCTGAGCTGTGTCGGCGCGGTGGTGGCTGGCATGGGGGCAATAATCGTGGCAGTGCGATGAGAGGGGGATGACGAGCCGCGCTGGCAGGCGGCGTGATCCGTTGAGTGCCATGCTATGGGCCCCCCTGTGGGGCGTCAAGCGTGCCGATCCGGGGGCGGCCGGTCGGCGCTGCTGGCAGTTGAAGGTGCGGGCTTTCATCGTTATAATCCGCGACCCACTCATCTCGCTCCCTGTCAGATGGTACCAAGAGGGGTGCCACTCGAAGCAGGCCGACGAAGAGCCAACCCCTGATGAGTCCTGGAGAGAGACACATGTACGCAGTTATCAAGAGCGGTGGCAAGCAGTACCGCGTTCAGGAAGGCCAGACGCTCAAGCTCGAGAAGCTGGAAGTGCCGACCGGCGACACCATCGAGTTCGATGATGTCCTGCTGGTGGGCAACGATGATGACGTCACGGTCGGTGCGCCGAACGTCGACGGTGCCAAGGTCTCCGCCGAGGTCGTGTCCCACGGCCGTGGTGACAAGATCAAGATCATCAAGTTCCGTCGCCGCAAGCACAGCATGACGCGCAAGGGCCACCGCCAGTGGTTCACTGAAGTCAAGATCACCGGGATCTCCGCGTAAGCGGTCCATCCCCTGAACGAGCGAGGTATTTGCAATGGCTCACAAGAAGGCAGCGGGTTCTACCCGTAACGGTCGCGACAGCGAATCGAAGCGCCTTGGCGTCAAGCTCTTTGGCGGCCAGGCAGCAGTTCCGGGCAACATCATCGTCCGTCAGCGTGGCACCAAGTTCCACGCCGGCGCAGGCGTCGGTATCGGCAAGGATCACACCCTGTTCGCGCTGGAAGAGGGTCAGGTCAAGTTCGAGACCAAGGGTCCGAAGAACCGCAAGTTCGTGAGCATCGTCTCTGCCTGAGGCGACGCGGACTTCTAGGGAGCCGCCGTTCGGGTGACGTTGGATGGTGGAAGGTGTTCGTGTTGCGTGCACTTCGCTATGCTCACCTGACCAGGTCAGGCTCCTCGCAGGAAGGCCCCGCCATGGCGGGGCCTTCTTGTATCATGGCGACATGAGTCGCCGGGAGAATAGGTAATGCAGTTCGTCGACGAAGCATCGGTCATCGTGGAAGCTGGCAAGGGTGGCAATGGCTGCCTGAGCTTTCGCCGTGAAAAGTACGTGCCCAAGGGCGGCCCGGATGGCGGCGATGGCGGCCATGGCGGCAGCGTCCATCTGATCGGGGACGATGCGCTGAACACCCTTATCGACTTCAAGTATCAGCGCTTCTACAAGGCCCAGAACGGCCAGCAGGGTCAGGGGCGGCAGATGAGCGGCCGCACCGGCGAGGACCTGCACATCAAGGTGCCGGTGGGCACCACGGTGATCGATGAAGATACCCTCGAGGTCATCGCCGACGTGACCGAAGCCGGTCAGGTCGTGCTGGTGGCGCATGGCGGGCGTCGCGGACTGGGCAACATTCATTTCAAGTCGTCCACCAATCGGGCGCCGCGGCGCACCACGCCGGGCACCGAGGGCGAGCGGCGCAATCTGCGCTTCGAGATGAAGGTGATGGCCGATGTCGGCCTGCTGGGCATGCCCAATGCCGGCAAGTCGACGCTGATTCGCTCGGTGTCGGCGGCCAAGCCGAAGGTCGCCAATTATCCCTTCACGACCCTGGTGCCCAATCTCGGGGTGGTCAAGCTGGGCCAGTATGAGCATTTCGTGATGGCCGATGTGCCGGGCCTGATCGAGGGTGCCTCGGATGGGGCCGGGCTCGGCCTGCGCTTCCTCAAGCACCTGACGCGTACCCGTCTGCTGTTGCATGTGGTCGATGTGGCTCCCTTCGACGAGAGCGACCCGGTCGAGTCGGCACAGTCCATCGCCCATGAGCTAGGCCAGTTCTCGCCCACGCTGTCCGAGCGGCCGCGCTGGCTGGTGCTCAACAAGCTCGACCTGCTGCCGGAAGACGAGCGTCAGAAGGTGGCGGACGAGATCGTCGCGCGCCTCGACTGGCAGGGGCCGGTGTTCCGTGTCTCGGCGATCAGCGGCGATGGCACCGATGCGCTGGTGCAGGCCGTGCACCGCTGGCTGACCGAGCAGCGCCGCATGGAAGACGAGGCGGTGGCGCGTGCCGAGGCGCGGCTGGGTCGCAAGCGCAAGCGGGCCGATGACGACGATGACTTTGATGATGATGAGTACGACGTCGAAGTCGAGTACGCACCCTGAGAAAATGCCTGCGCGCCTGGTTCCGCTGAAGAAGGAAGAAGGAAGAAGGAGAATCTTACCTCTTACCTCTTACCTCTTACCTCTTACTTCTTACTTCTTACCTCTTATAGCCCGCAGCCCGTATCTTGAACACCGAGGAGCCGATGAACGATCTCGAACAGGTGCCTGACCGCGAGGCGCTGAAGCGCATGCGGCGTGTCGTGGTGAAGATCGGCAGTGCCTTGTTGACCAACGACGGTCGGGGGCTCGATGAGCCGGCGATCGGTCGCTGGGTCGACGAGATTGCCGAGTTGCATCGCCAGGGCGTCGAGGTGGTGCTGGTCTCCTCCGGGGCCGTGGCGGCGGGCATGGTGCGCTTCGGCTGGCAGACTCGGCCGTCCGAGGTGCATGCGCTGCAGGCGGCGGCGGCCGTGGGCCAGAATGGCCTCACCGAGTGTTACGAAGGGCATTTCGGGCGACATGGCCTGACCACGGCCCAGGTGCTGCTGACCCATGATGACCTGTCCAACCGCAAGCGCTACCTGAATGCGCGTTCGGCGTTGCGCACCCTGGTCGAGCTCGGGGTGGTGCCGGTGGTCAACGAGAATGACACCGTGGTCACCGACGAGATCCGTTTCGGCGACAACGATACCCTGGGTGCGCTGGTGGCCAACCTGCTGGAGGCCGATGCGCTGGTGATCCTCACCGACCAGGAGGGGTTGTACGATGCCGATCCGCGCCATGATCCGAATGCCGGCCTGATTGCCGAGGGCCGGGCGGATGATCCGCGCCTGGCGACGATGGCCGGTGGCGGCGGTGCCCTGGGGCGCGGCGGCATGTCGACCAAGGTGCGGGCGGCGCGGCTGGCGGCGCGTTCCGGTGCGGTCACGGTGATCGCCAGCGGGCGTCAGCCGGGTGTGCTGGGGCGGCTGCTGGCCGGCGAGCGCCTGGGGACCCTGCTGCTGCCCGAGCGGGCGCCGATGGCGGCGCGCAAGCGGTGGCTGGCGGGCCAGCTGCAGGTGCGCGGCACCCTGACCCTGGACGACGGGGCGGTGAAGGTGCTGCGTGATCGCGGCTCCAGCCTGCTGCCGGTGGGCGTGCGGCGCGTGTCGGGCGACTTCGTGCGCGGCGACATGGTGGTCTGCGTGGATGAGCAGGGGCAGCGTATCGCCAAGGGGCTGATCAACTACGGCGCCGGTGAAGTGGGCCGCCTGCTGGGTCAGCCCAGCCACCGGATCGAGTCGATCCTCGGCTACATGGAGTCGCCGGAGCTGATTCATCGCGACAATCTGGTCATTGTCTAGGTCCTCGCGCCGGCACTTGACAAGGCTGGCAAGCTCATTCGCGGCATGATAGGATACGCCATCCTCTCAGACACGGCCCGTTAGCGATTGCGCCCAGCGGCGTGATCGGCCAGATGGCCAAGCCTACGGGGAGCTTTATTATCCCTGTTGGATCAAAATGTTATTACAACCGCCCGAGTCGGCGGTGACAACTTTCTCCAAGGAGACAGTCAGTGGCTAACAGCAAGCAAGCCCGCAAGCGCGCCCGTCAGGCAGAAGAGCGTCGTGTCCATAACGCCAGCCAGCGCAGCATGGTTCGCACCTACGTCAAGAAGGTCATCAAGGCGATCAAGGGCGGCGACCACGCTCAGGCCATGGATGCCTTCAAGCAGGCCCAGCCGGTGATCGACCGCATCGCCGACAAGGATGCGCTGTCCAAGAAGAAGGCCGCTCGCATCAAGAGCCGCCTCAACAAGCGCATCAAGGCCCTGGCCGCGTAATAGCGCCGGATGCCCATGAGGCGCCGCGAGCCTCTCGCGCTCGCCTCATCGAAAAACCGGCTGCGGCCGGTTTTTTTGTGGCTGAGCGCCGTGTGGCCGGCATGGCCGACCCGATATCACGCCTGGTCCGGCGAGGAAGTGCTTCGTGACTGATTCCCAACCGCCCACCGAGCCGACGCAGCCGGCGACCGAACCGGCCGCCGATGAGGACGCCGCCCAGCAGGTGGCGCCGCGCCGCGGCGGCCTGATGCGCTCCGGCATGGTCGTCAGCAGCATGACCATGCTGTCGCGGGTGATGGGGCTGGTGCGCGACATGGTCATTGCCACTCTGTTTGGCGCGGGCCAGGGCGCGGATGCCTTCTTCGTGGCCTTCAAGGTGCCCAACTTCCTGCGTCGCCTGTTCGCCGAGGGGGCCTTCAATCAGGCCTTCGTGCCGGTGCTGTCGGAATATGCCACCCAGCGCACCCGGGAAGAGGTGCGCGAGCTGCTGGATGCGGTGGCCGGCAGCCTGGCGGCGGTGCTGCTGCTGATCACGGCCCTGGCGATGCTGGCCGCGCCCTGGCTGGCCTGGGGCTTTGCCCCCGGCTTTGCCCGTGACCCGGAAAAGCTGGCGTTGACCGCCGACATGCTGCGCCTGACCTTTCCGTACCTGCTGCTGATCTCGCTGACGGCCTTCGCCGGGAGCGTGCTCAACACCTGGGGGCGTTTCGCCGTGCCGGCCTTCACGCCGGTGTTGCTGAATCTCTCGCTGGTGGGGGCGGCGATGCTGCTCACGCCGCTGGTCAGCGAGCCGGCCATGGCGCTGGCGTGGGGCGTGATGATCGCCGGCGCGGCACAGCTGGCCTTTCAGGTGCCGTTTCTGGCGCGCCTGCGCCTGCTGCCAAAGCCATGGCCCAACTTTGCCCATGAGGGTGTGCGGCGCATTCTCAAGCTGATGGCGCCGGCGATGTTCGGGGTCTCGGTGGCACAGGTCAACCTGCTGCTGGATACCGTGCTGGCTTCGCTGCTGGCGGCCGGCAGTGTCTCCTGGCTGTACTATTCCGACCGCCTGGTGGAGCTGCCGCTGGGGGTGTTCGGCGTGGCGATCGGTACGGTGATCCTGCCGGCCCTGTCCAAGCGGCATGCCGAGCAGTCGCCGGAGCATTTCGCGAAGATGCTCGACTGGGCGATCCGCGCCGTGTTGCTGCTCGGCCTGCCGGCGGCACTGGCGCTGGTGGTGCTGGCCGAGCCGCTGTTGATCACGCTCTTCCACTATGGGGCGATGACCGATCACGACATCCAGATGGCGGCCATGAGCCTGCGCGCCTACGCGGTGGGGCTGGTGGCCTTCATGTTGATCAAGGTGCTGGCGCCGGGCTTCTTCGCGCGTCAGGATACCAAGACTCCGGTGACCATCGGCATCATCGCCATGGCCGCCAACATGGTCTTCAACCTGATACTGATCTGGCCGCTGGCGCATGCCGGCCTGGCACTGGCCACGGCGCTGTCGGGCCTGGTCAACGCCGGCCTGTTGGGTACGCTGCTGTACCGGCGCGGCATCATGATCTTTCAGTCCGGCTGGGGCCGCTATGCCGTGCAGTTGCTGGGGGGCTGCCTGGTCATGGGGCTGCTGCTGGCCTGGCTGGCGCCGGGGTGGCGTGAGTGGCTGGCCTGGTCGCTGCCGTGGCGTGCCGGCTGGATGGCCCTGCTGGTGGTCAGTGGTGCGGCGGTGTATTTCGCCTGGTTGGCCGCCACTGGCGTGCGGTTGCGCCATTTCCGCATGAAAAGCTGACGAGACGCAGGGCCGGCCCGGGATCAACGCGGCTGTCAGCGGGCGCCGGGTCCGTTATAATCGACCCCTTTACGCAAGGCCGGCCAACCCGGGCGACCGGGTTGCGGCTCGAGGACGTTTTCCACCAATGCAGACTCTGCGCGAACATCGCCTATGCAAGTGATTCGAGGGTTGCACAATCTGCGCGACGAGCACCGTGGCTGCGTGGCCACCATCGGCAATTTCGATGGGGTGCATCGCGGCCATCAGGCGATTCTCGAGCAGTTGCTCGAGCGCGCGCGGGCGCTGTCGCTGCCGGTCACGGTAGTGGTCTTCGAGCCCCAGCCGCGGGAATTCTTCGCCGGTGATCAGGCGCCGCCGCGACTGACCCGGTTGCGTGACAAGGTGCGCCGGCTCGACGAGCTGGGGGCCGACCGGGTGCTGTGCCTGCCGTTCAACGACGCCCTGCGCAGCCTGACGGCCCGGGAGTTCATCGAGCGCGTGCTGGTGCAGGGGCTGGGCGTACGCCATCTGGTGGTCGGCGACGATTTTCGCTTCGGCTGCGACCGCCGGGGCGATTTCGAGCTGCTGCAGTCCGTCGGGCCGGAATCCGGCTTCGAGGTCGAGCATACGCGGACCTTCCTGCTGGACGGCGAGCGGGTCTCGAGCACGCGGGTACGCACCATGCTGGCCTGTGGCAACTTCCAGCAGGCCGCCAGCATGCTGGGACGCCCGTATCGGCTGTCAGGCCGGGTGGTGCGTGACCGCCAGCTCGGCCGCACCATCGGCGTGCCCACTGCCAACCTGCCGCAGCCGCCGTTGCCGCTGGCCCTGCAGGGCGTCTATGCGGTGAAGGTCGAGCTGCCCGACGGCCGCCCGGCCGATGGCGTGGCGAATATCGGCTGGCGTCCCACGGTGGGCAGCGTCTGCCCGGTGCTCGAGGTGCATCTGTTTGACTTCGAGGGCGAGCTGTATGACCAGCGGCTGACGGTGACGCCCTGCGCCAAGCTGCGTGGTGAACTGAAATTCGATGGCCTCGAAGCGCTCAAGGCCGAGATTCGTGCCGATCAGGCGCGGGCGCGACGTTTCTTTGCCGAGACGGCGAGCGCCGATTCTCTCCCTCTGGCATCGGCGCCGCTGGCGCGCGAGGCCGTGTTTTCCGATTCCTCGGCGGGCTCGCCCGCCGACCCTGATGACGGCTGACCCCCAGGATATGAGCGACTACAAACACACTCTGAATCTGCCCGAAACCGACTTCCCGATGCGCGGCATGCTGCCCAAGCGCGAGCCGGCTCGGGTGGCCCAGTGGCAGGACATGGACCTCTATCATCGTCTGCGCGAGGCACGCCGGGGACGCGAGCCCTTCGTGCTGCACGATGGCCCTCCCTATGCCAATGGCGGCATTCATATCGGTCATGCGCTCAACAAGATCCTCAAGGACATCATCGTCAAGTCGCGCAACCTGGCGGGCTTCGATGCCCCCTACGTGCCGGGCTGGGATTGCCATGGCCTGCCCATCGAGCACAAGGTGGAAACCACCCACGGCAAGCACCTGGCGCCGGATCAGGCGCGGGCGCTGTGCCGCGAGTATGCCGCCGAGCAGATCGAAGGTCAGCGTGACAGCTTCATCCGCCTGGGGGTGATCGGCGACTGGGCCAAGCCGTATCGCACCATGGACTTTACCAACGAGGCCGGCGAGATCCGCGCCCTGGCTTCGCTGGTCGAGGGCGGCTATGTGTTCAAGGGGCTCAAGCCGGTCAACTGGTGCTTCGATTGCGGTTCGGCGCTGGCCGAGGCCGAGGTGGAGTACGCCGACAAGCAGTCCGATGCCATCGATGTGGCCTTCCCCTGCGCCGAGGACGACAAACTGGCAGCGGCCTTCGGGCTGGGCGGACTGGCCAAGCCGGCCGCCGTGGTCATCTGGACCACCACGCCCTGGACCATCCCCGCCAACCAGGCGCTGAACGTGCACCCCGAGGTCACCTATGCGCTGGTCGACGTCGGCGAGCGCCTGCTGCTGCTGGCCGAGGAACTGGTCGAGAGCTGCCTGGAGCGCTTCGGCCTGCAGGGCGAGGTGCTGGCCACCACCCAGGGGCAGAACCTCGAGCTGATCCAGTTCGCGCATCCGCTCTACGCGCGTCGTTCGCCGCTGTTCCTGGCCGACTATGTCACCGTCGAGGAAGGCAGCACGGGCATCGTCCACTCGGCGCCGGTGCACGGCGTGGATGACTTCGAGTCCTGCCGTCGCTACGGCATCGAGTTCCAGGACTTCATCAGCATCGTCAAGGGTGATGGCCACTATGTGGATGACCTGCCGCTGTTCGGCGGCCAGCTGATCTGGAAGGCCAACCCGCAGATCGTCACCCAGCTGGATGAAGCGGGGGCGCTGCTGGCGCATCAGCCGATCACCCACAGCTACATGCATTGCTGGCGCCACAAGACGCCGGTGATCTATCGCGCCACGGCGCAGTGGTTCGTGGGCATGGACCTGACCGGTCATGATGGCCGAACCTTGCGTGACCGGGCCCTGGCCGGTGTCGAGGCGACGGCCTTCACCCCGTCCTGGGGCAAGGCGCGCCTGCACTCGATGATCGCCAATCGTCCCGACTGGTGCATCTCGCGTCAGCGTAACTGGGGCGTGCCGATTCCTTTCTTCCTGCACGAGCAGAGCGGCGAGCTGCATCCACGCACCGTGGAGATCATGGAAGAGGTCGCCCAGCGCGTCGAGGCCGAGGGTATCGATGCCTGGTTCCGCCTGGACCCGACCGAGCTGCTGGGCGACGAAGCCGGCGACTACGAGAAGGTCACCGATACCCTGGACGTGTGGTTCGATTCCGGCACCACGCATCGTCACGTGATGCGCGGTTCTCACCCCATGGGGCATGACCAGGGGCCGCGTGCCGATCTGTACCTCGAGGGCTCGGACCAGCACCGCGGCTGGTTCCATTCCTCGCTGCTGACCGGCTCGGCCATCGATGGCCATCCGCCGTATCGGCAACTGCTGACCCATGGCTTCACCGTCGACGAGAAGGGCCACAAGCAGTCCAAGTCGAAGGGCAACGTGGTCGACCCGCATGAGGTCATGAACCAGTATGGCGCCGACATCCTGCGTCTTTGGGTGGCCTCGACGGACTATTCCGGCGAGATGGCGGTCTCCGATCAGATCCTCAAGCGCACCGCCGATGTTTATCGACGCATCCGCAATACCTCGCGCTTTCTGCTGGCCAACCTCAACGGCTTCGATCCGGCGACGGATGCCCTGGCCTTCGAGGACATGCTGGCGCTGGACCGCTGGGTGGTCGACCGCGCCGCGCAGCAGCAGGCGCGCATCGCCGAGGCCTACGAGGAGTATCGCTTCCTGGATGTCTATCAGGAGGTCCACGGCTTCTGTGCCCGCGAGCTGGGTGGCTTCTACCTGGATGTCATCAAGGATCGCCAGTACACCACCCAGGCGGACTCCGTGGCGCGGCGCAGTGCCCAGACGGCGTTGTATCACGTCATCCAGGCGCTGGTACGTTGGGTAGCGCCGATTCTTAGCTTCACCGCCGAGGAAATCCACGAGAACATCCCGGGAGCGGGTGGCGCGAGCGTGCTGCTCGAGGAGTACTACACCGAGCTGGGCGTGCTGGAGGACGAGGCCGAACTGGGGCGCGACTTCTGGGAGCGGGTGCTCAACGTCAAGCAGGCGGTCAACAAGTGCCTGGAAGACGCGCGCAATGCCAAGGTCATCAAGGGCAACCTGGCCGCCGAGGTGACGCTCTACGTGGATGACGAGCTGCGCGAGACGCTGAACCGCCTGGGCGAGGAGCTGCGCTTCGTGATGCTGACCAGCGAAGTGCACCTGGCCCCGCTGAATGAGGGCAGCGCGGCTGAGGCCACCGAACTCGAGGGGCTCAGGGTGGCCGTGGCGGCCAGCGCACATCACAAGTGCGAGCGCTGCTGGCACCATCGCCCGGATGTCGGCCTGCATGCCGGGCATGACGACCTGTGCGGGCGCTGCATCAGCAATCTGCCGGAAGGCCCCGGCGAGACGCGTCACTATGCCTGAGGTGGGCCGGATGACTGAGCAGGATGACTCACGGGGCGCCGCCGCGGCGCCCATGCAACGCCCGCTGCGCTGGCTGTGGCTGGCCGCGGTGGTGGTCGTTCTCGATCTGGCGACCAAGGCGCTGGCGACGCATTTCCTGGCCTACGCCAGGCCGGTCGAGGTGCTGCCGTTCTTCAATCTGACGCTGCTGCATAACACCGGTGCGGCCTTCAGCTTCCTCGCCGACCATCCGGGCTGGCAGCGCTGGTTCTTTGCCGCCATCGCAGTGGCGGCGACGGTCGGCCTGACGATCTGGATGCGTCGGCTGCGGGCCGACGAGAAGATGCTCGGCGCCGCCCTGGCGCTGGTCATCGGCGGTGCCCTGGGCAATCTGCATGACCGGCTGCTGCATGGCTATGTGGTGGACTTCCTGTCCTTCCACGCCGCCGGCTGGTACTACCCGGCCTTCAATGTGGCGGATATCGGCATCACCCTGGGCGCCATCGGCCTGATCATCGAGTCGCTGTTCGGTGATCGACGGCGCCGCTGACGCCCGGCCACCGACATCCCCTGTTCGAGACCCCGGAGAGAACGCCCATGAGCGATGAACACGCGAACGCCCACCGCATCGACGAGGGCATGCAGGTCACCCTGCATTTCACCCTGAAGCTGGAAGATGGCACCGTGGTCGACTCGACCCGCGACAAGCAGGCGGCGACCTTCCAGGTCGGCGACGGTAATCTGCCGCCGGGCTTCGAGCGTCCCATCATGGGGCTCTCGGCCGGTGACGAGGGCAGTTACGAGGTTTCCCCCGAGCATGCTTTCGGTCAGCACAATCCGCAGAATGTGCAGATGATCGCCCTCGATGATTTCGGCGACCAGACCCCGGAATCCGGCATGGTCATGTCCTTCGCGGACGCCGCCGGCGGCGAGCTGCCCGGGGTCATCAAGGAAGTCGGCGAGAAACAGGTCGAGGTGGATTTCAATCACCCCCTGGCAGGGCGTACCCTGACCTTCGAGGTGGAAGTCATCGAGGTGACACCCGCCACGACGCACTGAGCCGCTCTGCTATTTTGTACTCATCATGTCCAGAGGTGCTCGAGCACCGAGGCTAGGCAATCATGCAAATCAAGCTGGCCAATCCCCGCGGTTTCTGCGCGGGCGTCGATCGCGCCATCGAGATCGTCAATCGGGCGCTGGATGTCTGCGGTCCGCCGATCTATGTGCGCCACGAGGTGGTGCACAACCGCTTCGTGGTCGATAGCCTGCGCGAACGCGGGGCGATTTTCGTCGAGGAGCTCCATGAGGTGCCCGACGACGTGATCGTTATCTTCTCGGCCCACGGCGTGTCACGGGCCGTGCAGGAAGAAGCGGACCGGCGTGGCCTCAAGGTCTTCGACGCCACCTGCCCGCTGGTCACCAAGGTGCACATGGAAGTCCTGCGTTATGCTCGGGATGGTCGGGAGTGCGTTCTCATCGGCCATGCCGGGCATCCCGAGGTCGAGGGCACCATGGGGCGCTATGACACCTCGCGCGGCGGCCACATCTATCTGGTCGAGGACGAGCAGGACGTCGAGCGTCTCGAGGTCAGGGACCCCACGCAACTCGCCTTCGTCACCCAGACCACGCTGTCCATGGATGACACGGCGCGGGTGATCGATGCCCTGCGCGAGCGCTTTCCCGAGATTCAGGGGCCGCGCAAGGATGACATCTGCTATGCCACCCAGAACCGTCAGGATGCCGTGCGCGACCTGGCCGCGGGTAGTGACCTGCTGCTGGTGGTGGGCAGTCCCAACAGTTCCAACTCCAACCGTCTGCGCGAGCTTTCCGAGCGTGTCGGCACCCCGGCCTATCTGATCGACAATGCCGAGCAGATCGATCCCGCCTGGCTGGAGGGCATCCAGACAGTGGGTGTCACGGCCGGCGCGAGTGCCCCCGAGGTGCTGGTCAATGGCGTCATCGAGCAGCTGCGCTCGCTGGGCGCCGAGGCCCCCGAGGAGCTTGCCGGCCGCGAGGAGACGATCACCTTCTCAATGCCGAGCGAGCTGCGTGAGCAGGTCATCGTCAGCGAATGATCCCGGCATCGCCTCCCTGACCGCACAACGCCGGGCCATGCGCCCGGCGTTTTGTATAGTGTGGGCATTAGCATCTTCATGAGCCGCCCACGGGGAGATGCGTACTCTGCATGTGGTCCGGCTGTCGCCCCCGCCGTTCCTGTTCCATATTGGGGGACAGGACGTCACGCCGGGGGACAGGGAAGTGTGCCACTCGCCAGTGCCGGATGCACGCCGTTCGGCCGTTGCTTGCCGACAGATGGGCTTCACGCTGCTGGAGCTGCTGGCCGTGGTCGCGCTCCTCGGCGTGCTCGTTGCCGTCGCCTACCCGCATTACCGGACGGCCCTGGCCGACGCCAGGGTGACGGAGGGGCAGGCGGCGCTGATGCAGCTGGCGGGGCGGCTGGAGCGCTGTCGCACGCGGTCCCGCTCCTACCAGGGCTGCATCGACACGCCGGCGTTCTCCGATGCCGGTCACTATCGCATCACGGCCAACCTTGCCAGGAGTGACTATCGGCTGACGGCGACCCACGACGGTGAGGCCGTCGCCGGGCGGTGTCGTGTCCTGAGTCTGAAGGCCAACGGGCGAGGCTTGCCGGCTGAGTGCTGGTAAGTGGCGTGCGGGAGGAGGTCAGGATGGTGGCCGTCAGAGCGCAACAAGCCTTCACGCTGCTCGAAGCCCTGATCGCGCTGGTGGTGCTCTCGGTGGGGCTGCTGGGCATGGCCTCGGTGCAGCTGGAATCCCTGCATGGCGCGCAGCTGGGCTATCAACGCGGACTGGCCAGCCTGGCGGCGCAGGACGCCGTCGAACTGCTCTGGTCGCGCCTCGAGGCGGGCGGCTGTCCCGCACCGGGCGCGACCGAGGCCACCTGGCAGGCGCGCTGGCGTGACCGGCTCCCGGGCCTGGAAGGCGAGGTCGCGCTGGGCGGGCCGGGTTGTAGCTATCGGGTGACACTCGAATGGTCGGCGTCACGACTGGCGGGCGATGGCTCGGGCGCACTGGTCTATACCACGCGCCTGCCGGAGGTGGCGCCATGAGGGGCTGTCGGGTGGTCGAGCGCGGGGTGTCGCTGGTCGAGCTGATGGTGGCGATGGCCATCGGCATGCTGGTATTGCTGGGGGCCGGGCGGCTCTATCTGGATGGGGTGGACAACCTGGCACGGGTGGAGGCGCTGGGAAAGCGTCAGCAGGCCGTGATGCTGGGCGCTCTCCTGGTGCTGCGCGATATTCGCCGCGGTGGCGTCGAGCCGGGGCGTTATGCCCTGGTGGAGGCGGCGAACGGGGAGGGCTGCAGCCTGTACGACAGCCAGGCCGGTGAGCCGCTGGTGGATGGCCTGGCAGCGACCGCTGCCAGTTGTGAGACGAGTCGGCCCGTGCAGGCGTCGGGTCGTGCCGGTCTGTACCGCATTCGCCTGCAGCCACTCGCCGAGGCGACCCCCGTCGTGCTGCATGGCATGGACCGGCGGATGGCGGTGCGCCGGGCCACGCAGGCTGCGCCATGAAGGCGCCATGGCGGGGTGCCGGGCAGCAGCGCCACCAGGGAATGGCTCTGCCCGTGGTGCTGATCCTGCTGGCCATGGGGGCGATGCTGGGCGTGGCCGGGTTGCGTGCGGCGCTGACGACCGAGCGCCTGGCTGGCAACCTGGAGCTTGCGACCCAGGCGCAGTTGAATGCCGAGGCGGCCCTTTCGCGGGGCCTGTCGGCGCTGCAAGCCCCTGCGGCCATGCGCGTCCAGCCCGATACCATCAGCCTCGGGTCGCTGACCTGGCAGGACTTCACCGACCCGGCTCGCTTCGGCGGCGAGGCGGCCGCCTCCGGCGGCTGTGTCGCCCCGCAACGCTGTGTCTATCGCTATCTGGAGGCGCCATCGCAGCGTCGTCGCATAGTGGCCATGGGCGCCTTTGTCACGGCGAGTGGTGACCTCGAGGCAGCCAGTCGGCCGGTGGTGGCCGAGGTGGCCTTCTCGCGTGCTGCCGCGCGCCTGGTGCGCTTTGTCGCCCTGGCCGATGGGCGGATCATCGCGCCCTCCGATCTGACATCGCAGGCTGACGTGCATGCCAATGCCGCCGTTGCGGCGGACGCGCGCATTGGTCTGCCGGCCATCGACACCTCGCCGCCCGACGTTGCTGTGGCCTTGAGCGTACGCACGGATGCGCAGGGACAGGCCTATTGTCGTTTCGAGGCCAGCGGCGACCGGAATGGTCGGGTCTATCATTGTCCGGGACGCCTGGAGGTCGCGGCCACGGCCGACTTTCACCATGCCACCCTGATGGCCCGAGGAGATGTCACGCTGGCGGGTCAGGTCGGCCAGGGCGAGCGCCTGGATGTCGCCATCCTGGCAGGTGGTGATATCCGGCTGTCGAGCACGGCGCGAGCCTGGCTGCTCGCAGCCGGCGATATCGAGCTGGAGGCCGGGTCGCGGCTGGCCGGCGCGCTGTTGGCACATGGCGACATGCGAATCGATGGCGACCTCCAGCATCGGGTCGGCCATCCGCGTCTACCCAATTCTCCTGTCGAGACGCGCTTGGTAAGCTGGCAGTGAGCACTCGGCTCAGCAACCGGCCGGACTGTCCTCGATCACGCGGACGCGGCCGAAGTTGCTGAGAATCAGCGAGGCGCCTTCGCCGTGTCGGCCGCATAGCCGAAAGGTGCCATTGTGTCCGGTGGCCCGCCCGTCGGGCCGGTAGCGAACCGGACGCTGGTCCTGGCGATAGGTGATGGCGTTCAGTCGGCTGGCGCGGCGTCGGCCGAGCAGGGTCTGCTCAGCGGGCGGCTGACCGACTTCCCCGGCGAGGATGCTCAGCGGCGCCGTCCAGTCATCACCGCAGCCGCTGCCGTCCGCGCTGGGGCAGACGGTGACGATGGCGCGTCGACTGATGGCGGTATGGCGGGCCGTCGCCAGGCTATCCTGGAGCCTCATGACTTCCACGGCGACCTCATGGCGTGCCATCAGGGCGCTCAGGCCGGGCAAGCCCCAACCGGCGGTGATGGCCAGGATGCTCAGCACCAGGCACAGTTCGAGCAGCGTCACCCCGGCCTGGCGCATGCCGGCCGACGGGCCGCGGGCTGGCAGTACCTGCCTGCCGGCAGGGGAGGAGGTAGTGTCTTCCTGGCGTTGCATGAGGGCTCGCTCGGTCGAGGAGGTGACGGCGTCGTTACTCTGACGTTAGCGGCTGCCTCCATGTCTTCCATCAGAGATTCAGGACGGATTGCGTGAGTGATTTTCTTGTCGTGGGTGGCGGTGTCATCGGCATGCTGACCACGCTGCAACTGGCCGATGCGGGGCATTCGGTCACCCTGGTCGAGCGCGGAGAGTGCGGCCGTGAGGCCTCCTGGGCTGGTGGCGGGATCGTCTCGCCGCTTTATCCGTGGCGCTATTCGGCACCCATCTCGCGGCTGTCCGCCTGGTCGGAGGGGCGCTATCCGGAGCTCGCGCTGCGCCTGCTGGAAGAGACCGGCATTGACCCGGAATACCGCCAGAAGGGGCTCCTGTATCTGCGCGTCGACGAAGAGGCGGCGGCAATGGCCTGGGCGCGCGACCTGGGCAAGCCGCTCGAGCGCGTGTCCGCCGATTTTCTCTACGCCAAGGAGCCCGCGGCGGCACCGGGGTGCGAGGAGGCCCTATGGATGCCGACTCTCGGCAGCCTGCGCAATCCGCGGCTGGCCCGTGCCTTGAGCACGCGCCTGCAGGCGATACCCCGGGTTACGCTGCTCGAGGGCTGTGAGGTCGAACGGCTGGAGGCCCGCGGCGGTCGAGTCGATGCGGTGAAGACGGGCCGGGGACGCTACCGGGCGGATCAGGTCGTGGTCTGCGGAGGCGCCTGGGCGGCGTCGCTGCTGGCCAGTGTCGACGTGAACCTGCCGGTACGCCCGGTCAAGGGCCAGATGATCCAGTTCCAGGCGCCGCCCAGCCTGGTGCGGCGCGTGGTGCTGATGGATGGACGCTATGTGATCCCCCGCGCCGATGGCCGCGTGCTGGCGGGCTCGACCCTGGAGGAGAGCGGCTTCGACAAGTCGCTGAGCGCCACGGCGCGGGAATCCCTGTGGGCCTCGGCGACGCGCATCGTGCCGGCGCTGGCTGACTGCGCGGTGGTGCATCACTGGGCGGGGCTGCGTCCGGGATCCCCGGATGGCGTGCCCTTCATCGGTGCCGTGCCGGGCTTCACCAACCTGCATGTCAATGCCGGACACTATCGCAATGGCCTGGTGCTGGCGCCCGCCGCGACGCGTCTGCTGGTCGATGAACTGCTGGGGCGCGAGCCGATCGTCGACCCCTTGCCCTATCGGTTGGCCGGCCCCCTGCCGGGCTGAGCAGGCGGCAGCGTCGGTGCTATTCCTCGCTATCCTGCTCGGCAAGGTACTTGTCGCGGTGCTCGGTCGAGCAGAACCATTCCCGGCGCTCGCGCAGGGCCTCGTTCTCGGGCAGATGCACCTGGCACCAGGCGCAGCGCACCATGGCATTGGCGGGAGTATCGTCCTGGTCACCGGCATTGCGGTCCTGCTGCCATTCCCGGTACATGCGATACAGTTTGAGGCCGGCGAAGAACAGCACGGCGAAGATGATCAGGCGAATCAGCAAGAGGTTCATCCTTTGAGCGGCTCCCTGGAAGTCGGGCTTGGGGCGGTCGGCTTTGCCTGACGGCCGCCCTTGCGGGACAATGGCCGTATCGATGGATTCTCGAGAGATTTTGACGCCCATGCAAGACCTGACGTTGGTGATGGCCCAGCTCGACCCGCTGGTCGGCGATATTCCCGGCAATACCGAGACGGCAATCGAGACGGTACGCGAGGCACGCATCGAGCATGGTGCCGATGTGGTGATACTGCCCGAGCTCTTCCTGACCGGCTATCCGCCGGAAGACCTGCTGTTGCGTCCTTCTCTGGAGACCCGACTGCGCGAGGCGCGTGCCCGCATGGCGGAAAAGGTGGCTCGCGATGTCATGGTGATCGTCGGTTATCCGGGACGCCGTGAGGGCGGGAACTGGAATCTGGCGGGGGTGCTGTATAACGGCGAATGGGTCGGCGAATATGCCAAGCAGGCCCTGCCCAATTATGAAGTCTTCGATGAGCAGCGCTATTTCGGCGTCGGTGATGCGCCGCTGGTGGTCGAACACAAGGGCGCCCGGCTGGGTATCCTGATCTGCGAGGACGTCTGGGAAGAAGGGCCGGTTCAGCAGACGCGCGATGCCGGCGCCGAGATCCTGATCACCCTCAATGCCTCGCCCTTCCATCAGGACAAGCCCGCCGAGCGTCTGGCGCTGCTCGAACAGCGGGCCGGCGAGGTCGGCCTGCCGATTGTCTACGTCAACCAGATCGGCGGTCAGGACGAGCTGGTGTTCGACGGCGGCTCGGCCTGCGTGGCCGCCAATGGTGAGCTTCGCGTACAGGCGCCGCACTGGTCGGTGGGCCTGATGCCGGTGCTCTTCGTGCAGGAAGACGGTGCCTGGGTGCCACGTGCCGGCGAGGTCGATGAAGACGTCAGCGCCGAGGAGAACCTCTACTGCGCGCTGGTCACCGGGCTGCGCGATTACGTCAACAAGAGCGGCTTCCAGGGCGTGGTGCTGGGGCTCTCCGGCGGCATCGACTCGGCCCTGTCGCTGGCCATCGCCGTGGACGCCCTGGGACCGCAACGCGTGCACGCGGTGATGATGCCCTACCATTACACGGCAGACATCTCCAAGCAGGATGCGGCCGAACAGGCCCGGATGCTCGGGATCGAGTACGAGGTGCTGCCCATCGAGTCGATGGTCGAATCCTTCATGGAGACCCTTTCCGCCAGTTTCGCGGGTACCGAGCGCGACACCACCGAGGAAAACCTGCAGTCACGCTGCCGCGGGGTGCTGCTGATGGCGCTTTCCAACAAGAAGGGCCTGATGGTGCTCTCCACCGGCAACAAGAGCGAGATGGCAGTTGGCTATGCCACCCTCTACGGCGACATGGTGGGCGGCTACAACGCCATCAAGGACGTCTACAAGACCTGGGTCTATCGATTGGCGCGCTGGCGCAACAGTCAGGAACCGGCGATTCCCGAGCGCGTCATCGAGCGCCCGCCCTCCGCCGAGCTGGCGCCGGATCAGCAGGATAGCGACTCGTTGCCGGATTACGACGTGCTCGACGCCATCCTGGTGCGCTACATCGAGGGCGACATGAGCGCCGAAGCGATCATCGCCGCCGGCTTCAACCACGACGATGTCTACAAGGTGGTACGCCTGGTCGACCGCTGTGAGTACAAGCGTCGCCAGGCGCCGGTGGGGGTGCGTGTCACCCGCCGCGGCTTCGGCCGCGACCGTCGTTACCCCATCGTCAACGGCTGGCAGCCAGGGGACTGACCCCCGGCTGCGCCGGGAGCTGGAAGAACGGCGCTTCGCGCCTGGAAGAGGGAAGAACGCGGCTGGCGCCGCTGGAAGAACGGCGCTTCGCGCCTTGAAGAGGCAAGAACGCGGCTAGCGCCGCTTTAAGAAGGAAGAAAAACCTTGACCCCATGCCGTCGGGGTT
>NZ_BJOC01000029.1 GCF_006540005.1 Halomonas halmophila | reverse complement strand
CGCCAGCATTGTCTTGCTTAGCGGACATCGTGACTCCGTTCCGAGCATGTCGGACAAGTGAAGTGACAGGAACAGGAAAGCTGGAGGCAGGCCCTCAACACGCACTCGACCACCCGGCTGTGAACCGGGTGGTCGGCGACACGGAGGTGCTTCACAGCTGCCCGCGCGCCTCGAGGAAGCTGGTGGCGGCGTCGTAGACCTTCTGGGTCATCTCGTTACGCCCGGCCCATTCTTTCCACTCTTTCTCGGCGGCCTGGCGGAACTCCTTGCGTTCCTCGGCCGGAAGGTCGAAAGGATGGACGTCCGGGTTTTCGCGCAGCTTGGCCAGTGTCTTGATGTCCTTTTCCTTGAGCGTGGCAATCAGATCATAAGCCATGGCATCGAAGGCGGTCTCGAGCGTGGTCTGAAGCTCCACCGGCAGGTCATCCCAGATCTGCTTGTTGATGGAAACGGCGATCATGGGCATGGAGTGGAAGCCTGGATACAGCGGATAGGGCGCGAAGGCATGCAGCCCCTGGGCGTCGTTGTTCGACAGCACCGTGGAATCCGCCGCATCGATCACGCCTTTTTCCAGACCGGTGTAGACCTCGGAGCCGGGCAGATTGACCGGTGTGGCACCGATACGCTCGAAGATGTTGTAGACCATGCCCTGAGGAGCACGAATCTTCAGGCCTTCGAAGTCGTCCAGGCTCTTGATGGGTACGGTGGAAGGCACCGATTCCAGCGGGAAGGTGGCGGCGCTGATCAGGTGGCTGCCATAGGGCTCGGAGAGCTCGTTGTAGAGTTCTTCACCACCGGCCTGTTTCATGAACTCCAGGAAGTCGTAGGGATCGTTCCAGGCCCCGACCAGATTGCCCAGCATGCCGAAGGCCGGGTTCTGCCCGGAGAAGTAGCTAGGATCGGTCATGTGGCCCTGCAGGATACCGGAGCTGACGGCTTGCAGGGTTTCGGTAGGCCCCACCACGGCGTTGATGGGAAGTAGTTCGATCTCGATACGGCCATTGGTCATGGTGCTGATGCGGTCGGCCCATTCCTGCTTGACCTTGAAGCTGGGTTCGCCAGACGTTTCCGAAGCCTGGAACGTCCATTCGTACTCGGCGGCATGTGCGCCGGTTACGCTCAGCAGCAGGGCGGAAGCGCCCAGCAGCAGTTTCGGGGATAGATGGGACATGATGCTCTCCGTTCGGCGTGTTGCTCGGATCAATAGTGTTTGTTGTCGATGTGTCGGCACAGCCCAGGATTGTCGGGTGCCTCTTCGGTCCCACGCGGGAAGGCCGGTGATGCAAGTCTGGCCGTCTCGATCTCGTGGTTTATCGTGACCGGGCAAGGATAAATGTTGCTCATAGAGTAAATATGTTCAACATATACTTTCGTATGTGTGTACTTGTCCTGGATCTCGTCGTAGGCTTCTGGACACACATCGATGGCTAGGCCCATCGCCCCGAAATGCCGCGAGGAGTTACCGCTATGGCCTCATCCGAGACATCAGGCAAGCCGGCACTGCGTAGTGCCGAGTGGTTCGGCACGGCCGACAAGAACGGTTTCATGTACCGCAGTTGGATGAAGAACCAGGGCATCCCCGACCATGAGTTTCAGGGCAAGCCGATCATCGGCATCTGCAATACCTGGTCGGAGCTGACGCCCTGCAACGCTCACTTCCGCAAGATCGCCGATCATGTGAAGCAGGGGGTGCTCGAGGCCGGGGGCTATCCGGTGGAGTTTCCGGTCTTTTCCAACGGCGAGTCGAATCTGCGTCCTACCGCCATGTTCACGCGCAATCTGGCGAGCATGGATGTGGAAGAGGCCATTCGCGGCAACCCCATCGATGCGGTGGTGCTGCTGGTCGGTTGCGACAAGACCACGCCGGCCCTGCTCATGGGGGCGGCGAGCTGTGATGTGCCGACCATCGTCGTGACCGGCGGGCCGATGCTCAACGGCAAGCAGGAAGGGCGTGATATCGGTTCCGGCACGGTGGTCTGGCGCCTCTCCGAAGAGGTCAAGGCCGGCAAGATCTCGATGCATGATTTCATGGCGGCCGAGGCCGGCATGTCACGCTCCGCGGGTACCTGCAACACCATGGGCACCGCTTCGACCATGGCCTGCATGGCGGAGTCACTGGGGGTCTCGCTGCCCCACAATGCGGCGATTCCGGCGGTGGACTCGCGTCGTTATGTGCTCGCCCATCTGTCGGGCAACCGCATCGTCGACATGGTCAATGAAGACATGCGGCTGTCGAAGATCCTCACCCGCGGCGCCTTCGAGAATGCCATTCGGACCAATGCGGCGATCGGTGGCTCGACCAATGCGGTCATTCACCTCAAAGCCATCGCCGGACGCATGGGCGTGGATCTGGCCCTGGATGACTGGACTCGTATCGGCCGCGGTACGCCGACGCTGGTCGATCTACAGCCGTCCGGCCGCTTCCTGATGGAAGAGTTCTACTATGCCGGCGGCCTGCCTGCGGTGCTGCGCCGCCTCGGCGAGAATGACCGCCTGCCGAACAAGGATGCCCTGACGGTCAACGGCAGGACGCTGTGGGAAAATGTTGCCGATGCGCCGCTGTACAACGATGCCGTCATTCGGCCACTGGACAAGCCGCTGGTCGAGGATGGGGGCATGTGCGTCATGCACGGCAACCTGGCGCCCAAGGGCGCGGTACTCAAGCCCTCGGCGGCCAGTCCCGAGTTGATGCAACATCGGGGTCGTGCCGTGGTCTTCGAGGACTTCGACGACTACAAGGCGCGCATCAATGATCCGGATCTGGACGTCGATGCCGACAGCGTACTGGTCATGAAGCACTGTGGACCGCGCGGCTATCACGGCATGGCCGAAGTGGGCAACATGGGGCTGCCGGCCAAGCTGCTCGAGCAGGGCGTCACCGACATGGTGCGCCTCTCGGATGCCCGCATGAGCGGTACCGCCTATGGCACCGTGGTGTTGCATGTAGCGCCCGAGGCCGCGGCGGGTGGTCCGCTGGCCGCCGTACACGATGGCGACTGGATCGAGCTGGATGCCTACGCCGGCAAGCTGCATCTGGACATCGAGGACGAGGAACTCCAGGCCCGCCTGGCCGCCCACGACCCCACCCAGGCCTCGCGCCGGATCGCCAGTAGCGGCGGCTATCGCCAGCTTTACATCGAGCACGTGCTGCAGGCGGACGAGGGCTGTGACTTCGACTTTCTGGTCGGCTGCCGGGGTGCCGAGGTGCCGCGCCATTCCCACTGACAACGGAGACGCCATGACGACCCCGCGCCCCCGCATGACCCCCGATCGGCTTCGCTCCCGCGACTGGTTCGATAACCCGGGCCATCCCGGTACCACGGCGCTGTGTATCGAGCGCTACATGAACCAGGGCATCACGCTGGAGGAACTGACCAGTGGCCGGCCGATCATCGGCATCTGCCAGTCCGGTTCCGACCTGACGCCGTGCAATCGGCACCATGTCGAGCTGGTGCAGCGGGTCAAGGATGGCATTCGCGCCGCCGGCGGGGTGCCGTTCGAATTCCCGCTGCATCCCATTCACGAGAATGTGCGTCGACCGACAGCAGCCCTGGATCGCAACCTGGCCTATCTCGGCCTGGTGGAAGTGCTGCATGGTTATCCGCTGGATGGGGTGGTGCTGACCACGGGTTGCGACAAGACGACACCGGCCAGCCTGATGGCGGCGGCCACGGTGAATATCCCGGCCATCGTGCTGTCCGGCGGCCCCATGCTGAATGGCTGGCGCGGCGCCGAACGCGTCGGCTCGGGCACCATCGTCTGGGAAATGCGCAAGCGCCTGGCGGCCGGGGAAATCGATTACCCGGAATTTCTCTCGCGCATCGCCGATTCGGCCCCCTCGGTCGGCCACTGCAACACCATGGGGACGGCCTCGACCATGAATTCCCTGGCCGAGGCGCTGGGCATGAGCCTGCCGGGCTCGGCCATGATTCCCGGCCCCTACAAGGAACGCGGCGCGGTGGCTTATGCCACGGGCGAACGGGTCGTGGACATGGTCTGGGAAGACCTGCGGCCGAGCGACATCCTGACCCGCGAGGCCTTCGAGAACGCCGTGGTGACCTGTTCGGCGCTGGGTGGCTCGTCCAATGCACCGGTGCACATCAATGCCATTGCCCGGCATGCCGGGGTGGCGTTCGACAACGACGACTGGCAACGACTGGGTCACGAAATCCCGCTGCTGACCAATGTCATGCCGGCCGGCGCCTATCTGGGCGAAGAGTTCCACCGGGCGGGCGGGGTGCCCGCCGTGATGCACGAGCTGCTGGAGGCAGGGCGCCTGCATGGCGACGTCGTCACCGCCAATGGCGCCACCCTGGCCGACAACCTGAGCGGCCGCATGACCCGGGACGAGGCCGTGATATGCCGTTATGCCAATCCTCTGGTGGAACATGCCGGCTTCCTCAACCTCAAGGGCAACCTCTTCGACTCGGCACTGATGAAGACCAGCGTGATCGCCCGCGAATTTCGCGAGCGTTTCCTGGAGGATGCCGAAGATCCGAATGCCTTCGAGGGCAGGGTGGTGGTCTTCGATGGTGCCGAGGATTACCACGCGCGTATCGATGACCCTGAGCTGGCGATCGATGAGCGCACCATTCTGGTGATGCGCGGCGCCGGCCCGGTGGGCCATCCCGGTGGTGCCGAGGTCGTCAACATGCAGCCACCGGCGGCGCTGCTTCGCCAGGGCATCGAGTCGCTGCCGTGTCTGGGCGATGGCCGTCAGTCCGGCACCTCGGGCTCGCCGTCCATCCTCAATGCCTCGCCGGAAGCCGCCACGGGTGGTCCCCTGGCCTTGTTGCAGAGCGGCGATCATCTGCGTGTCGACCTTGGGCGCTGTGAAGTCAGATTGCAGGTCGACGACGCGGAACTGGCGGTGCGCCGCGAACGGCTGGAGGCGGCGGGCGGTTATGCCTATCCGGCTGACCAGACCCCCTGGCAGCAGATTCAGCGCAGCCTGGTGGAGCCCCTGGCGGATGGTATGACGCTGCGCGACGCCACGACCTATCGGGATGTGGCACGCCGGAGTCCGCCCAGGGATAATCATTGAACGGGGTCGCTACCCTGGGCTGATTCACCATCCAACAGGAGCTTCCATGTCGTCATTTCGTCTGGGCCTGGTCGGGGCCGGCAAGATCGTCCGTGACCAGCATCTCGCCGCCATTCAGGCTACACCGGGGCTGGAGCTGGTCGCCGTGGCCGATCCTCATGCCGGGCTGGAAGGGGTTCCCGGCCACGCCTCCCTGGAGGCCATGCTGGCCGCCGAGCCCGAACTGGACGCCGTGGCGATCTGTACGCCGGCGCATCTGCGCCATGCACTGGCCCGCCAGGCGCTCGAGGCAGGCAAGGCGGTGCTGCTGGAAAAACCGCCCGGTGCCACCCTGGCCGAGGTCGAGGACCTCAAGGCGCTGGCCGAGCAGCGCGATCTCGTGCTGTTCGCGGCCTGGCATTCGCGCTTTGCACCGGCCATCGAACCCGCGCGTGAATGGTTGCGCGAGCGTCGCATCAGCGCCATCGAGATCACCTGGCACGAGGATGTCAGGGTCTGGCATCCGGGGCAGGCCTGGCTCTGGGAAGCCGGTGGCATGGGGGTGTTCGATCCGGGCATCAATGCCTTGTCGATCGTCACCCGGCTGGTGGACCAGTCGTTTTTCCTCAAGCAGGCCAGGCTCGAGGTGCCCGAGAACTGTCAGACACCGATTGCCGCCCAGCTGCAGCTGCGTGATGGTGGAGGGGTGCCCCTGGAGGCGGACTTCGACTTCCGTCACGAGGACCCGCCTTGCTGGAACATGACCCTGACCACCGACCAGGGGCGCCTCGAACTGAGTGGCGGCGGATGTCGCATGTCAGTGGACGGGGACGTGGTGCTCGACGAGACGGAGCGTGAATATCCGGGGCTGTATGCTCACTTCCAGGCGCTGCTGGCCACTGGCCGGCGTGATGTGGATGTCGTGCCGCTGCGCCACGTGGCGGATGCCATGATGCTGGGGCACCGCCAGGCGACCACGGCATTTCACGATGCGTCCGGCGCCTGAGAGGCGCGTGACAGGGGCTGCTCGGCCATGACCTCGCGCAGGACCGTGGTCAGCGCGGCAGCGCCCGGCGACAGCCGGTGCTGGCGCAGCGTGATCAGGCCATAGGGCTGGACGCTCAGGGCTTCTTCGGTGGGCAGTACGCGGAAGCGTTCCGGGTCGCAGAGCAGCTCGGCGACATCCTGGCTGATCACGGTCAGGGTGTCGGAGCGTGCGACCAGGGCCAGTGACACCAGAATGTCCGAGGTGTTGATGATCCGCGCGGGTGGCGTGACATTGTGATACATCAGCAAATGATCGACACGCTGGCGCATCAGGGCACCGGGTGGCTGCAGTGACCATGGATAGGTGGCCATCTCGGCCAGGCTCGGCGAGGCCTTGTGGGCCAGGGGGTGATCACGCCGACAGACGATGCTGATGGCTTCCTCACCGATTTCCTCGAAGACGAAGCGACTCGGGTCCTGATCGGTAGGGATGCGCGAAATGACCATGTCGAATTCGCCTTCCAGCAGCCTCGGGACCAGGACCGGGCTGACGTCGACATCGACGCTGACCTTGAGGTTCGGCAATTGCTGATGGACCCGTTCCAGGGCCCGTGAAATCAGGGTCACGGCCGGAGCCATGACGGTACCGATCGAGACTGCCCCGGCATTGCCGGCGCCCAGAGCGTTCAGTTCATCGCCGGTCTGCTGCAGTGACGAGAGGATGTGCCTGGCATGGCGCACGGCCACTTCGCCGTACCAGTTGGGCTCGATGCCGCGCGAATGACGCTCGAACAACTGCACGCCCAGTCGGCCTTCCAGCTCGCCCAGCAACTTGGAGGCGGCAGGCTGGCTCATCGCGAGGCTGGCCGCAGCCCGATGCAGGTTGCGGTGGTCGTCCAGCGCCAGAAACAACTGCAGATGGCGTAACTTTAGTCGGACCTTGAGAAACCAGTCCGGCGGCAATGTTCCCATGGTCGTGCGTTGTGTCATGTGTCGATAACCAGATTGGCATGGATGCGTCAGCAAAACAGTATTAGCGGTTAACTCCTTTGCTGTCTAATGTTTCCGGCGTTTGCTGACCTGCAAGGCACGCCAGAGGAGACAACAACAAATGCTGACATTCAACGCGCAGACGTGTACCACGCAACCGGATCATCGGCTGACAGGGCATGGCGCCGGTAAGGCGATGCTGCTGGCCGTTCTACCGCTGGTGGCCGGTGTCGCACTGGCCAATGAGACGAAGTCGACCGAGGGGGATATGTCGCAACAAGAGCGCAGTATCGAGCAGGAGGTGTTCGGCAGTCTGGAGGATGGGCGTGAAGTGGCCCTGTATACCTTGACCAATGCCGAGGGCGCGAGCTTCTCGGTGACGCCCTACGGGGGAACCATCGTCGCGCTGAAGGTGCCGGATGCCGAAGGCAACGTCGGGGACGTGGTGCTGGGGTTCAACAGCCTGGATGACTATCGGTCACCGGCGTATCGCCAGGCCAATCCCTACTTCGGGGCGCTGATCGGGCGCTATGGCAACCGTATTGCCGATGGGCGCTTCACGCTGGATGGCAAGACCTACCGGTTGCCGACCAATGATGGCGACAACCACCTGCACGGAGGTGACACGGGCTTCGACAGGCGCCTCTGGCAGGCAGAGACCGTTGAGGACGAGCGCGGTGTGGGGATCATCCTGACATTGACCAGTGCCGATGGTGACCAGGGTTATCCCGGGGAGTTGCAGACGCGGGTGCGCTATACGCTGAGTGACGACAACGCCTTGACCATTGACTATCGCGCCACCGCCGATGCGGCCACGCCGGTCAACCTGACCCAGCACAGCTATTTCAATCTGGATGGCGTGAGCGGGCAAGAGGCGCAGGGCCACGATATCCTCGGTCATCGGCTGATGATCGATGCGGATCGCTTTACCCCCGTCGATGAAGGCCTGATTCCCACCGGAGAAATGCGCGACGTGGCGGGAACGCCCTTCGATTTCCGTGAAGCGACCGCCATCGGCGAGCGTATTGACAGCGAGAATACCCAGCTGTCACGCGGCCAGGGGTATGACCACAACTTCGTGCTCAATGCGAATCGCTCCGCCGATGGCGAGCTGACCACCGCTGCCCGTGTCGTCGCCGAAAACAGCGGGCGGGTGATGGAAGTGCAGACCACCGAGCCCGGGCTGCAGTTCTATTCCGGCAATTTTCTCGATGGCTCCCTGACAGGCAAGTCGGGTACCACCTACGGGCACCGCTTCGGCCTGGCGCTGGAAACCCAGCACTTTCCGGACTCTCCCAATCAGGATGACTTTCCTTCCACCATCCTCGAGCCCGGAGAGGTGTACGAGAGCCGGACGCGCTACGTGTTCTCCACGACATCCACACACTCTAGCGCCGACTGATACCCTGCTGAGCCTGCCCGATAGCCCGGGCAGCGACCCCGCCAAGCGCGATCTCTCGCCAGCCACGAGCCGTCCATTTCCCGGTGGGCGGCTCGATACGGCCAAAGTCTCGACACACTTTAGTCTCAGGCCGTCAGGGCATCGGACCACGGTGGTCCCTGATGGACCGGACCCTATTGCTGGATTGATATACAAAAAGGCATGACTTTATGACCATTGCAGCATTGGATGGTTATGTTGCACATGCATAGGGTTGATGTGTCCGGAAAAAGCCTGTCATGGCCCGGAGTTGCTTTTATCAACGTCACAACAACAAGTGCCCGTCCAGGGCAAAGGAGACGCCTGATGCTTCGCTTTTCGACCCTTGCTTCCCTCACCCTTGGTGCCTGCCTGGCCTTGCCGACAGCGGCCCAGGCTCAGGACGACATCACGCTGGGCTTCATCGTCAAGAAACCCGAGCAGGCCTGGTTCATCAATGAACAGGACGCCGCCACGCAACTGGGTGAAGAGAAGGGCTTCGACGTCGTACGCCTGGCTGGTGAAGATGGTCAGCAGGTGCTGAGCGCCATTGATAACCTGAACTCCCAGGGCGCTCAAGGCTTCGTGATATGCCCGCCCGATGTTCGTCTTGGGCCGGCCATCATGCGCCGTGCCGAGCAGTACGGCATGAAGGTCGTGACGGTGGATGATCGTTTCGTCAATGCCGATGGGGAACCCATGAAGGATGTGCCGCACCTCGGCATGTCGGGTTACAAGATCGGTCAGCAAGTCGGCAACGCGATCGCCGACGAAATGGAAGCGCGTGGCTGGAATCCTGAGGAAGTCGCGGCTTTGCGCATCACCAACTACGAGCTGCCGACTGCCGAGAAGCGCACTGATGGCGCGACCGAGGCGCTGCTCGAGCGAGGCTTCCACAAGGACAATATCTTCGATGCCCCTCAGGAGAACACCGATACTTCCAGCGCCTTCTCGGCGGCTTCGCCCGTCTTCTCCAAGAACGGTGACTATGAGCACTGGGTAATCTTTGCCCTCAACGAGGAGAGCGTGCTGGGTGGCGTGCGTGCTTCCGAGCAATATGGTCTGCCGGCCGAGGACGTCATCGGGGTGGGCATCAATGGCTCCGGCGCCGCCTTCGCCGAGTTCTCCAGGGAGGAACCGACCGGTTTCCATGGCACCGTAGCGGTCAGCTCTACCATGCATGGCCGCCAATCGGCACAGAACCTCTATACCTGGGTGACCGAGGGCGAAAAGCCCAAGGCCAATACCGAAACCTCCGGTACCCTGATGACGCGTGACAACTGGGAGGAAGTGCGCGATGAGCTCGGTCTCTGATAGCGCTCAGGCAACCGGGAAGGCGAGCGTCGGCGCCAACGCCGACGCTTACCTCAAGGTCGACAACGTGACCGTCGAGTTTCCCGGAGTCAAGGCGCTGGATGGTGTCAGCTTCTCGGCAAGAGCCGGCGAAGTGCACGCCCTGATGGGCGAGAATGGCGCGGGCAAGTCGACCCTGCTCAAGGTGCTGAGTGGCGTGAATCGCGTCAGTCAGGGCGGCCTTACGCTGAATGGCGAACGTCGTGTCTTCACCAATGCGCGCCAGGCGCTGGCCGAGGGCATTGCCATCATCTACCAGGAACTGACGCTGTCGCCCAACCTCTCGGTGGCGGAGAACCTGTTGCTGGGGCAGCTGCCGGAGCGCCACGGCATGCTGGATCGGCGGCGGCTTTATCAGTGTGCTCGCGAAATTCTCGCGGAACTCGGCGAAAACTCGGTGCATCCGGCCACCAAGGTGCGTGAGCTGTCCATCGGCCAGCAGCAGATGATTGAGATCGGTCGTGCTCTGTTGCGCGATACCAGGGTCATTGCCTTCGATGAGCCTACCAGTTCGCTGTCGGTTCAGGAAACACGACAGCTCAAGCGCATCGTCAAGCGACTGCGTGATGAAGGCCGGGTCGTGCTCTATGTCACCCATCGCATGGAAGAGGTCTTCGAGATGTGCGATGCCGTGACCGTCTTTCGCGACGGTCGGCATATCCGCACTCATGCGACCATGCAGGGCCTGGATCACGACACCCTGGTCAGCGAGATGGTGGGCCGGGACATCGATGATGTCTACGGCTATCGCGCGCGCCCCAGGGGGGAAGTGCTGATGGAGGTCGCCGGGCTCAAAGGACCTGGTGTCAGCGCGCCAGTCAGCTTCAGTGTGCATCGTGGCGAGGTCTTCGGGCTGTTCGGCCTGGTCGGGGCCGGGCGCAGCGAGTTGATGCGGCTGGTTTGCGGTGTGTCCTCGCCCAGCGAGGGACAGGTCAGGATCGATGGGGAGGCGTGTCGTTTTGCCACGCCGGGCCAGGCTATCCGCGCCGGGATCGCCATGTGTCCGGAAGATCGCAAATCGCAGGGTATCTTTCCCATTGCCAGTGTCACCGACAACCTGAATATCAGTTGTCGGCGCTTCTTCAAGCGCCTGGGCGGCTTCCGCGATCCGGGCCGGGAGCTGGCGAACACTCGGGATTACATCCAGCAGCTGAGCATCAAGACGCCCGGTCCGCGTACGCGTATCAGCAATCTCTCGGGCGGCAATCAGCAGAAGGTGATCCTGGGGCGCTGGCTGTCCGAACGCATCGAGCTGTTCGTCATGGACGAGCCGACTCGCGGCATCGATGTCGGGGCGAGGCGTGACATCTACTCCCTGCTCTATGACCTCGCCGATGATGACAAGGGCGTGGTGGTCATCTCCAGTGATCTGGCCGAGGTCAGTGCCATCTGCGATCGCATCGGCGTCATGCGTGACGGCGAGCTGATCGATATCGTGCCTCGCGACGAGGCGACCCCGGAACGTCTGCTGGGCCTGGCTCTGCCGGCCTGAGTGGCTTGAAGATCGCACCATAAGCAAGAGAGACAAAACGATGACAACCCAAAAGACGGCCCAGAGCCAGGATAACGCTCAAGCCGAGACACCCGCAGGGCGCCAGGGGCTGGCCAAGCCTCTGAGGACGTTGCTCGATACGTCGGGGCTGTTCGCCATCTTTGCCGTACTCTTCATCGGCCTGTCGGTGATGATTCCCGACTTCCTCACCGGCCGCAACATGGTCGGCCTGCTGTTGTCGGTGACGCTGATCGGCACGATTTCCACCACCATGATGATGGTGCTGGCACTGGGCGAGGTTGACCTCTCGGTGGCCTCCATCGTGGCCTTCGCCGGCGTGGTCGCGGCCGTGGTCACCAGTGCGTCCAGCAGCGTGGTCATCGGCGTACTGGGCGGGGTCGCCGCCGGCGGGGCAGTCGGTGCCTTCAACGGCTTCGTGGTGGCCAGGTTCGGGATCAATTCTCTGATCGCCACCCTGGCGGCCATGGAGTTCGTGCGTGGCCTGGCCTACATCACCTCGGGAGGTGACGCGGTGATGATCACCGTTCCCGCCTTCTTCGAGCTGGGCAGTGCTTCCTTCCTGGGCCTCACTCTGCCGGTATGGACCATGATCGGCTGTTTCGTGGTCTTCGGCATACTGCTCAACATGACCTCCTTCGGTCGCAATGTCCTGGCGACCGGCGGCAATGCGGAGGCAGCTGCCCTGGCCGGCGTCAATGTGCGCCGCCTGAAGATCATCGTCTTCGGCCTGCAGGGCGTGGTAGCCGGCATTGCCGGGGTCCTGCTGACCTCGCGCATGGGACTCGGCGATCCCAATACTTCCCTGGGCCTGGAGCTGGCCGTTATTTCCGCCTGTGTGCTGGGCGGTGTCGCGCTATCCGGGGGAGTCGCCTCGATCACCGGCGTACTGGTCGGCGTTCTGATCATGGGCTGTGTGCAGAATGCCATGGGTCTGCTCAATGTACCGACCTTCTATCAGTATCTGGTGCGTGGCGCTATCCTGCTGCTCGCCGTCATGTTCGATCGCTGGAAGCAGACGCGACGCAGTCGGGCCTAGCCAGTATCATGATGAGGCCGTCATGAGAGCGTCACGACAGGAAGGAGTCGACGATGACAATGCCATCGCATGCCGTTGAGGTCGCCGTGGAACTCGACATGAACCTGGGCGAAAGCCCTGTGTGGTCAACTGTCGATCAAGTGTTGTATTGGGTCGATATCAATCGCGGCCATGTATATGCATGGACACCTGGCGCCGAGAGTGCGCCACAGCGGCATGATTTCGAACATACCGTTGGCTGTGTCGCCCTGAGCGAAGCCGGCCTGCTGGTGGCCACCGCGCCTGGTTTGACGCAGCTTGCGTTGCCGTCGGGCGAGCGCAGCGATGTGGGGGCGATCAATCCTGAATGGCACCGTGATGGCGGCAATCGCTTCAATGATGGCCGCTGCGACCCGACGGGGCGCTTCTGGGTCGGCACCCTGAACCCCGAGGCAGGCGGAGCCGCTCTGTATTGTCTGCGTGAGGGGCAATTGCAATGCATCAAATCTGACCTGCGGATTGCCAATGGCCTGGCGTTCAGCCCGGATGCGCGGTGGCTGTATCACACCGATTCGCCGTCACGCCGGGTGCTGCGCCATGCTTTCGATCCCGAGAGCGGCGAGCTGGGGGAGGGCGAAGTCTGGATCGACCTGGATGCGCATGATCTGCCCGGTGTGCCGGATGGCGCTGCGGTCGATCAGGATGGTCATTATTGGAGCGCGCTATACGGTGGTGCTCGAGTGGCGCGCTTTAACCCTGATGGCCAGCTGGTGGCCGAGTACCCGGTGCCATGCCCGAATCCGACCATGGTGGCCTTCGGTGGCTCCGACCTGAAGACGTTGTTCATTACCACCGCCCGCCAGGAGATGGACCAGGCGGCGTTGCAGCGTTATCCGCTGGCGGGCAGTCTGCTGTCGCTGCGGGTATCGACGCCGGGCCTGCAGGAGCCCTGTGTGACCCGGCGCTGAGCTGCCTGGCGGCCCGGTGTCGTGATCAGCTCAGCACGCTTTCCAGCTGCTGACGCAGGGTCTCGGTGGTCTCGTCACCAGCCAGCGAAATCCGCGTGAGCTGCTCGTCGCTACCTGCCATTTCGGAGAGCAGCGAGCCCAATCCGGTGGCGCGCGTATCGCGTTGAATCAGCAGGTCCAGCCCCTCACCGCCCTGAGCGGAGGGCAGAAAGGCAATCTCGGCTTCATCCAGGTGCTTGAAGCGACTGCCGCCGGTGGGCTTGAACTCGAACTCCTGGAGGCAGCCGGTCGCCGGGTTCTTGCGCGAGAGCTCCAGCGGTGCCGAGGTCATGGTGAAACCGAGCTGATCCATGGCCTCGAAGACATTGCGCTGCAGCTCCCCAGGCAGGATGCGCAGCGGATCCTTGTCGCGCGGGTCGATGGCCATGGCGATATCGGCACGTGTCGCTACCCAGGTCTTGGGCTGCTCGCGCCCGACGGACAGCGGAGACAGCAAAGGCAGCGTCATCTCGAAGGGCAGGGTGCGTTCCTCGCCCGGCTGAATGGTCATGGGCTCCGAGAGGCGCAGGGTCGCCCAGGCGTGGGGGACCTTGACCTTTTCGTCGTCGACTTCCTGGATGGCCTCGCTGGCCAGATCCAGCACCAGGGCGTCCAGCTCCTGGCTGACTTCGCCGCCGACGATGTGAATCTCGCCCTTGAGGACGCTGCCGGCCTCGGCGCTATCGGTCTCGAGCATGGTATCGATGCGGGCATTGCCGATGCCCACGGCGGCCATGAGTTTATCGAACATCCTTAACTCCTGAAGTCTGTTGGCACCTGGTGGAAGTGCGGCCATCTGGCATCTCATGCCAGTCCGGAGAGAGTATAGCGGTATATGGCATCGACGATACATGGCAGCGTGCGCATACTGGATGACATGAGCCAACCCTCAAGCGAGGTGACCAGCGTCGTGATGCAGGCAAGTGGTGAAGAACGGTCCTACCCCATGGAATGCCTGAGCGATACCCACGGGTTCCATCAGTTGCTGGTGGGGCTTGCCGGGCGGGTCGATGTCGAGGTCGAGGGGCGGGGTGCGGCCGTGGTTCCCGGTGGAGCCTGCGTGATCCCGGCCGGGGCGACCCATCATTATCTGGGCATCGAAGCCGCCAACCGTTGCCGAGTGCTCGACCTGGCCATCGGAGATGCGACGCTGGATGCCTGCTTCGAGCGCATTCGTTTTCTGCGTCTGCCGTTGTCGGAGCTCGAGACCCAGGGCGATCAGGCCTTGCTGGCCAGCCTGCCCGGCGCGCCGGCGCTCGTCGGCCCGCGCCTGAATCTGGCACGCCTGACGCGCATGGTCGAAGCCGATTTGGCCGCACCCTGGAGCCTGGCGCATCTGGCCGCCATCACGCATCTTTCGCAACGACAGCTGCGGCGCAGTCTGCTGGCGCTCACTGGCCTGACCCCCTGGCGCTGGTTGCAACAGCAGCGACTCAGGCGGGCCACCCGGCGCATGTTGGAAGAGCGCACGTCCCTGACCACCATTGCCCTGGATTGCGGCTTTCATGATGCAGCGCAATTCAGTCGCCTGTTCCGCGCTTGGCAGGGGCAGTCACCGGCGGCCTTTCGGCGAGGGCAGCGGTGCTGATGGCCGAAATCGACAAGTCTTGATGCCCCGGCTGTCCGATACTCCTCGGCAAACTGGCGAGGAGACACGCAATGACCACCGCAAGTGCTGCATCACGCCGGGCGACCCTGTGGGGCGCGACCACGGTCGTTAACTGGGCCACGCTGGCGCTCTTCACGCAATGGGCCGGGCCGGTGCCGCCTTTTCTGCTGACGGCCCTGTGTTTCGGCTTCGCCGGCATTCTGGCGGTGCTGATGTTCCTTTGGCGTGGTGAAGGGGCGGCGCTCAAGGCGGCCTTCCAGCAGCCGGTCATGGGCTGGCTGCTCGGCGTCGGCGGCCTGTTCGGCTACCATCTGTTCTACTTTATCGCCCAGCAGAATGCCCCCGCCGCCAGCGCCGGCTTGATCAGCTACCTGTGGCCATTGTTGATCGTCATTCTGGCGGGGCTGGTCCTGCCCGGCGAGCGCCTGCGTGTCATTCATCTGGTGGGTGGCGTCTGCGGTTTTGTCGGCGCGGCCTTGCTGGTCGGCCCCGATGGCTTCGACTGGTCCGGGGAATACACGCTCGGCTATCTGGTGGCACTGTTGGCGGCCTTCATCTGGAGCGGCTATTCGGTGGCCTCGCGTCTGCTGGCGCGCATTCCGACCACGGCGGTGGCCTGGAACTGCCTGGGGGCGGCCATCCTCGCCCTGATCTGCCACTTTATCTGGGAGCCGGCGGGCTGGCCGCAAGGGGCCAATCTGTGGGCCATTCTGGCCCTGGGGCTGGGGCCGGTGGGCAGTGCCTTCTTTACCTGGGATATCGGCATGAAGCGTGGCCAGGTGCGCCTGCTGGGACTGTTGTCCTATGCCACGCCGCTGTGTTCGACCCTGGTGTTGATCGCCTTTGACCTGGCGACGCCCAGCCCCGGTCTGCTGATCGCCGCGTTGCTGATCTGCGGCGGTGCCCTGATCGGCAGCGGCATGCTGAGCGGTCGCCGATCCCGGCAAGGCGATGATGCCGAAATCGAGCAATCGCGCGGATAGCGGCGGAAGTCTTTTCTGGAAGGCAGGCCCAAGAATGGCGCAGGCAGAGGGGGATAGCATGGAGCGGGCCGAATGGGCGTATTTGGCCAGGTTCGAGATGCGGAGGAACCATCCAGTAGGCCGAGTTTCCCAGAGGCGCGGCGGCCGGCGTATCGACTGCGGGTCTATTTCGGGGACGCGCTGGGGGCGCCTGGCATGAAGCGGGGCGATGACCGGCCTCGACTTGTCACTCGTATGGATGTGAGAAGTTCCTCGTAGAATACCTGATCATCGGCCGCGTTTAATCACCCGGGGATGGGGCCGCCACCTGTGCCATGAACCAGTCCCGGAAGCGGATCAATGCTTCATCCTCGCCCTTGTCCTCGCGATAGGATAGATAGTGGTAGGTTTCCTCCAGCACCACTTCCTGTTCGACAGGCTTGATGAGCCGACCCTGTTCGACGAGTGGCTTGACCAGATGGTCCCAGCCCAGGGCTACACCTTGATCATTGAGCACCATCTGAATCAACAGGTTGTAATCGTTAGCGTGGAAGAAGTGAGGGCTTTCGTGCCGACGGTTCTTGATGTCCAGATGATGGATGGCCAGCCAGACGCCCCAATCCACGTGTTCCGAGACCTGTGAGCGCCCATATGGACTCAGATTGAGCAGCATTCCGTCCCGCAGCCCCTCGAGCGTGTTCATATCGGGATGCATCGTGATAAAGCTCGGTGTGCAGACCGGATAAATAACGTCGTGGAACAGCGGCAGGCTGCGATAGCCCTCACGCACTCGCGACATCTTGGTAATGAAAATATCGGGTGCCACCCCGGGCTCGAGGGACAAGAAGTTCTGGGTCGTCACCAGGTTGAGATCGATATCCGGGTTGGCACTGAAGAAGCTGGGAAGTCGGTGCGACATCCACAGTGACGAGAAGGCAGGGGAGCAGTACAGCGTCAAGGTGCGCTTGGCGGTGGAGCTGTGGTCCTTGCGAATGCGTTCTGCTGCCTGGGCGATATTGAAAAACGAGAGTTGAGCCGCATCGAAGAAAGTCGAGCCGGCGGTGGTCAGCTCTACGGAACGGCCTGCTCTACGAAACAGTGGCGTGCCCAGGTAGTCCTCGAGTTCTCTGACCTGGCGGCTGATGGCTGCCTGAGTCACGCACAGGGCTTCAGCGGCCCGAGTGAAGCTCTGGTATCGAGCGGCTGCCACGAAGGACTTCACGGCGCGGAGCGAGGGCATGTTGAGCAGCGTCTGATCGGGATCGGTGTGCTTTGTCATAATGTAAGGTTATCAACACCTTGGAAAGCATATCATGGTGAATCCGGCCTGCCTGGTCGCGCGTCAACCGGATGGTTAGCCGGGCATGTCAGTTACAGGATAGCTCGGTCCAGCCGTCGCAATACAGCCATTCCTGAAGAAAGCCCGGAGTCTCCCTCATTATCCGGCAAATGGTGATCAGGACTGTGCCTGACGCAAGGCCGAAGAGCCAGAGGCAAGGCTGAAATGGAAACCGGATAGACAATTGGCGCGCTTGACTTGCGATATTGGCTGATGGACTCGCCTAACTATCGTATTGCGCCTCATTCTTGCAATTTTTCATGGAAAATATCCATGGGGTCAGAGCCATACGGCGAAGACGTTTCTACAAAAAACCAAAATTACTCCCATAACGTCCGGTCATCGATTGTCGGGAAAAAAGGTTTCTTTTGAGGTGAAGAGTGACCCTTTAATCTGAGAAAAGCTCGATGATTTTCATCACAGCCCTCAGTACAAAAAGGTGACACTATGAACTTCGATGGCATCTGGACACCGGTTGTCACACCCTTCGCCAAGGACAATAGCATCCAGTTCGAAACTCTGGGCAAGGTGGTCGACACCCTGATCGACCAAGGTGTGCATGGCCTGATCATCGGTGGTACCACGGGCGAGTATTACGCCCTCGGCAAAGACGAGCGCAAGCGGGTCTTCGATTATGTTGCGCAGCACGCCAAGGGGCGCATCCCGATCATGGCGGGGGTCAATGCCACCACGACCGAGGACAGCCTGGAACTTGGGCAGTATGCCAAGGCTGCCGGGTTTGATGCGATCCTGGTGGCAGCGCCTTATTATTGCCAGCCGGCCCAGGACGAGCTGTTGCTGCATATTCAGCGCGTCGACGATGCCCTCGACCTGCCGATCATGCTCTACAACTTCCCCGATCGTACCGGCGTCCCGATGGAACTCGAACTCATCCAGGCGCTTCGTGATCGTCCCAATATCCTGGCCATCAAGGAAAGCACCGGCTCGATCGAGCGCATGCATGCCTTGATCAATGAGTTCAGCGACCAGCTACAGGTCAGCTGCGGCATGGATGATCAGATTCTGGAATTTTTCGCCTGGGGGTCGCGCAGCTGGGTTGGCGGGGCTTCCAATTTTCTGGCGCCTGAGCATGTGGCGCTTTACCAGGCTTGCGTCGTGGACCAGGACTTCGTTGCCGGTCGTGAAATCGCCACTCGCCTCTTGCCGATGCTGAACCTGCTCGAGCAGGGCGGCAAGTTCTGTCAGTACATCAAACATGGCTGTGAACTGGAGGGGCTACCTGTCGGACCGGCCCGGTCACCGTTGATGCCGCTTAACGATGAAGAGCAGTCCAGCTTCAAGCGCACCTACGATGCGCTGTTACAACACCGCGGCTGATGGCCGGCGCTGGAGGGGCGACTTATGCAGCTGACATGCCATCACCTGCCCCAGAATGACGGGCGCTGCGGTTGGTACGACACACTCCCATCCCCGCCACCCGCTGTGTCGCTCAAGGGGGAGGTGAAAGCCGACTGGGTCGTGCTTGGCGCGGGACTGGCCGGGCTTGCCACCGCACGGCGTCTGGCCGAGCTGCAGCCGAATGCAACCATCGCCCTGATCGAAGCCAGGCGGGTCGGTGCCGGTGCTGCCGGTCGCAATTCCGGTTTCATGATAGACCTGCCACATGACCTGACGTCCCATGATTATACAGGTGATAAGAGCGGTGACCGCGAGCAGATTCGTCTCAACCGCGGGGCGATCGATTATATGCGTAACATCGTCAAGGGGCACGGGATCGACTGTGACTGGCGGGAGCAGGGGAAACTGCATGGCGCCGTCGAAGACCTGGGGCAGCGTTCCCTCGAGACCTTTGCCAAAGGGTTGACCGCTCTGGATGAGCCCTATCGGGTACTCGATGCCCGCGAAATGCAAGCGGTGACGGGGACCAATTTCTTCCAGACCGGGCTGCATGCTCCGGGAGCGGTGCTGGTTCAACCGGCCGCGCTGGTGCGCGGTCTGGCCCGGACACTGCCGGAAAACGTGAGCCTGTATGAGGACACGCCGGTGCACAAGATCGAGGTTGGCAAGCCGCATGCACTGGTCACTGATCAAGGGCGGATCCAGGCGCCGCGGATGGTATTGGCCAACAACGCCTATGCTGCGCAGTTCGGTCAGCTCGGTCTCAAGGGGCGCATCCTGCCCGTCTATACCTACGGCAGCCTGAGCCAGCCGCTCGACTCGGAGCAACTCGCGGTACTGGGTGGCGAGGAAAGTTGGGGACTGATCCCGGCCAATCCCATGGGCACCACGGTGCGTCGTATGGGAGATGGGCGTATCTGTATCCGCAATTCCTTTACCTACAACCCGGATATCAGCACCGGTGCGAAACGGCTGGCGCATGTTCATGCCGCTCACCGCCGCTCATTCGAGACGCGCTTCCCGATGCTGTCAGGCGTCGAACTCGAATATACCTGGGGTGGAGCGCTATGCGTGAGCCGCAACGGAGGCATGCCTTTCGGTGAGCTCGCTCCAGGGGTATTCAGTGCCGTTTGCCAGAATGGCCTGGGACTGACTCGCGGCACCATTTCCGGAAAGTTGATCGCCGAATATGCACTCGGCATCGAAAGCGAACTGCTCGACATCATGCTGAAACAGCCCAAGCCGGCCTGCAATCCCCCCGAGCCGTTTCTCGGCATGGGGGTCCGTTCGACCCTGGCCTGGAAGGAGTGGCAGGCCGGCAGGGAACTCTGATTTCTACCACAGGAGGAGAACAACAATGTCCGATATGCTGACCAAGGATGCCATCGCGCAACAGATCGAAGTGCTCGAGTATCGCAATCTGGCCTTTATCGGTGGCCGCTTCGTTCCCGCGAGCTCCGGCGAGACATTCGAGACGTTGAACCCGGCCACCGGCGAGGTGCTGACCCAGGTCGCGGCTTGTGGGGAAGACGACGTGGACCTTGCCGTCCAGGCCGCCCGCCGCGCCTTCGAGGCCGGTGTCTGGTCGGGGCTTGCTCCCGCCGAACGCAAGGCCATCATGCAGCGCTTTGCCGACCTCATCGATGAGCACTGCCTGGAACTGGCCGTGCTGGAGGCCCTGGAGGCCGGCAAGCCGATCGGCGAGTGTTTCAACGTCGATATTCCCGACACCGCCAACACCATCCGATGGCACGCCGAGGCCGCCGACAAGCTCTATGAGGCCGTGGCACCTACCGAAAAGGGCGTGGTGGCGACCGTGACCCGCGAGCCCATCGGTGTGGTCGGCGCGGTGTTGCCGTGGAACTTTCCCGCCATGATGGCGGGCTGGAAGCTGGGCCCGGCGCTGATCACCGGCAACAGTGTGGTACTCAAACCTGCCGAGCTGACTTCTCTCAGCACTACCCGCCTGGCCGAGCTGGCCTTTGAAGCCGGCATCCCCGCTGGCGTATTGAATGTGGTGACCGGTCTTGGCCACGTGGCCGGCAAGGCCATCGGCCTGCACCCCGATGTCGACCTGACCGCCTTCACCGGGTCCACCGAGGTGGGGCGCAAGTTCCTCGAATACTCGGCCGCCAGCAACCTCAAGCGCGTGGTGCTCGAGTGTGGGGGCAAGAACCCGCAGGTGGTGATGCCGGACGTGAGCAACCTCAAGGCTGTGGCGACGGACGTACTGGCCTCCGCCTTCTGGAACATGGGCGAGAATTGCTCGGCGGGGTCGCGCTTGATCGTGCACCGCTCGATCAAGGACGCGCTGCTAGAAGAGATGCAGGCCCAGCTCGCCTCCGACTGGACCCTGGGCGATCCGCTGGATCCAGAGGTACAGCTCGGGGCTTTGATCGAACAGGCTCATATGGACAAGGTGCTGTCCCACATCGAGCAGGCCAGGTCTGAAGGTCTCAAGGCGGTGACTGGTGGTATGCGTGTGCAGCAGGAGAGTGGCGGCTATTTTGTGCCCCCGACCATCTTCGATGAGGTCGCGCCCGAGGCGGCCGTGGCCCGCGAAGAGATCTTCGGCCCGGTGCTGGCGGTGATTCCGTTCGACACCGAAGCAGAAGCCATCGCCATCGCCAATGACACCTGCTACGGCCTGGCAGCGTCGCTGTGGAGCGATGACCTCAACACCGTCCATCGCATGGCCGCGGCCATTCGAGCCGGTACCGTATCCATCAACTGCTTCTCCGAGGGGGATATCACAACGCCGTTCGGCGGCTACAAACAGTCCGGCTTTGGTGGCCGGGACAAGTCGGTCTATGCCCACGACCAGTACTGCGAGATCAAGACGACCTGGATCCAGCTTTCCTGAGCCAGTCCAAATCACGGCAATAACCCGAGCTGCCATCCCCGGAAGATGACGGGATGGCAACTGTCACCGCGATGGTGCTTATGCCAGCTTTTACGCCTTTCCAGAAGGTGCCCATTGCCATCGATAACCTCAGGTTTTGTTTTGTACCAAGAAAAAGTCGTTTCCATTGACTTCGTCACAGTTATAGCGTGAAGAAAGGCCTGGTGTTAACCAGGTGATAGAGAAAACCTAACTACAATAGTCTCAGTCGGAAAAGGTGACATGATGTTAAAAAGTTCAATAAAGACTAGCGCAAAAATAGCTGCAGTATCGGCGGTCGCTACCCTTGGTTTTATCCCTTATACCTGGGCAAGTGATGAAGCCATCAGCTTGACGATGGCAACGGAATCGGGGGATCGCGAGTCTCCTCACGGCCTGGCCGTCAAAAAAATTGCTGACCTGGTGGCGGAAAAGTCCGATGGAAGAATCAGCATGAATGTTTTTTACCAGGGCGAAATTGGCGGTCCTCAGGAGCTCTTCGATCAGCTGGTCCGTGGCAATATCGACCTTTTCCTTGGCTGGCCCCAGACGTCCTATGACGAGCGGCTGGGTGTACTGCAGCTTCCCTATCTCACACTGGGCTGGGATGACGCGCTGGAGGCCTACAGCACGGATGGCTGGATTTCCGAGATTGTCGAGCCGGTACTGTCGGATATTGGGCTTAAATATCTTGGACCATTCCCGGAAGGGTTCGGCGGTATCGCGACAGCGGATACCTATGCCACCTCTTACGAGGAGGCCCAGGAAAAAGGCATCAAACTTCGATCCCAGCCGATCTTCCCGCTACCTCAGACGATTCAGGCCATGGGCTTCCAGGCTGTTCCCATTGACTGGTCTGAAGTCTATACCTCGATACAGACCGGGGTCGTCGATGGGGATTCCAGTAACGTTATCTACTGGGATTACACCTACTTCAACGACCTGCTCGATTACTTCGTTCACTCCAGGCACAACTTCTCCTTTTACACCTTCCTGATGAACCAGAGAAGCTGGAAATCCCTCGACGAAGAAGACCGCGGAATCATCTCAGATGCCGTCTCTACTGTCGTCAATGAGCAGTTCCAGAATGCCCAGGCGGAGGATCAGAAGTGGATCCAAAAGGCTCAGGAAGAAGGGATGGAATATATCGAACCGACCGATGCCGAAATGAAGGCGTGGGTTGAGCGTGTCCGTGAGAAAGTGTGGCCCCAGGCCGAAGAAGCCTTGGGAGAGGATATCATGAATACTGTCCGCGAGCGTGCCTCAACACCTGAATAATCACTCGCTGGATGTACTGGAGCGGCCCGGTGAAGTAGCAAAGAGGGACCGCTCCCTGTTCGATACCGCAAGAGGTAAGAACATGAGAAGTATAGTCGACTTATTCGCCAGCCTGGATAGCGCGCTCGCGGCCTGCATGAAGGTCGCCGTTGTGGTGATGGGGATATTCGTATCTTTCGCCATGGTGACCGGCATCGTTTCAAGGGCTTTTTTGGGAATCCAGGTCTTCGGACTTGAGGAATTGGTGCTGATGGCGGCCATGTGGCTCTACATGCTAGGCGCGGCGCTGGCCTCGCGGGAAAAGTCCCACCTGAGTGCGGATTTCATCGAGGCCTTTTCCAGCAACGAAACCCTGCATGATGTCATGAGACTGATCGCCACTGCTATTTCAGTAGTGATGGCGGCGTTCTTCGTTACCTGGAGTTATAGTCTGTTCGCGTGGGGCATCGAGATGGAGCAGGTCACCCCCGTTTTCAGTATTCCGCAATATATCTCACAGGGCAGTCTATTCGTTGCGAGCATCTTGTTGTTGCTCTACGCGATTAGAGACCTTATCCATGACGTTGGCAAGCTCTCCTTGAAGGGTTGAGTACCATGCGGTATTCCGGATATAGCCATTCCTTGACACTAGATGGAGTCTGACCATGGGTGCTCTATTAGCGATAGGTGCCGTCATTGTTCTGATGATCATTGGCGTACCTGTTGTGTTTTCCTTTGCTGCTATGACGCTCGTGCTTTCATTTTCCTACGACGTCGATATTTCCTCCCTGATGACCACTGGTTTCTGGTCTATAAATTCGATCATATTGCTGGCTCTTCCACTCTTCATTATGACGGGTTATCTGATGCAGTCGGGGGGTATTGCCGCCAGGCTGATCAACTTCGCCGAGGCCGTGGTCGGCAAGTCCCGCAGTGGGATGGGAACTACGATGGTGGTGTCCTGCGGCGTGTTTGGTGCCATTTCGGGTACCGCATCCGCTGCCGTCGCGTCCATCGGGACGATCATGATCGGTCCCATGGAGAAACATGGCTATCGACGGCCATACTCCACTGCGTTGGTCGGTATTTCTTCCCTCCTTGGCCTGCTTATTCCACCAAGCATCACCATGATTCTGTATGCCGTGGTGACCCGACAGTCCGTGGCGGCGGTGTTCTTGGCGACCATCGGCCCCGGCATCCTGCTGATGATTTTTCTTTGCGTCATCAATGCCATCAAGACGCGCGCCAATCAGGACTATCAACCTGAGCAAATCGCGCTGAGCAAACGGTTTCGTAACATTGGTACCACTGGCTGGAAGGCTTTTCCTGCTCTCTTGCTGCCTGTCATCATCTTGGGTGGGATCTATGGCGGCATCTTTACTCCCACCGAAGCTGCTGCGGTCGCCGTGGTCTATGCTATTCCCGTCGGGCTCTTCGTTTATCGCGACCTTAATCTGAAGTCGCTGGTGCACTGCTTCGTCCAGGCTGCCACGACCACCGGCGTGATCATGATTATCCTGCTGTTCTCCTTCGTGGCTAGCCGGATCTTCACCTTCGAACGCGTTCCCCAGGAGCTGACCTCGCTGTTGCTTGACCTGGTCGAGAACAAGTTGATGATTCTGTTGATGGTCAACATCTTTCTGATCCTGATGGGCATGATCATGGATGATGTCAGTGTCGTCGCCATTCTCAGCCCACTGTTGCTGCCGATCATGGAAAGCATTGGCGTTCATCCGGTGCACTTCGCCGCCATTGTGGGCACCAGCGTCGTGATCGGCTGCAACAGCCCGCCGATGGCACCGATCCTTTTCATGAGTTGCCGTATTGGGCAGGTCGGCATGTCTCAGGTTATTCGTCCGGCCTTCAGTTTCATGCTGTTGGCGGCCTTGCCTGTCATGCTCATCACGACCTACTGGCCCGATCTGTCGATGTTCCTGCCCAGGTTGCTGGGTTACGTGAATTGATCGAATCATGAAGTACAGGGTGATCGCGCCTCTCAAGGGACTATGACAGGCGCGATCGATTAATGGCGGGATTCTTGCTTTGCCACATGCTGGCATGTGGCCCAAGGATGGGACATCTCGTACGACATGCAAGGCGGCGGGACTTGAATGTCTTGTTGGTGAAAAGAGCCTCGCCGCTGTTGTTTGTGGGTACTCTCCAAATAGGTGATTTATGAGAAGTTCAAAGACGGTACATGTGATTTCGTGTCACGCCGAAGGCGAAGTGGGCGATGTCATTGTCGGAGGCGTTGCGCCTCCGCCGGGGGACACACTATGGGAACAGCGCAACTGGATCGACAAGGATCAGACGTTGCGTAACTTCGTTCTCAACGAGCCTCGTGGTGGCGTCTTTCGTCACGTCAATCTTCTGGTCCCACCCAAGCACCCTGATGCCCAGATGGGGTGGATCATCATGGAGCCGGAGGACACCCCACCGATGTCGGGTTCCAACTCCATCTGCGTGTCCACGGTATTGCTGGACAGTGGCATTATTCCGATGCAGGAGCCAGTTACCGAGATGGTGCTGGAGGCGCCAGGCGGGCTGGTCAAGGTGGCGGCAGAGTGTCGTGATGGCAAGGCTCAAAGGATCATGGTGGAGAACGTCCCTTGTTTTGCCTGTGAGCTGGACCAGACATTGGATGTCCCGGGTATCGGCAAGGTCCGAGTCGATACCGCTTACGGTGGAGATAGCTTTGTCGTCGCGGATGCCGCTGAGCTCGGCTTCAGCCTTGAGGAACACGAAGCTCGTCAACTGGCGGAGCTGGGTGTGCGTATCACCAATGCTGCCAATGAACAACTGGCGTTCCATCACCCGGATAACCCGGAATGGACGCATTTTTCCTTCTGCTTGTTCGCAGGCCCTCTGGAGCGTGACGGCAACCGCCTCTCGGCACGCTCAGCCGTATCCATTCAGCCGGGCAAGATCGACCGCTCTCCTACAGGGACCGCGGTTTCTGCCCGTATGGCACTGTTGCATGCACGAGGCGAGATGACGGTGGGAGATTACTTCAAGGGATGCTCGCTGATCGGCTCGGAGTTCCAGGGGCAACTCAAGAGTGAAACGATGGTCGGTGATCAGAAGGCCATCGTTCCAGAGATTTCAGGTCGAGGCTGGATCACGGGTACGCATCAGCACATGCTGGATCCACAGGATCCCTGGCCGGAGGGCTATCGCCTGACCGACACCTGGCCATCCTTCAAGGAATAATCATGGTTCATTCATGAGGCTGGCCTGAAAGCTGGGATCGTGAGGGAGGCCGATCCTATATCTCGGCCCACATGCGCAGCAGATTGGTCAGGCTCTTGGAAATGATATCGAAGTCCTGGGACTTGCCATCCTGTTCGAACATCTGGCGACGAGTCCGGTCCAGGTCAAACAGTATCTCGCGTTGCTGTGGATCGCGTACCTGACTCTGTACCCAGCCGACCGCCGCCAGGCGCTCTCCCCGGGTGACCGGTTCGACACGATGCAGGGTGGATGAAGGGTAGAGGATCAAAGCACCGGCGGGCAGCTTGTAGGTCTGCTCGCCGACCGTCGTGTCGATGAGCAGCTCGCCACCCTCATAGGCGTCGGGGCTTTCGAGAAACAACGTGAAGGACAGATCGGTGCGCATGGCGCCGTCGGGCGTGGGCATCACGGCATCGTCGACATGATTGCCGTAGTTCATGCCGGACTGATAACGGCTGAACATCAGCGGCTTCAGGCGTCGCGGACGGGCGGCCATCTGGAATAGGGGGTGGCGGTTCAGCTCACCGGTGATGGACTCACGCAGCTTGGCAATGCGGGCATCCTTGCCGTCGGCCTGCTGATTGTTCTTGACCGTCTGGGCATGCCAGCCGGCCGTTTTGCGGCCATCCTGAAAGGAGGTGTCACTCAGCGTGGCGTGCACGTCCTTAAGCAAGTCCGCTGAAATGGCTTGCTCGATGCAAAGAATCATGTTGCCGAACCTCCCTGTCGGTGTTTACAAAGTATAATGTGAATGATTTGCGTTGATGTCAGAGGTCACGGCAGACTATACCAGCAATTGAGTTGCTCGCCACCCGCCAGGCGTGGCGGATTGGATAGTCTTGTTGACGATACAAGGGAGGTTGCATGACACACAGCACCCGAACGCGACTCTGGATGGGCGTTGGCGCCTCGGTACTACTGGGCGCCAGTACCTCGGTCTGGGCAGAAAGCCAGGACGTTGATTCATCGAGCGAGTCAGCGCAAAGCCAGGAAGCCGTGCACGAAGAAGGCGGAGAAGGTGGCGAAGGCGGTGAAGCCGGCCATCAATCCGAAGGCGGAGAAGGTGGTGAAGGCGGTGAAGCCGGCCATCAAGCCGAAGGTGGAGAAGGTGGAGAAGGTGGCGAAGGCGGTGAAGCCGGTCATCAAGCCGAAGGCGGTGAAGGCGGTGAAGGCGGTGAAGGCGGCGAAGGCGGCGAAGGTGGTTCAGCCAGCGCCACTGACCCCTATGCGGCCTTTGCCTACTTGAATGCCAGCTCCGGCGGTGAAGGCGGAGAAGGTGGTGAAGGTGGTGAAGGCGGTGAAGGCGGTGAAGGCGGTGAAGGCGGTGAAGGCGGCGAAGGCGGCGAAGCCGGCCATACCGTCAACGCCAGCAATCCGGGTGTCTTCACGGCCAGCCTGGCCATGATGCAGGGTCATCTTGCCGTGGCGCGCGACCTTTACCAAGCCGATGAGCAGATGGCAGCCCAGCCGCACTTTGGCCACCCGCTGAATGAACATTATGAGCCGCTGTCCTCCGTACTGGAAACGCGGGGTATCGATAGCCTGGATGACACCCTGCAAGACCTGGTGGACAGCACACGTGAGGGTGGTGACTGGGACCAGCATACTGACGCCTACCAGGCGGCCCAGGAGGCCATCAAGGCGGCCATGCAGGACGTGGATAGCGAAATCCGCGACGATGTGGTCTTCCAGAGCCGCGTTCAGCTGGCCCTTCTGAAGAAGGCCATGAATGAATATCAGGCAGCCATCGAGGATGGCGAATTCGTCAACGTCGTCGAGTATCAGGACAGCCGTGGCTTCGTTCAGGTAGCCAAGTCGGTTCTCGAGCAGTACAAGGGGCTGTACGACAATGAGACTTACGGCACCCTGCTCGCTGCCTATGAGGATACCCTCAAGGCCTGGCCCTCCGCCGTGGCGCCGGAGACACCGGCCATGACACCGGGCGAACTCTCGGCCAGCATGTTCAAGCTCGAGGCAAAGCTGGGCGAGTACTAGTCGTAGTGCCCCATGCCGAATTCAGCGGCGTGGGGCAGTTTCCTCTCTTCGGCACTCAAGGGACTGCTCCTGGTGGCCAGGATGGCAGTTCCGATCCTTTTCTATGACCCGGGTGCTCCGAGCACCGACACGATATTTTCGGTCATCTGCGCTTCATTATGCGTCTGTTGAGTTGTGCACGATCAGTGCTTGAGGCAGTTGTCGCCATATCTTGTTGCTGGACTGAATGAAAGCCCCGGTGCTCTATCTAAATGGGCATCGTAATGATGAAGAAGTCACTAGGTTTTGGCAGTCGTGCGCGTGGCAGTTAGCTTGCGGCTAGATGTCGTTCTCCAGAGTGACGTACCGCGTCTCCAGATAGGCGTCGAGGCCCGCGCGACCGAGTTCGCGGCCGATGCCGCTGCCCTTCATGCCGCCCCAGCCGAGTCCTGGCGGGGCCACCTGGTGAGTGTTGCACCAGACATTGCCCGCCTGGAGCCGTGCGGCGATATCGGCAGCGCGGTCCTTTTCGCCGGCGACAACGGTGGCGGCCAGGCCGAAGGCGCTGTCGTTGGCCAGGGTGATCGCCTCGTCATCACTGGCCACGCGACGCGAGCACAGGATGGGACCGAAGATTTCCTCGCGCCACAGCCGGCTCGTGGTGGGCACATCGCGAAAGACCCGGGGGGCAATGAAGTAGCCGTGATCGGGCAGGGCCGAGACCGGGGCGCTACCGGCATCGAGTCCTTCATGCTCGGCGGCGGCCAGATAGCCGAGGACCCGTTCGTACTGGGCGGTGTTGATCAGCGGGCCCAGGGTGGTGGCGTTGTCCAGCGGATCGCCCGGGACGAGGTCGGCGATGGCCGCGTCGAGGCGCTCATGGAGGGTATCGGCCAGTGACTCGTGGACCAGCAGACGCGAGGTCGCCGAGCACATCTGGCCGGCGTTGTAGGCGAAGCCTGCCAGGACCAGTTCGGCGGCCAGGTCCGGGTCGGCATCTTCGGTGACCAGGATCGGCGAATTGCCGCCGAGTTCCAGGGAAACGTTGCGTGTTCCCCGGGCGGCGGCGGCCATCACGGCCTCGCCTACGGGGTTGCTGCCGGTGAATGACAGCTTGTCGACCCCGGGGTGAGCGGTCAACGCCTCGCCCACGCCTCGGCCGTCGCCGTGCACCAGGTTAAAGACGCCGGGAGGCAACTCGGTCTCGAGGGCGATCTCGGCCAGTGCCTGTTCGGGCAGCGGCGTGACCTCGGAGGGCTTGAAGACCACCGTGCAGCCGGCGGCGAGCGCCGGGGCGATCTTCCAGGCACTGCTGACCAGCGGAAAGTTCCAGGGGGTGATCAAGCCGGCCACGCCGACCGGGTCCTGGTAGCGTCGCGATACCATGTCTGCCTCGCCGGTGGCGACTGCCTCGCCCTGGCGTGCATCCAGTACCCGGGCTTCTCCCGCATAGTAGCGGTAGCAGTCGATGGCGTCGGCCAGGTCCTGGTCGGCTTCGGTCAGCGGCTTGCCGTTGTTGCGGCTGGAAAGCGCGACGAGCGAGACACGACGGGCCTCGAGGGCGTCGGCGATAGCGTCGATGAAACGACCGCGACGTTCGCCCGTCAGGTCTCGCCAACCGGCCAGCGCACTGCGAGCGGCGGCCACGGCATCGTTCACGTCGGCAGGGTCGCCGGCGGTCACGGTGGCGATGCGAGTCTGTCGATAAGGGTCGAGGACGTCCAGGCATCGCGTGGCACGACTGTCCACCCAAGCGTTGTCGATGAAATGTCGTGTCAGTGTGCTCATGGGGCTTCTCCATGGGTGTGCAGGGAGCGGCGCGGCAGCCATCCCCGGCCGCGTTCGGGCTTCATGCCGGGGAAATGACGTTCCACCTGGCGCAGTACCAGGGTGAGCACCAGTGTCATGGCCAGATAGATGCCACCGATCAGCATCAGGGGTTCATAGACCAGGAAGGTCTCGTCGCGAATGATATTGGCAGCCTGCAGCAGATCCATCATGGCGATGGTCGAGACCAGCGGAACGGACTTGAGCAGCAGAATCATTTCGCCGGTCAGGGTCGGCAGGCATTGCTGGATGGCACGGGGCAGCCAGAGGCGGAAAAAGACCTGCAGGGGCGTCAGGCCAAAGGCGCGGCCGGCCTCGCGTTCGCCCGGTGGCACGCTCAACAGGGCGCCGCGAATGACCTCGCCGGAATAGGCGCCGACACTCAGGATGAAGGTGAGTGCACCGTAGAAGAAGGGATCGCGCAGCAATGGCCAGATGAGGCTGTCCTGGATGCCGGGGATACCCTCGAGCAGGCGCCCCACGCCGTAGTAGAAGAAGAACAGCTGCACCAGCAGCGGCGTTCCGCGCATCACCGTGGTGAAGCCCTGAACGGCCAATGCCAAGGGGCGGGGTGCCTTGAGCCGCGTGATGGCCACGAGCACGGCCAGGGCGAGGCCGCCGACCGCCGACACGGCGACCAGCCACAGGGTATTGACAAAGCCCTCGATCAGGTAGTCCTGATAGAAGGGGTCGCCAAGCCAGGAAAAGTCCATGTCAGGCCTCCTCAGTGGTCGGCTGGCCGCGACGCAGGTAACGTTCCAGGCGCGCGAACAGTGCCGTGGACGACAGCGTCATCGCGAGGTAGATGACGCCGGCGGCGGCATAGAACAGAAAATGGGCACGAGTGCTGGCGGCGGCCTGCTGGATGGTGAAAAACAGTTCGCTGTAGCCGATGACGCTGATCAGGGCGGTGTCCTTGATCAGGATCAGCCAGAGATTCGACATGCCCGGCAGGGCATTGGGCAGCATGGCGGGCACGACGATGCGCCGGAAGCGCGCCCAGGCCGAGAAGCCGAAGGCATCGGCAGCCTCGAGCTGGCCTCGGGGAATGGCCAGGATGGCGCCACGAAGCACTTCGGTCATGTAGGCGCCCTGAACGAAGGCCAGCACGCCAACGGCGGTGACGAAGCCGTTGATGGCCACCTGCCCGGAAAAGCCCATGGCGTTGACCAGAATGGTGAGCGCCTGGGAGCCGGCATAGTACAGCAGGATGATCAGCAGCAGCTCGGGCACGGCTCGCACTGTCGTGGAGTACAGGATACCCAGGCCGCGTATCGGTGCCCAGGGGCTGAGACGCGCGCTGGCGCCGGTCAGGCCGAGCAGCAGGCCGATGGCATAGGCCAGCACGGCAATCTCGAGGGTCGTCAGCGCGCCCTGGAAGATGGGACCGGACCAGTCGGCCAGGCCTTCTTGCGAGAGGTTGTTCATGGTCGAAAAGCACCTTGGAAGACACGGAGTGTGCGCCGGGACGGGATAACGTCGTACGGTCTCTTCGGGGATCGACCGGCGCGTACCGTGTCACACTTGCGTTTACATCCTTGCATGGACATGGCGAAGCCGCCGGACAGCGTCATCGCCCGGCGGTTCGAATCACGATGGCAGTCGATGGTACTCAGTCGGTGCAGACGTCGGTGCCGAAGTACGACTCGGAGAGTCGGGTGCAAGTGCCATCCTGCTGGACCTTTTCGATGGCCGCGTTGAGGTTGGCCTCCAGGTCGTCGTCAGCCTTTCGGATGCCAATGCCGACGCCCTCGCCATAGGCTTCGTGGTGGGGTGCGGTGCTCTTGATCTCGAAGCCTTCGGCCTCGTCGCGCTCGACCAGCTCGTTCATGGCGATCTTGTCGGCCAGGATCACGTCCAGGCGGCCGGAGAGCAGGTCGCGGTTGACCTGCTCTGCCTGGTCGTAGAGGCGGATATCGACGCCGGTGTCACGCAGGGCGCGGCGGGCATAGGTGGCGTTGGTGGTGGCGCTCTGCACGCCTAGTATCAGGCCATCCAGCCCTTCGGGAAGGCTCAGTTCCTGGTCATCGGCGGCCACGTAGGCACCAGGGGTGAAGTAGTAGGGATCGGTGAAGTCGATGACCTTCTGGCGGGCCTTGGTGATCGACATGGAGTTCATGATCATGTCGATGCGCCCGGCCTTGAGCGAGGGGATGATACCGCTCCAGCCGGTGGGCTTGATCTCGCATTCGGCTTCCATGGCCTCGCAGATGGCCATGCCCAGTTCCACTTCGAAGCCGGTCCACTCGCCTTCGGACGAGGTGTAGGTGAAAGGGGGGTAGGGCTCGGCGGAAATGCCGATCTGCAGGGGCTCGGCGGCCTGGGCGGTACCGCCGAGACTGGCGATGGACAGCGCGATGGCGGGGATGAGGGTGCGTTGCATGGTGTTCTCCTGACTCGTTGTTCGAAAATGGGGGCTGTGGACGATCAGGCGGCGGGAGCCGCGAAGCGCCGACAGCGCGGGTCGTCGAAGACCTCGCCAGGGGGGCCGGCGACGCCGATGACGCCGCGATCGAGAAACACGACCTGGTCGGAGACCTCCCGGGCGAAGGCCATCTCGTGGGTGACCAGCACCATGGTGCGGCCTTCGCCGGCCAGGTCGCGGATCACGCCGAGGACCTCATTGACGCGTTCCGGGTCCAGCGCCGATGTCGGCTCGTCGAACAGCAGCAGGCGTGGTTCCATGGCGAGCGCGCGAGCAATGGCCACGCGCTGCTGCTGGCCGCCGGACAGGAACGCCGGGTAGGCATCGCGCTTGTCGGCCATGCCGACACGCGCCAGGTAGTGCTCGGCCACTTCGGTGGCGCGTCGGCGGGAGAGCCCCTGTACCCGCATCGGGGCCTCGGTGACGTTGCCGAGCACGCTGAAGTGCGGCCACAGATTGAACTGCTGGAAGACCATGCTGACCTTGGCGCGCAGCCGCTGCAGCTGGCGTCGGTTAAGGCCGACGACGTCGCCCTGGGGATTGCGGTCGAACTGGATCGTCTCATCCGCAATCGCCAGGTCGCCCTGGTCGGGGCGTTCCAGCAGATTGAGGCAGCGCAGCAGAGTACTCTTGCCGGATCCGCTGGCGCCGATGATGGAGGTAACGCTGCCCTCGGGGACCTCGAGGGAGACATCGCGCAGCACCTCGAGGTCGCCATAGCGTTTGACGAGGTGGTGCGCTTGCACCGCCGGGGCGGCGGTGGCTTGCGGAGTGTGGTCGTCGAGCGATGATGTCATAGGCGACTCATTGGACGGTGGAAAGGAGGCCGGCGTCGTCGCGTGCCGTCTCGGCACAGCGGGCCAGGCGTTGGCAGGCATCGGTCAATCGGGCTTCGTCGACGGTCAGGCTCAGCCGGATGAAACCGGCGGCGGAGGGACCGAAGGCCTCGCCGGAAAGCACCGACACGCTGTGTTCATCGAGTAGTCGGTCGGCGAAGGCCTGGGACGAGAGACCGGTGGCGCGGATATCGACCATCAGGAACATGCCCGCCGCCGGTGGGATGACCTTCACGGCCGGACAGTCCGCCAGGGCCGCGCAGACGGCATCGCGTCGGGCTCGATAGCCCTGGTGCATGGCCTCGAGTTCCGGGGCCTGTCGGGTCAGGGCGTCCCGGGCGGCGTCCTGGATGAAGTCCGGGCAGCCGTAGAGCATGCACAGCGCCAGGTTGCCGAGGTGCTCGATCAGCTCCCGGGGACCGAGCACCCAGCCCAGTCGCCAGCCGGTCATGGCGTGGGACTTGGAGAGACTGTCGATCACCACGCTGCGATCCTCCAGGCCGGGTAGGGCGGCAGCGCACTGGTGCTCGCCCTCGAAGACCAGGTTGGCGTAGACCTCGTCGGAGATCAGCCACAGATCATGGCGTCGGCAGAGCTCGGCGATGGCGTGCCAGGTGTCGGCGTCGATGAGTTGCCCGGTGGGGTTGTGCGGGCTGTTGAGCATGATCGCCCGGGTGCGCGGGGTGATCGCCGCCTCGATATCGGCTGGGTCGAGGCGGAAGCCGGCATCGCCGCGTAGCGGGATGCGTACCATGGCGGCATCGGTGGAGCGCAACACCGCCTCGTAGGTGACATAGCAGGGCTCGGGCACGACGACCTCGTCACCTGGGTCGAGCAGGCACTGGGCCACGGCGTAGAGCCCGCACTGGGCCCCGGCCATCACGATGATGCGCTCGGGGTCGGCCGCGACGCCGTGCCGGCGGTAGCGCTCGGTGATGGCATCGCGCAGGCCGCGCTTGCCCTGAACGTCGGGATAATGGGTGGCGCCGTCACGCAGGCTGTTCACGGCGCTCTCGACGATCGCCGCCGGCGTGTCGAAGTCCGGGTCGCCCACCGACAGCACGGTGATGTCCTCGCCAGCGGCCTGGCGGGCCAGGGCCCGGTTATGGATGTCCCAGGCCGCGGCGCCCTCGCCGGCGATACGGTCGGTCAGTCGGGAATAACGCATGAAAGTCTCGCTAGATGGCCTGAGGGGAAGTGTCATCGGCTGGCAGACGGCGGCGTTCGGCCTGCCAGGCGAGGTCGGTGCCCTGCGGGCTGGCGGCCCAGGCTTCGTACTGGCGGGCGACGTGCTCGCACAGTGCCGGGCTGGCCTGACGCAAGGGGCGTCCGGTGGCCTGGGCGGCCAACTGGGTCTGGCAACTGCGTTCCAGGTCGCGCATGCGCAGGAAGGCTTCGCCCACGCTGCGTCCGCAGGTCAGCAGGCCGTGCTGGCGCAGCAGCATCGCCATGTGGCGACCGAGATGGGCGGTCAGCCGTCGACGTTCGTCGAGGTCCAGGGCGATGCCCTCATAGTCGTGATAACCGAGCCGGTCATGAAACTGCATCGCCCACTGGTTCAGCGGCAGCAGGCCTTCCTCGAGGCAGGAAACGGCGACGCCGGCGACCGTGTGGGTGTGCAGCACACAGGCGACCTCGGGACGCGCCGCATGGATGGCACTGTGGATGGTGAAACCGGCGGGATTGATGCCGAGCCCGGTCGGGTCGTCGAGGATCTCGCCTTCGGCGTCGACGGTGACCAGGTTGTCGGCACGTACCTCGTCGAAGCGCAGGCCGAAAGCGTTGAGCAGGAAGCGCCCGCCGGACAGGCGTGCCGAGATATGCGTCGAGATGCCGTCATCCATGCCGTCCAGTGCGACCAGCCGGTAGGCGGCGGCCAGGTCGCGGCGCTGCATGGCTGCCTCGTCACGAGGTGTCGTCACAGGCTGGCCTCCACGGCATCGAGCGCATTGCCGCCGTCGCGGGTCTCGACGCCCTCGAGGAATTCGGCGACTCGCTCGGGGTGGGACGCCAGCCAGTCGTGGGCCACGGCTTCCAGCTCGCGCTCCTTGAGGCTGTAGTCGCGGATGAATTCGCTCTGCTCGTCGGCGCTGATCACGAACTGGTCGAGCAGCCGGGTCAGGTTGGGGTTGGCCTTGGCGTAGGACGTGGCGACGATGGTCTTGACGTCGCTGCGTCCGTTGTCGGCCCCATAGACGCCCTCGGGGTCGTCGAGGATGCGCGTGTCGTATTCCGGCACCATCCAGTGGGGCGTCCAGCCGTAGAAGACGATCCAGCGGTCCTCGTCGACCGCGGCCTCGACCTCGCTGAGCATGCCGGGCGTGGACGAGGACATGCCTTCCCAGTCACCCAACCCGTAAGTGTCGGCCTCGATGGCCTGGTTCAGCATGTCGGTGACGGTGGAGCCGCTCTCGATGCTGTAGACGGTCTTGTCGAAGCGCTTGGCCACCTCGGGGTCGGCCAGTTGTTCGGCGCTGGTGATGCCCGCCTCGTAGACGTAGTCCGGGACCGCGAAGCCCATGCGGGCACCGTTGACGTTGTTGCCCAGGTCGACGATGGCGTCGGCCTTCATGGCGGCGTCGTAGCTCTCCTGCTGTGCCGGTATCCAGCCGGCGAGGAAGGCATCGCTGTCGCCGGTCTGCAGGGTGTTGTAGCCGACCGTCGAGCTGAGCTGTTGCTTGCTGGTGGTATAGCCCAGTGGCTCGATGAGCTGGGCGAAGATCTCGCTCTTGACGGTCACGCCGGGCCAGGGCGGCACGACCAGGTGCAACTGGTCATCGCGATCGGCGGCCGTGGCGGGGTCGGCCAGGGTCAGGCCGGCGATCAGGGTCATGGTCAGGGTCGTGGTATGCGTGTTCATAAATCAATGCTTCCCTTTGCAGGGAGGATGAGACAGTCATCTCCTCCTCAGAGTGATTCGGTCGAGGTGACGAGCCGTCAGAGCGAGGCGGTCCAGGCGGTGGCATCGACCTCGATGATCAATGGGGAACTCGCTTCGTCGAGGCGGCCGAGGGCGTCGTGCAGGCTCGCCGGGTCGGTCACGCCGAGGTGGCGACAGGCGAAGGCCTGCGCCAGGGCCTGGAAGTCGGGGGTGGCCAGATCGACGCCCAGGTGCGGTATCTCGTTCATCGACATGAAGCGGCGGATCTCGTCGTAGCCGTCGTTATTCCAGATCATGATTGCCACGGGGCGGCCGAGGTCGCGGGCGGTGCCCAGCTCGCCGAGCACGAACTGCAGGCCGCCGTCGCCGACCAGGGCGACCACCGGTTGTTCCGGCCGGGCCAAGGCGGCGCCCAGGGCGGCGGGCAGGCCGTAGCCGAGGGTGCCGAAGCCGGTGGCGGCGTTGAACCAGCGGCGCGGTGCCGGCAGCGAGGCCAGGAAGTTGCCGGCGTAGACCGGGCCGGTGGAATCGCCAACCAGGATGGCGTCCGGCAGTACCTCGCGCAGGGTGGCGAAGAGCGGTGCGTAGGGGGCCACCTCGGCATCCTCAGCGAGGGCCAGGGCTCGGCGCACGGCCTCGGCGCGCCTGATACCGTCGCGTTGCGTCGACTCGGGCAGTCGTTCGACGAGGGCCGCCATGGCCTGGCCGGCTTCGGCGAGCAAGGCCAGATCGGCGGCCTGGTTGCGGCCGAGCTGCTGGGGGTCGATATCGATGCGAATGAGGCGGCCGTCGAGTACGAAGCCGCCATCGAACACCAGGTCGTAGTCGGTCTCGCCGAGCTCGGTGCCGATGGCCAGTACCACGTCGGCTTCGCGGGCCAGCCGACGGGCCGCGGGAAGGCTGGCAGTGGCGCCCAGGTCCAGCGGATGGTCGAGCCCGAGCACGCCCTTGGCGTTGATGGAGGTAAAGGTCGGAGCATCGAGTCGTTCGACCAGGGCGCGGGCCGCGTCCGCCGCGTCGGCGGTGCCGCCGCCGAGCAGGACCAGGGGACGCGAAGCCGCACCGAGCCACTCGGCGGCTCGTGCCAGCGCCTCGGGAGCCGGTGCCGGCGGGTAGGCACGGGTCGGCGTAATGGGCTCGTCGGATACCGGGGCGCCCATCACGTCCAGGGGGATCTCGATATGCACGGGGCCGGGGCGGGCACTGTGGAATATCGAGAAGGCACGGGCCATGACCTCCGGGAGCGCCTCGGGGTCGTGCAGGGTGTGGCTGAACAAACTGACGCCGGCCAGCGTCTCGCGCTGGTGGGGCATCTCGTGCAGGCGCCCCTGACCACGCCCCAGGCTGGCGCGCTGATTGACGCTGGAGATCACCAGCATCGGCACCGAGTCGGCCAGGGCCTGCCCCATGGCGGTGGCGATATTGGTCATGCCGGGACCGGTGATGATGAAGCAGGCAGCGGGCAGGCCGCTCGCCCGGGCATGGCCGTCGGCCATGAAACCGGCGCCCTGTTCGTGACGCGGCGTGACGTGGTGCAGTCGGCTTTCGCCAAGGGCACGGTACAGTTCGATGGTGTGCACGCCGGGGATGCCGAAGGCGGTATCGACGCCGTAGGCCTCGAGCAGTTGAATCAGTCGCTGGGCGCAGGTCATCGCGGCAAATTCTCCTCGATCAGATCGGGCAGGCCACCGAAGGGCGGACGGCCCAAGACGCGCTCGACCATGGGCACGAAGTGCTCGAGTGGCAGGGTATCGTAGTCGGGGTCGAAGCTCGCCTGGTCCCAGTGGTCACAGAAGCGCACCGTGCGCGCATAGGCCGGATGGTCGCGAAACTGCTCCCGGGCGTGGCGATCCTGGCCGAAGAAGTGGCGGTAATGATACCCCTGAAAGAGTTCGTGGTGGCGAATCATCCAGGCATTCAAGGGATCGATGAACGGCTCGAGGATGCCCGCGGCGATCTCGGCATGATTGGCCGGTGCGAGATCGTCGCCGATGTCATGCAGCAGGGCGCACACCACCATTTCCTCGTCGGCACCGTCACGCAGGGCGCGGGTCGCTGTCTGCAGGCTGTGCTCGAAGCGATCCACCGGGTAGCCGTGGTGGTCCCCGGCCAGCCGATGCAGATGGTCGAGCACGCGGCGCGGGGCGTCGGCCTGGTAGTCGCGGAAGCGGGCGTCGATCAAGTGCCACTCGTCGAGCCGGCTTTCGTCGAAACGTCGGAAACTGGCCTGGTTCATGCGCTGGCCTCCTGCGATGGTTGACCGGAGAGCTGTCGGCGGAGCACGAGGCGTCGGCTGGTCGTGCTGTCGCGGTCGACGTAGCCCTGGCGCAGATGGCGAACGCCGCCGGCGAGCTGGTAGGCGCGTCGCCCGTGCAGCAGGCGATAGTTGTCCATGATCAACATCTGGCCGGGATCGAGCTTGAGGTGAACGGTCAGCTCGTCCGAGGTGATCAGGTGGTAGAAGGCCCGGCGCGCGGCGTAGTAGCGCTCGAGTTCATCGGCCGACAGGGCATCGACACGTTCGGTGCGGTTGTTGAAGCGCACGCGTGCCAGGCGGCCGTGGCTGTCGAGCTCGATCAGCGGCCCTTCACCTTCCAGGCGAGTGGTGTCGTCATGGTAGAGAAAGCCCGGGGCGACACGGGTCAGGCAGTCGAAGGCCTCGGGGTCGCGCGCCTTGAGCGTCAGCGCCGCCTGGTAGCCGTCGACGAGGGTGTTGTCACCGCCGTCGGCGGCATTGGTCAGGCAATGCAGCCAGATGTAGCCGGGAATCGGATCGCGATAGGGGTTGTCGGTGTGCGGTTCGAGCCCACGCTGGGTCATGGTCAGGTCATAGGCGTTGGCCACCGACTTGACGTCGGCGATGCCGCCCCAGTTGGTGCGGCGCAGGGGACCGATACGGTCGATCAGGGTCTGCATTCCGTCTTCCTCGGTGGGCACGCCCGAGACTAGCACGAAGCCGAAACGATGCAGGTTCTCTAACATGTCGAGCAGGGCGGCGTCGTCCTGGCGGGCGGCCGCGAAGTCCGCTCTGGGTGGCTCGGCCAGGCTGGCATCCCAGAGGGTACGGCCGGGCACGCTGGTAGCGATCTCGGTGCTGGCCTCGACCAGTGCCTCGAGCGGAAAGTCGGTGGCGTGGCCGTCGCTGAAACGCAGCGCCACATGCTCGCCGGCCAGCTCGGCACTTTCCAGGGTCAGGTCGAGCGGTAATTCGGCGGCCTCGATCAGGCGCTGGCCGGTGCGGGGATCCAGGGTGGCGGAATCGGGGGCGCGTTCGCGCAGCCAAAGGGCAGCGAATTCGCGGGTATGGCCCTGGGTGTCGAGGTTCAGGCGCTGTCCGTCCGAGGACAGCCACAGCTTGCCGCTTGCGGTCATGACGATCTATCTCCGGGTATTGCGTGGACCGTGACGAAGTGTCGCCACCGGCGCCGATGCGCGACTGGCTTTACCCTAACGCCGTTGCGCCGCTACCATTTGCATAAATTCGCCCTATATTTGATATTTTTGGCCATAATGAGTGAGTTCACCGACGCCTGGCCCTATCCGAGACCGGATTCCCCGCCGCTGCTGGCGCCCGAGGAAGCGGAGCACACCCTGGATGTCTGGCTGGTGCCAAAGTTCTCGATGCTGAGCCTGTTCTGTCTGCTGGAGCCGTTGCGCGTGGCCAACCGTTTCGGCCGGGACCTGTTTGCCTGGCGGCTGTTGTCCGCCGATGGAGAAGGGCTGGTGGCCAGCAACGGCGTGCGTATCGATGTCGATGGCGAGCTCGATGCCGTGGACGATGACGCGCATCTGATGGTGGTGTCTTCCTATGAGGCGGAGGCGACCATCCGGGGACAGGATCTCGCTGTGCTGAGGCGAGTGGCGGCCCATGGCGGCTGGCTGGGGGGGCTGGACACGGCACCCTTCATCCTGGCGCGCTCGGGCGTGCTGGAAGGGCATCGGGTCGCGATGCATTGGGAAAGCGTACCGGCGTTTCGACGCGAGTTCCCGCAGCTCAGGGTCAGCCAGGCACGCTTCGAGCTCGATGCGTCCCGGCTGACCGGATCGGGTGGGTCGGCGAGCATCGACATGATGCTGGCCTGGATGGAGCGGCTCTATGGCCCGGCGCTGGCCAATGCCGTGGGCCGTCAACTGGTGCACCAGCGCGGTGACGATGAGCCTTCGCCGAGTCGGGACGAGCGCTATGCGCACTTGCCGCGCAGCGTGCTGCGAGCCCTGGCGGTCATGGAGGCGAACCTGGCCCAGGCGCTGCCCATTCCCGAGATCTGCCGGTTGGTGGGACAGTCGCAGCGCCAGTTGACGCGTCGCTTCATGGCCCATTTCGGCGAGACGCCCAAGCAATGCTACCTGGCCATGCGGCTCGACCAGGCCCAGCGTCTGTTGGCTGCCAGCCATTGTCGGGTCACCGAGGCGGCGTTGGCCACCGGATTCGCACACCTGGCGCACTTTTCCCGGGCCTACCGGGCGAGATTCGGGGAGGCGCCCAGTGTGACCGCAGAACGCGGCTGAAAGCGGCCGACGGGACGCTCAGCGAAAGTCGATGCCGGAGGCAGGGGCGCCGAACATTCGTCGCTTCTCAGGCATCGGTGGTGAGACGACGCTGGCGCCGTGCCCGTTGGATCATGCGGTAACGCGAGCGGATCTCGTCGCGCTCCATGTAGCAGCCCTGCAGCCAGCGGTGGCCGCTGGCGCCTTCGAAGGCGTCGCGGGCGTGCAACAGGCGGCGGTTGTCGAAGATCACCAGGTCGCCGGGCGCGTAGGTGAAGCGGATGGCGAAGGCCGGGTCGCGCAGCAGGCGCTGCAGCGTCATCAGTGCCTCATAGGCCGGCTCCACGTCCTCGAAGGCCGTCTGCAGCGGGCCGCGCAGGAAATCGGCGATGCGCACCTCGAGCAGCTTGCCCCGGGCGTCGAGGCGGATCATCGGCTCGTACCACACGTAGTCGGTGGTTCTGGCTGTGTTGGCGTAGCACCAGCGCACCCGAGTCAGCGTCGTCCAGGCTTCGGGGTGACGGTCGCGCAGCGCCTCGGCCACGGCGAAGCCGTCGAGCATCACCGCCTGGCCGCCCTCCACGCTGTTTTCCAGGCAGTGCAGCATCTGCAGGCCCGGGTGATACTCGCGGGTCGGCAGGTCCACGTGGGGCGGTAGGGCGATGGAGGTATAAGCGTTGGAATCCGGGTCCGGCTTGGCCCTGACGTCGAACAGTTGCCCGAAGTTGGTGGGACGCACCGGACCGATACGCCAGGCGATAGCTTCCAGCGAGCCGGGTTCGGTCGGTAGATTGCGCAGCCGTACCAGCCCCTTGCCGAGTACGCTCTCCAGGGCCGGGGCGAGGATCGCTTCTTCGGCGTCGTCGCCCGCATCGGTATCGAGCAGGCCAGTGGCGTCCAGGGTGTCGGGGCCGGCCTCCGGGCCGCCCTGCCAGGTCGTCACCGGCACCAACGGGGCTTCGGGATCACTGACATTGTCGTAGTCGTGGGCGCGCAGCCAGCCGGGGTGGAAGCGCAGGCGGCGATCCTCGGGGGCGAAATCCACGCACAGTGCACCGGTCGCGTCTATCTCGGCGCCTTCGACCTCCGGCCAGGCGGGTAGGGTGGAGAGGTCCAGGATGCGTTCCCGGGTCGCGGGGTTGATGGTGGTGTCGTCGGTGGCGTTTTCGCGCAGCCAGATGCCGTGGTAGCGGCTGATCCGTCCGTCGCTCCAGCGCACCGTGACCAGTCGCGGGGTGAAGGAGACGGTGTCGAGATCGGCGTCGATCGGCCAGGCGTCGTAGTCCGGCGTGCGTGGCAGTTCGGTATCGGTCATGGGGCATCTCCTGAGATGGCAGCGTGATGATGCGACTCAGAATGCCAACCGACGGGCAACGCCATGCGACATGATTCGACATCGACCATGCACGATTCGACAGCTCGTCTCGAATCAGCGTCTCCTCAGTTGGCTGGGTGTCAGGCCGTAGTGCCTGCGGAAGGCCCGGGTGAAGCTGGAGGCCGAGGCGAAGCCGCTGGCCAAGGCGATGTCCATGATGCCGTGACGAGTATCGATCAGTAACTGGTGGGCATGAGCCAGGCGACGTTCCTGGTAGAAATGCAACGGCGTCTGGCCCAGGTGGCGAGCGAAGAGACGCTCGAGCCGTCGCCAGGAAAGCCCGAGCTCATCGGCCAGTGCCTGGATGCCCAGTGGGGCCTCCAGGTGAGTCTCCATCAACGCAACGGCTCGATGGAGCCCAGGGTCGACATCATTGGCCGGCCGGGCGATGTGGCGCTGCCGGCTGGCAGGCAGGCGGCCCTGATCGTGGACGAGCTGTTCACGCACCTGGCCGGCCAATTCGTCGCCGTGTCGACGGGCGATCAGATCCAGGCTCATGTCGATGGCCGAGCTGCCGCCGGCGCAGGAAAACCCCTCGGCCGAGATCTCGTAGAGCGACTCGACCGCCTCGATCCCGGGGAATTGCTCGCGAAATGCGGGCAGGGACTCCCAGTGCAGGGTCACGGTCTGGTCATCGAGCAGGCCGGCAGCGGCAAGTGCGAAGCAGCCCGTGTCCATGCCGCCCAGCACGCAGCCGGCTCGGACGCGAGCCCGCAACCATTCCAGCAGTTCGGTGTCGAGGGCTTGCTCCGGAGCGAAGCTGGCGCAGACCGCCAGGCTCTGGGTCTCGGGTGCCTTCTGCAACGACCAGGTGGCGGCAAGCGGCATGCCGTTGGAGGCGGTGACAGGGCCGCCATCGCGACTGATCACATCCCAGTGGAACAAGGTGCGACCGCTGATGCGGTTAGCAATGCGCAACGGCTCGATGGCCGAGAAGAACGCCACCATGGCGAAGCGCGGCAGCAGCAAGAAGCCGATGGATTCCGGCTCGGGAACCTGGGGGTGTAGGCGCATGGACGACGAACCTGGCCGGTGTGCATCGGGGATGATCGGATAGCAGTGACGATTGTAGGGCGGATCGCTTCCTTTGCAATGGCCGTGCAAGGGCAACACTGCACAAATGCCTGCGCGGGCAAATCGCTGCGCTATAGCCGCCATCCATGGCGGCTACCCTGCGGGCCCGTCTAAAGACGGTTCAAATTCGCTCCTGGCGAATTTGTGCGCGGTGCTGGTGCGCCAGCCCGGTCGGAATCCTCACCTATACCCCATAGGCTCCGGTTGACTCGAAACCTCCGGTTTCTCGCCCCTTCGGGGCCACCCTTCGGATGTTTGTCGCTCCGCTCGGTGCTGTGCTCCGTGCGCCTTGCGTGACCCACATGGATGTGGGAAATGCGATGGCCCGTCGGGAACGGGCCTAGCCTTCGTTCCGCTCGTCGATTTGTTCAGCGCTTCCCAGGGTCGCAAGAATGAATTCGTTCTGTCGCATTGTGCCGCCTATGGGTCGACTTGTGAAAAGTTACCCTGATGAAAGGCGTCAGACTGTGAAGGTTCCCCAAGCAACAGGAGATTACCATGACGATGACGCACCACCGTCGCCACCTGCTGGGCGCCACCCTGGCGCTGACCTCCCTGGTCGCGCCCATTGCCCAGGCCGATCTCGATGAAGTTCGCTTCGGTGTACCGCCCTGGCCGGGGGTTACCGTCAAGTCCGAAATCGCCGCCCAGTTGCTGGAGGCCATGGGCTACGAGACCCGGCAGAATGACCTGGCGGTGAGCGTGATCCTCAATGGCGTGGCCGAGGGTGATCTGGAAGCCTACCTGGGTGGCTGGTACCCGGTGCAGACCGAGATGGTCGAACCACTGGTGGCCGACGGCAAGGTGGAAAAAGCCGTCGCCAATATCCAGGGCGCCATCTCGGGCCTGGTGGTTCCACGTTACGTCAAGGAAGCCGGAGTCGAATCGGTGGCGGACCTTGACGACTACCGCGAACGTTTCGATGGAACCATCCTGGGTATCGAAGCCGGCACCGGCATCAATACCGCCATCGGTGAGGCCATCGATAAGGATCTCGCCAATCTAGGCGACTGGACCCTGCGCGAGAGTTCCACGGCCGCGATGCTGGCCCAGGCCAAGCAGAAGATGCGCAACGACGAATGGGTGACCTTTGTCGGCTGGGAGCCGCACTGGATGAACGTCAGCTTCGATCTCGTCTATCTCGAGGATGCCGATGATGCCGGTGTGGCGGAGATCGAGAGCACGGTCTGGACCGTGGTGCCGGACGACCTGAAGGACCGGGATGCCGATGTCCATCGTTTCATGACCCAGTACGTGGTGGATACCGCCGATCAGAACGACTGGGTGCATGCCTACAGTCACGAGGAGCGGCCCGCCGGTGAGGTGGCCAGCGAATGGATCGCGGCCAACCACGATACCGTGGCGGCCTGGCTCGAGGGTGTCGAGGCGCGTGATGGGCGCCCCGCCATCGAGGCGGTCGAAGCGCAGTTCGACTGAGGCAAGCTTGCCCGACAGTGGCCGGCCGGTCATCATGACCGGCCCCTTCGCATCCTTGGCTTGCTGTCATGCGCCTCGATTACACCGGACCCGCGCCGGAGCTCGTCGGTTTTCTGTTGCTGCCACGTTTTTCGATGATGGCCTTCTTTTCTGCGGTCGAACCACTGCGGATTGCCAATCGAATCAGCGGCCAGCCACTCTTTGACTGGACGCTGCTCAGTCAGGATGGCGATCCGGTGACGGCCTCCAACGGCATGACGCTGCTGGCTGACCAGTCCATCGAGGCGGTCCATCACCTCCCTTCATTGGCGGTGTGCAGCGGCTTCGACCCCGAGTCCTGCCTGAGTCGGGCCCTGATGCGCTGGTTGCATCGGCTCAACGAGTCGGGCTGCGTGCTGGGCGGTCTCGACACCGGTTGCTTTGTGCTCGCCGCGGCCGGCCTGTTGGAGGGTGAGCGGGTCACCCTCCATTGGGAGAGTCTGCCGGCCTTTCAGGAGCGCTTTCCGGCCATCGCGACCTCGGACGAGTTGTTCGAGCTCGGGCGTCGGCGCTTCTCCTGTGCCGGGGGCGCGGCGGCCATGGACATGGCGCTGGACGTGATCGCCCGGCGCCATGGCAACCAGCTGGCCATCGATGTCTCGGAACAGCTGGTACACGAACGCATCCGAACCCGCCATGACCAGCAACGCATGACGTTGGCCCGTCGGCTCGGCACGCATCGTCGCCATCTCGTCGAGGCGGTTGATGTGATGGAACAGCACCTCGAATTTCCATTGAGCCTGACGGAAGTGGCGCGGCTCAGCGGCGTCTCGCTGCGTCAGTTGCAGCGGCTCTTCGAACGTGAGCTCGGGCAGTCACCGCGAGACTGGTACCTGGGATTGCGACTGGAGCGCGCTCGCTACCTGCTCGAGGAGACCGACCTCGATGTGCTGGCGGTAGCGCTGGCGTGTGGCTTCGGCTCGAGTTCGAGTTTTTCGCGGGCGTTTCGTGCTCGGTATGGTCAATCGCCGCGGCAGCTGCGCAAGGGAAACACTGCTTAAATGCCTGCGCATGCAAATCGCGGCGCTATAGCCGCCATCCCTGGCGGCTACCCTCCGGTCCCGTCTTAGGACGGTTCAAATTCGCTCCCGGCGAATTTGTGCGCGGTACTGGTGCGCCAGCCCGGTCGAAAGCTCGCCTAACTAAGTGTTATGTCTCGCTTTCTGCGTTCCGTGCGCCTTGCGGTTCACTATGCTCGGCGATTTATTCAGCGCTTCCCAAGGCCTGAACCGTCAGGTTTTGTTCACCCCAGCCGTTGCGACAGGGCGCGGCAGAAGTCCTGCCAGGCGGCCTGCATGGCGTCGAGGCGTGCATGAGCGTGCAAGGCGCCATGCAGCATGTCCGGGGCACAGCGGTAGCCGATGTCGGCGCCGTCGCGACGCCAGTCCGCCACGGCGCGCTCCAGGGGGACGGTGAGGGGGTCATGTTCCACTGCCAGCACTTCGATGGACTCGCCGGGGGCCGAGGTGGCATCCGGCATCGGTATCTCGTCGGCGATGCTCTCCCACAGCGCCAGGATATCGTCCCGCGTCAGCAGCGGGGCGTCCGGCCCCAGGCTGGCCGCTGTCGGGCGACCTACTGGTGGGTAGATCAGGCCCAGTACGCCGTGCCAGTGCGACTGCCGTGAGACATCCATGATCAGTCGTCCGCCGGCGCTGTCGCCGACCAGGGCAGTGGGCGCGCAGGCCTCGGCGACGCGACGACAGTCGTCGAGGGCCTCGGTGTAGCCGGCTTCCGGGGCCAAGCGGTAGTCGACACTAATCACTTCGCGCCCCAGCCGTTCGGCCAGGTCGGCGGCGATGCCGTGATGACTGCGCGGTGAACCGAAGTTCCAGCCGCCGCCGTGGGCATAGAGGATGGGGGAAGCCTCGGCAATGCGGGCAGGGTGGAAGCGTCGTACGCCGACAGCGGCGATGTGTCCGTCGCGGACCGTCATGCCGGTGGGGTCGACGGGCGCAAAGCTCGCGCAGAGTGCATCGTAGCGCTTCCGGGCCGCTTCCATCGGCAGCCCGGCAAGGGCGTCGAGGCCGCGCTCGAAGCGGCGGCGAAAGCTGTCACACTGCATCATGGGGGCGGCCGTTCTGGCAGGTGGGGGCGTGATGTCCCGGCTCAACGCTTGGCCGGTGGCAGGCCGATGCGACGCCCTGCCTGTTCCGGCCAGGCTTCGGGCTCGGCACTCGGCAGTGCCCCGATGGCGGCGTCGATGGGTGCCGGGAAGGGCGCCGGTCGACCGGCCTCGGCATCGATCCCCATCAGCATCTGCTCGCTGGTGGCCAGCAAGGTACGCTCGGCGTCGTACATCTCGAAGAACACATGCAACCGCTTGGCATCCCGCTCCAGCAGCATTACCTCAACGCACAGCGGCTGACCTTCGTGCGCCTCGCGACGATAGCAAAGGTGCGTCTCCAGGGTGTAAAGCGTATAGCCATGCTGACGCCGGCCGGCCTCGTCGAGGCCGATAGCGTCCATCAGTGCCTCCACGCCCAGGGAGAATACCCGGGCGTATTCGGCGTCGTTCATGTGGCCGTTGTAGTCGACCCAGTCGTGGGGTACCTGGAGATCCAGCAGTTTCATCATATGCGTCCTTCGAGGCCCTCGGCCTCCGGCCAGTACTTGCGGGTCAGGGCCAGCAGTTCCACCAGGAAGTCGTCGCGCCGCCGATCGAGTTCGGCCACCGGACGGCCTGCCGCTTGATGTTCACATCCCTCGACGACCCTGTCGATCAGTTCATCGCTGAGCTCCGGTGCTTCCAGCTTTGTCCAGGGCAGCTTCAGCGCCGGGCCGAACTGCTCAAGCATGTGGCGCATGCCCTGTTCGCCGCCGGCCAGGTGGAAAGTCAGGAAGGTACCCATCAACGACCAGCGCAGGCCGCAGCCATAGACCACGGCGGCGTCGATTTCCTCGGTGGTGGCCACGCCATCATTGACCAGGTGCAGGGCCTCACGCCACAAGGCTTCCATCAGGCGATCGGCGATGTGCCCTTCGATCTCGCGTCGTACCACCAGTGGACGCATGTCCAGCGACTGGTAGAGCGTCCGGGCCTGCTCGATGTGAGTGGCCTGAGTAGCGTTACCCCCCACCAGCTCCACCAGCGGCAGCAGGTAGACCGGGTTGAAGGGGTGAGCGACGATCACCCGTCCCGGGGCCGCAGTGCAGTCGCGTTGCAGGTCGCTGGGCTTGAAGCCCGAAGTGGAGGAGCCGATCACCACCCGGGCGTCGGCAGCCGCATCGACGGCCGCCAGGATCTCCTGCTTGAGCGACAGGCGCTCCGGGACGTTTTCCTGAATCAGGTCGGCGCCGGCAACGGCTTCTTCCAGGCTCGGCATGAAGCGCAGGCGATCCGCTGAGGCGCCTGCGGGCAGGCCGTCTTTCTCGAGGGCATGCCAGGCGTTGGCAACGAAGGCGCGGGTCCTTGCCTCAGCGCCCTCGGCAGGATCGAAGGCGACGACATCCCAGCCATTGGCCAGGGCCCGGGCGATCCAGCCGTTACCGATGACGCCGGTACCGATCACGGTGAGTTGCTGGCTCATGCGTCACCTCCGGCGATCCGGCCAGTGCTCGGGTCGCGCAGGGCAAGATGCGCGCGGGTCTCGGCCGGGGTCATGACGCGACCGCCCAAACCATCGATGATACCGGAGGCCTTGTCGACGAGTTCGCCGTTGGTGGCCAGGACGCCTTTCTTCAGCATCAGGTTGTCTTCCAGGCCGACGCGGACATGGCCGCCGAGCAACGCTGCCTGGGCGACCATCGGCATCTGCTCGCGGCCGATGCCGAAGGCGGCCCAGTTGGCGCCCGCCGGTAACTTGTTGCGCATGGCCAGCATGGTTTCGGTATCGGCCTCGGCGCCCCAGGGAATGCCCAGGCAGAGCTGGTAGAGCGGGTCACCATCGATCAGTCCTTCCTGCTGGAGCTGACGGGCGAACCAGATATGGCCGAGATCGAAGCACTCGAGCTCGGGCTTGACGCCGGCGGCCTGTACCAGACGGGCATGTTCGCGCAGCCAGTCGGCGGTGTTGATGTAGACCATGTCACTGAAGTTGAGGCTACCGCAGTCCAGGGTGCACAGCTCCGGCAGCAGCTCGCCGACCGGCTCGTGACGCTGCGCTGGTGTCTGGATGTCGGTGCCCGGGCCGCCGCGGGTGGGATCCTGGGTGTCGGGAATCCAGTCGCCACCGCCACCGGCGGTGATGTTCATGACGATATCGGTGTCGGACTCGCGCACGCGTTCCATCACTTCACGGAAGTGATCCAGGGAATGGCTGATGCCGCCGGTCTGCGGATCGCGCACATGGATATGGGCGATGCTGGCACCAGCGCGTGCGGCTTCGATGCAGCTGTCGGCGATCTGCCTGGGGGTCACCGGGACATTGGGGTTCTTGGCGGTGGTGTCGCCGGCGCCGGTGACGGCGCAGGTCAGGATGACGTTGCGGTTCATGGTCGGACCTCCTGTGTGAATCTATGAGGAGTGTCCGGGAGGGTGGCGTTCGCGTATCGACACAAAACGACGGCAATTTGACGTTAAGCGCCGCAGTATCGAGATTTACCGTCGCGGCTGTCATGCAAGGGGCAGGTCTGCGTGCTGGCGCGCCCCGGCCGGGCCGGGGCGAACGACAGCGCAGGGCTACTCGGCGACACGCCCCAGCAACAGGAATTCGATCAGGGCCTTCTGGGCGTGGAGTCGGTTGCCGGCTTCCTGCCAGACCGCGGCGCGTGGGTCATCGAGCAGGGTTTCGCTGATTTCCTCGCCACGGTGGGCAGGCAGGCAGTGGAGGAAGAGCACATCCTCGGCGGCCCTGTCGAGCATGCTCTCGCTGACCTGGAAGCCGGCGAAGTCCGCCTCGCGGCTGGCCTGCTCCTCTTCCTGACCCATGGACGCCCAGACATCGGTGGTCACCAGGTCGGCACCTTCCACGGCGCTCATCGGATCGCGGTGAATGGTCACGCGCTCTCCAGCGGCGTCGAGAATGTCCGCCCGCGGTTCGTAGCCTTCGGGGCAGACCACGCGCAACTGGAAGTCGAATTGCCGGGCGGCATTGATCCAGGAGTGACACATGTTGTTGCCGTCGCCGATCCATACGGCCGTGCGGCCGCGAACGCTGCCGCGCCGTTCGGTCCAGGTCATGACATCGGCCAGCAACTGGCAGGGGTGGTAGTCATCGGTCAAGGCATTGATGACCGGCGCCTGACTGGCGGCAGCGTATTCCTCGATTCCCTGGTGGGAGAAGGTGCGAATCATCACGATATCGACCATCTCGGAGAGTACCCGGGCGGTATCGCCGATGGGTTCGCCACGGCCGAGCTGGGTGTCACGCGGCGAGAGAAACAGGGCGTGCCCGCCGAACTGCGCCATGGCCGTCTCGAAGGACACACGGGTGCGTGTCGAGGATTTCTCGAAGATCATGGCCAGGGTGCGGTTGGCAAAGGGCGTATAGGTAGGCCCCTGGGCCCTCAGGCTGTTCTTGATGGAGATGGCACGCTGTATCAGATAGCGGGACTCATCCGGACTCAGGTCGAGCAGGGTGAGGAAATGGCGAGTGGCCATGGTGTCGCTCCACGCAAAGACGCCCATCCTAGCCAGCCCTCGGGGGATGCGCAATGCGACTTGCATCAGTAGAATGGCCGCATGACAAGGCCGACCCGTACGCTCGGGTATTCCCGTGGCGACGGGTCCACATCGCGATCCAGAGGTAACGAACATGAGTACTACTGTCGAGAACATTCAGCGGCAGATCAGCGAAAACCCCATTCTGATCTACATGAAGGGCACGCCCCAGCTGCCGCAATGCGGCTTCTCCGCCCAGACCGTGCAGGCCTTGATGTCCTGTGGCGAGCGTTTCGCCTTCGTCAATGTGCTGGATAACCCGGACATCCGCGCCGAGCTGCCCAAGGTCGCCAACTGGCCGACTTTCCCACAGCTGTGGGTCGAAGGCGAGCTGGTCGGCGGCTGCGACATCGTGGTCGAGATGTATGAAAATGGTGAGCTGGAAACCCTGGTCAAGGAAACCGCCGCCAAGCATCAGGACGGCGAGCAAGCGGAAGGCTGACCGGACTTCGTCCGGAGCTGTAAGCCATAAGCGCTAAGCTATAAGAACACCCCCGCAGCCAGGCTGTGGGGGTGTTTCGTTAGCTCGCAGCGATATCCTGTTTTACGGCTTACGGCTTACGGCTTACGGCTTACGGCTTACGGCTTACGGCTTACGGCTTACGGCTTTCTTCCTTCTTCCAGCCGCGAAGCGGCGCTCTTCATTCTTTTCTCTCCCCGCTTACAGTTCCTCGACCCCTTGCTCGCGTTGGGCGAGCTGCCAGCCGCCGAGGTCCTTGTAGCGGTTGACCATGGCGCAGAACAGTTCGGCGGTGCGTTCGGTATCGTAGCGGGCCGAGTGGGCGGCGCTGTTGTCGAACTCGATGCCGGCGGCGCGGCAGGCCCGGGCGAGAACGGTCTGGCCGTAGATCAGCCCGGCCAGCGAGGCGGTGTCGAAGCTGGAAAAGGGATGGAAGGGGCTACGCTTGATGGCACAGCGTTCCACGGCGGCATTCAGGAAGCCATGGTCGAAAGCGGCGTTGTGGCCCACCAGGATGGCGCGGGTGCAGCCATGGGCCTTGATGGATTTGCGAATCGGCCGAAATACCTCGCCCAGTGCTTCGGTCTCGCTGACCGCGACCTGTTTGCGCAGCGGATCGTCGAGGCGAATACCGGTGAAATCGAGTGCCGACTGCTCGACATTGGCCCCCTCGAAAGGCGTGACATGATAGGCATAGGTGGCGTCGGGCATCAGGTTGCCCTCGGGATCCATGGTCAGCGTGACGGCGGCAATTTCCAGGATGGCGTCGCCCTGGGCATTGAAACCGCCGGTTTCCAGATCCACCACGACCGGCAGAAAGCTGCGGAAACGCTGCGCCATGAGTTCGCGGGTGACCGCCTCGGTCATGCGCCTCTCCTTAATTTGGCATGAAAATAACTGGGGGCAGGGGAGTCCCGAAGCGCCTCAGTCTAGCATTTCGTGCAGGCGTCGTCCTGCTGCCGGTATTCGCGAAAGGTGTGCCGCGCTATAATCCAATCCTGTTGAATTTTACCAGTTCTCGGGAACCGCTGAATGCATCGCCAGGCATGGTCAAGCGCAACGAAGCGTTTGGCATGCGCCGTCATTCAGGCCGTGTTGCCCTTAACCTCTAGCGCAAAGGAGCCCCAGCATGTCCGATGTCAAGAAGGTCGTGCTCGCCTATTCCGGCGGCCTGGATACATCCGTCATCGTCAAGTGGTTGCAGGAAGAATACGACTGCGAGGTAGTGACCTTTACTGCCGACATCGGCCAGGGCGAGGAAGTCGAGCCGGCGCGGGCCAAGGCCGAGGCGCTGGGGGTCAAGGAAATCTACATCGAGGACCTGCGCGAGGAATTCGTGCGTGATTACGTCTATCCGATGTTCCGCGCCAATACCATCTATGAAGGCGAGTACCTGCTGGGCACTTCCATCGCGCGCCCCTTGATCGCCAAGCGACTGATCGAGATCGCCAACCAGACCGGCGCCGATGCCATCTCTCACGGCGCTACCGGCAAGGGCAATGACCAGGTCCGTTTCGAGCTGGGGGCTTATGCGCTCAAGCCGGGCGTCAAGGTGATTGCGCCGTGGCGTGAGTGGGACCTCAATTCCCGTGAGAAGCTGATGGCCTACTGCGAGCAGCATGACATCCCGGTGGACTTCTCGTCCCAGCAGAAGAAGTCGCCATACTCCATGGATGCCAACCTGCTGCATATCTCCTATGAGGGCGGCAATCTCGAGGATCCGTGGATCGAGGCCGAGGAAGACATGTGGCGCTGGAGCGTCTCGCCGGAAGAGGCGCCGGACAAGCCGACCTATGTCGAGCTGACGTTCGACAAGGGCGATATCGTGGCCATCGATGGGGTCCCCATGCGGCCGCATGACGTCCTCTCCAAGCTCAACCAGATGGGTGGGGACAATGGCATCGGCCGCCTCGATATCGTCGAGAACCGCTATGTCGGCATGAAGTCACGTGGCTGCTATGAAACGCCCGGCGGGACCATCATGCTCAAGGCGCATCGAGCCATCGAATCGCTGACCCTGGATCGCGAAGAGGCGCATCTCAAGGATGAGCTGATGCCCAAGTACGCTGAAGTGATCTACAACGGCTATTGGTGGAGCCCCGAGCGCCGCGCCCTGCAGGCGGCCATCGACGAGACGCAGACCAATGTCTCCGGTGTCGTGCGCGTCAAGCTCTACAAGGGCAGCGCCACGGTGGCGGGGCGCAAGTCCGATGCCTCGTTGTTCGACGAGTCCATCGCGACCTTCGAGGATGATGCCGGCGCCTATGACCAGAAGGATGCCGAGGGCTTCATCAAGCTCAATGCGCTGCGGCTGCGCATTGCGGCCGGCAAGGGGCGTCAGCAGGGCTGATGATCGGGTTGTGAGCTTTCCCTTCATCTCCGGGGAGGGCTCTGTGCCATCCGCTGGGGATGAATACGTGAGGGGGAAAGCGCCATGCTGAAAAAGTTGTTATCCGGCCTGCTGGGCCAAGGGCAAGATGGTGCGGGATCGACGTCTCGCGAGGGCGAGTCGGTCGAGTATCACGGTTACACCATCGTGCCGCAGTCCGAGGATATGGGCGGGCAATTCAGGGTGAGCGGCTGGATCCGCAAGCCGGACCCCGAAGGTGGCGAGCCACTCGAACATCGCTTCGAGCGTTCCGACGTGGTCCCTGGCCGTGAGGCCTGCGATGCACTGATGGTCAGCAAGGCGGAACGCTTCATCGACGAGTTGGGGGATGCCATCTTCGAGGCCCGCGACTGACTCGCCCGCTTTTTGGCTTCCATGTGAGCTTCTTCGACGGACGGTGCCCTGCGGGGCGCCGTTGCCGTTTGCCTGTCCGGCCTGGCGTCTGCTGGATGCCCCGAGCCTGGTCGCTGCATACCGCTGACGCTCATGATGCGTAGGCATCCTGGGTGGTGGCGCCGGCATGCTGGAATGCCAGGGCGTCGGACAGGCAGTGTATGCCGCGTGCCTCGAGCCGCGGCAACAACGCCAGCCACAGCTGTGCGGTGACACGCGCGTCGCCCAGTGCGGTGTGGCGGGCTCCCTCCGGAAAGAGCAGGGCATAACGCTCGGCCAGGCTGTCGAGCCCATGGCCCTCCAGGCCCGGGTCGAGGGCTCGGGACAGCAGGAGGGTATCGAGAACCGGCATGTCGAAGCTCGGACCATGTCGGTCGGGCTGAATGGCCAGCATGTCGAAGGAAGCGTTGTGGGCGACCAGCACGGCATGTCCCACATAGGCATGAAAGTCTGCAAGAACCGTAGCAGCGGCGGGCTGTCCGGCCACGTCCTGATCCGTCAGGCCATGCACTGCAGTACTGGCAGCGGGGATCGGTCGACCCGGGTCGATCAGCTGATCGAAGGTCTCCGTGTGGCGCAGTCTGCCATTGACGACGCGACAGGCGCCTAGGCTGATCAGGCAATCGCCCTCGCGCAGCGCCAATCCGGTGGTTTCGGTATCGAAGGCCACGATGTTCAGGGCCGGCAGCGGACAGTCTGCCAGATCCGCCTGGGGTGGCGGCAGGTCGGCAATGGCGAAGTCATGAAATTCCGGACGTGGCGGTATGCGCCGTCGTGACGCGTGCTCCTGGCCAGCGGGAGGCATGACTCGCTGAGGCCGCTGAGCGGCATCACTCAGGGTCAACAGCATCTGATCCTGGTCCAGTCGACACACTTCCACGTTCAGCCGCTGGTTGCCGTGCGTGATGGGCACTTCCAGCGCACTGCCATCTTCGGGCAGCGCGGTCAGATGGCAGTCCAGCTCCCGGAGGTTCAACAGCTGGCCCAGGGGTTTGCCCAGCCCCAGGCCGGGATGCGGTGCCAGGAGCCTCTCCGCGGCCTGGTTGATCAGCAGCAATCGCTGGTGCCGATCACACAGCAGCACCGGGGTGTTGAGGGCCTGCAGCAGCGACTCGAAGCGGCCGAGTACCCTGGCGGTATCGCATGCTCCCTCGGCGCGGGCATCGGCGAGGCGTCGACGGTCGTCGCGCCAGGCAGAGTGTATTCTGGCCAGATCCGGCCCCAGGCCGCGCAGCCAGCCGTCCGGCGTTTGATCGCAGTCGGCATCCGGGTTCGCCACCAGTCTGGCCAGTTGCGCATTGAGGTGGCGCAGCGGCTGGAACAGCCAGCGCTCGAGGGCCAGTCCTGCCAGTACCAGCGTCATGCCGCCGGACAACGACCCCAGCCAGAGCAGCCACTGGGCGAGGCCCTGGGGTTGGTAGCGCTGTTCCAGCCAGGCGGCGAAGCCGATGCCACCGAGCAGCGCGACGCCACACAGGAGCAGCCAGAGCCCGGTCAGACGATGTCGGCGAGGCAGTCCCGCCAGGCGTGTGTTCATGCGTTACCTCGCAAGTCGGATCCCGCTTGCCCGCTCGGGGCAGCCGCCGGCGTTGGCGACCATGGTGTCGAGTGAATCGCCGTCGTGGCTATCCCGTCTGCCGTGTCGAAGCTGCTCCGAGCCGATCACGGCGCATGGCTTGAAGTCTACGCTTCCATTCTAGCCGGCCAAGTCGACCTTGGGACAAGGTGTCGCGGCTGGCGCGCTCTGATTCGTCGCTGTCGAGGTTGTCCGGTAGACTGCGGGCTGCATCGAACAAGGAGTGAACCATGATTCATGTGCATCACCTGGAAAGCTCGCGCTCGCAGCGGGTGATCTGGTGCCTCGAGGAACTCGGCATGGACTACGAGCTGGTTAACTACCAGCGCGACCCGCAAACCAAGCTGGCGCCGGCCTCGCTCAAGCAGGTGCACCCTCTGGGCAAGGCTCCGGTCATCAGCGATGCGAGCCGGGGGGATCGGGTTATCGCCGAGTCCGGTGCCATTCTCGAGTACCTGGTCGAGCATCCGGACGCCGTGGGGCAGTTGAAGCCCGAAGCCGGCACGGAGGCTCTCGAGCGCTATCGTTTCTGGTTGCATCATGCCGAAGGCTCCGCCATGCCCCCGCTGGTGATGCGTCTGGTGTTCTCGCGACTCGACAAGCCTCCCGTTCCCTGGCCGATGCGTCCCCTGGGGCGGCAGTTCGCCAAGGGGATCGAGCGCAGCTTCCTGACCCCGCGAATCCGCGAGTTTTCGGCTTTCTGGAACGATGCCCTGGCCGAGTCGCCGTGGTTTGCGGGGGATACCTTCACGGCGGCGGATATTCAGATGAGCTTCCCGATCCAGGCACTGGAGGGGCGGGGCGGTCTCGATTCCCTGCCCAATCTGCAGGCGTTTCTCGAGCGTTGTCGTGCCCGCGAGGCGTACCAGCGCGCCAGCGAGACAGGCGGTGATCTGTCGGCGATATGAGGTAGCAGTGATGCGCGGACTCCTGCTTTCCGCCTATGCGGCGGCGAGTCATCAGCACTGGGCCGAGGGGATTGTGGAGTGGCTGGACGAGATCGACTGGACGCGACTGGAACTTCCCGCGCGCCATTTTCCCTGGCGGATTCGCGGCAATCCGCTGACCTGGATGCTGCGGGAAGGCGAGGCGCTGTCACGCCACTATGATGTCATCCTGGCGACCTCGATGGTTGATCTGGCGACGCTGGTGGGGCTGTATCCGAATCTCGCCGGCGCCCGCAAGGTGGTCTATTTCCATGAAAACCAGTTCGCCTATCCAGCCTCGTCCGCGCAGGGCTCTCGGGTCGGGCCGCAGATGGTGAACCTTTATACGGCTCTGGCGGCCGATGAGGTGGTGTTCAACACTGCCTACAACCGGGACTCTTTCATCGATGGCGCGCGCGCCCTGCTCAAGCGCATGCCCGAGAACCTGCCGGCCTATGAACCACTGGAGGCGCTGCGTCGGCGCGCCCGGGTGGTGCCGGTGCCCATCGCGACCTCAACCGGCCAGGGCTCGACGGCGGGCGACCTGATCGTCTGGAATCACCGCTGGGAATACGACAAGAACCCCGAGTCGTTCTTCGCCGCCCTGTTTCAACTGGCTGCGCGGGGTGTGTCCTTTCGTGTGGCGGTCATGGGGCAGCGCTTTGGTCACTGGCCGGCGGTCTTCGATGAGGCCCGCGAGCGGCTGGGCGACCGCCTGGTCTGCTGGGGGCCGCAGACGGCCGCAGCCTATCATGACTGGCTGAATCGAGGCGCCGTGGTGGTTTCCACCAGCTACCATGAATTCCAGGGGCTGGCGATCATGGAGGCGGTGCGGCGCGGCTGTGTGCCGCTGGTGCCCGATCGATTGTGCTATCCGGAGCTGTATGCCGCGCCATTCCGCTATGCCGATGATGATCAACTGGTGGCCCGTCTCGAAGCCTGGCTGACGTCGCCCGGTAGCCGGCCGGATCCGCCGGTGACGGATGACTGGACCTGGCCATCACTGAAGTCGGCGTATCGGCAAGTGCTGAACGGCGGGTGAGGCCCTTCAGGGCTCGACCTTGTCGGGGAATTCGCACAGGTCCTCGATCACGCAGCTGCCACAGCGTGGCTTGCGTGCCAGGCAGGTGTAGCGGCCGTGGAGGATCAGCCAGTGGTGGGCGTCCTTGCGAAACTCCCTGGGGACATGACGCAACAGCTTGTGCTCGACTTCGTTGACCGTCTTGCCCTTGGCCAGGCCGGTCCGGTTGGAGACGCGGAAGATATGGGTATCCACGGCAATGGTGGGTTCGCCGAAGGCTGTGTTGAGAATCACATTCGCGGTCTTGCGCCCGACGCCGGGCAGTGCCTCGAGGGCGGCCCGCGAGCGGGGAACATCACCACCATGCTGGTCTTCCAGGATGCGGCAGGTCTTCATCAGGTTCTCGGCCTTGGTGTTGTAGAGGCCGATGGTCTTGATGTGCTCCTTGAGGCCATCCAGGCCCAGCGCCAGTACGGCGCCCGGTGTATTGGCCACCGGGAAGAGCCGTGCGGTGGCCTTGTTGACGCCGACATCGGTGGCCTGGGCGGATAACAGCACGGCGGTCAACAGCTCGAAGGGCGTCTGCCAGACCAGCTCGGTGGTCGGCTCGGGGGTGTGCTCGCGCAATCTGACGAAGATCTCGTGGCGTTTCTGAGCGTTCATGACAGATTGGCTCCGGAAGTCGGTTGAGTGACGGGAAGACGTCAGTGAGTGGAAGACGTCAGTGGGTGGAAGGCGTCAGTCAGTGGGTGGAAGGTGCCTGGGACTGGCGCGCCTCCTCGAGCACCTCTTGCGCCTGCTCCAGTTGCTGCTGCGCGGCCTGGACGTCGTCCTGGCTGCCGTGGCGTTCGGCATGAGTGATCTGCTGGCGAGCCCGGCGGCAGGCCTGCTCGGCGGCATTGACGGCAAAGCGTTGCTGGCGCTCGCTGCTGCTCGAGCTGGAGACGTCCGGCGTGGCTTGCAGTTGACGGTCGATGTCGTTCAGGCGTGTCTCGAGGTCAGCGGCACGCTGGTCGAGCTCGCGCCTGGCGCCATCGTCGAGACTGTCATCCCGGCGTTGGCGATCAATCTTTCTGAGACTGGCGACCAGGCTGACGCGGGTCGTGCGCAACTGGCTCGCGGACGACGAGCTGGCCGAGGGCTGCTGGCTGGACTGAGCACGCCTGGCCTGGCGTTCCAGGCGGCGCTGTCTTTTCTCCTCGGCTTCGCGGGCCAGGCGCCGGTTGCGTGCCTGGTGACGCTGGCGCCCCAGGCGGGCACGCTTCGCCAGGTAATCGCGCTGTGCCGGCTCGCTGTCGGCGGCCTGCCACTCGGGGTGTGGCAAGAGGTCGATGCAATCCACCGGGCAGGGCGCGACACATAATTCGCAACCGGTACATTCGCTTTCGATCACGCTATGCATCTGTTTGGCAGCACCCAGGATGGCGTCCACCGGACAGGCCTGGATGCACTTGGTGCAACCGATGCATTCATCCTCGCGGATGCGGGCGACCAGCGGGGATTGGGCCGGTTGCTCGAGGGCCAGCGGCGTTTGCCCGGTGAGTTCGGCGAGACGCGCCAGGGTCTCGTCGCCACCGGGCGGGCAACGGTTGATTGCCTCGCCCTGGGCAATGGCCTCGGCATAGGGGCGGCAGCCGTCATGGCCGCACTTGCCGCATTGGGTCTGCGGCAGAGCGGCGTCGACGGCCTCGATCAGCTCGGATGCGTGCATGAGATCATCAACTGACGCGTTGGCCCGGCTTGGCGCCGGAATGAGGTTCCAGCAGGTAGATGCCGTCATCGTCACCGGCCGCCAGCACCATGCCTTCCGAGACCCCGAAGCGCATCTTGCGCGGCGCGAGATTGGCGACCATGACGGTCAGGTGGCCTTCCAGGGCCTCCGGGGAGTACGCCGAGCGGATACCGGCGAAGACCGTGCGTGTCTCGCCGCCCAGGTCCAGTGTCAGCTTGAGCAGCTTGTCGGCGCCTTCGACGTAATCGGCCTTGGCGATGCGGGCGATGCGCAGGTCGACTCCGGCGAAGTCATCGAAGGTGATTTCGTCGGCAATCGGGTTATCGGCCAGCGGGCCCTTGGCGCTGTCCTTGAGCTTTTGTTCTTCCACCAGATCCTCCTTCGATGCTTCGATCATGGCATCGATGCGATCGGTTTCGACGCGGGTCATCAGGGGCTTGAATTTGGCGATGGTGTGGCCCTCGAGTCCCTGCGTTCGGCTGTGCCAGTCGAGGCTGTCGAGCTGCAGGAAGCGTCGTGCATCCTCGGCCATGGCCGGTACCACGGGGGCCAGGTAGACCATCAGCTGACGAAACAGGCTGATGCCGACCGAGCAGATGTCGAGCACCTCCTGGTCGCGTCCGTCCTGCTTGGCCAGCACCCAGGGCTCGGCTTCGGCAATATAGGTGTTGGCCTCATCGGCCAGGTCCATGACCCGGCGCATGGCGCGGCCGAACTCACGGCTCTCGTAGTGCGCGGCGATTTCCTCGCCGGCTTCGATAAAGCGTTCGAGCAGTGCGGGTTCGGCACAGCTGGATGCGAGCTGGCCGTTACCCAGCTTTCTGATGAAGCCGGCGCAGCGGCTGGCGATATTGACGACCTTGCCGACGAGGTCCGAGTTCACGCGCTGGGCGAAATCCTCGAGATTGAGGTCCAGATCATCGACACCGGCCGTTAGCTTGGCGGCGAAGTAGTAACGCAGGTACTCCGGATTCAGGTGTTCGGCGAAGGTCGCGGCCTTGATGAAGGTCCCGCGCGACTTGGACATCTTGGCACCATTGACGGTGACGAAGCCATGACAGTTGACCGCGGTCGGCGTGCGGAAGTCGGCGCCATGCAGCATGGCCGGCCAGAAAAGGGCATGGAAGTAGACGATATCCTTGCCGATGAAGTGATAGACCTCGGCGCTGGAGTCCTGCCGCCAGTAGGCGTCGAAGTCGATGCCCTGGCGTTCGCACAGGTTCTTGAAACTCGCCAGGTAGCCGATGGGGGCGTCCAGCCAGACGTAGAAGTACTTGCCGGGGGCGTCGGGAATCTCGAAGCCGAAGTAGGGGGCATCGCGGGAGATGTCCCATTCGTTGAAGCCGGACTCGAACCATTCCTGCAGCTTGTTGCGGATCTGTGGCTGTACATGGCCGTCATTGATCCACTCGTGCATGAAGTCGGCGAAATCCGGCAACTTGAAGAAATAATGGGTCGAGCCGCGGACTTCCGGCGTGGCCCCGGAGATGGCCGACGCCGGGTCGATCAGTTCGGCCGGGGTATAGGTCGCGCCACAGGCTTCACAGTTATCGCCGTACTGGTCCGGGGTGTGACATTTCGGGCAGGTGCCCTTGATGAAGCGGTCCGCCAGGAACAGGCCCTTTTGCGGGTCGTACATCTGCTCGATATCACGCGTCGCGATATGGCCCTTGTCGCGCAGTCGCGTGTAGATCAACTCGCTGAAGTGGCGATTTTCCTCGGAGTGTGTCGAATGATAGTTGTCGAAGCCGACGCCGAAGCGGGCGAAGTCCGCCTGGTGATCGCGCGAAACGCGGTCGATCAACTCTTCCGAGGTGATGCCTTCCTGTTCGGCGCGCAGCATGATCGCAGTGCCATGGGCGTCATCGGCACAGACGTAGTGGCAATCGTGGCCGCGACTCTTCTGAAAGCGCACCCAGATATCGGTCTGGATGTATTCCAGGAGGTGGCCCAGGTGAATGGCGCCGTTGGCATAGGGAAGGGCGCTGGTGACCAGGATCTGGCGCGGATCGGTGTTCGACATGGCGACGTTGGGTTTCCCGTGAAGCGTGACGCGGCGATCCCGGGCTCGGTGAGCGGGGCGCCACGGTAAATGTCCGTGAAATCAGGGCTTGGATTGTAGCATTTTCGGTGCCGACTGCACTGGCCTGCCTTCAATGGCCACGGTACACCCCGAAGTGCGTGAGACCTTGATCGTGCAGGTGCAGGGCCTGCATGCGACTCATCACTCCCTGGTCGCAGAACAGCAGGTAGTGCTGGTCCGAGGCCAGGTCAGGGGCGCGTTCCTGAAGCTCGTAGAACGGAATCTGCAGCTGGGGTGTGCGCTCGAGCTCGAGGGGGGCGTCCTCGCGCTCATGAGGGGCACGGATGTCGATCACGCAGGCATGATCGAGTCGTTGCAGGGCCGATGTCGAGTCGACGATCAGGAGGTCGTCATCAGAGATGGTGCCGTGCTGCGGCGCCAGTTGGTCGCTGCGCGTGGTGGTGGCTCGGTCGATGGCGGCGTCGAGCACGCTGAAGTCGAAGCCCTGTTCGGCTTCCTCGATCTTTTCGGCCCTGGCCTTGACGTCGGGGCGCCGCGAGATGACGCCGCAATATTCCGGCATGACCTCGGCATGGCGGGCGGTGCCAATCTGCCGGGCCTGGTCGATGATCGACTGCTTGTCATCGGTCAGCAACGGCCTGAGGATCGGCAGTGAGCTGGCGGCGTCCATCAGCCCGAGGTTGTGCAGGGTCTGGCTGGACACCTGAGCGATGGCGTCGCCGGTGACCAGGGCCGGGATGCCGTTGTGCTGGGCGATGCGGCTGGCAGCGCGAACCATCATGCGCTTGAGCACTACCCCCATCAGGCCGTCGGGAATCGTGCGCAGGATCTCTCCCACTACCGCATCGAAGGGCACCGACATGTACTTAACCCGATGGGAGGCACTGTATTGCTGCCACAGGTGTTGGGTCACTTCACGGACCCCGGCCTCATGAGCCGGCCCTCCGAGATTGAAGAAGATATAGTGCGACTTGATGCCGCGCCGCATCATTCGCCAGGCGGCGACCGGCGAGTCGAAGCCACCGGAAATCAGGGTCAGCACCTGGCCCGGGATGCCCATGGGAAAGCCGCCCAGGCCGTCCCATTTGGCGCGGATCAGCTGGAGACGGTCATTGGTGATTTCCACGGGGACGGTGATGTCCGGGGACTTCAGGTCGACGCTCACTCCGGGAGCGGCTTGCAGGAGCTGGCCGCCCAGGTAGCGCTCCAGGTCCATGGAGGTGTAGTCATGGCGGCCGCGTCGTTTGACCTTGACGCGAAAGCTGTGCCCTTCGATGACTGGCCCCCAGAGGGGGACGACATGTTCGGCAATGGTTGCCATGTCGCGGGCCGTGACTTCTTCGGCCGCCAGGATCTGATCGATGCCGCTGATCCGGCTCAGGCTCCCTTCGATGTCGCCGATCCGCTCGGCACTCAGTCCGTCGGACAGCTGTACCTGGATGGCGTCCCAGCGTCGGCGTACGCGCACGTTTTCATCAAGGGGCTGCAGTGTGTTGCGTATGTTCGATGCCAAACAGCGCGTCATCTGCTGGCGCACTGACTTTGACTTGATGGTGATCTCGGGGTAGAGCTTGATCAGATAGGTCATGCGGCGGCGTAAATGGTAAATGTGCCCGGCATTTTACCAGCGGGGGCGCTGCGGCACAGGCCCCTGCTGCGTCAGAACATGAAAATGGTCGATAGCGCGGCTGGGGCCGTCGTCGAGGCGACGCGGTCTAGAACAAGGCCTGGTCCTCGTCGACCACCTCCTTGAGCAGTTCCAGGAAGAGCTTGTCGGCCTCCGAGTGTTCGGCCGGGTCCTCCGGGATGTGGACGCTGGTGGTGTCCGATATCTGATTGGCGATGCGCACCATGGCATCGGTCGATTCATCCCTGTACAGCTCCTGCCTCGCTACTTCGAGGGACTGCTCCAGAATCTTCGGATCCTGCAGAAGCTTTTTGATGAACCCACGTAGCTCATTGATGATGCGTGTTTTTTGAATCTCCGATGAGGACATGGCGGTGCTCCTTGTGCGGCACGTTCCAGACTGGTGCCACCATACCATGATTGACCGTGGCGCAAAGTCTATCTTGCCCCGCCTGGCGATTCTGAAACGGACTAGGGCATGATGATATGTTAGTGATATGCAATGAGTGGTGTTTTGTCACCTCCGTGGTTAGCCATGACGTCATTCCAGGGATCGTAAAATGCAAATTTCTGGTTATTGAATGATGAGTCATGCCATGCATAGCGACGAGGCCGACCCAGTCTCGTTTCCAGTCGGCCTAGGGGGCGGACGTGACACGACAGCAACATGATGATGACCCTGTTGATGACGAGTCCGTGGTTCGCGATGAGCTGCTGGCCTGTCTACAGAGCATCGCGCATCTGCATGAGCATGATGCGAGTGCCGATACACTGGTTGCCGGCCTGCCTCTCGAAGAGGGTTGCCTGACCCCGAGTGTGTTTCCTCGGGCGGCGGACAATGCCGGCATGGCCGCCAACCTGGTCAAGGCGCCGCTGGAAACGCTCAACTCGGCACTCTTGCCCGCCGTACTCCTGCTGGAACCGGGACGGGCCTGTGTACTGGTTCACCTGGACCTTGCCAGAGGTGCCGCGCGGGTCATCTACCCGGAGCTCGGTGATGCCGAGACGACGGTCGCGTTGGATAGCTTGGAGTCTCGTTACAGCGGTCGTGCCATCTATGTTCGCCCGCGCTTTCGCTTCGATGACCGCACTGCGGGCCGTCGCAGCCGCAGAGATCACCACTGGTTCTGGGGTGTCATCCGGGAGAATCGGCGCCTGTACCGCGATGTCGTGCTGGGGTCTCTGGCCATCAACCTGTTCGCCGTGGCGATGCCGCTGTTCGTTCTGAATATCTATGACCGGGTTGTACCCAATCAGGCAACGGAAACGATGTGGGTCCTGGCGACCGGGATCTTTATCGTGCTGTGTTTCGACCTGGTGTTGCGCTTGTTGCGCAGTGCCTTTATCGATCTGGCCGCCAGTCGCGCCGATGTCAAGCTATCATCATCGATCATCGAACAGGTGCTGGGGCTCAGAATGTCCTCGCGACCGGCTTCCACCGGATCCTTCGCGGCCACTCTGCAGTCCTATGAATCCATCCGTGCCTTTATCGGTTCGGCTACCGTCGTCGGGCTCGTCGACCTGCCCTTCGTATTGCTGTTCGCGGGGATCATCGCGCTGATAGCGCCACCACTGGTTATACCCGTGCTGGTCGGTATCGTGTTCGTGCTGCTTTATGCCCTGGCGGCCCAATCCAAGCTGCATGAATTGTCCGAGACGACCTGGCGCATCAGTGCCCAGCGAAATGCCAGCCTGGTCGAGATGGTGTCGCAACTCGAGACCGTCAAGGCAATGCGCCGTGAAGGTCGCCTGCAGTCAAGCTGGGAAAAGGCGTCAGCCTTTCTGTCGCGTACTTCGGCAAGGCTCAGGCTGATCAGCTCCTCGGTTTCCAGCGTGGCTCTCTGGGCCCAGAACAGTGTGGCGGTCTGCGTGATCCTGGTGGGGGTCTACCAGATCATAGCGGGTAACCTGACCCAGGGTGGCCTGATTGCCGCGTACCTGCTGTCATCCCGTGCCATGGCACCGGTGAGTCAGGCGGCCTCTCTGCTGGCCCAGTATCATCATGCCTCCACGGCCCTGGAATCGCTCGAGGATGTCATGCAGCGCCCCGTGGAGCGCTCTGCTGATCGAAGCTATATCGATCGTCCTGTCATGGAGGGAGATATCCAATTCGATCACGTGACGTTCCGTTATCCGGATGAAGAGCGCGATGCACTGCGTGATATAGCCTTATCCTTCCGTGCGGGGGAGAAAGTGGCTCTACTCGGCAAGGTAGGGTGTGGCAAGAGTACCCTGGCCAAACTGATCCTCGGGCTCTATGAGCCTTCGGCGGGCGATGTGCGCGTCGATGGTGTAGATATCCGCCAGCTGGATCCGTCACAGCTGCGCCGTCACATCGGTTATGTGCCGCAGGATATCAGCCTGTTCTACGGCACCCTGAGGGAAAACATCCTGGTGGGAGCCGGCAGCGATGCCGTCGACGAGGCCGCGTTGCTGCGCGCCGTGAAGTTGAGTGGCCTGGACGCATTGGTCAATGGCCACCCTCGGGGGCTCGAGCTGGAGGTAGGGGAGCGCGGTCAACGGATCTCGGGCGGCCAGCGACAAGCAGTGGCCGTGGCGCGGGCGCTGGTGCATGACCCGAGGATTCTGCTGTTCGATGAACCCTCCAGCTCGATGGACCACTCGTCCGAAAGGGCGCTTAGGGAACGCCTCGATGAGTATGACCATGACAAGACGTTGCTGCTGGTGACGCATCGAACGTCCTTGCTGCCGCTGGTAGACCGTGTTGTGGTCATGGATGCAGGCCACGTTGTAGCAGATGGCCCGCGGGACAAGGTGGTCGATGCATTGCGCAAGGGCCAGATTGGCGTTGGCGCTTAAAAGCATAATAATATTCTTGCTTACACTATAAATGGTTTACAAAAGTCACGAGCAATGGCCAGGCCAGATGACACCAACCGTAAGGGTGGCGTTAACGAGCGGGTAAATGAGCATTGTGATCGGGCTCGAGGGCGAGGCTGATGTCAACGCCACATGGGCGAGTGCCGTGGTTTGTAAACATCTGAGGTTCGTTACGCCTCTGGCAGCGACCTCGAGGCTCAGTGTCGAGTGGGCCACTCAATACCAGGGAGACAGTTCAGATGGTTCAAGTCTTCATTTGCCCCTCGGGCAAAGAGGAGGTGCCGCGTTGGCGAGAGGCCTTCGGGGATGCCTTGACGCAAGACCCTGACCAGGCGCTACAGGAGGTGGCGTCGGGTGATTGTGTCTGGGTCCCCAGCCGACTGGCCAATTGGCACCAGCTGGTAGCGACCTTGAGTCAGCGAGGGGCCATCGTATGTGTGCTGAGTCTTGCTCCCGATGCTCGGGAGGCGCTGGATGCCTTGGGTGCCGGTGCGCGGGGATATGCTCATGCCTTGTCATCCCCCGAGGTCCTGCGTCAGATGAGCCTCGTTACATCCCATAATGGCGTCTGGGTGTATCCGGAATTAATGGCTCAGTTTCTTAGCACTACCTGGCAAGCACTTGGGGAACCGGAACCCGATGAGTCCGAGGTTCTTCAGGCCCTGACACAGCGCGAGAGGGCGGTGGCCCTGCTGGTGACGCGTGGACGCAGCAACAAGGAAATCGCGCAGGAATTGTGTATTGCCGAGAGGACCGTCAAGGCACATCTCGGCGCGATATATCGCAAGCTGGGTCTGCGTGGGCGGGCCCAGTTGCTGGTCAAGCTTTCGGTGCCGAAGGCTGAGCTGCATCACTCCATGAATTAGTTCTAATATTTTGTTGTGGCTTAAATTAGTGGTTTCTGGTGAATTTGTTATCTAGTCCTTCGGGACAATGTTGCTAAGTCGATTTTTCGTTTAGCCTTTAGTAGATATCACACCTATACCTATAAAAGCGCAGTGCCTTGCATCTGCGCTGGAGGAGCCACTCAATGGCCATCGCCACTATCGTATCCATCACGGGTCAGGCTTGGGCGCGAGACAGTCAGGGGAATCTTCGAGAGCTTCAGGAAGGTGACACCCTTGAGGAGGGCGAGACGCTCGTCACTTCTGACAATGGCAGTGTTCAGCTCGATATGGGGGATGCCTTCGGTCCTACCACCATCGGTGGTGGCGAAGTCGTCTCTCTCAGCCCCGAGATGGATGCTTCGGTACCGGCATCGGTTGACGAGTCGAGTGTCAGCGACGACGAATTGCAGGCCATGCTGACGGCTCTGGAGCAGGAAAGTGGCGACTTGTTGCAATACCTTGAAGCCCCTGCCGCCGGCGGTGCTGGTGCTGGCGGAGGTCAGGGTGGTGGTGGTCATGACTTCGTACGCATTGCGCGTATCACGGAGCAGGTTGATTCCCTGACGTTTGATCTTGATGGCTTTCAGCTCGACGGGCAGGTAGACGTTTCCACCACCTCTTTCCCGGGCAATGCCCAGACAGTGGAAGACGACGATTCCGCGCTACAGGTAGTGGCTGATAATGCCACCACCGACGAAGACACGCCGGTGACTACTGATGTGCTGGGCAATGATAGCTTCGAGGGCTCGCCGACTGTCAGTGCGGTAACCCAGGGCGCCAATGGTGCGGTGAGCATCGACGGCAATGGTCA
>NZ_BJOC01000028.1 GCF_006540005.1 Halomonas halmophila | reverse complement strand
GCGCGCGATGCGAATCTTGGGGCCCTGCAGGTCGCCCAGCACGGCGACGCTGCGCCCCAGTCGAGCGGCCGCCTCGCGCACCTCGGTGAGGCGGCGGCGATGATCATCGGGCGCACCATGGGAGAAGTTGAGGCGAACCACGTCGACACCGGCGGCGATCATGCGCTCGAGCACGCCGGGCCGGTCACTGGCCGGGCCGAGGGTGGCGACAATCTTGGTGCGGCGAGCGGGTAGGTCGGAATAGGGCATGCCGGAACTCCTGTGGCCGGGTGAAGCTTGGGCCTTGATGGGGTGAATCCTGTCACCTTAGCGCATGCGTGGTTTTTTTACTAAGTATAGTGCTTTCGACCAAGGTCTACCCTTTGCCCAAGGGTGCATCACTTGTCGGCATAACGCTTTGATGATGCGAGCTTTATGGAAATTTTGGCGGTTCAGGGTGGCGTTTTTGTGTTGTAAAGTTACTAAAAATGGCTTGTGTCCGGCGCGATGGTCATTCACATTGTGGGGAATTGGAGTCGTCGTGCCGGCCAGCGCAGGTTGGCGCCAGGGCGCGGGAGGCATGCATCGCGATGCGCCGCCCTGCTTCACCGACGGCTCAGCCACTTCCGCAGGACGGTACTCAATCGAGAGGACGACACCATGACACTCAAGATCGCCATCAATGGCTTTGGTCGTATCGGTCGCAACGTGTTGCGCGCACTCTATGAAGGCGGGTATCGCGACCGGGTCAGCGTTGTGGCCATCAACGACCTGGGCGACCCCTCGCTCAATGCTCACCTGCTGCGTCACGACACCGTGCATGGGCATTTCGGCTTCGAAGTGACGCATGACGACGAGAGCCTCAGTGTCGGTGGCCAGCGCATCCACATGCTGTCCGAGCGCGATCCGTCGCAACTGCCCTGGAAGGATCTGGGTGTCGATCTGGTCTTGGAGTGCACCGGCCTGTTCACCAAGCGCGACGCCGCGGCTCAGCACATCACCGCCGGCGCCGGCAGGGTGCTGGTTTCGGCGCCCACGCCCAATGCCGATGCCACCATCGTCTATGGCGTGAACGAAGGCGAGCTGACCGCCGAGGATCGCGTGGTGTCCAACGGCTCCTGCACCACCAACTGCCTGGCGCCGCTGGCCAAGGCGTTGAACGACAAGGTGGGCATCGAGACCGGCCTGATGACCACGGTGCATGCCTACACCAATGACCAGAACCTGTCCGACGTGTACCACAAGGACCCCTTCCGGGCGCGCAGTGCCACGCACTCCATGATCCCGGCCCAGACCGGCGCCGCGGCGGCGATCGGCCAGGTGCTGCCCGAGCTCGACGGTCGCCTCGATGGTCTGGCGGTTCGCGTGCCGGTGATCAATGTCTCGCTGGTCGACCTGACCTTCACGGCCTCGCGCGAGACCAGCATCGAGGAAATCAATGCCGCCGTCGAGGCCGCCGCGGCCGAGTCGCCGGTGCTCAGCGTCAATGCCCAGCCGTTGGTCTCCATCGACTTCAACCATGACGCCAATTCATCCACCTTCGACGCCAACCATACGCGCGTCAGTGGTAAGCTGGTGAAGGTCATGGCCTGGTACGACAACGAGTGGGGCTTCTCCAATCGCATGCTCGATACCGCCCTGGCCATGCATGGCGTGAGCAACGACGGCTAAACCGCGCAGCGCCTAAGCCTGACCCGATGCCGGGGCGGTGATGACCGCTCCGGCGCTTTTGTGTGCAAGGAATCCCGCGATGCTTCCCGATTACGGCTGGCTGGCCTGGACATTGATCATCCTCTCCACCTATCTGACCGGGGTGTCAAAGGGTGGCTTTGCGGGCGGCTTCGGCACCCTCTCGGTGCCGTTGATGGCGCTGGCCATCGGGCCGATCGAAGCGGCAGGCTTGTTGCTACCGTTGTTGCTGGTCATGGACGTGTTCGCGGTCAAGGCCTGGTGGGGCCATCACGTGGCCACCGAGATCCGTCGCCTGCTGCCCGGCATGGCGCTGGGGGTGATCGCCGGTACCCTGCTGATCGGCACGCTCGACGAGAACCATGTGCGACTGCTGCTTGGCGTGGTGTCGCTACTGTTCGTGGTTTACATGATCCTCAAGCCGTCGGCATCGCGGCCCATCCATGCCCTGTGGGCCTGGCCGGCGGGCATCGGTGTGGGAGTGACCAGCTTTCTGGCGCATGCCGGCGCGCCGCCGATGAACCTCTATCTGGTGCCGCGTCGGCTCTCCAAGCAGGCCTTCATCGCCACCTGTACCCTCTGCTTTGCAGCGGTCAACCTGATGAAACTGCCGCCGTACCTGTGGCTCGGTGAGATCAACCTGACCAGCGCCTGGGCTTCGCTGGCGCTGGTGCCGGTGGCCTGGGCCGGGGTGAAAAGCGGACTGTGGCTGCAGAGTCGCGTCAACGAGCGGCTGTTCTATCGGCTGGTGATCCTGGCCATGGCCATCGTCGGTGTGCAGTTGATCGTCAAGGCACTGGGGTAGCGGTCGTTCAATAAGGCCAGATGATGTCCGTCTCGGCTATGCCGACGTCGTATTGGGAATGCACGCGATGCGCAAGGCGTTCCACGCTGCTTTGAGCATTGGGCTGAGCAGCGTGATGGCGCCGCGGAATGGCGCCTCTTGAGGAGGCGGAATGAACGATTATCGGCCGTGGCAGACCCCTGAATCCCCGATGGAAGAGGCCACCCTGTGCGAGGCGACTGCCACACCGGAGTGGCCGCCGCCCGGGTCCCCGGACAGTGTCATCGCCCGGGCTGTCAGTCCCTGGCCGATCCACGATGTTGCAGCCCGGCTGGGCATCGAGGCTTCTCGGCTGCTGCCCTTCGGTCATGACAAGGCCAAGCTGCCCCATGATTTTACCGATGAGCTGGCCGAGCGTCCGCAGGGCAAGCTGGTGCTGGTCACGGCCATCACGCCGACACCGGCCGGTGAGGGCAAGACCACGACCACCGTGGGGCTGGGAGATGGCCTGAGCCGGATCGGCCAGCGAGCCGCCATCTGCCTGCGTGAACCCTCGCTGGGGCCCTGCTTCGGCATGAAGGGCGGCGCGGCCGGAGGCGGCCGCTCGCAGGTGATCCCCATGGAGGATATCAACCTGCACTTTACCGGCGATTTTCATGCCATCAGCAGTGCGCATAATCTACTGGCCGCGCAGATCGACAACCACCTCTACTGGGGCAACGCCCTGGACCTGGATCCCGAGCGGATTACCTGGAAGCGCACGATGGACATGAATGACCGGGCGTTGCGCCAGTTGATCGTCGGCGAGGGTGGCCAGGGGGTGCCACGCCGCGATGGCTTTGATATCACCGCCGCTTCCGAGATCATGGCGATTCTCTGCCTGGCACGCGATCTGGACGACCTGCAATGGCGGCTCGGCGAGATCGTGGTGGCGCGAACGCGCGATGGGGCGCCGGTGCGTGCTCGGGATCTGGAGGTCCAGGGCGCCATGGCCGTGCTGCTCAAGCAGGCGCTGGCGCCCAACCTGGTACAGACACTCGAGCACACCCCGGCCTTCGTGCATGGCGGGCCCTTTGCCAACATCGCGCATGGTTGCAACTCGGTCATGGCCACCCGCTCGGCGCTGGCGCTGGCTGATGTGGTAGTCACCGAGGCCGGCTTCGGGGCGGATCTGGGCGCCGAGAAGTTCTTCAACATCAAGTGCCGGCAGGCCGGCCTGTCACCCAGTGCGGTGGTGGTCGTGGCCACGCTGCGCGCCCTCAAGATGCATGGTGGCATCGCGCGCGAGGCACTGGGGCAACCCGATCCCGAGGCCGTGCGCCGCGGTGCCGCCAACCTCGCTCGCCATGTCGCGAACCTGCAGGGCGCGGGCGTCCCGCTGGTGGTGGCGATCAATCAGTTCGACCAGGATTCCAGCGAGGAGCATGCCGTGCTGCGCGAGGCCTGTGACGCCATGGGGGTGGAAGTGGTGCTGAGCCGCCACTGGCAGGAGGGCTCGGCGGGCAGCGAGGAGCTGGCCGAGCGCGTGATGGCGCTGCTGGACGGCGCCACCCCGGAGCCGCGATTGAGCTATGCCGATGATGCCGGCCTGGCGGACAAGCTGCGTGCCATCGCCACGCAGCACTACGGCGCCGCGGATATCCAGCTGGAGGAGCGGGCACAGCACCAGCTGGAGGAGTACGAGGCGCTGGGGTACGGTCACCTGCCGGTCTGCATCGCCAAGACGCCTTACAGCTTTGCCGCCGACCCGGAGATGGGGGGCCTGGCCGCCGGGCATGTGCTGCCCATCCGGGAGCTCGAGCTGGCCGCCGGGGCGGGCTTCGTGGTGGCCTTGTGCGGCACCATCATGCGCATGCCGGGCATGCCTGAGCGACCGGCGAGCGCCGGGATGGGGCTCGACGCAGCCGGCGAGATCGAGGGCTTGTCCTGACCCGCCTGGCGTGTGGTTCGGCTTATAGTTGGCGTCGCCAGCGGCTCTCGATGGTGTCCAGTTCCGCCGGGCCGTAATGGGCGCTGTCATGACCGCCGTAGTGAGCCCAGAGCTGGTCGCCGAGGTCGAAATGCCACCATTCGCTGGGCAGGTTGGTGAAGCCCTGGGCCAGCATGGCGTGGTAGAGCAGGCGGCGATGGCGTCTCGCCTGATAGCGGCTGCCGCCTTCCTCCAGCTCGCTTTCCAGCGCGGCAGCATGTGATGCCGACACGGCCTCGTCGAACAGGGTGCCCATGTCCAGCGGCAGACCATCGGCGTCGCACAGCGTCACGTCCACGGCGCCTCCGGTCAGATGGGGGCTTGGCGAGGTCGGCTCGTTACTCGGCTGGGCGACGAATTCGCGCGTGCGCTCCAGCAGTTCCCGTTCACCGAGAGACGGGTGCCTGGCCTGGATGATGGACTGCAGGGTCTCGAACAGGTACTGCTGAACACGCCAGGGACGCCAGCCATCCAGCACCAGCAGGCTCATCCCTTCGGGCAGGGCGCGGGCCACCGCCAGCAGGCGACGGTAGACGCCTTCGCGCACATAGCACTCATCGATGGCCCCCGGAATACCCAGGCGGGCGTAGGCCGGAAATACCTTGATCGGCGCTGGTGCCAGGCTCATGGGCACTAACGGCTCGTCACTGCCCTGAATCGGTAGCCGGCCGATCGACGACCAGTCCGGCTTGGCGCGATGTGGAATGGGAATCTCGTCGTGAGCGGTGTCAGGGGTCGGTTGGGTCATGGGGTTATCCAGGAGTCTTGGGCAGCGGTCGCTGGCTCAGGCAATCGCGTCATGTGTATATCGTTCGATGGAATCTTGTAGTCAGGTTACCGAAATCCATGCTGCAGGTGCTCAGAGTCGTCAAAAAACAACACCGCATACGCCTAATGATGCTTTGTGCGGTGCCGCAAGCTGACCCATATTGAAATCACGGCGTCAGACGGTAAATCGCTACCTGGATTCATCGCGCTGACGCAAGGCTACCACCTGAGTGCCCTGTTGTTTCCGATCCAGGCGCCAGGAGTGAGGTTCTGCAAGACTATCGACCTCCCGCAGTACGCCCAGGGTACTTACCAGGCCCGGCATGCGTAGCTAAGGCACCAGAACGCCATCGCGGATGGCGGCCCGGGTGAAGATGCCCCGGGATAATGATGACTTTGCATGAGGATGACACCATGAACGGTATCCAGTTAGCCGAGCAAGCCGATCAGATCGCCAGTACATTCAGCAAGCAGGACCTGGCCAAGGTAGTGGTAGCGTTGCGCGCCAATGGTAACTCCCTGCAGCACGCCGTCGCGGTACTCGACACCATTGATGCCTGCCAGGGTTATACCCTCGACTGGGCCTGGGATGAGGTTCTGGCAGGAGAGAAGCAGGCCATGGTCCAGGATGATTGAGCGTCGCGAGCCGAGCCAGGGACGTTCGGTCCAGTAACGGCGGCTCGGCGTGCGACCGGATCAGGACAACCGCAGAGCCGAGGCTGTTGATGCCTCGGCTCTTTTGGCTTCAGGTACCTGCCTGCCCGGGTTCCGTGGAAGGTGGAGTTGCGCCAGCGTCGCAACCCGTTCTGGGTAGTCGGTCGAGCAAGGGACGGCAACAATCTATCGCCATCAAGTGTGGTTCTATGGTGCTCGGGGCATTGGGGCTTCGGGCCCCACGAGGTGCCCCCATATGTGCCCCCGTGCGTTCGAGAGAGTGCCAACACGCTGTCGGCGGGCAGGCACCCAAACGAAGAAACCACCCGTGGAGGTGGCTTTCTTCTGGTGTTGGTGGGGTGACGGGAATCGAGCCCCTGTCGTTCGAGAGAGTACCGACACGTTGTCGGCGGGCAGGCCTCAAACGGAAAAAGCCACCCGTGGAGGTGGCTTTCTTCTGGTGTTGGTGGAGGCGGCGGGAATCGAACCCGCGTCCGCCGACACTCGCCCATCGGCTCTACATGCTTAGTTCCGTCTTTTGGTTTAACACCGCTGGCTCCGACGATCAGGATCCAGAAGCGCGATTCCTCTTAGTTTTAACGATTGACACGAGGACAGGGCCAATCGCGATCCCATCATCTATGAGCTCGTTCCCTTCCGTGATGAATGGGCACATCACTTCCGGGTCGGACTAGAAGCTAGCAGTTGTTACGCTGCCAGCGCGCCCTGAGCGTAGTTGTCGTCGTTTGCGACTATTTAGTCGTGATGTTGTATTTACGAGATACATCACACTCTCGGCATGCACCTCAGGGGTTGTCGCCGGCGTCGAAGCCATGTCGCCCCCGTTGCGTCCCCATTCTAACAGCATCGCTGTCAGTGCGACAGGGTTATGTCTTGTTCTGCTCGCGCATGATCCGGCCCTTCTGCCGCTGCCAGTCGCGGTCCTTCTCGGTCTCCCGCTTGTCGTGAATCTTCTTGCCTGTCACCAGGGCCAGTTCGCACTTCACCTTGCTGCCTTTCCAGTACAGCTTGAGCGGGACGCAGGTATGCCCCTTGTCCTGGGTGCGCGAGAAGATGCGGGCGATCTCCTTGCGGTGCAACAACAGCTTGCGCGTGCGCGATGGGTCGGTCACGTCGTGCGTGCTGGCGGTGTTGAGCGGCGTGATGTTGCTGCCCAGCAGCCAGGCTTCGCCGTTCTTGATCAGGATGTAGGTGTCGGTCAGCTGTCCCTTCCCGGCACGCAGACTCTTCACTTCCCACCCTGCCAGCGACAGACCGGCCTCGAAGGTTTCGTTGATGTGATACTCGAAGCGTGCCTTCTTGTTCAGGGCGATGGTGTTACCGCCTGGACCCTTGCTCTTGCCTTTCTTGTTGGCCATGGAACCTCATATTCTGTCTTGCCGAAAATGGCCTGCCCCTTCGATATGGGGGGAAGCATGATACCATTCAAGGCTTGAAATCACTGCTCATGATACGCCTTGGGCCCTTTGAAGTCAGCGGAGAGGTCAATGCCAACGGTCAATCGGTCCGCCCTGGTGCGGCACACCCCCAAGCAAATGTTCGACCTGGTCAACGATTTCGAGCGTTACCCGGAGTTTCTGCCGGGGTGTCGCGATGCCCGCCTGCTGGAGCATGATGAGGCACACCTGGTTGGCGAAATGACGCTGGGGCGTGCCGGCATCGAACAGAGTTTCACCACGCGCAATGATCTTCAGGAGCCGGAGCGCATCGATCTGTCGCTGGTCAGTGGCCCTTTCAAGCGCCTGACAGGGCGCTGGCTGTTCACGCCGATGGGCGAGGACACCTGCAAGGTCAGCCTGGAGATGGAATTCGAGTTCGCCAACCGTTTGATGGGCATGGCCTTCGGCAAGCTGTTCCAGCAGGTGGCCGGCCAGCTGGTCGATGCCTTCACTCGCCGTGCCGATGAGCTCTATGGACGCTGAGGCCCCGAGTATGATGCAGGTCGAAGTCGCCTTTGCACTGCCCAGCCGGCAACGCATTATCCAGCTAAGCCTGCCGGAGGGCACGACGGCCCGTGAAGCGGTGCAGCAGGCCGACCTGCCCCACCACTTTCCGGAGGTGGCACCGGCCACCTTCGACGAGGCACCGCTCGGCATCTTTGGCAAGCCCCTGCGAGACCCGCAGCAGCATGCGATGCGGGACGGCGATCGCGTGGAGGTCTATCGCCCCCTGCAGCTCGACCCCAAGGCGGCACGGATCGCCCGCGCCGCTGCCAAGCGTGACTGAGCCGGGCTCAGCTGTCCTCGGGACGCACGTTGAGCAGGTTGCCGGTTTGCTCACCGGATGACTCGGTGGGTCCGATGCCGCGTTCGTCGGCCACCGCGGGCGGCTCGGAGAAATCGCCATACCGTTCGATATCGGCGACGCGGTTGCCCTGGAAGGTCAGCGTCAGACGGCGTTGCTCGGTGCCGCTGTAGGCCTTGTCCAGGTAGTAGATGTAGTCCCACTCGCCAGCATCAAAGGGTGCCGTGAGCAGTGGGCTGCCCATGATGTTGAGCACCTGCTGGCGTGTCATGCCGGGCTGCAATTGCTCGGCCATGTCGGAGGTCACCAGGTTACCCTGGGCGAGATCCCTTTTGTACACGCCAAGGTAGCTGCAGCCACTGATCAATGTCAGGGCGACAGTCAGGGTGGCGGTGAGGGTGACGGTTCGGGTCAGCTTTTGCATTTGCGCCTGTTCTTCACTATCGTGGTTTTGGTCGATCATACCCGACCCTACCTGATACTGCGAAGAGCAAACATGGCCGACCAAAACCATGAATTACGCAAGGCCGGTCTGAAAGTGACCCTGCCGCGCGTCAAGATACTACATATTCTCGAGAACGCCACGGGACAACACCACCTGAGCGCCGAGGATGTCTACAAGACACTGCTGGAAGCGGGCGAAGACGTGGGCCTTGCCACCGTCTATCGTGTGCTGACGCAGTTCGAGACAGCCGGGCTGGTGACGCGCCACAACTTCGATGGCGGGCATGCCGTCTTCGAGCTGACCCAGGAGGAGCACCACGATCATATGGTGTGCCTGGACAGTGGCGAGATCATCGAGTTCTTCGATGACACCATCGAGCGCCGCCAGCAGGAAATTGCCGAAGAGCATGGCTACGAGCTGGTGGACCATGCCCTGGTGCTTTACGTGCGTCCGAAGAACGCGAAGAGCTGAACGGCTGACACAGCCAGCCGCGTCGGCGACGTCAACCACCAGGTCATCTCGAGACGCTCCTCATCCCCGGGGATGAGGAGCGTCTGCGTGTTGGTGGCAGCGCCGTCGAGTCGGTCCTGAGTGCAGGCCGTGGCGGATCAGTGGTGCGCGCGCTGGCTGGCGTCGAGCATCTCGCGGGCGTGGGCCAGGGTCTGGTCGGTGAGCTTCATGCCGCCCAGCATCCGGGCCAGTTCGCCTACGCGGCCGGCTTCATCGAGTACCGCCATCTGCGTCAGCGTGGTGTCGTCTTCGGCCTGCTTGGCGATATGCAGGTGCTGGTGAGCCTGGGCGGCGACCTGTGGCAGGTGGGTGACGGTCATCACCTGGCCGTTGCTGCCCAGCCGCCGCAGCAGCTGGCCGACGACTTCCGCGGTGGCGCCGGAAACGCCGACGTCGACCTCGTCGAAGACCAGGCTGGGAATGGTCGAGTGCTGCGCGGCCACGACCTGAATGGCCAGGCTGATGCGTGACAGCTCGCCGCCCGAGGCCACCTTGGTGAGCGGACGTGCGGGCTGGCCCGGGTTGGCACTGATCAACAGCCGGGCCCGCTCCAGCCCTTCCGCGGAGGGGGTGTCACGTGGCGTCAGCTCGACTTCGAAGCTGGCCTTGTCCATGGCCAGAAACGCCAGCTGATCCTGCACTTCCTTGCCGAAGCGCTTGGCCGCTTTCCGACGGGTCTTGCTGACGGCTTCTGCCTGTTCCCGCCAGGTTTGCTTGAGTCGCTCGACCTCGGCGCTCAGGCTATCCAGGTCGTTGTCGCCGCCGTCGAGTTCGGCCAGCTCGTCGGACAGGCGCTGGTGCAGGGCGACCAGCTCTTCCGGGGGCACCTGGTGCTTGCGGGCGATGCGGTGCACTTCGCTGAGGCGTTGTTCGACCTGGGCCAGGCGTTCCGGGTCCAGCTCCACGCTGGAGGCGAAGTGGTTGAGTTCGCGGCCGGCTTCCTCCACCTGGATGCAGGCGTCGCCCAGCATGCTCAGGGCATCGGCCAGGGCGCCTCGTTCGCTGCCGGGCAGGGCGGAGAGTCGGTTGACCGCCTGATGCAGCAACGGCAGGGCACCGCCCTCGTCGCCATCACAGCACTGGGCGGCGAACTGGGCTTCCTGCAGGCGCTCCTCGGCATGGGCCAGGTTTTCCTGCTCGGTTTCCAGCTCGTCCAGCTCGCCCTCGGCCAGGCTCAGCTGGTCGAGCTCCTCGACCTGGTAACGCAGCAGCTGCAGCCGGGCGCGAATCTCGTCGTCATCCTCCGAGAGGCGCTTGAGTCGTTGCTGGGCGTCACGCCAGTCGCGATAGGTCTCGGCCAGTGCCTCGATGGCGGCATGGTGACCGGCGAAGTCGTCGAGCAGTTGCAGGTGGGTGTCTTCGCGCATCAGGCCCTGGTGGGCATGCTGGCCGTGAATCTCGATGAGGTGGCTGCCCAGCGCCTTGAGGTCGCTGACCGTGGCCGGCAGGCCGTTGATCCACGCCTTGGAGCGCCCCGAACGGGTCACCACGCGCCGCAGCAGGCAGTCCTCACTGGGCAGTTCGCGGGCTTCGAGCCAGGCGCGGGCGCCGGGCAGTGCCGAGACATCGAAGCGCGCGCTGAGGTCGGCGCGTTCGCAGCCATGGCGCACACTGCCGGTATCCGCCCGTTCACCGAGGCACAGGCCGAGCGCCCCCAGCAGGATGGACTTGCCGGCCCCTGTCTCGCCGGTAATGGCGGTCATGCCGCTGTCCCATTCGAGTGACAGTTGGTCGACGATAGCGAAGTCGCTGATGGCAAGCTCTGTCAGCATGATGCCTCCCCGGTGCCGCTGGAATTCACTGGTTATTCATCCATTGCCTTGTGTGTTTATACAGTAGTTCATGTCGGCGAACAACGCGCACCGCGAATCGGTTGGCAGGGGTGCCTTGAGTTCTGCGCTGTCAGCCCCATATACCTGGCAACGACGTTTCAACCCGACAACATGTCTTCAGGCGGCACCGCCCGCCAGCTGTCATTCAGGAGGCACACATGGCCAAAGATCCGCAGACACCTCAGGACGATGAGCTTTCCCGCCAGCAGGCGGAAACCGACGCCCAGGTGGAGCCGGAAATCGTCGACGGCGAGCTCGAGGATACCATCGAGGATGCAATCGAGAACGCTGAACAGGAGAAGGTCGAGGGTGAGTCCAGCGACAACCCCGAAGCCGAGATGCTGGCGGCCAAGGTAGAGGAGCTCGAGAAGAGCCTGGCCGAGGCCAACGACAAGGCCATGCGCGAGGCGGCCGAGGCGCAGAACATTCGCCGTCGTGCCGAGCAGGAGACCGAGAAGGCACGCAAGTTTGCGCTCGAGAAGTTCGTCAAGGAACTGCTGCCGGTAGTCGACAGCCTGGAAAAGGCGCTGGACGCCATGGGCGAGGATGCCACCGAAGTGCATCGCGAGGGGGTTTCCATGACCCTCAAGCTGCAGCTGGATGTGCTCAACAAGTTTGGCGTCGAGGTGGTCGACCCGGCCGGTGAACCCTTCGATCCGCAGTACCACGAGGCCGTGACCATGGTGCCCAACGCGGAAATGGATCCCAACAGCGTCATGGAAGTGATCCAGAAGGGCTATCTGCTCAACGGTCGCCTGGTACGCCCGGCGATGGTCGTGGTCAGTCAGGCCGCCGAATGATTTTGCGCTGAAAAAGCGCTTCGGGCCCTTGAAAAGGTGCTGAGGGCCCCCAGATACATGGCATCAAGGCGGTAACCGCCTCACACGAACGAATTTGTAACAGCGATATTTCGAGGATTTCCTATGGGACGCATCATCGGTATTGACCTGGGGACCACCAATTCCTGCGTTGCCGTGCTCGACGGCGACCAGGCCAAGGTGATCGAGAACGCCGAAGGCGCTCGTACTACCCCGTCCATCATTGGCTACACCGACGACGGCGAGACACTCGTCGGTCAGGCGGCCAAGCGCCAGGCGGTGACCAACCCGCAGAACACCCTGTATGCCATCAAGCGCTTGATTGGCCGTCGTTTCGAAGACGATGTCGTGCAGAAGGACATCAAGATGGTGCCTTACACCATCACGGAAGCCGACAACGGCGATGCCTGGGTCGAGGTCAAGGGCAACAAGCTGGCGCCGCCCCAGGTCAGTGCCGAAGTGCTGCAGAAGATGAAGAAGACCGCCGAGGACTACCTGGGCGAGACGGTCACCGAAGCGGTCATCACCGTGCCGGCCTACTTCAACGACAGCCAGCGTCAGGCCACCAAGGACGCGGGTCGTATCGCCGGTCTCGAGGTCAAGCGCATCATCAACGAGCCGACGGCCGCTGCACTGGCCTACGGTATGGACAAGTCGCGCGGCGACAAGACCATCGCGGTCTATGACCTGGGTGGCGGTACCTTCGATATCTCCATCATCGAAGTGGCCGATGTCGACGGCGAGACCCAGTTCGAAGTGCTGGCCACCAATGGCGATACCTTCCTGGGTGGTGAAGACTTCGACCTGGCGTTGATCAACTATCTGGTCGATCAGTTCAAGCATGACAGCGGCATGGACCTGTCCGGCGACAACCTGGCCATGCAGCGCCTCAAGGAAGCCGCCGAGAAGGCCAAGATCGAGCTGTCCAGTGCCCAGCAGACCGAGGTCAATCTGCCGTACATCACGGCCGACAACACCGGGCCCAAGCACCTCAACGTCAAGGTCACGCGGGCCAAGCTCGAGTCGCTGGTCGAGGACCTGGTGGCGCGTTCGCTGAAGCCGTGCAAGACCGCGCTGGCGGATGCCGATCTGTCCGCTTCCGACATCGATGATGTCATCTTGGTCGGTGGTCAGACGCGCATGCCGCTGGTGCAGTCCAAGGTCACCGAATTCTTCGGCAAGGACGCCCGCAAGGACGTCAACCCGGACGAAGCCGTGGCCGTGGGTGCTGCCATCCAGGGCGGTGTGCTCGGCGGCGACGTCAAGGACGTGCTGCTGCTCGACGTTACCCCGCTGACTCTGGGTATCGAGACCCTGGGTGGCGTGATGACGCCGCTGATCGAAAAGAACACCACTATCCCGACCAAGAAGACGCAGACCTTCTCGACCGCGGATGACAATCAGACGGCCGTGACCATTCACGTGCAGCAGGGCGAGCGCAAGCAGTCCAGTGGCAACAAGTCGCTGGGTCGCTTCGACCTCTCCGACATTCCGCCGGCGCCGCGCGGTGTGCCGCAGATCGAGGTCGCCTTCGACCTGGACGCCAACGGCATTCTCAACGTCTCCGCCAAGGACAAGGCGACCGGCAAAGAACAGTCGATCGTCATCAAGGCCTCCAGCGGTCTGTCCGAGGAAGAAGTCGAGCAGATGGTGCAGGACGCCGAGGCCAATGCCGAAGAGGACAAGAAGTTCGAGGAACTCGTCCAGCTGCGCAACCAGGCCGACGGCATGGTCCACGCCGCCCGCAAGACGCTCGAGGAAGCCGGCGACAAGGCGACCGACGAAGAGAAGCAGTCCATCGAGAATGCGGCCAGCGAACTCGAGGAAGCCATCAAGGGCGACGACAAGGACGACATCCAGGCCAAGCTGGATACGCTGACCGAAGCCTCCGGCAACCTGGCGCAGAAGATGTACGCCGAGCAGGGTGACGACGCCGCTCAGCAGCAGGCCGACAGCGGTGAGCAGGCCGAAGGCAAGCAGGAAGAAGACGTGGTCGACGCCGAGTACGAGGAAGTCAACGACGACCAGAAAAAGCAGTAAACCACGACGCCTGAATCACGGCTGACACCAGCGCGGGAGCTCGACTCCCGCGTTGGTGTTTGCGCAGCGTCGCTACGGAGGCGGACAGACAGATGTCCAAGCGTGACTATTACGAAGTGCTGGGAATCGAGCGCGGGGCCGATCAGAAAGAGATCAAGAAGGCCTACCGGCGCCTGGCACAGAAATACCATCCGGACCGTAATCCGGACGATGATACCGCGGCGGAGAAGTTCCGCGAGGTTTCCGAGGCCTATGAGGTCCTGACGGACAGCGAGAAGCGCGCGGCCTATGACCAGTTCGGTCATGACGGCGTCGACGGCCAGGCCGGTGGCGGCTTCGGCGGTGCCGGGGCCGGCGGCTTCAGTGACATCTTCGGCGATGTCTTCGGCGATATCTTCGGAGGTGGCGGAGCGCGCCGCAATCCCAATGCCCCGCAGCGTGGCAGTGATCTGCGCTACAACCTCGAGGTCGACCTCGAGGATGCCGTCGCCGGTACCAGCGTGGATATTCGCGTGCCGCGCCATATCGAGTGCGAGCGCTGCGACGGGGACGGTGCCGAGCCGGGCTCCAGCAAGGAGACCTGCCCGACCTGTCACGGCATGGGTCAGGTGCGCATGCAGCAGGGCTTCTTCGCCGTGCAGCAGACCTGCCCGACCTGTCATGGCAGCGGTCAGCACGTCAAGGTGCCGTGTCACAAGTGCAACGGTGAAGGCCGCGAGCGCGAGACCCGCACCCTGTCGGTGAAGATTCCGGCCGGCGTGGACACCGGCGATCGCATTCGCCTCAATGCCGAAGGCGAAGCCGGCATGAACGGTGGCCCGCCCGGTGATCTCTACGTCCAGGTGGCCATCAAGCCGCACCATATCTTCGAGCGCGAAGGCCGTCATCTGCAGTGCGAGGTGCCGATCAACTTCGTCGATGCCACCCTGGGTGGCGAGCTCGAGGTGCCGACCCTGGATGGCCGGGTCAAGCTGAAGATTCCGCCCGAGACCCAGACCGGCAAGATGTTCCGCCTCAAGGGCAAGGGCGTGAAGCCGGTGCGCGGCGGCCCCGCCGGCGACCTGCTGTGCCGCGTCGAGGTCGAGACGCCGGTCAAGCTCAGCGAGGAACAGAAGGACCTGCTGCGCCAGTTCCAGGACAGCCTGGACGGCAGCAACAGCCATCACTCGCCGAAGAAGAGCAACTTCTTCGACGGCGTGAAGAAGTTCTTCGAGGACATGAAACCGTAACGGGCGCCGGTCCGTCGCTTCACCCAGAGGCCCCGCACTCCCCGAGGAGGCGGGGCCTCATTGTGTACGCTCGCCTGCCTCTCCCGACAATGCTGACGACCGGCAGGGCCCGATCAGGAGACGATAGACCCCATGAATGACGTTGTGGATCGGCCGCTGGCCGGCATCCTGCTGCGGCTGATGTCGGGCATTCTGTTCACCGGCATGATGGTCTGCGTCAAGCTGGTGAGCACTCAGGTGCCGCTGGGGCAGACGATCTTCTTCCGTTCGGCCTTCGCGCTGTTGCCGATCCTGGTGTTCATGCTGTGGCGACGGGAGTTCCCGCGGGTCCTGGTCACGCGGCGGCCGCTGGGGCATCTGCTGCGCTCGGGGCTGGGGGCAGCGGCGATGTTCGCGTCCTTCGCGGCGGTGGCGCGCTTGCCGGTGGCCGAGGCGACGCTGTTGGCGCAACTGGCGCCGGTCTTCACGGCCATCGGCGGTGTGCTGTTGCTAAGCGAGCGTTTCACGCTGCATCGCGCCCTGGCTTTTGCCCTGGTGCTGTGCGGCGTCGCGGCACTGGTCGTCCCGGATCTGGGTGCGGGGCAGCCGGCGGGGCGGGTGCTCGGCTATGGGCTGGGCATACTCGCCGCCTTGCTGACGGCCGGGGCCCTGGTCACGGTCAGGCGCATCTCGCGTACCGAGTCGGCGGCCTCGATTGCCTTCTACTTCGTGCTGGTCACCACCCTGGCTGGCCTGGCCACCCTGCCGCTGGGCTGGGTGGCGGTGTCCGGGACGACCCTGGCGTTGCTGATCCTGGCCGGGTTGTTCGGCGGCGCGGCGCACATCTGCATGACACTGGCCCTGCGCTTCACCGAGGTCTCGCGGTTGGCACCCTTCGAGTATGTGGCGCTGGTCTGGCCGGTGCTGGCCGACCTGCTGATCTTCGGCCTGCCGCTGTCCAGTGGTTTTCTTGTCGCGCTGCCACTGGTGCTGGGCGGGGCCGCCCTGGCGGCCCTCGAAGGCCACCGTGTCAGACGGCTTCTTCGACGATGAGCTGGGGCTGTCCCTTCGAGCAGGGCTCGATTCGGGCATTCACCTGGTAGACCCGGTGCAGCAGCTCGGGCGTGACGACTTCGGTGGTCGGGCCACAGCTGATCAAGGTGCCGTCCTGCAGCACCATGGCGTGATCGCTGAAGCGCAGGGCATGACCGATATCGTGAAGCGCCGCGATCACCAGTATGCCGCGTTCCCTGGCCAGGCGGCGTAGGATCGTCAGTAGCTGGATCTGCCGGTGCAGGTCCAGCGCCGAGGTCGGCTCGTCGAGCAGCAGGATGTCCGGGTTCTGTACCAGGGCCTGGGCGGCGCTGACCATCTGCCGCTGGCCGCCACTCAGGTCGCCGATATCCCGCTCGCCGAGCGCGGCGATGCCCAGCTCGCCCAGGGCCTGATCCACGGCGGCGAGGTCATCGTCATCCACCTTCAGGTGCCGTCCCTGCATGCGGGACAGCAAAACGGCCTCATACACCGTGAGGGCGGCGCTGACGGCGGTTTCCTGAGGCATGTAGGCGATGGGCTGCTGGCGGCTGACGCCTTCGAGATGCACCTGGCCGCCGCCGGTGAGCAGGCCGAAGAGGCGTCGGAACAGGGTCGACTTCCCGGCGGCATTGGGGCCGAGCACGGCGACCACCTGTCCGCCCTCGAGGGGTGGCGTGGTGATCTCGGCGAGGATGGGCCGACGACCATAGCTCGCCGTCAGCCGGTCGAGGGTGAGCGTTACCATGAGGCCTTCTTGTGGTTGAGAACGAGGAACAGGAAGAAGGGGATGCCGACCAGCGAGGTGATGATGCCGATCGGGATGATGGTGCCCGGAATGATGACCTTCGACAGCACCGAGCCGACTGAGAGGATCAGGGCGCCGCACAGGGCGGCTCCCGGTAGGAAGAAGCGCTGATCCTCGCCCAGCAGCAGGCGGGCGATATGTGGTCCGACCAGGCCGATGAAGCCGATGGTGCCGACGAAGGCCACGGCAATGGCGGCCAGCAACGAGACCAGTATCAGCACCTCCAGGCGCAGGCCGCGGGGCTTCACGCCCAGGCTTTCGGCCTTGGCGTCGCCCAGGCGCATGGCGGTCAGCGCCCAGCCATGGCGGGCCAGCAGTGGCATGACCACGGCCAGCACTGCCAACGCGATCCACAACTTGGGCCAGGTGGCCTTGGTCAGGCTGCCCATGGTCCAGAACACCACGGCGGACACGGCCTGCTGGCTGGCGAAGAACTGAATCAGTGCCATCAGCGAGTTGAAGATGAAGACCATGGCGATGCCGAGCAGCACGATGGTCTCGATGGTCACGCCGCGTTTGAGGCTCAGCGCATGGATGGCGAAGGCGGTGAGCATGGCCATCACGAAGGCATTGATCGGGATGACGTAGTCGATGGCGGTGGGAATGATCGCCACGCCGAAGGCCAGGGCGAGGGCGGCGCCGAAGCTGGCACCCGCCGAAATCCCCAGCGTGAAGGGGCTGGCCAGCGGGTTGCTGAGGATGGTCTGCATCTGGGCGCCGGCCACCGACAGGCTGGCGCCGACCACCAGGGCCATCAGCGCCACCGGCATGCGGATTTCCCAGAGGATGACGCGCACCTGCTGGCTGGCAGCATCCGGGTCAAACAGTGCGGCGACCACCTCCGCCAGGCTGAAGCGTGCCGGCCCCATGGCCAGGTCGACGCACAGGGTGCAGAGCAGGGCGAGTGCCAGGCCGGCCAGAATCAGCTGGCGGCGCAGCACCAGGCGGCGGTAATGGTCGCGGCCTGCGGAGACGGGGCGAGCACCCTGCTGCTCGATACTGTCACTGGCGCTGGCCGGCATCTCAGCGATCCTTCAGCGAGAGCCAGTAGCCCGGCTCATAGTCGACTGGCAGGAAGCGCTCGTGCAGTGTCTGCATGGTGGCTTCGGGGTCGAGGTCGGTGAAGAGGTCAGGGTGGAACCACTTGGCCATCTTCTGTACCGCCACGAAGTAGTAGGGACTGTTGTAGAACTGGTGCCAGATGGCATGAAAGTTGTCGTTTTCGACGGCCTCGATACCGGTCATGGCGGTGCGCTCGGTCAGGCCCTCGAGTTTGGCCCGGGCCTTGTCCATGTCGGCGCCCGGGCCGACGCCCACCCAGTCGCCGCCGGGCACATAGGCGTCCCAGTTGCCGCCGGTGACCACGACATGCTGCGGGTCGGCGGCGATGATCTGCTCCGGGTTCAAGGTGCCGAAGGTGTTGGGGATGATGCCGTCGGCAATATTGGTGCCGCCGGCGAGCTCGACGTATTCGCCGAAATTGCCCGGGCCGAAGCTCATGCAGCAGTCTTCCGAGTAGCCACCGGCGCGGTCGATGAAGACCCGCGGCCTCTCGGGGTCAGCGGCTTCGATGGTGTCGGTGACGCGCGCCATCTGCTGTTCGGCGAAGTCGATGAAGGCCTCGGCGGTCTTTTGCTCGCCGAGCAGTTTGCCCATCAGGCGCATCGAGGGGGTGGTATGCGCGATGGGATCGGCGCGGAAATCGACGTAGACGATGGGGATGCCCAGCTCGGCCAGCTTGTCGTCATAGCCGGCGTCCTCGGTGGCCGTCCTGGCCTCGAGGTTCATCAGCACCACGTCCGGCTGCAGCGAGGCCGCCTGCTCGACATCGAAGGTGCCATCCTTGAAGCCGCCGAAGGTGGGGATGTCCTTTAACTCCGGAAACTTGTCGGCATAGCTGGCGTAATTGTCCGGGTCGGCCTGGGAAAAGTCGTTGCGCCAGCCCACCACGTGTTCGAACGGATCCTGCGGCTGCAGGGCGCCGAGCAGGTAGATCTGACGGCCTTCGCCGAGGATCACGCGGTCCACGGGCGCCTCCACGCTGACGTCGCGGCCGGCGACATCGGTGACGGTGATCTCGTCGGCCTGGGCCAGGCTGGCGCTCATCAGCAGGCCGAGGCTGCCGAGGGTCTTGAGTAGAGGTGCTGTCATGGGGCGGGGCTCGCGGGTTGAAAGAGGGCTGACTCCGGGAAACGCTGCTTGAGTGCCTGTGCATGCCAATCACTGCGTGGCACGCTGCTCACAGGCTCGCCTGACTCGCTGTTGCGCTGGCTGTGCTGCGTGCGCCTCACTCGGCTTGGCGATTCAAGTCGTGATTCCCTTGTTGCGTATGATTCGGGTTTACAAATGATAATATTTTGCCGGGATGCCGTCGGGTTGTCGAGGCTTCGTCGGGCGATGATCGCTTCGGTCGTGCGGGTCGGCCAAGGTAGGGTGGCGCTCGATGATGTGCCGTCATAATCTGTGGTCTTCAATTCTCTGAAAATGATGGAAGCGTCGTCATGCCGATATCGCGAGCGGTAGTACTCACCGAATCCGGTGACCAATTGATCAACCGGCTGTGCAAGCACTGGGCGCACAAGCTGGAGGTCGAGCAATCGGAGGCACAGGGCCGAATCCAGTTCGAGAATGGCAGTTGCCTGCTGCAGGCCGAGGAAGACAAGCTGCATGTGGCGGTGGAAGCACTCGACGAGGAAGGGCTGGACCAGCTGGAAGGTGTCGTGGCCAATCACCTGGAGCGCATGGCGGGCAAGGAATCCCTGGATATCATCTGGGAAAACTGATCCGTGACATCGCGTGCCGCGCACCTGGGGATGTGGCTCTGGGCGGCACTGGTGGGGCTGTCGTTTCCCGCCGTGGGCCTGCTGAGTGAGCTGCCGCCGATGCTGCTGACGGCGCTACGTTTCGCCATTGCCTGTGGCGGCCTGTGGCCGCTGGCGTATTGGGCCGATGGTTTCAGGCCCGCGCCTGCAGCGTGGCCGCTCTATGCCCTGATGGGTCTGTGTCTGGCGGGGTTCTTCGGCGCCATGTTCTGGGCGGCGCATCATGCCACGGCGCTGTCCATGGCGACCCTGTATGTCAGTGTGCCCTTGCTGGCCTATGGCCTCGGTCGGCTGCTGCGCGTGGAGCAGCCGGCCTGGCGGCTGCCGGCGATCCTGGCCCTGGGAGCGGCGGGTGCCCTGGCGCTGGCACTGGCCGAGGCACGGGTGCGGGGTGGCGCGATGCAGCTGGGCCGAGGCGAAGCGGTCTTCTTCGCCGGCTGTGTCTGCTCGGCGCTGTACCCGGTGATTTCCAAATGGGGGCTCAATACCGGACTGCTGTCGGCGTCGGCCGCGGTGCGTACCTTCTGGAGTCTGGCGCTGGGCGGCGCGCTGATCGGCCTGCTGGGGCTGCTGGTGGAACCTGCGGTCCGGCTGGGGTCGATGCGCTGGAGCGATGGCCTGCTGCTGGTCTATCTGGGGCTGTGCTCCAGCGCCCTGACCTTCTGGCTGATGCAGCGTGCCACCCAGGTGCTGACGCCGGGTGCTATCACCGCCTATGGCTACCTGGTGCCCTTCGTTTCCATGCTGGTGTTGTTCCTGCGGGTGCCGCAGAGCCTGGGCTGGATCTGGCTGCCGGGCAGTCTGATGGTACTGGCGGCTATTGCGCTGTTATTGCGCCATGACGCCGGCGGCGGCTCAACGCGGGCGTAGGCAGACCAGCAGGCTACGCTGCAGCGCCCTGGCGTTGTCATCGCTGAGGATCAGCACGCGGCCGTCGTCGAGCCGTGTCATGCCTTCCATGTTGTCCAGCCACCAGCCGTCGGCACTGGAAAAGCTGGCCAGGGTTTCGACATTCAGTCGCGGTGGCTCGCCGAGTCGGACGCGTCGCAGGCTGATGACCAGCGGGGCGGGCGGAGCAAAAGCGCGCTCGAGTGCCAGCAGCTCGTCGCCATCGGTCGTGAGCTCGGTCAGGGCGCTGCCGCTGGCCGCCGCCAGGGGGTAATGCCACTCCTTGCCGTCCAGGCTGAACAGCCGGGTCTGCTTGTCCGGGACGCCGGCCGGCGCTGCTTCCAGGCCCAGGATGAGTCCGTGGGTCGGGTGCCGGGTCATGGCCTCCATGCCCTGGTTGCGGCGCGCCGTGCTGGTCTGCGGTGGGCGAATGGGCGCCGCCAGGGGAGTGCCGTCCGGGGCGAAGCGTTGCAGGCGGTGGTCGCGCTCGAAGCTGACCCAGAACTCAGTGTCACCCGGCGTGGCATTGTCAGCATGCAGCAGGGTCAGCGACTCGGCATCGGCGTCCGCGCCGGCGAGCGGTTGGCCCCGGGCGTCGCGCAGCCGCTGACTGTCGATGGGCGTCAGTCCGCTCAGCTGTCCGTTGTCGAAGAGGGGACGTGCGCGATGCAGGCGCCCGCGATCCGAGAGCAGGTAGAGGAGGCCGGTATCCGCTTCCAGAGCCAGGTCGGAGAGCCCGTTGACCGGGGTGCCCTCAAGCCACTGGTCGGGTAGTGCCAGGCTGCCGCAGAGCTCGACAGGGGCGCGCGCCAGGACCTCGTCGCCGGCCAGCGGGATGGCGCGCACGCGATCGGCGCAGCCGGCCAGCGGGGTGACCAGGGCCGTCAGCAGGCTGGCGACCATCAGCAGGCGAAGGCTCGGGCGCGGTATTCGGGGGCTGGGCATGGCGGTATCTCGGCTTGTTCGGGTGACGTTGGCGTCAGTCTGCCACACTGGCGTATCGATCGGGTGACGCCTCGGCGCCGCCGGCATCCGTCGAGACGCCCGGGGGTGGCGTTGTTATACTCCGACCATCTTTCGATCGCCAACTTCAGGAGTTTCCATGACTCGTATTGCCATCGTCGGTGTCGCCGGCCGCATGGGCCGCACCCTGGTCAACGCCGTGCAGCAGGATACCGAGGCCAGCCTGGCCGGCGGCATCGTCGAGCCGGGGAGTTCGCTGGTGGGGGTCGACCTCGGTGAACTCGCCGGCCAGGGCAGGCTGGGGGTGGCCGCCGTCGATGACCCGGCGCGCATCGCCGATGACATCGACGTGCTGATCGATTTCACCGCGCCGCGGGTCACGCTCGACAACCTGGCGTTCTGCGCCACGCACGGCAAGCGCATGGTGATCGGCACCACCGGGCTCTCCGAGGCCGAGCTGGCCGAGCTGGACGGCTACCGTGAGCGGGTCCCCATGGTCTTCGCGCCCAACATGAGCGTCGGCGTCAATCTGACGCTGCAGCTGCTGCAGACTGCCGCCAGGGCGCTGGGGGACGAGGGGTATGACATCGAGGTCATCGAGTCTCACCACCGTCACAAGGTCGATGCGCCTTCCGGTACGGCCCTGAAGATGGGTGAGGTGATGGCCGATGTCCTGGAGCGCCCGCTCAAGGAATACGGGGTGTTCGAGCGTGTCGGTCAGTGCGGGCCGCGCACCGACAAGGAGATCGGCTTTGCCACGCTGCGCGCCGGCGACATCGTCGGTGAGCACACCGTGATGTTTGCCACCGAGGGCGAGCGCGTCGAGATCACCCACAAGGCGTCCAGCCGCATGACCTTCGCCAAGGGCGCGGTGCGCGCGGCGCGTTGGGTGGCCGGCCAGTCGGCCGGCCGTTATGACATGCAGGACGTGCTCGGGCTCGACTGAAGGGTGGTCGAACGGCCGCGGATGCTTTAAAATCTCCCAAATTTTGGCCGGGCAGCCGGCTCATGCCGCGCGAACGCTTGTTGCGTCGGCCCAGCATTCCGAGCGAATGACAACAAGCGGGATGAAACCGGTCTTCCATGTCGGGTTTCGTCCCGCTTTTTTACGGGCCGATGGTGGGTCTGTCGTGCCGCCGGCCGGCCCCTGACGGCACAGCGAGCGCCATGCGGCCAGCGCCGTTCGAAGCGTATTTCTTGACGAGCTGTCTCTTTACACCTGGGAGGACGTTGCATTGAACAAACCCGCGATACTGGCCTTGGAAGATGGCAGTGTGTTTTACGGCACCGCCATTGGCGCCGATGGGCAAACCAGCGGTGAGGTGGTGTTCAATACGGCCATGACGGGCTACCAGGAGATCCTCACCGACCCGTCCTACAGCCGTCAGATCGTGACCCTGACCTATCCACACATCGGCAATACCGGCGTCAATCACGAGGACGTGGAGTCCGCCAGCATTGCCGCCGCCGGGCTGGTGATTCGCGACCTGCCGCTGCTGGCCAGCAGCTTCCGCTGCGAACAGACCCTGTCCGAGTACCTCGCCGACAACAACGTCCTGGGAATCGCCGATATCGACACGCGTCGCCTGACCCGCCTGCTGCGCGACAAGGGCGCGCTGAACGGCGCCATCTTCGCCGGGGAGACGGCCGCGGGCGAGGATGCCACGGCGCGCGCCCTGGAAGCGGCCCGAGCCTTTCCCGGCCTCAAGGGCATGGACCTGGCCAGGGTGGTATCGTGCAGCGCGGCCCACGACTGGTCCCAGGGCGAGTGGGCGCTGGGCAAGGGCTATGCCGATACCGCTCGGGACGAGCGCCCCTATCATGTGGTGGCCTATGACTTCGGCGCCAAGCACAACATCCTGCGCATGCTGGCCTCGCGCGGCTGCCGCCTGACCGTGGTGCCGGCCGAGACATCGGCGCGCGAGGTGCTGGGCATGCAGCCGGACGGCATCTTCCTGTCCAATGGCCCGGGCGACCCCGAGCCCTGCGACTACGCCATTCGCGCCATCCAGGAGTTCCTCGAGACCGACATCCCGGTGTTCGGCATCTGCCTGGGCCATCAGTTGCTGGCGCTGGCCAGCGGCGCGCGCACGGTCAAGATGGGGCACGGCCACCACGGCGCCAACCATCCGGTGCAGGATCTGGACAGCGGCCAGGTGATGATCACCAGCCAGAACCACGGCTTTGCCGCCGATGAAGCCACGCTGCCGGCCACCCTGCGCGCGACGCATCGCTCGCTGTTCGATGGCACCCTGCAGGGCATCGAGCGCACCGACCGACCGGCGTTCAGCTTTCAGGGCCACCCCGAAGCTAGCCCCGGCCCCCGGGATGTGTCGCCGTTGTTCGACCGCTTTGTCTCAATGATGAAGGAGCGCCGCTAAGGACTCCTGTGCAAACTTGCGGCGTGATGAGCGCCGGGGACAAGCCGAAGCGAGTGTCTTTTGTCCATGAATGGCAAAAGTAGCGCTCAGGGAAGGGTTTACAGCGCCCTCGCGATGGTCCGGCACTCCGGGGCTTGGCGCCGGAAAAGTTCTCTCCAAGCCATCATCGAGTCTGTTTTTACACTGAATTAGACGCGGGAACCGTCATGCCAAAACGTACCGACATCCAGAGCATCCTGATCATTGGCGCCGGCCCGATCGTCATCGGTCAGGCGTGCGAATTCGACTACTCCGGCGCCCAGGCCTGCAAGGCGTTGAGCGAGGAGGGCTTCCGGGTCATCCTGGTCAACTCCAACCCGGCGACCATCATGACCGACCCGGTGATGGCCGATGCCACCTACATCGAGCCGATCACCTGGCAGGCCGTCGAGAAAATCATCGAGGCTGAAAAACCCGATGCCATCCTGCCCACCATGGGCGGCCAGACGGCCCTCAACTGTGCCCTGGACCTCGACAAGCACGGCGTCCTCGCCAAACACGGCGTCGAGATGATCGGCGCCAACGCCGACGCCATCAACATGGCCGAGGATCGCGACCTCTTCGACCAGGCCATGAGGCGCATCGACCTGGAATGCCCCAAGGCCAAGGTCGCCCACAGCATGGACGAGGCCTGGGAGATCCAGGGCGAGCTGGGCTTCCCGGTGATCATCCGGCCTTCCTACACCATGGGCGGCTCCGGCGGCGGCGTGGCCTACAACAAGGAAGAGTTCAAGGAAATCTGCACCCGTGGCTTCGAGCTCTCCAACAACCATGAGCTGTTGATCGATGAGTCGCTGCTGGGCTGGAAGGAATACGAGATGGAGGTCGTTCGTGACAAGAACGACAACTGCATCATCGTCTGTGCCATCGAGAACTTCGATCCCATGGGCGTGCATACCGGCGACTCCATCACCGTGGCGCCGGCGCAGACGCTGACCGACAAGGAATACCAGATCATGCGCGACGCCTCGCTGGCGGTGTTGCGCGAGATCGGCGTCGAGACCGGCGGCTCCAACGTGCAGTTCGGCGTGGACCCGCAGACCGGTCGCGTGGTGGTCATCGAGATGAACCCGCGCGTCTCGCGCTCCTCGGCGCTGGCCTCCAAGGCCACCGGCTTTCCCATCGCCAAGATCGCCGCCAAGCTGGCCGTCGGCTATACCCTGGACGAGCTGCAGAACGACATCACCGGCGGGCGTACCCCGGCCTCGTTCGAGCCGTCCATCGACTATGTGGTCACCAAGATACCGCGCTTCACCTTCGAGAAGTTCCCCCAGGCCAACGACCGCCTGACCACCCAGATGAAGTCGGTGGGCGAGGTCATGGCCATCGGCCGGACCTTCCAAGAGTCGTTGCAGAAAGCGCTGCGCGGCCTGGAGACCGGCAATGACGGCCTCGACCCGAAGGTCACGCGCTTCACGGATGATGCCATGGCGCACATCAAGGGCGAGCTGCAGGTGGCGGGTGCCGAGCGCGTCTTCTATGTGGCCGACGCCATGCGCGCCGGGCTGGGCATCGAGGAAGTATTCCGCCTGACCAATATCGACCGCTGGTTCCTGGTGCAGCTCGAGGACCTGGTGCGTGCCGAGGCCGAGCTGGCGCGGCGCTCGCTCTCCGAGCTGACGTCTGACGAGCTCTTCGCACTCAAGCGCAAGGGTTTCTCGGATGCGCGCCTGTCGAAGCTGCTGGGGGTGGCCGAGAAGGATTTCCGCAAGGCGCGTCAGGCGTTCGACATCCGTCCCGTCTACAAGCGTGTGGATACCTGTGCCGCCGAGTTCGCCACCGATACCGCCTACATGTATTCCAGCTACGAGGAAGAGTGCGAGGCCGAGGTCTCCGAGCGCCCGAAGATCATGGTGCTGGGTGGCGGGCCCAATCGTATCGGCCAGGGCATCGAGTTCGACTATTGCTGTGTGCACGCGGTGCTCGCCATGCGCGACGACGGCTATGAAACCATCATGGTCAACTGCAACCCGGAGACCGTCTCCACCGACTATGACACCTCGGACCGTCTCTACTTCGATCCGGTGACCCTCGAGGACGTGCTCGAGATCGCCGACAAGGAGAAGCCGGCGGGCGTGATCGTGCAGTTCGGCGGTCAGACCCCGCTCAAGCTGGCCCGTGAGCTCGAGGCCGCCGGGGTGCCGATCATCGGTACCACGCCGGATGCCATCGACCGCGCGGAGGACCGTGAACGTTTCCAGGAGATGATCGACAAGCTGGGGCTCAAGCAGCCGCCCAATGCCACCGCGCGCAGCTTCGAGGAGGCCTTCTCCAAGGCCGAGGCCATCGGCTACCCGCTGGTGGTGCGGCCGTCCTATGTGCTGGGCGGTCGGGCCATGGAGATCGTCTATGATGCGTCCGAGCTCGAGAACTACATGATCCACGCGGTCAAGGTTTCCAATGACTCGCCGGTGCTGCTCGACCACTTCCTGAATGCGGCCATCGAGGTCGATATCGATGCGGTCTCCGACGGCCAGCAGGTGGTGATCGGCGGCATCATGCAGCACATCGAGCAGGCCGGCGTGCACTCCGGTGACTCGGCCTGTGCCCTGCCGCCGTACTCGCTGCCGGCCGCGGTGCAGGACGAGATGCGTGACCAGGTCAAGCGCATGGCGGTGGAGCTTGGCGTCAAGGGCCTGATGAACGTGCAGCTGGCCTGGCAGAATGGCGAGATCTATGTCATCGAGGTCAATCCGCGGGCTTCGCGTACCGTGCCCTTCGTATCGAAGTGTATCGGCACTTCGCTGGCGCAGGTGGCGGCGCGCTGCATGGCCGGCACCTCGCTGGCCGACCAGGGCTTCGCCGAGGAAGTGGTGCCGCACTTCTACAGCGTCAAGGAAGCCGTCTTCCCGTTCAACAAGTTCCCGGGGGTCGACCCCATCCTGTCGCCGGAGATGAAGTCCACCGGCGAGGTCATGGGCAGCGGGGACACCTTTGCCGAGGCCTTCTACAAGGCCCAGCTGGGCGCCGGCGAGGCCATTCCGGCCCTGGATGGCGAGCGCAAGGCCTTCCTGTCGGTGCGCGAGCCGGATAAATCGGGTGTTATCGAAGTGGCCCGTTCTCTGCTAAAGTTGGGCTTTACCCTATGCGCGACACGCGGCACGGCATCGGCTCTGGAAGCGGCCGACCTGCCCGTCGAGGTCGTGAACAAGGTGTATGAAGGCCGGCCGCATATCGTCGATCTGCTCAAGAACGACGAGATCGCCTATATCGTCAATACCACCGAGGGCCGCCAGGCCATCAATGATTCCTCGGTGATCCGCCGTACCGCCCTTGCTCGGAAGGTCCCCTATGCCACCACCCTGGCAGGGGCGAATGCCGTTTGTCTGGCGCTCGAATATGGAAATGCCATCACGGTACGGCGGTTACAGGAACTGCATGCAGGAGTCAGTCAATGAACAAGGTCCCGATGACCTCCGTCGGTGAACAGCGTCTGCGCGAAGAACTCGAACACCTCAAGGGCGAAGCACGACCCAATGTCATTGCCGCGATCGCCGAGGCGCGTGAGCACGGCGATCTCAAGGAGAACGCCGAGTATCATGCGGCGCGTGAGCAGCAGGGCTTCATCGAGGGGCGTATTCAGGAAATCGAGGGCAAGCTCTCGAACGCTCAGGTCATCGACGTCACCAAGCTGCCCAGGACGGGCAAGGTGATCTTCGGGGTGACGGTGGAGTTGATCAACCTCGAGGATGACGAGGAAGTGACCTATCGCATCGTCGGCGAGGACGAGGCCGATATCAAATCGGGGCTGATCTCCGTGACCTCGCCGATCGCCCGCGCCCTGATCGGCAAGGAAGAAGGCGAGACGGTGCTGGTGCGCACCCCCGGCGGCGACGTCGAGTACGAGATCTCCAGTGTGGAGCATCTGTAAGATAAGTCGGAAGAGTGAAGAAGTAAGAAAGGCCGCCCGGACGGGCGGCCTTGTCGTTGGGTAGAGGGTTTTCTTCCCTCTTGTCTCTTCCTTCTTCCCTCTCTGCGGCGCGTCAGCGTCGCCCGTGATGATTCTCGAAGCGTTTGATGTTGGACAGCTTCGGGTTGACCTTCGGGTTGTGGCGGTAGAGGAGGGCGACCTTGCCGATCTTCTGGATCAGTTCCGCGCCGCTGGCGTCGAGCAGTTCCTCGATCATCGCGGTGCGGTCCTCGCGTTCGGGCAGTGCCAGCTTGACCTTGATCAGTTCATGGTCGGTGAGCGCGCGGTCCAGTTCGGCGATCACGCCTTCTGAAATGCCGTTCTCCGACACCATGACCACGGGGTCGAGGTGGTGGCCGATGCTGCGAAATGCTTTCTTTTGTGCCTGTGACAAGCTCATGGTATCTTGATTCTTCCCGGTTGGCGCGCTGCGCGCCCATGTTACGGCGTATCGCGTCGTGGCGAAACCGCATTCTCGGGTTATTGTGCCGAGCGGCCGGGAGCGCACTTGCCTTCAGGTCATCCCGGACTTCGCTCGACCGCCCGTCATCCAGATCATTTTACAGGTGATGCCGTGGCATCTTCGCATGATTCGCGCGCCGGGGATAAAGCCTCGCGTGCCAAGGGAGCCGGGAAGCGCGGCTCGTCGGGCGGTTCGTCAAAAGCGCGTTCCGGCTGGATGAAAGAGCATTTCGATGATCCCTATGTGCAGCAGAGCTGGCAGGACGGTTATCGCAGTCGTGCCAGCTACAAGCTGCTGGCGATCAACGACAAGGACAAGCTGCTGCGTCCCGGCATGACGATCATCGATCTCGGGGCGGCGCCGGGTGGCTGGAGCCAGGTGGCGGCCGAGAAGGTGGGCGACAAGGGCCGCGTGATCGCCTCCGACATTCTCGACATCGATGCCCTGCCCGGTGTCGATTTCGTGCAGGGCGACTTCACCGAAGAGAGCGTGCTCGACGAAATACTGGCGCGCCTCGAAAAGCGACCGGTTGACCTTGTGATGTCGGACATGGCCCCCAACATGAGTGGTATGGCGGCGATCGATCAGCCGCAGGCCATGTACCTGGTCGAGCTGGCCCTGGACTTGGCCCGCCAGACACTGTCGCCGGGCGGCAGCTTCCTCGCCAAGGTGTTTCAGGGGGAAGGCTTCGATGCCTTCCTGAAGGAGCTGCGCGGCGACTTCAAGCGGGTGGTGACGCGCAAGCCGGAAGCCTCGCGAGCCCGTTCGCGCGAGGTGTACCTGCTGGCGGAAGGATTTCGCGGCTGAGCCTGGCGACCTGTCGGGCCCGGACCCGTGACAAGACAGCCTCGTCGATAGGCTGGTACTAACGGTTCAATGGCCGGACAATGTGTGGCAAATATGCCACAGTGGGTCATCATGTGATGGACGCGCGGCCACGTCCTGGTTGAACATGTGTCCCGAATGTAGTGTCGAAGCACTAGGCGTATTCGGCCGACGGATTCTTGCAATGAGGGTAGTCCCTTGAACGATATGGCGAAGAACCTGATTTTGTGGTTGGTCATCGCAGCGGTGTTGCTGACGGTGTTCAACAATTTCAGTGTCGAAGACTCACCGCAGATGATGAACTACTCTCAGTTCATCGAGCAGGTGCAAAACGAGCAGATCGAGAGCGTGACCATCGATGGTTACACGATCTCCGGCCAGCGCAGCGATGGTTCGGAATTCCAGACCATTCGCCCGGCGGCGCAAGACCCCAAGCTGATGGATGATCTGCTGGCCCATGACGTCACCGTGGTCGGCAAGAAGCCCGAAGAGCAGAGCCTGTGGACTCGCCTGCTGATCGCCAGCTTCCCGATCCTGCTGATTCTGGCGATATTCATCTTCTTCATGCGCCAGATGCAGGGCGGTGGTACCGGCAAGGGCGGGCCGATGAGTTTCGGCAAGTCCAAGGCCAAGCTGCTGTCCCAGGATCAGATCAAGACCACGTTTTCCGACGTCGCCGGCTGTGACGAGGCCAAGGAAGAAGTCGAGGAGCTGGTCGACTTCCTGCGCGATCCGACCAAGTTTCAGCGCCTGGGCGGCACGATTCCGCGCGGCGTGCTGATGGTGGGGCCGCCGGGTACCGGCAAGACCCTGCTGGCCAAGTCGATTGCCGGCGAGGCCAGTGTGCCCTTCTTCTCGATTTCCGGTTCCGACTTCGTGGAAATGTTCGTCGGCGTCGGTGCTTCCCGCGTGCGCGACATGTTCGAGCAGGCCAAGAAGCAGTCGCCGTGCATCATCTTCATCGATGAGATCGACGCCGTGGGCCGCTCGCGCGGTGCCGGCATGGGCGGCGGCAATGACGAGCGTGAGCAGACGCTCAACCAGTTGCTGGTCGAGATGGACGGCTTCGAGGCCAATGAAGGCATCATCGTCATTGCCGCAACCAACCGTCCCGACGTGCTGGATCCGGCGCTGCTGCGCCCCGGCCGTTTCGACCGCCAGGTGACCGTGCCGCTGCCGGACATCCGCGGCCGCGAGCATATTCTCAACGTGCACCTGCGCAAGGTGCCGCTGGGAGATGACGTCAAGCCGACCTTCATCGCCCGTGGTACCCCGGGCTTCTCTGGGGCCGACCTGGCCAACCTGGTCAACGAGGCGGCGCTGTTCGCCGCGCGTGGCAACAAGCGCCTGGTGGGCATGGATGAGCTGGAAATGGCCAAGGACAAGATCCTGATGGGCGCCGAGCGCCGCTCCATGGTCATGACCGAAAAGGACAAGCTCAACACGGCCTATCACGAGTCCGGCCACGCTATTATCGGCCTGGTGATGCCAGAGCATGATCCGGTCTACAAGGTGACCATCATTCCGCGTGGCCGCGCACTGGGCGTGACCATGTTCCTGCCGGACGAGGATCGCTACAGCATGTCGCGTCAGCAGATCATCAGTCAGATCTGCTCGCTGTTCGGTGGTCGTATCGCCGAGGAAATGACGCTCGGACCCAATGGCGTGACCACGGGGGCCTCGAACGACATCAAGCGGGCCACCGAGCTGGCCCACAACATGGTCGCCAAGTGGGGTCTGTCCGACGAGATGGGGCCGATCATGTACGACGAGGACGAGTCGCACCAGTTCCTCGGTGGTGGCAGTCAGGGCGGCATGCTGAAGTCCGGCGAGACCACCACGCGTCTCGACAAGGAAGTGCGCCGCATCATCGACGAGTGCTACCAGCAGGCGCGTCAGATCCTCGAGGATAACCGCGACAAGCTGGATGCCATGGCCGAGGCGCTGGTCAAGTACGAGACCATCGATCACAGCCAGCTCAAGGACATCATGGAAGGCCGTGACCCGAAGCCGCCGCAGGACTGGGAAGATGGGGGCTCCGGTGGCGGTTCGCCGGTGACCGATGCCGGCGACGAGAACCAGGCCTCGGATTCGTCCTCCGATGATGGTGACTCGGACGAGGAGACGCCGCGGCGTCGCCCCTCCGATCCCCTGGGTGGTCCTGCCGGTACCTGATCCGCTGCCCAGTCACCAGGATCGTCAGGCGCCCTGCGGGGCGCCTTTTGTGTAGCGCCCGGCCAGCATGATGCCGGGCTCGGTCGTTCGCTGCTTTTCCGGGAAGATGATGTACACCAGACCTGCCTCCACCCTGCAATGCGGTCGCCACCGCCTGGATCTCTCCTTTCCCCATGTCATGGGGGTGCTCAATGTGACGCCGGACTCCTTCTCGGATGGGGGGCATCATGTGGCCCTGGATGATGCCCGTCAGCGGGCCGAGAAGATGCTCGGCGAGGGGGCCTCGATCATCGACGTGGGCGGCGAATCGACACGTCCCGGCGCGGCCGCCGTGCCCGTGCAGCAGGAACTGGATCGGGTCATGCCGGTGGTCGAGGCCCTGGTGCGCGACCTGGATGCGCTGGTCTCGGTGGATACCAGCACACCGGAGGTCATGCATGAAGTGGCCAATGCCGGGGCCGGCATGCTCAACGACGTGCGCAACCTGCGGCGCGAGGGCGCCATGCGGGCCGCTGCCACTACCGGGCTGCCGGTATGCCTGATGCACATGCTGGGCGAGCCGGGGGACATGCAGAAGGATCCGCACTATGACCGGCCCGTCGAGGAAGCCGTGGCCGAGTTCCTCGAGGCGAGGGTGGCCGCCTGTGAGGCAGCGGGGCTGCGGCGTGAGCGGTTGCTGATCGATCCCGGCTTTGGGTTCGCCAAGACGGTGGAGCATAATCTACGTCTGTTGAAGTACATGGAGCGCCTGACCGCACTCGAGTTGCCGATCCTGGTCGGCATGTCGCGCAAGAGCATGATCGGCAAAGTGCTGGAGCGGCCGGTGGAAGAGCGTCTTGCGGGTGGCCTGGTCCTGTCCGCCATGGCTGTCGAGCGTGGGGCGCGCATCCTGCGCGTTCATGATGTGGGGCCCCACGTGGACGCGGTGAACATGGCCTGGGCCGTACTCAAGGAAGGTTGCGACAATGACTAGACGTTACTTTGGCACGGATGGCATTCGCGGGACGGTCGGGGAACCTCCCATCACTGCTGACTTCATGCTCAAGCTGGGTTGGGCGACCGGCCAGGTGCTGAGGCGTGAACTCGGCCAGGCCAGGGTGCTGATCGGCAAGGACACCCGTATCTCGGGCTACATGTTCGAGTCGGCGCTGGAGGCCGGGCTGTCGGCGGCGGGCGTCGATGTGGCCCTGCTCGGCCCGATGCCGACGCCGGGCATCGCCTACCTGACGCGCACCTTCCGCGCCGATGCCGGGATCGTCATTTCGGCGTCGCATAATGCCTTTGCCGACAACGGCATCAAGTTCTTTTCCGCCGAGGGGGTCAAGCTGGACGATGCCGTCGAGGAGCGCATCGAGGCGATGCTCGACCAGCCGCTGACCACGGTGGCGCCGGATGCCCTGGGCAAGGCGCGTCGCGTGGATGATGCGGCCGGTCGCTACATCGAGTTCTGCAAGTCCACCGTGCCCAACCGTGTTCATCTGCACGGCCTGCACATGGTGGTCGATTGCGCCCATGGGGCCACCTACCACATCGCGCCCAATGTGTTCCGCGAGCTGGGCGCCGAGGTCAGCCTGATCGGCGCCAATCCGGATGGCCTGAACATCAACCATGACGTGGGCTCCACCCAGCCGGCGGCGCTGCGTGCCGCGGTCATCCGCGAGGGCGCGGACCTGGGCGTGGCCTTCGACGGCGACGGTGATCGGGTGCTGCTGGTGGATGCCGATGGCCGCGAGGTCGATGGCGACGACATCCTCTACATGATTGCCCGTGATCGCCACGCCAGGGGCGAACTGGTCGGTGGCGTGGTCGGCACCCTGATGAGCAACTTCGGCCTGGCGGCCGCCCTGGAACAGATGGGCGTGCCCTTCGAGCGCGCCAAGGTCGGCGATCGCTATGTGATCGAGCGCATGGCCGCCAATGACTGGCAGCTGGGCGGCGAATCCTCGGGCCATATCGTCTGTGGTCATGTGCAGACCACCGGCGACGGCATCGTCTCGGCCCTCCAGGTACTGTCGATCATGGCGCGCGAGGGCAAGCCTCTGGGGCAACTGCTGTCCGGGCTGGAGAAAGCGCCACAGGCGCTGGTCAACGTGCGCTTGCCGGCCGGTGCCGATGCCAAGGCGCTGATGGATGAGCCGGCCTTGAAGGACGCCGTCGCGGCCCTGGAAGCCGAGCTCGGCGACCAGGGGCGTGTCCTGCTGCGGCCGTCGGGCACCGAGCCGTTGATCCGCGTCATGGTGGAGGGCCGCCCGCACCTGGATGTCCAGGGCCTGGCGCGCCGTCTTGCCGATGATGTCGAGCACATGTTGTCTTGACAAAGCCGCTCCTATACCATTTCGGCCCACCTTGAAGAGGAAGTCTCATGCCTACGCCGCTGATTGCCGGCAACTGGAAGATGAACGGTTCCCGTAGCCTGGTCGAGTCATTCGGTCAGGCACTCGGTGATGCTGCATTGCCGTCGCAGCTGGATGTCGCCCTGATGGTGCCATTCCCTTATCTGGACGCCGCGGCCCGTGCCCTATCGGGCAGCCGCGCGACACTGGGCGCGCAGACCCTCAGTGACCAGGCCTCGGGGGCCTACACCGGTGAAGTCAGCGGCGAGATGCTGCGCGAGCTGGGGGCGAGCCTGGTGCTCGTCGGCCACTCCGAGCGGCGTACCCTGTTCAACGAGGACGACGCCGCCGTGCTGGTACGCGTACAACGCGCCCTGGACGTCGGCCTGCGGCCGATCCTGTGCCTCGGTGAGACCCTCGCCGAGCGTGATGCCGAGCGTAGCGAGGCAGTGGTGCTCGGTCAGCTGGATGCGGTATTGAACGGCCTGGAGCCGGACCAGCGTCAGCAGCTGGTGATCGCCTATGAGCCGGTATGGGCCATCGGCACCGGGCGTACTGCTTCTCCGGAACAGGCGCAGGCGATGCACGCCGCGATCCGCCGTCGCCTGGCGAGTCATGCCGAAGCGCTCGCCGCTGCCACGCCGCTGCTGTACGGCGGCAGCATGAAGGCCGACAACGCCGCCGAACTCCTGGCTCAGCCGGATATCGATGGTGGCCTGATCGGTGGCGCTTCTCTCAAGATCGACGATTTCCTAGCCATTTGTCAGTCAGCAGGTTGAATCCATGCAAGTTGCTCTTCTCATGATCCACGTGGCGATTGCCATCGCCCTGGTTGCCCTGATCCTGCTGCAGCAGGGTAAGGGTGCCGATGCCGGCGCCTCCTTCGGTGGCGGTTCTTCCCAGACCGTGTTCGGTTCGAGCGGCAGCGGCAACTTCCTGTCACGCGCGACCGCCCTGCTGGCGGCCGCGTTCTTCGCGACCTCCCTGGCCCTGGCGTATTTTGCGTCCCAGGCCGGCGAGGCGCCGGTCGAGACAGGTATTCCCGATGCCGAAGTGATCGAGCAGCAAAAAACCTCCCCGACCCTTGACGAAGAGGGCAGTGGCGAGGATAATGCAGCGCCAGTACTGGAGGAGGGCGGAAGCTGATCCGTGCCTTCCGGTCGTCCCCTGATGCCGAAGTGGTGGAATTGGTAGACACGCTATCTTGAGGGGGTAGTGGCCTTACGGTCGTGCGGGTTCAAGTCCCGCCTTCGGCACCATCTGAAACCGACTCCGCAGGGCAGTGAGCATGCGAGTGTCGGCCTCAGTAGCAGGATTGGCAGAACGGTAGCGTTGTAGCTTGACGCCGGCAGGCATCGGGCATACAATCACCGACCTAGATTGATGCGGGGTGGAGCAGTCTGGTAGCTCGTCGGGCTCATAACCCGAAGGTCATCGGTTCAAATCCGGTCCCCGCTACCATCTTCCTGGCAGGCATGCAGTTCCTTGAGGGGCATGCCGATGATGCCGAAGTGGTATACAGGTTTCTTGTAAAAGCCCCTTCCTGTGAAGGGGCTTTTTGTTAGCGGCCAGCTCGACGACACAGCGCGATCGGCTGACCCGGGATAACGCCAATCAGCCACCTGACTTTCCTGTTGACTCCTGGCCAGGTGCCTGATGCAACGGCTGTAGGAGCTTTCTTCCATGGCAACCAAGGATACTGCGCTGAAGGCGCTGATCGAGCCGATCGTCACGGCCATGGGCTTTGAGCTGTGGGGCATCGATTATCTGTCCCAGGGCAAGCACTCCCGGCTGGTGGTCTACATCGACCATGAGAACGGGGTCGGGGTGGATGATTGTGCCGATATCAGTCGCCAGGTCAGTGCGGTGCTGGATGTCGAGGATCCGATCGCCGGCGAGTATCGACTCGAGGTGTCATCCCCTGGGGTGGATCGGCCGCTGTTTACCCTCGAGCAATTCGAGCGCTATGCGGGTCACAGCGTGACCGTGAAACTGCGCACGGCCTTCGATGGGCGTCGCAAGTTCAAGGGAGTGCTGGCCGGCATTGAAGGTGACGAGGTGCTGTTGCAGCTCGACGGCGAGGAATATTGCTTTCCCATCGAGAGCATTGACCAGGCACGCATCGAACCGCAGTTCGAGTCGTGATGGTGGTGCACAAGGACGGGTTTTCTGGCGAGGCTAAGTCATGAGTAAAGAGATTCTGGCGGTCGTCGACGCGATCTCCAATGAGAAGGGGGTCCCCCGCGACGTGATCTTCGAGGCGGTCGAGTCCGCCTTGGCCAGTGCCTCGCGCAAGCGCTTCGAGGATGAAGAAGCTAGCGTGCGCGTGCACATCGATCGTCGTACCGGGGACTATGAAACCTTCCGTCGTTGGGAGGTGGTCGAGGACGACGACTTCGACGGGCCGGATGCCCAGATCAAGCTCACCTATGCCGAACGGCGCGATCCGCCGCTGGGTCTGGGTGATGTAGTCGAGGAGCGGATCGAGAACGCCACCTTCGGCCGGATCGCCGCTCAGACCGCCAAGCAGGTCATCGTGCAGAAGGTCCGTGAAGCCGAGCGTGCCGAGGTCGTCAGCCTCTACGCCGAACGCGAGGGCGAGCTGGTCGCGGGCATTGTCAAGAAGACGACACGCGACGGCCTGATCATTGACCTGGGCGACAATGCCGAGGCGTTCCTGCCGCGTAGCGAGATGATCGCCGGCGAGCGCTATCGCATGAACGAACGTGTGCGGGCCCTGCTGACCAAGGTCGATCCCGAGGCGCGTGGCGCTCAATTGATCCTGTCGCGCATCGCACCGCAACTGATCATCGAGCTGTTCAAGATCGAGGTTCCCGAGATCGCCGAGCAGCTGATCGAGATCAAGGGCGCGGCCCGCGATCCGGGTTCGCGCGCCAAAATCGCGGTCAAGACCAATGATCGCCGCATCGATCCGGTGGGTGCCTGTGTCGGCATGCGCGGCTCGCGCGTTCAGGCGGTCTCCACCGAGCTGCAGAACGAGCGCGTGGACATCGTACTGTGGGACGACAACCCGGCACAGCTGGTTATCAATGCCATGGCGCCGGCGGATGTGGCGTCCATTCTGGTCGACGAGGACGCCCATGCCATGGACGTCGCGGTCGGCGAGGACAATCTGGCCCAGGCCATCGGTCGCAGCGGCCAGAACGTCCGCCTGGCAACCGAGCTTACCGGCTGGCGCATCAACGTCATGACCGAGGCGGAAGCCGAGAGCAAACGTGATCAGGAGGTCGATAGCCTGGTCGAGTACTTCATTCAACACCTGAACGTCGACGATGACGTGGCGCGTCTACTGGTCGAGGAAGGCTTCACGTCACTGGAAGAAGTCGCCTACGTCCCGGTGGAAGAAATGCTGGAAATCGAAGAGCTGGACGAAGAGCTCATCGAGGAGCTGCGCGCGCGTGCCAAGGACGAATTGTTGAACCTGGCCATCGCTTCCGAGGAAGAACTCGATGGCGCCCAGCCGGCCGACGACCTGCTGGCGATGGACGGCATGGAGCGCCACCTGGCCTTCATCCTGGCCAGTCGGGGTATCGTCACCATGGAGGATCTCGCCGAGCAGTCTGTCGATGATCTGACCGATATCGAGGAACTGGACGACGAGCGCGCTGCATCACTGATCATGACCGCCCGCGCGCCATGGTTCGAGAGCGAACAGTAATACGGGTCACGGGCTGAGGAGGGTCGTAATGTCAGAAATGACCGTTAAGGATTTTGCAGCAAAGGTGGGGCGCGATGTGTCCCGCCTGCTGGAGCAGATGAAAGAAGCCGGACTCGAGCACAAGTCCGAGGGCGACGTTGTGTCCGAGGAGGACAAGCGACAGCTGCTCGATTACCTCACCAAGAGCCACGGGGGCAGTGGCTCGGCGGGAGAGAAAAACCGCGTCACCCTCACCCGCAAGACCCGCAGCCGTATCAATACCGGTGAGCGTGGCAAGAGCATCGAGGTGCAGGTCCGCAAGAAGCGTACCTACGTGAAGCGCGACGAAGAGCCGGCCGAAGAGCCCCAGCAGGAGGAAAGCGGTCCTCGTCAGCTGGTGGGGGACATGGCCTCGGCCGAGGCCAAGCGTGAAGCCGAGGCGGCCGAGGAAGCCAAGCGTCGTGCCGAGGAAGAAGAGGCGCGCCAGGCAGCCGAGCAGGCCGAAGCCGAGAAGGCGGCCGCCGAGCAATCCGCCGCCGAAGAGGCCGCGCCGGCCAAGGCCGAGCCCGAGCCCGAGATTCCGGTGCCCGAGCTGGAGACCCCGGCCCCCGAGGAAGCCCCGGCACCGCCCAAGGAAGGCCGCACCGAGGGTCGCCGCGCGGCCGTCAAGAAGGCCAGTGGCAAGCCCGGCAAGAAGGGGCACAGCGGCAACGAGCGCGAGGATGACCGCAACGACCGCGAAGAGCGGCGGCGTGGTGGTCGCAAGGCCAAGCGCGCCGAGCGTCGTGGCAGCCGCCGTGGTGGCCAGGGCGGTGGCAAGCACGGCTTCCAGAAGCCGACGCAGCCGATCGTCCGCGAAGTCTCGATCCCCGAGTCCATCAGCGTTGCCGACCTGGCCGACAAGATGTCGATCAAGGCCAACGAGGTCATCAAGGCCATGTTCACCATGGGCGCGGCGGTGACCATCAACCAGACCATCGACCAGGACACCGCGGCCATCGTGGTCGAGGAAATGGGCCACAAGCCCAAGCTGGTCAAGGATGATGCGCTGGAGACGGAAGTCCTCGAAGGCATTTCCTACGAGGGCGAGGAAATCATGCGTTCGCCGGTCGTCACGGTCATGGGCCACGTCGACCACGGCAAGACCTCGCTGCTCGACTACATCCGCCGTGCCAAGGTGGCCACCGGCGAAGCCGGCGGCATCACCCAGCACATTGGTGCCTACCACGTCGAAGACGATCACGGCGGCGTGACCTTCCTGGATACGCCGGGCCACGCGGCCTTTACCGCCATGCGGGCACGCGGCGCCAAGGCCACCGACGTGGTGGTGCTGGTCGTGGCGGCCGATGACGGTGTCATGCCGCAGACCATCGAAGCCGTCGAGCACTCCAAGGCGGCCGAAGTCCCGATGGTCGTGGCCGTCAACAAGATCGACAAGGAAAATGCCGATCCGGACCGCGTCAAGAGTGAGCTGTCGCAGCACGGCGTGATCTCCGAAGAGTGGGGCGGTGATACGCAGTTCGTGCATGTCTCCGCACAGAGCGGGGAAGGCATCGAGAACCTGCTGGAGTCGATTCAGCTGGTATCCGAAGTGCTCGAGCTCAAGGCCGTGCCCGAAGCGCCCGGCAAGGGTGTGGTGGTCGAATCGCGTCTCGACAAGGGTCGTGGTCCGGTGGCCACCGTACTGGTCCAGAACGGTACCCTGAAGCGTGGCGATATCGTGCTCGCCGGCCTGCACTATGGCCGCGTGCGCGCCCTGACCAACGAACTCGGCAAGCAGGTCGAGGAAGTGGGGCCCGCCATGCCGGTGGAGATCCAGGGTCTGGATGGCACGCCGGAAGCCGGTGATGACTTCATGGTCCTCGACGACGAGAAGAAGGCCCGTGAAGTGGCCAACTTCCGCCAGGGCAAGTACCGCGAGGTGCGTCTGGCCCGGCAGCAGAAGGCCAAGCTGGAGAACATGTTCAGCCAGATGGGTCAGGAAGAGGCGGCCAAGGTCAACATCGTCCTCAAGGCCGATGTGCAGGGCTCGCTGGAAGCCATCAAGGGCGCCCTCGAGGAACTCTCCACCGACGAGGTGAAGGTTGCCGTGGTGTCGTCCGGGGTTGGCGGTATCACCGGTACCGATGCCAACCTGGCGCTGGCCTCCGAGGCCATCGTGGTCGGCTTCAATGTGCGTGCCGATGCGGCCGCCCGCGAGATCATCGAACGTGAAGGCCTGGAGCTGCGCTACTACAGCGTCATCTACCACCTGATCGACGAGGTCAAGCAGGCCATGAGCGGCATGCTCGAGCCGGACTGGAAAGAGCAGATCGTCGGTGTGGCCGAGGTTCGTGATGTCTTCCGTGCGCCCAAGATCGGCCAGGTGGCCGGGTGCATGGTGCTCGAAGGCAACGTCCATCGTCAGAAGAAGATCCGCGTGCTGCGCGAGAACGTGGTCATCTACGAGGGCGAGCTGGAATCCCTGCGTCGCTACAAGGACGATGTCAACGAGGTGCGCAGCGGGGTCGAGTGCGGCATCGGCGTGAAGAACTACAACGATGTCCAGGTCGGCGACAAGATCGAGGTCTTCGATCAGGTCAAGGTCGAGCGGACACTGTGACCGCTCGAGGAGTCGATCATGCGTGAGTTCAAGCGTACCGACCGTGTGGCCGACCAGCTCCAGAAGGAGCTGGCGGTCCTGATCCAGCGCGAGGTCAAGGACCCGCGCCTGGGCATGGTGACCGTCAGTGGTGTCGAGGTCAGTCGCGACCTGGGCTACGCCGACGTTCACGTGACCCTGCTGGGCGAGAACGACGACGAGCGCGTGGCCGAGAATCTGAAGATTCTCAAGCGCGCTGCCGGCTTCCTGCGTGGTCAGATCGCGCGCCGCATCAAGCTGCGCCATGTGCCCGAGCTGCGCTTTCATTATGATGCCAGCCTGGAGCGTGGCCAGCGCCTTTCCTCGCTGATTGACGAGGCCGTCGCCGACGATCGCTCGCGTCATGATGACGAGGAAGGCGAACGCTGATGGCGCGCCGCCGTCGCGGCCGTCCGGTGGACGGCGTGCTGTTGCTGGACAAGCCCGAGGGGGTGTCCAGCAATCATGCCCTGCAGCGTGCCAGGCGCTTGTTCGATGCGCAGAAGGCCGGCCATACCGGCACTCTGGATCCCATGGCGACCGGTCTGCTGCCCGTCTGCTTCGGTGAGGCCACCAAGTTCTCGTCGCACCTGCTGGAGGCCGACAAGGTCTACCGGACCCGCGTCGAGCTCGGTGTGATCACCGATACCGGCGATGCCGACGGCGAGGTGCTGGAACGACGTGACCCGCCGACACTGGACGAGACCGCCATCAGCGCGGTCTTGACCGACTTCATCGGCGAGCTCGATCAGGTGCCGCCGATGCATTCGGCACTCAAGCATCAGGGGCGCAAGCTGTACGAGCTGGCTCGCGAGGGCAAGACAATCGAGCGTGCAGCGCGTCGCGTGAGCGTGTATGATGCGCGCCTCCTGTCTGTCGATGGCACGGCCTTCGAGATGGAGGCACGGGTCAGCAAGGGCACCTACATCCGCACCCTGGCCGAGGACATCGGTCAGGCGCTGGGATGCGGGGGCTACATCAGTGCGCTGCGGCGGCTCAAGACAGGGCCCTTCGTGGCGGACGACATGCTGGACCTGGCAAGCCTGGAACAGCGGGTCGAGGCGGCCTCACAGGATGCGGCGCTGCTGCCCGTCGATGTGCTGGTGGCCCATCTGCCGCGTCATGATCTGAGTGATGCCGGCGCCCGCCACCTGAGCTATGGCCAGGCGGCAAGAAGCGAGGCGGGTGAGCTGCCCGTCGACAGCTTGATCAGGCTTTACCATGACGAGGCCTTCCGGGGGCTCGGCGTGGTGACGGCGGCCGGGGATATAGCGCCCCGGCGTCTGCTGAGCTCCGCGGTCGCGGGCTCGGCGTGAGCCAGTCCGACACGGACTGGGCGTGGGGACTGCAAATATGCGTGGTCCCCGACATTCATCATTAGGCATATTGCTTACTGGAGAGACAGATGGCACTGACCGCAGAACAGAAAGCCGCGATCGTCAACGAACACGGCCGTGGTGAAAACGACACTGGTTCCCCCGAGGTTCAGGTGGCACTGCTGACCGCCAACATCGACGGTCTGCAGGGGCACTTCAAGACCAACAAGCAGGATCACCACTCGCGTCGTGGCCTGATCCGCATGGTCAACCAGCGTCGCAAGCTGCTGGACTATCTGAAGCGCAAGGATTTCGACCGGTATCAGGCGATTATCAAGCGTCTCGGCCTGCGCCGCTAAGAAAAGGGGCATTCGCTACTGCGCTCGAGATCCTGGCCGCCGGCGGTGCTCGGACTCCTCATGTAGTTTCACCTACACTGCGGGTCCTGCGCGCCGGCGGCGACCAGCCTCTCGTCGCTCGTCACGCGAATTCCTCCTTTTCTTCACTCAGGCCAGTTGAAACGGGCGGTCCTTCGGGGCCGCCCGTTTCGTCTGTCAGGGGGTGGCGTCCGGGGTAGTCGGGCTGGCGAGGCGGGGCGGGTGACAGAATCGGTGGCCCTCTCGGCCGTCAATCCCTAAAATGGTCGGCGAGTCAAAACGACCCGAACATGAATCGACAAGTTGAAGGAAGCCGCCGTGAATCCGGTCAAGAAAACATTCGAATACGGTCGCAGCACCGTCACCCTGGAAACCGGGCGTATCGCCCGCCAGGCCAATGGTGCCGTGATGGTCACCATGGACGACACCGTGGTGCTGTGCACCGTCGTGGCCAAGAAGGACGTCAATCCTTCCCAGCCGTTCTTCCCGCTCTCCGTCCATTATCAGGAAAAGACCTACGCGGTCGGCAAGATTCCCGGAGGCTTCTTCAAGCGCGAGGGGCGTCCCACCGAGAAGGAGACGCTGACTTCGCGGCTGATCGATCGGCCGATTCGTCCGCTGTTCCCGGATGGCTTCATGAACGAGGTCCAGGTCGTGTGCACGGTGCTTTCCACCGATCGCAACCATGACCCGGATATCGCCGCCATGATCGGTACCTCGGCGGCCCTGGCCATTTCCGGCGTGCCCTTCAATGGGCCGATCGGCGCGGCGCGGGTCGGCTTCAGCGAAGAGCAGGGCTACTTCCTCAACCCGACCGTCGAGGAGCTGACCAGCTCCGAGCTGAACATGGTGGTGGCCGGGACCGAGAAGGCCGTGCTGATGGTCGAGTCCGAGGCCAAGGAGCTGCTCGAGGACGAGATGCTGGGCGCCGTGCTGTTCGCCCACCAGGAAATGCAGGCGGTGGTCAAGGCCGTCAATGAGCTGGCCGCCGAGGCCGGCAAGCCGCGCTGGGAGTGGCAGGCACCGCAAGCCAACGTGTCCCTCGAGGAGGCCCTGAGCCGTGGCTTCGAGACACGCGTCGGCGAGGCCTACCGCGTCACCGACAAGATGCAGCGTCAGGACGCTCTGGCGGCACTCAAGGCCGAGGCCATCGAGCAGCTCGCCGGCGACCAGGACGGCCAGTTCGAGGCCGACGAGGTCAAGGGCGCCTTCGCCAGCCTCGAGAAGCGTGTCGTGCGCAGCCGGGTGGTCAAGGGCGAGCCGCGTATCGATGGCCGCGACCTGAGGACCGTACGCCCGCTGGACATCGAGGTCGGCGGCCTGCCCAAGACGCATGGCTCGGCCGTCTTCACCCGCGGCGAGACGCAGGCGGTGGTCGTGGCTACCCTGGGCACGCTGCGTGATGCCCAGCTGATCGAATCCCTGGAAGGTGAACGCAAGGATCGCTTCCTGCTGCACTATAACTTCCCGCCCTACTGTGTCGGCGAAGCCGGCTTCATGGGCGGGCCCAAGCGTCGCGAGATCGGCCATGGCCGTCTGGCCCGCCGCGGTGTGGAAGCCATGCTGCCGTCCGAGGACGACTTCCCCTACACCATCCGAGTGGTCTCGGAAATCACCGAATCCAACGGCTCGAGCTCCATGGCCTCGGTGTGCGGCTCCTCGCTGGCCCTGATGGATGCCGGCGTGCCCATGAAGGCTCCGGTGGCCGGCATCGCCATGGGCCTGGTCAAGGACGGGGATGACTTCGCCGTGCTGACCGATATCCTGGGGGACGAGGACCACCTCGGCGACATGGACTTCAAGGTGGCCGGCTCGGCCTCCGGCGTCACGGCCCTGCAGATGGACATCAAGATCGAGGGCATCAACGAGGAGATCATGGAGCAGGCGCTGCAGCAGGCCCATGAAGCGCGTCAGCATATCCTCGGCCAGATGAACGACGTGATCGGCACGAGCCGTGAGGAAGTCTCCGAGAACGCCCCCTCCATGGCGACCATCAAGATCGATCCGGAGAAGATCCGCGACGTCATCGGCAAGGGCGGCGCCATGATCCGCAAGATCTGCGATGACACCGGCGCCTCCATCGATCTCGACGACGACGGTACGGTACGCATCTATGCCGAGGAGAAGTCGGCGGCCAAGGCGGCGATCGATACCGTGCTGTCGATTACCGCCGTGCCCGAAATCGGCAAGCTGTATCGTGGCAAGGTCGTGCGTATCGCCGACTTCGGCGCCTTCGTCAACATCATTCCGGGGACCGATGGCCTGGTGCACATTTCCCAGATCGTGCCAGAGCGGGTCAATGATGTGCGCGATTTCCTGAACGAGGGCGACGAGCCCATCGTCAAGGTGCTCGACATCGACAACCGCAACCGGGTGAAGCTGACCATCAAGGAAATCACTCCGGAAGAGAAGGCGGCCTTCGAAGCCGAGGCAGCCGAGGAAGAATCGCAGCTGTAAGCTTCAAGCCGCACGCTTGAGGACGAGCCGCCCCTGCAGCCGAGCTGCGGGGGCGTCTTTGTGTGGAACCCGAGGAATTCATGACACAGGATACTGCAAGTCAGACGGCGGCCAGGGCCACCACCGAGAAACGTGACTGGCTGGGCGTGGGCGCCGTGATGGTGGGCATCTTCCTGCTGGTGACGGCCGAGCAGCTGCCCATCGGGCTGCTGTCCCAGGTCGCCGATTCGCTGGCAGTCACGCCGGGCATCGCCGGCCTGCTGATCACGGTGCCCGGCGTCGTGGCGGCCTTCTCGGCCCCCTTGTTGCCGGTTGCGGTCGGGCGCCTGAATCGGCGCTGGCTGCTCACCGGTTTGATGGCGCTGATGACGCTGGCCAGTCTGCTGGGGGCACTGGCGGATGATTTCATCACCCTGCTGGCGACCCGAGTGCTGGTCGGCATCTGCATCGGCGGCTTCTGGGCGATTGCCGGGGGGCTGGCCTCGCGCCTGGTTGCCCTGCCGCAGGTGCCGCGTGCCATGTCGATGATCTTCAGTGGGGTGGCCGGGGCCGCGGTGCTGGGTGTACCGGCGGGGACCTGGCTGGGCGAGCATACCGACTGGCGCATTGCCTTCGGCTCACTGGCGGGGCTGAGCCTGCTGGTGACTCTGGCGTTGTGGCAGTTGCTGCCCAGCCTGCCGGCACGCGAGCCGGTGCGTCTGTCGAATCTGGCCGATCAGTTTGCCAGTCGCGGCGTGCGGGTCGGCGTCGCGGTCACGACGCTGATCGTGATCGGTCATTTCTCCGCCTACACCTTCATCAGCCCGATTCTGCAGGACATCGCCGGTATTCCGCTAGCCAGCATCAGTGCCCTGCTGCTGTGTTACGGCGCGGCGGGGTTGCTGGGCAACTTCTTTGCCGGCAGTGCCGCCGGGCGTCGGCCCTATGCCACGGTGCTGGCCATTCCGCTGTTGCTGGCCACGGCGACGCTGGCGTTTCCCCTGCTGGGGCATCAGCCGCCGCTGGCGATCGGTTTGCTGATGCTGTGGGGCGCGGTGTTCGGCAGCATCTCGGTCAGCCTGCAGACCTGGATTCTCAAGAGCGCCCGGAACTCCGAGGCCGCCACCGCCCTGATGGCCTTCGTGTTCAACCTGTCGATCGGCATCGGCGCCATGGCCGGGGGGCAGGTGGTCGATGCCACCGGCCTGAGCGGTGTGCTGTTGTGCTCGGGCGCATTGTTCGTCGTGGCGGCGGTACTGGTGGCAGGCACGCCATCGCGGGTGGTCGGGCCCAGCCGCGATTGACGGCAATGCAACGACAAGGCCCCCGTCAAACGGGGGCCTGTCGAGGGTGACGATGGGTTGGATAGGGCGGTCAGCGAGCCATCAGCGCTCGATGGCCAGTGCCACGCCCTGCCCCCCGCCGATGCACAGCGTCGCCAGTCCCTTGTGCGCGTCGCGGGCGATCATCTCGTGCACCAGAGTGACCAGAATCCGGCAGCCGGAGGCGCCGATCGGGTGGCCCAGGGCAATGGCGCCGCCGTTGACGTTGACCTTGTCGGTGTCCCAGCCGAGCTCCTTGTTGACCGAGAGCGCCTGGGCGGCGAAGGCTTCATTGGCCTCGATCAGATCAAGCTCAGCGAGGCTCCAGCCGGCCTTGTCCAGGCAGCGGCGGGTGGCCGGGGCCGGGCCGATGCCCATGATGGACGGGTCGACGCCGGCATTGGAGTAGGCCTTGATGCGGGCCAGTGGCTCCAGGCCCAGGGCCTCGGCCTTTTCCGCGGAGCACAGCATGACCACGGCGGCGCCGTCATTGAGCGCCGAGGCATTGCCGGCCGTGACGCTGCCATCCTTCTTGAAGGCCGGGCGCATGCTGCCCAGCTTTTCGGCGGTCACCTCGCGAGGATTCTCGTCGGTGTCGAAGTGGACCGGGTCACCCTTGCGCTGCGGGATGTCGATGCCAGCGATCTGGCCCTTGAAGCGGCCTTCGCGGATGGCGGCGGCGGCCTTCTGCTGGGAGGCGGCGGCGAACTCGTCCATGGCCTCGCGGGTGATGCTGTACTTTTCCGCCAGATTCTCGGCGGTGATGCCCATGTGGTAGTTGTTGAAGGCGTCCCACAGGCCGTCGTGAACCATGGAATCGATGGCCTTCCAGTCCCCCATGCGCTGGCCGGTGCGCGAGTTGGGCAGCACATGGGGGGAGAGCGACATGTTCTCCTGGCCGCCGGCCAGGATCAGCTCGGCATCGCCGCAGCGGATGGCCTGGGTGGCCAGGTGCAGGGCCTTGAGCCCGGAGCCGCAGACCTTGTTGATGGTCATGGCGGGCACCGCCTCGGGCAGGCCGGCCTGAATGGCCGCCTGACGAGCCGGGTTCTGGCCGGTCCCGGCGGTCAGCACCTGGCCGAGCAGCACCTCGTCGACCTGGTCGCCGGCAACACCGGTGCCACCAAGGATATCCTTGATGACATGGGCACCGAGTTCACTGGCGGGAATGCCGGCAAGAGAGCCGCCGAAGGCGCCGACAGCGGTACGGCGTGCAGCAACGATCACCACTTCTGACATGGTCAAGACTCCTGAAATGAGCGGACGTACGCCTTTCCAGCATAGGCGACCATTGTGCGCTGCGACAATGCCCGGTGCGCCGAAAGCCCCCTGAACTTATGTCGCATGGCGGCTGACGGCGGCATCATGCCGTGCCCGACTCAGGCCAGCTGGACGGGAATCGCGTTGCTGGTGTGGCTGACCGCGTTGCCATCCTGCAGGTAGACCAGGGCCGGCTGATGGGCGTCCAGCTCGGCATCGGTGTACATGGCGTAGCTGCAGATGATGACCCGCTGGTCGGCACTGGCCAGATGGGCGGCGGCGCCGTTGACCGAGATGATGCCGGAGCCTTCCTCGGCGCGGATGGCATAGGTGGTGAAGCGCTGGCCGTTCTCGACGTTGTAGATCTGGATCTGTTCGTTGTCGCGGATGCCTGCCATGTCGAGCAGCTCGCCATCGATGGCGCAGGAACCTTCATAGTTGAGAACGGCGTGGGTCACGCGGGCCATGTGCAGCTTGGCCTTGAGCATATGGGTGAGCATCGCGGGCTCCTTTTTAGGGGTGAGTCAGGGCATGAGGGTGGTCAGGGCGGTGAAGCGGCCGAGGGCAGCCTCAGGGTCAGGTTGTCGATCAGTCGGGTGCTGCCGAGCCAGGCCGCGGCGAGCAGCACGGCGTCGCCTGTCGAGGCATCGGGCTCGCTCAGGTCGGCGGCGCGCAGCTCCAGGTAGTCGGGCTCGAAGCCGGCCGCGCGCAGGCGCTGCCGGCCCTGGTCGAGGGTCGGCGCGATGGCGGCGCCGTTTTCCAGGGCATCGCGCAGCTCGCCCAGCGTCTGTTGCAGCCGGGCCGCCGTGCGGCGCTGGTCGGCATTCAGGTAGCCGTTGCGTGACGACAGCGCCAGGCCATCCGCGTCGCGCACGATGGGCACGCCGATGATCTCGATGGGCAGGTGCAGGTCGTCGACCAGGCGGCGAATCACCGCCAGCTGCTGATAGTCCTTCTCGCCGAAGCAGGCCAGATCGGGCTGCACCAGATGGAACAGCATGGTGACCACGGTGGCCACACCATCGAAATGGCCGGGACGCGAGCCGCCGCACAAGCCCTGCGAGACATCGGGCACGCTGACCCGGGTCTGGGCTGCCCCGCCGCGCGGATAGAGGGTGGCCTCGTCGGGCGCGAACACCAGGTCGCAGCCGGCCTCGGCGAGCTGGCGGCGGTCGGCCTCGAAGGTTCGCGGGTAGGCATCCAGATCCTCGCCCGGTCCGAACTGGGTCGGGTTGACGAAGATGCTGGCCACCACGATGTCGGCGCGCCGCCGCGCCTCGGCGACCAGGGCCAGATGGCCGTCATGCAGATTACCCATGGTGGGCACCAGGCCGATGCTGCGGCCGGCACGACGGTGCGCGTCGAGCGTGTCTCGCAAGGCGCGGATCTGCTGCAGGCATTGCATCAGAAGCAGTGCTCCTCGGCGGGAAATTGACGTGTCTTGACGGCGTCATGGTAGCGCTTGAAGGCGTCCTGGATGTCGTCGGCCTCGGCCATGAAGTTCTTGACGAAGCGTGGGCCGCGCCCCGCTGTCACGCCCAGCACATCGTGCATGACGAGGATCTGGCCATCGGTGTCCGGGCCGGCGCCGATACCGATCACCGGCACCTCGAGCGCCTCGCTGACGGCACGCCCCAGGCTGGCCGGCACGCATTCGAGGAGGATCACCGAGGCGCCGGCCGCGACCAGGGCGCGGGCCTCCTCGAGGATGCGCGAGGCCTCCTCGCTGTCCCGGCCCTGCACCTTGTAGCCGCCCAGCTGGTGAACGGCCTGGGGCGTCAGGCCCAGGTGGGCGCAGACCGGCACACCGCGGCGCACCAGCTCACGCACGCCCTCGGCCATCCAGGCTTCGCCTTCGACCTTGATCATCTCGGCGCCGGCGCGCATCAGTTCGCCGGCATCCTCGAGCAGGCGCTGGGTGGAGGCATTGCTCATGAAGGGCAGGTCGGCCATCAGCAGGCTTCTGCCCTTGTGTCGCGCCACACAGCCGGTGTGGTAGGCAATGTCCGCCAGGGTGACCGGCAGGGTGCTGGCATGGCCCTGCAGCACCATGCCCAGGGAGTCGCCCACCAGCAGCACTTCGATGCCGGCGGCATCGGCAGCGTGCGCGAAGGTGGCGTCATAGGCGGTCAGGCAGCTGAAGGCTTCACCGGCGCGCTTGTTGGCCTGCAGCGTGCTCAGGGTGATGGGTTTCATGGCGTGCTCTCGTTATGTCGTCGACCGGTCGGCGATGGGCCGCGGCCCTCGGGTAACATGAGATTGTTACTCGAATTCGTCCAGGGTGTCGATAGGTAACATTGGTGAGGCGTCAGCGGGATTCGGGTAACACTGCAGCGGACATGCGGCGCGGCGGCGTCGCCTCGGGTAACTGCGCCACCAGGGCGGCAATGGTCTGACCGTCGGGCAGCGACAGCGTGGGGGCCGCTTCCAGCAGTGGCACCAGTACGAAGGCCCGCCGCGTCATCTCCGCATGGGGGAGCGTAAGGCGTGGGGCTTCAAGCTGTCGCGTATCGAAGAGCAGCAGGTCGAGGTCCAGGGTGCGGGGGCCCCAGCGGCGCTCGCGCACTCGGCCATGGCGTTGTTCGAGGGCCTGCAGTTGATCGAGCAGGGCCAGCGGCGAGAGCCGGGTCTCCAGCTGGGCAACGGCATTGATGAAGTCCGGCTGATCCGCCGGGCCCACCGGGCACGTGGCATACAGTGAAGAGGCCGTGCGACGACGGGTCAGGGGCAGTCCGTCGAGTTCGTGCAGGGCCCGGGCGACATGTCCTGCCGGGTCATCCAGGTTACTGCCGAGTCCGATCCAGGCGAGGCTCATGAGTCCGACGGCGTGTTCTGGGGCTTGCGCCGACGACGCCGGCGACGCTTGCGTGGCGCGGGAGAGCCGGCCGGATCGGCATCGACCTTGCCGAGCAGGCGGCGCTGTTCGTGCTCATCGGCCTTCTGGAAGGCGCTCCACCAGTCGCCGAGACCCGGTTCGAGCTCGCCGGCGGCCTCGCGCAGCAGCAGGAAGTCGAAGGCGGCACGGAAGCGCGGGTGCTCGCGTGTCTGGAAGGCGCGCTTGCCGCGCCGCTTGGGCAGGCGTTGCTGGAGATCCCAGATGTCCCGCATGGGCAGGCTGAAGCGCTTGGGGATGGCGACATGCTGCAGCTGCCGCGAGACCACGCGCTGCGAGGCGGCCTGCAGGGCCGGGATCGGCGCCATGCCTTCCTGCTCGTGGGCACGCTGGCGAAGCTGGACCGGGCCCCAGAGCAGGGCGGCGAACAGGAAGGCCGGGGTGACCGGCCGGTCCTGTTGCACGCGCTCATCGGTGCTGGCCAGCGCTCTTTCGATCACGGCGTCGGCCCAGGGCAGCTCGTCGAAGGCCTCGTCGGTTTCCGGGAACAGCATGGGGAAGAGGCCGTAGTCACGCAGCAGGTGATAGGTCTCGACGCCGTAGCCGTTCATGAACAGCTTGAGGACTTCGTCGAACAGGCGTGCCGGTGGCACCTGCAACAACAGGGGCGCCAGTTCCTCGAGCGGCGCCTCGGTCTCGACGTCGAGCTGGAAGTCCAGCTTGGCGGCGAAGCGAATGGCGCGCAGCATGCGCACCGGGTCCTCGCGGTAACGGGTCGCCGGATCGCCGATCAGCCGTAGGGTGCGCGATTCGATATCACGCACGCCATCGGCGAAGTCATGGATCGAGAAGTCGGCGATGTTGTAGTAGAGGGCATTGATCGAAAAGTCGCGACGCAGGGCGTCCTCTTCGATATTGCCCCAGACGTTGTCGCGCAGCAGCATGCCGTCATCGGACTGGTGCGCCACGTTCTGGCCGTCATCTTCACTCGGTTTGCCGCGAAAGGTGGTGACCTCGATGACTTCACGGCCGAAGCGGACGTGAACGATGCGGAAGCGCCGGCCGATGAGGCGCGAGTTGCGGAACAGGTCGCGCACCTCTTCCGGCGTGGCGTCGGTTGCCACGTCGAAGTCCTTGGGCTGGCGCCCGAGCAGGGCATCGCGAATGCAGCCGCCGACCAGGAAGGCCTCGAACCCGGCATTGTGCAGGCGATACAGCACCTTGAGCGCCGAGTCACTGAAAAGCTGGCGCGAGACAGGGTGATCTTCGCGGGGAATGATGCGCAGCACTGGGCCTCCGGCCGGCGCATCCTGAGTGCCGAACAGCGACTTGAGGTGCTCGCCCGGGCTCTGCAGAAAGCGGGTAAAACCTTTGATCATGCGGTGTTGTCGACTCGCGGGAGTTCGAAAAGAGGGTCGAAATGAAACCATGAAAGTCGTCGAGTGTAGCGGACACCCGCGGCCTTGCAAAGCATGGTGCATCAGGGAGCGAGGACGTCGCCCTGCATGAGGAGTCCCAGGTGCGTGGCGCGAGGCGGTCGGAGCGCGACGATGGCGGGCAGGGAACGTCTGGGCAGGCGGCCAATAGAAAGGGGAGGCCAGTGGCCTCCCCGGAATGTTGCAGATGGCAGCTCGCGAGCTGCTGTTTTTCTTCGTGATGGCACATCGCCTTGAATACGCACCACAGTCACCAAGGAGTCTCAGGCAAGCATGTTGTTGTCCTTGTGCTGCTCCTGGCAGCGACCGCCTCGTATTCAAAACAATAATCCAACCACGACGGCATGCCTGGCATACCTCCTCCCGATGGCTTGTTGTTGTTACCGGGAGTGCACCTCGGCGACCCTTGTTGTTGTTGGCGGTCGGTGATGGGTGCGTCGCGTCATTTTCCGGTTCTCGAGGATATTGTCGTTGTTGGCCTCGAACAGAGCTCATGCATGCCGTGCTGTTGTTGTTGGTCGGCATGGGGCTCCAGTGTCTCGACCCGGGGACTTGTTGTTGTCGGGTCGGATCCTGTCACCTTGCGAGCCGTTGTTATTGTTGGCGGCCGTGGTGACATCCGGATTGTTTTTCTTGCCTATTTAATTGCAGAGCTCGTGCCAGAATGATGAAAGCTGTTTTTAGACAGTGTCTTATGGTTTTTCATCGATTTGTCATGGGGCTCCGGTAAGGGCTGTGTTACCCGCTCTGCCCCGTGGTGGCGCATGCGCTGTGTGGGAAGGTAACAATCTGGTGCGCGCTACGGGGTGCCGGACAGAGAACGGGAGGCAGGGCTTCTCTCACACTTTGGTTGCAGGCCGGCCGCGCCGGTGGGGCATGCGGGTCAGCCGGTGTGGCGGCGTGGCCCCTTCTTGCGGGGAATGCCCAGTTTCTGGCGCCGCTCCCACAGGCACTTGCGGCTGATGCCCAGCTTGTGGGCCAGCTCGGTTTCGCTCATCTGGTCCTGATGCTCGAGCACGAAGTGCTGGAAGTAATCCTCGAGGGAGAGGTCCTCGGCGTCGTCGCTGGTCGGCGCGGGGTCCGGGCCCTCGTCGAGCGGGGTGACATTGTGGGCCTCGGCACGCGTGGTGGCCGGCGGAAGCGGTCCGCCGAGGCCCAGGTCATCCGGGTGAATGAGGTGGCTCTCGGCGAGGATGACGCCGCGCTCCAGGGCATTTTCCAGCTCGCGGACATTGCCCGGCCAGGGGGCGTCGCGTATCACGCGCCGGGCAGCCCGGGAGAGGCGCAGGCCCTCGCGCTGGTGGCGTCGGCACGCCTTGTCGAGGAGAGTGTCGGCGATCTCGAGGATATCGTCCTCGCGGTCCCGCAGGGGCGGCAGATCGATCTGCATGACGTTGAGCCGGTAATACAGGTCGAGACGGAATTCTCCGGTCCGCGACAGCGCATGCAGGTCGCGGTGCGTGGCGGCGATCAGGCGCACATCGACGTGACGCGTCTCCACCGAGCCGATCTTGCGGATCTCGCCTTCCTGCAGCACGCGCAACAGACGCGCCTGGGCATCCGTCGGCAGCTCGCCGATCTCGTCGAGAAACAGGGTGCCGTTGTCGGCGGCTTCGACCAGGCCGGTGCGGGCACTGTTGGCCCCGGTGAAGGCGCCCTTCTCGTGACCGAAGAGCTCGGACTCGATCAGCGTCTCGGGGATGGCGGCGCAGTTGACGCAGATCAGCGGGGCGGCGGCGCGCCGGCTCTGCTGGTGCAGGGCGCGGGCGACCAGTTCCTTGCCGGTGCCCGACTCGCCCTGGATGAGCACGGTGACATCCGCGGGCGCGGTCTTGCGGATGCGTGTGTAGACGGCCTGCATGGCCGGGCAGCGCCCTATCATGGGTTGCGCCTGGCCGACCGGGTCGGTGACGTCGGGCGGCTCGGTGCGGCGGCTGGCCTGCTGGTGCAGGATGCGCGAGACCGTCTCGAGCAGCTCGTCATGATCGAAGGGCTTGGCCACATAGTCGACGGCGCCGAGCTTGAGCGCCTCGACGGCTGATCGCATGCTGGCATAGCTGGTCATGATCAGCACCGGCACCGGGTCCGCCAGCCGAATGAGGTCGGTCCCCGGCTCGCCGGGCAGGCGCAGGTCGGCGATGACCAGATCCTGGCCCTGGGGCTCGAGCGCACGGGCCTCGTCGATGGAGGCCGCCTCGCTGACATGATGGTCATGCCGCTCCAACAGCCGCCTCAGGGCGCTGCGAATGATGGCTTCGTCTTCAACGATCAGAATCCGGCTCATGGGGGCCTTCGTCACCTTCTCGGTACAGGGGCAGCCACAGGTGGATGCGAGTGCCGCCGGCATGTCCCGCGGGCGGCGACTCGATGTCAATATGCCCATCATGCTCGGCGATGATGCTGTAGACCAGCGGCAGGCCGAGCCCGGTTCCTTCGCCTGCGGGTTTGGTGGTCGTGAAGGGCTCGAAGAGGTGGTCGCGCACCTCCGGGTCGATGCCGCGGCCTTCGTCGGTGATGCTCAGGTGCAGGTAGGCTGCCTGGGGCACGGCCTCGATGATGACCTGGGCACCGGCCTCGCTGGCGTCCCGGGCATTGCCCAGCAGGTTGAGCATCACCTGCTGCAGGCGCTGTGCGTCGCCCATCACGACCTGATCGGCCGCACAGCGATTGATGTAGTGTATATCGTCCCCCGAGCGGGCGAGTCGAATCAAGTGCAGGGCCTCCTCGGTCACCTCCTGCATGCGGGTGGCAGTAAAGCCGGCCCCGGTGACATGCCGGCCGCCATGGGCGAAGCCCACCAGCGAACCGACGATCTGCGAGACACGATCGGTGAGGCCCTGAATCTGGTCGGCGGTTTCGCGCAGTGCCGGGTCCTCGGTGTCGTAGCGCAGGTTCTGGGCCAGCGAGGAAATGCCGGTGATCGGATTGCCGATCTCGTGGGCCACGCCGGTGGCCAACTGGCCGATGGAGGCCAGGCGCGCGGCATGAATCAGCTCGTCCTCGAGCCATTTCATTTCGCTGTGATCCTCGACCAGGATGACATGACCGCCATCCTCGCCCTGTTCGCCCTGCAGGCCGGCGCGGTGCAGGGTCAGGAAGCGTTCGCCGTGTGCCAGGCTGACCGGCTGCTTGTAGAGCCGCTCCTGGGGTGCCGCGAGAATCTGCCCCAGCAGGGTGTTCCAGGGGGCCGGCAGAGTCTCGCGGTGCGCGCCGAGCACGGCCTCGCCGGCGATGCCCGACAGTTCGGCCAGGGCATCATTCCACATCAGCAGTTCACCGTCCTCGCCGAAGGCGCACAGGCCGATGGGCAGGCGGGTGAGCGTCCGCCGATGGTAGCGCCGCAGGCTGTCGAGTTCGCGTGCCAGGCCGGTGAGGCGCGAGCGATAGGCTTCGAGCCGGTTCTCGACGAAGTGGATGTCCTCGCTGGCGACCGGGCCGTCGTGCTGATAGGGCAGGCAGCGGTCGACGATGTCCTGGGCCACCGAAGGGCCCATCAGGCCGGAAAGATTGGCCTGAATACGGTCACGCAGGCGGCGCAGGGCGTAGGGCCGGGCGTCCAGGGGCGACATCTCGAGAGCCGTCAGGGCCCTCTCGACTTCCCGGCCGGCGACATCGGCGCCCAGTACCCCGGCCAGCTGCTGCTTGAACTCGGCACCGTTGGCGGCGGCCAGCGGCAGGCGCATGGGACGCACCACGGCGTCCACGGAGCAGGCCTCGGCGGCGGCACGTTCGCCGGTCGAGGTCTGCGTGGCCAGGGAGACCAGGATGAAGGTCAGGATATTGGCCGCCAGCGCGACCAGGGTGACGCTGTACCAGTCGGGTTCGCCGGCCAGCACATCGAGGCCTGGCGGCAGCAGGACCAGGCCGGGATAGGGCGTCAGCAATGGCACCCACAGGCCCGCCAGCCAGATCACCACGCCCACGCTGAGCCCGCTGACCATGCCCTTGCGGTTGGCACCCGGCCAGTAGAGCAGCGCCAGCATACCCGGCAGGCACTGGGCCACGCCGACGAAGGAAGCCAGGCCCAGGGCGGAGAGGTCGTGATGCACGCCGACCAGTCGATAGAACAGCCAGCCGGCCAGGATGACCGCGGCGATCAAGCCGCGCCGCAGCCAGCGCAGCCAGCGATAGAGGTCGGGCTGAGCGATCGGCGGGTGGGCCACCAGCACCATATGGTTCAGCATCATGCCCGACAGCGCCAGCGAGATGATGATCATGGTCCCGCTGGCGGCGGCCAGGCCGGCGATGAAGGCCAGGCCGTCGACCCACCAGGACGTGGACAGGCCGAAGGCCAGGTAAGCCGCCCCGGCGCCCACTTCGTCGACGCCCAGGCGCTGGCTGGCCCACAGGATCAAGGGAATCGGCAGGGCCATCAGCAGCAGAAACAGCGGCAATGCCCAGCTGGACTGCAGGAGCGTGCGCCGGTCCAGCGTCTCGGCGAAGGCGATGTGGAACATGTGCGGCATCAAAAAGGCCGCTGCGAAGAACAGCAGCAGCAGGGTGCGCCACTGTCCGGGGTCGAGCTGGGCGATGCGTGTCTGGCTGACGTGGCCGGCGCCATCGAGCCAGCTCTGCAGGTCCGCGGGACCGTTGAAGACACCGAACAGGGCCACCCCGCCGAGCGCCAGCATGGCGGCCAGCTTGACCAGCGATTCCAGGGCAATGGCCGCGAGCAGGCCGTCATGGCGGGCATGCTGGTGCGTGTGACGCGCGCCGAACAGCATGGCGAACAAGGCGATCAACAGGCTGAAGCCCAGCGCCAGCAGTGCCGGGGAGGCGCTGCCGCTGAGGCGGTGGATGGCCTGGCCCATGGTCTGTATCTGCAACGCCAGCAAGGGCAGTACGGCCAGCAGGCTGACCACTGTCATCAGGGTGCCGACCCAGCGCGAACGGAAGCGAAAGGCGAACAGATCGGCCAGCGAGGCCAGCTGGTGCGTGCGTGTCATGCGCTGGATGGGGACCAGCAGCACTGGGGCCAGCAGGAAGGCGCCGGCAACGCCGAGGTAATAGGCCAGATAGCCGAAGCCATAGCGGCTGGCGAACTCGAGGCTGCCGTAGACGGCCCAGGCGCTGGCGTAGACGCCCAGGGCCAGGATATAGACCGCCGGATGGCGGACCAGCCGCCTGGGCAGCCAGCCGCGATCGACGGCCGTGGCGCTGAGGAAGAGCAGTGACAGGTAACCGATGCCGAGCATCAGCAGGCCGGGGAGGTTCAGGCTCATGGCAGTCATTACCCCCTAGCGCCGCTCGTCCAGCTTGCGTTTCTGCTCCAGCCACAGCGTCAGGGCGATCAGCCCGGCCCAGATCAGGAAGGGGCGGTACCAGGACGCCTCGGGCGACGCCCAGCCGCTCATCAACAGGGGGGACAGCAGGTAGCCACCAAAGACCAGGAATAGCATGATGCGGTAGACGTACATGTCACTCCCTAAAAGCCGTTGTGCCTGGGTTCACGCCGCTCCGCCGTGGCCTGCAGGGAGCGCGGCGACCAGTGCGCGATGGCCCAGTCGAGCTGGGTGTGCACCGGCTCGCTGGCCAGGGATGCCGGGGGCGCCTGGTCCAGCGCGACCAGCGCGCGATGCAGCAGGGGGCGGGCCGCGTCGGGTGTTTCGGGCAGGGCCGGGGCCAGGTTCTGCTTCGACAGCTTCTGCCCGTTGTCGGCGAGAATCAATGGCAGATGCAGGTAGCGAGGCGTCGGCAGGTCCAGAGCATGCTGCAGTTGACGCTGCCAGGGGGTGTTGTCGAGGAGGTCGGCGCCGCGCACGATGTCGCTGATGCCCTGGTCGGCATCATCCACCACGACCGCCAGCTGGTAGGCCCAGAGGCCGTCCTTGCGCTTGAGCACCACATCGCCCATGGCGGTCGGCGTAAACTGCTGATGACCGAACAGGCGGTCCTGCCAGCTGACCGGGGTCGGGCCGAGGTCGGTACGCAGCCGCCAGGCGAGGGGGCTGTCGGGTTCCCGTGGGCCGTCACGGCACCAGCCCGGATAGATCGAGTGGTCCCGCCACTGCTTGCGCGAACAACTGCAGGGGTAGGCCAGCCCCAGTGCCGCGAGACGCTCGAGCGCCTGCTGGTAGGCCGCATTGCGATCATGCTGCCAGAGCACCGGGCCGTCCCAGTGCAGGCCGAAGGCCTCGAGCTGGCGCTGAATGGTCGCCGCGGCACCGGCCGGGCAACGCGGCGGGTCGATATCCTCGATACGCAGCAGCCACTGTCCCTGTTGATGCCGGGCATCCAGATAGCTGGCCAGGGCCGCGATCAGCGAGCCGAAATGCAAGGGGCCAGAAGGGGTGGGGGCGAAGCGGCCGCGGTAGGCGCGCATGCACGACTCCGGGACGTGGCGGCGAGCCTTGTGCGCGTGTCACCGGCGACAAGGCTTGCAGGAAACCGGGACGCCGGGCAGCGTGCCCGGCGCGACGCATCGGGGCGGCTCAGCCGCCGAGCTGCTTTTCCTTGAGCTCGGCCAGCGTCTTGCAGTCGACGCACAGGGTAGCGGTGGGTCGTGCCTCGAGACGACGGATGCCGATCTCGACACCACAGGCCTCGCAGAAGCCGTAGTCGTCCTCGTCGATCTTGTCGATGGTCTCGTTGATCTTCTTCAGCAGCTTGCGCTCGCGGTCACGGGTGCGCAGCTCCAGGCTGAAGCCTTCCTCCTGCGTCGCCCGGTCGGCCGGGTCCGCGTAGTTGTTGGCCTCTTCCTGCAGGTGGCGCACCGTGCGGTCGACTTCCTCCATCAGCTCCTGCTTCCAGCCCTGAAGGATCTGGCGGAAATGCGCGAGCTGCTTGTCGTTCATGTACTCTTCATCCGCCGCAGGCTCGTACGGGGTGAATTTCCGGGGCGCTTCCATTTTCTGTTCGGCTACTGGCATGGGACTGCCTCGCTACTTGAGTGACTGCTGATCAATACCTGCCATGCTGATGCGGGAACACTGCGTCGAAGCCGTGCGCGGCGCGCTGCCGGCCTGTGCCGGCGTTTCAGAGAGCGCCGCCATGTCGTGCTCTCCCGGTATCGTGCGCCACGCCTGATCCGTCAGGCGGCTCTTCCAGCGCTCCCTAAGGTATCTCACGCCAAAGGGATGCTTGTTTAGCGAAAAATTGGCGGTTTTGCAAGGCCATTGTGTAAAGGACTGTTGTCAGAAGGCCGGCCGATCCGGCGACTGCGTCCTCGAGCCAAACGTCGTAACATGCCGAGCAGTATCCTGACGAGTCCCACAGGGTGGTTTGCGAGACCGACAAGAGGAGAACAGGATGAGCTGGAGCTCGCGGCTGAAGGGCATTGCGCCCTTCCGGGTGATGAATCTGCTGGAAACGGCGCAGGCCCGGGAAGCGGCCGGCCATGACGTGATTCATCTGGAAATCGGCGAGCCGGATTTTCCGACCCCGCCGCCGGTGCTGGAAGCGGGTCAGGCGGCGCTCGCCCATGGGCGAACGCGCTATACGCCGGCCGGCGGACTGCCGGCACTGCGCGAGGCGATTGCGACTCACTATGCCGAGCACTTCGGCGCGTCGGTGGCGCCGGAACGCATCCTGGTCACGCCCGGGGCCTCGGGGGCCTTGCTGCTGGCCAGCCAGTTGCTGGTGGAGTCCGGCGACCGGGTACTGATGGCCGACCCGACCTATCCCTGCAACCGGCACTTCATGTCGCTGGCCGGGGCGGAGGTGGATGCCGTGCCGGTGGACGAGCACAGTGGCTGGCAGCTGGATGCATCGCTCGTTGCCCGCCACTGGCAGCCCCGGACGCGGCTGGCCATGCTGGCCTCGCCCTCCAATCCGACCGGCCATATGCTGGGCCTCGACGCCTTGCGCGAGCTGGCTGGCAGCGTGGCCGAGCGCGGCGGTCACCTGCTGGTGGACGAGATCTACCAGGGCCTGACCTACGATATGCCACCGGTCTCGGCCACCGCGGTGAGTTCGGACGCCTTTGTGGTCAACAGCTTCTCCAAGTACTTCGGCATGACCGGCTGGCGGCTGGGCTGGCTGGTGGCGCCCGAGGATGCCGTCGAGCCTCTGTCGCGGCTGGCGCAGAACATCTTCCTGGCGGCCTCGACACCGGCCCAGTATGCCGCCCTGGCGGCCTTCCGGCCCGACTGCCGGGAGATTCTCGAGGGTCGCCGTCGCGAGCTCGAGACGCGCCGTGATGCCCTGCTGAAGGGGCTGGCCGCCCTGGGGCTGGCGCCGTCGCTGCCGCCCCAGGGGGCGTTCTATCTGTGGCTGGACATCTCGCGCTACAGCCAGGACAGCGAAGCCTTCTGCCTGAGCTTGCTCGAGGAAGAGAACGTGGCCATCACGCCGGGGACGGATTTTGCCGTGCAGGGCGGCGAGCGCCATGTGCGGATCGCCTTCACCACTGACGTGGCGCGGCTGGAAGAGGCCGTGGCGCGCCTCGGGCGCTTTCTACAACGCCGCCAAGGGATGGCGTGATGCGCTATCCGAGTCTGGTGGGGGGTACCCTGCGGCGCCGCTACAAGCGCTTTCTGGCCGATGTACGGCTGGACGATGGCCGCGAGGTGGTGGCGCACTGCCCCAATACCGGCTCGATGCGTGCGGTCAATGTGCCGGGCTGTCGGGCCTGGCTGGCGCCCAGCGACAACCCGCAACGCAAGCTGGCCTGGACCTGGGAGCTGATCGAGCTGCCCGAGCCGGAGGGTGGCGTGGCACTGGCCTCGGTGCATACCGGACGCACCAACCGCATCGTCGCGGAAGCCCTGCAGGCGCAACGCATCGCGGCGCTGGCCGGCGCCGGGAGCTGGCAGGCCGAGGCCCGGGTCGAGGGGAGTCGCCTCGATTTCCGGCGCCCCGGCACCGCGGGTGTCGACACCTTCGTGGAGGTCAAGCAGGTCACGCTGCGCGAGACGGATGGCCACGGCTACTTTCCCGATGCGGTAAGCGAGCGCGGCCGCCGGCACCTGGAGGCCCTGGCGTCGCTGGCGGCCCGTGGGCACCGGGCGGTGCTGCTGTTCTGCGTGGCCCATGAGGGCATCGCCGATGTCGCGCCGGCGGACCACCTGGACCCGGCCTACGCCGAGACCCTGCGCCGGGTCGCCGGTCAGGGCGTCGAGGTGCTGGCGCATGGGGTCAGGGTGGCGCGTGGCGCCGATGCCGTGCCCGAGGATATCAGCCTGGCGGCGGCACTGCCGGTACGCCTGCACGGCGCCTGAACGCCGCCGCGCCGCGGTGGCTCAGGCCGTCGCCCCCTGGCGGCGCCGCCGGGTGACCCGAAAGATGGCGATTTCGCCCAGCAGGTTGGGCCACAGCCGCGATGCCCAGTGGTCGCGATAATCCCCGGCGCCCACGGCGCGATCGACGATGACCAGGTCCTTCTGGCGGCACAGGTGCTCGAAGTCGTTGAAGGTCGAGAGGTGGATGTTGGGGGTGTCGTACCAGGCGTGCGGCAGCGACTTGGACACCGGCATGTAGCCGCGCATGCCGAGATGCACCCGGTGGCGCCAGTAGGCGAAGTTGGGAAAGGTGATGATGCATTCCTCGGCGACGCGCAGCATCTCGTCGAGCATCCGGTCGGGCCGTCGCAGGGCCTGCAGGGCCTGGGTCATGACGACCAGGTCGCAGGCATCATCCTCGAAGTTGGCCAGCCCTTCATCCAGGTTCTGCTCAATGACGTTGACGCCCCGGGCCAGGCAGCGGGTGATGCCCTCGGGGTCGATCTCCAGGCCATAGCCGGTGACGTGCTTGTCGCGGGCCAGGGCATCCAGCAGTTCGCCATCGCCGCACCCCAGGTCGAGAAGGCGGGCTTTCTCGGGCACCCAGTCGTAGATCAGCTTCAGGTCGGTACGCATCACAAACGGCCCTCCAGTCCCTCGTCATCGGCCACGCGATCCATGAAGGCGGCGAATACCGCCTGGTAGCGGGGTTCGGGCAGCAGGAAGGCATCGTGACCATGGGACGATTCGATATTGGCATAGCTGACCGGCTTGCCGGCGCGAATCAGGGCGTCGACCAGTTCCCTGGAGCGCGAGGGCGTGAAGCGCCAGTCGCTGGTGAAGCTGACCACCAGGAAGGGGCAGCGCGCCGGGGCCAGGGCGGCGGCGAGGTCGCCGTCGTGGTTCGCGGCGGGGTCGAAGTAGTCCAGCGCCTTGGTCATCAGCAGGTAGGTATGCGCATCGAAGGACGAGGAAAAGGTGTCGCCCTGATAGCGCAGATAGGACTCTACCTGGAATTCCTCGCCATAGCCGAAGTTCAGGTCCTGGCTGCGCAGGTCGCGGCCGAACTTGTTGCCCATGGCGTCTTCCGACAGATAGGTGATGTGACCGATCATGCGCGCCAGCTTGAGCCCGCGACGCGGCAGGGTGTCATGGTCGGCATAGCGGCCGTCGAAGAAGTCCGGGTCCGAGCGGATGGCCTGGCGTGCGACCTCGTTGAAGGCGATGTTCTGAGCCGACAGCTTGGGAGTCGCGGCGATGACGCCGGCATGAGCGATGCGCTCCGGGTAGCTGAGCGCCCACTGCAGTACCTGCATGCCGCCGAGGCTGCCGCCGATGATGGCGGCGAAGCGCTCGATGCCCAGGCGATCGGCCAGCCGTGCCTGGCTGTGCACCCAGTCGATCACCGTCACCATCGGGAAGTCCGGCCCCCAGGCTTCCCCGGTTGCGGGGTCGAGGCTGGTGGGGCCGGTGCTGCCGTGGCAGCCGCCCAGGTTGTTCAGCGACACCACGAAGAAGCGTTCGGTGTCGATGGACTTGCCGGGGCCGATATGCGCATCCCACCAGCCGGGCTTGCGGTCCTCGCTGCTGTGATAGCCGGCGGCGTGGTGGTGCCCGGACAGGGCGTGACAGATCAGCACGGCGTTGCTGCGCTCGGCGTTGAGCGTGCCGTAGGTCTCGTAGACCAGGTCATAGGCCGGCAGCGTCTTGCCGCAGGCCAGCTCCAGGGGGTCGTCGAAGTGCGCCGTGATAGGCGTCACCAGGCCGACCGACTCACGAGGCATCTCGGTCATCGGGTGTGTCGTTTCCCTTGTTCGCGTTTGTTGGCAGCGTGCCGATCGTCAAAGGCCGACCAGCACACCGACGACGCCGGCGGCGCGGATCAGTGAACCCACCACGATACCATCGATCAGGTTGATGGCGATGAACACCACGATGGGTGACAGATCGATCATGCCCAGCGGCGGAATGATGCGCCGCACCGGCGCCATGATCGGTTCCACCAGCTGCATGATCAGCAGGGCGCCGGGGTGGCTGGCCTGGGGCGCGACCCAGCTGAGGATGATCATGGCGATCAGCGCGAAGAAATAGATCTTCAGGATGGCATTGGCCAGTGCCGCCACGGCGCCGATGGCCAGGCTGTCGATGGGCGCCATGCCGTAGCCGGCGATCTGCAGCACGACGATGATGGCGATCAGCTTGATGACCAGACCACTGGCCAGGGTGGCCAGGTCGAAACGCCCCATGATCGGTCCCAGAAAACTCTGGAAAGGGCGCACGGCCGGCTGGGTGATCTTGACCACCGACTGGCTGATGGGGTTGTAGTAGTCGGCCTGTGATGCCTGCAGCAGAAAGCGCAGCATCAGCAGGAACAGGTAGATGTTGACGATGGTGTTGACCAGCAAGAGGCCGGCGTTTCCCAGTTGACTGCCCATTGGGCTCCTCCGTGGTAGAGCGGGTTTCAGCGCTTGCCGAGTTCGTCGGCCATTTCACTCGCGCGGTCGGCGCAGGCGCGCATGGCCCCTTGCATGATGTCACGCAGGCCGGCGTTTTCCATGTGCTGGATGGCACGTTCGGTGGTGCCGCCCGGTGACATCACGTTGCGCTTGAGTTCGCCGGGCGTCTTGTCGCTGTCCATGGCCATGCTGGCGGCGCCATAGGCGGTCTGCATCGCCAGACGACGCGCCGTGTCGGCGGGCAGGCCGAGTTCGACGCCGGCCTGCTCCATGGCCTCGAACATCAGGAAGAAGTAGGCCGGTGCGCTGCCGGACACGGCGGTTACGGCATCCAGCAGTGATTCGTCGTCGACCCACTCGACCAGCCCCACGGCCTCGAGCAGCTCGGTGGCACTGCGCTTCTGGTCGTCGCTGACACGGGCATTGGCGTACAGGCCGGCCGCGCCGGCGCCCACCAGCGAAGGGGTGTTGGGCATGCAGCGGACCACCGGCAGTTCCCCGCCGAGCCAATGCTCGAGGGTGTCGGCCGGCAGGCCTGCGGCCACGGAGAGAATCAGCGGCTTGCGGGCCTGGATGGCTGCCTGCATGCCGGCGCAGACGTCCTGCATGATCTGCGGCTTGACGGCCAGCACGACCACGTCGGCCTCGGCCACGGCGGCGGCGTTGTCGGTGGCGGTATGGATGCCCAGGCGTTCGCGCAGCGGGGCCAGCACGCTGTCATCCGGCGAGGTGGCGGTAATCGCCTGACGCGCAAAGCCGCTGTCGATCATGCCGCCGATGATGGCGCCGGCCATGTTGCCGGCCCCGATGAAAGTCACTCGAGTTGTCATGCTGGTGTCCTGTGTCTGTCGGTGAGTCGCTCGGCGCCGGGTCGGCGCGGCAATGTCAGCTGTAATGGCGTGTGCCGAAGATGGCGGTACCCAGTCTTACCAGGGTAGCGCCTTCCATCACGGCGGCTTCCATGTCGTTGCTCATGCCCATGGAGAGCGTATCCAGTGGTGCCTCGGGCAGGTGTTCGCGCAAGGCATCGAGCGCCTCGCGCAGCTGCCGGAAAGGACGGCGCTGTGCGTCCGGGTCGTCGTACTGGGCCGGAATGGCCATCAACCCCCGCAGTTGCAGGTTCGGCAGTGACTGTACGCAGGCCGCCAGGGCAGGCAGCTCGTCGAGCGTCACGCCGGACTTGCTGGCCTCGTTGCTGATGTTGACCTGGAGGCAGACGTTCAGTGGCGGCAGCGTCGCGGGCCGCTGTGCATCCAGGCGTCGGGCCAGGCGTTCACGGTCTATGCTGTGTACCCAGGAAAAGTGTTCGGCGACGCTGCGGCTCTTGTTGGTCTGCAGCGGGCCGATGAAGTGCCAGACGATATCGCTCAGGTCGTCGAGTTCGGCCTGCTTGTCCAGGGCTTCCTGGACATAGCTTTCGCCGAACTCGCGCAGCCCCAGGCCCCAGGCCTCGCGAATCATGGCGGCGGGCTTGGTCTTGCTGACGGCCAGCAGCCGCGCCTCGCCCTCGGGGCGCCGAGCGGCCTGCAGGGCGGCAGCGAGGCGGGCGCGGGCGGCGTCCAATGACTCGGAAAGTGCTGGGTCTGTCATGTCGTGTGGCCCGTCATGCAACAGGAACCTCTGGCGAGGGAGCGAGGGAATCGCATGGATATTACCGAATTGCTGGCATCCTCGGCAAAGCACGGCGCCTCGGATCTGCATCTTTCGGCGCAAACGGTGCCGATGGTGCGTGTTGACGGGGCTCTGCAACCTCTGGGGAGTGAGCCCCTCGACGATGCGGATTTGCGCCGGGAGCTGCGCGGCCTGCTCGGCGAGTCGCACTGGGCGACGCTGGAGACCGAGGGGCAGGTCGATCTGGCGCTGGCCATGCCGGACGGGTCCCGTTTCCGCGGCAATGTCTTCGAGCATGGTCGCGGCATCGGGGCCGTGCTGCGCGCCATCCCGGTAGCGGTGCCGAGCCTCGAGGCCCTCGGGCTGGCCGCGGAGCTCGGCCAGCTGGCCCGGCTGAGGCAGGGTCTGGTGCTGGTGACCGGGCCGACCGGCTCGGGCAAGAGCACCACCCTGGCGGCGATCATCGATGCCATCAATGCGACGCGCCCCGAGCACATCCTGACCATCGAGGATCCGGTGGAATTCGTGCATCAGGGCCAGTGCGGTCTGGTCAGTCAGCGCGAGGTCGCGCGGGATACGCAGAGCTTTTCGGCTGCCCTGCGTGGTGCACTGCGCGAGGATCCTGACGTGATCCTGGTCGGTGAAATGCGCGACCTGGAGACCATGCGGCTGGCGCTGACCGCGGCCGAGACCGGCCACCTGGTACTGGGAACCCTGCACACTCTCTCCGCGACCAAGACCATTGATCGTATCATCGATGCCTTCCCGGGGGCAGAACAGCCGATGGTGCGCGCCATGCTGTCGGAATCCCTGCAGGCGGTGGTGTCCCAGGTGCTGATCAAGTGCCGGACGGGCGGCCGCGTGGTCGCTCATGAGCGCATGCTGGCGACACCGGCAGTGCGCAACCTGATTCGTGAGGACAAGGTGGCCCAGCTCTATTCGGTGTTGCAGACCGGGACGGCCCAGGGCATGCAGACCCTCGATACGGCATTGAGCCGCCTGGTGAGTGCGGGCGTGGTCGACCCGGACGAGGCGCAATCGCTGGCGCGTGCTGACCTGCCGGGCGTCGCGGCGCCCTGAGCTCAGGCGGCGTAGATGCCGCCCAGAACGCGTGGCCCGAGGGCGCCGGTAACCGAGGGCAGGTTACCGGGCAGGCCTTCGAGTCGTCGCCAGGCCAGCCAGGCAAAGGCGCCGGCCTCCAGCCAGTCGGGTGGCCAGCCGGCCTCGCTGCTGTCGGTCACGCGGGCATCGGGCAGTTGGCGGGCCAGCCTGGCCATCAGGTCGGGGTTGTGCGCCCCGCCGCCACAGGGCAGGAGCCGAGCAATGGCGGGCGCTTCCAGCTGTAGCCGGGCCATCTCGATGCCCTGGGCGATACTGCTGGAGGTCAACTCGGCGAGCGTGGCCTGAACGTCGGCGGGGTGCTCGTCGCCGGTGAGCCGGGCGTGCAGCCAGTCGAGGTGGAAATACTCGCGGCCGGTGCTGCGCGGCGGCGCCTGGCGAAAGAAGGGATCATCCAGAAGGCGGGCGAGCAGGGCCTTGTCGACTTGGCCCGAGCCGGCCCAGGCGCCCTCGGCATCGAAGTGGCCGCCACGGTGCCGTGCATGCCAGGCATCCATCAGGGCATTGGCGGGGCCGGTATCGAAGCCCAGCGGGGCCCGAGGATCGTGGTCGGGTGGCAGGACCGTGATATTGGCGAAGCCGCCCAGATTGAGAACCACGCGCCACTCGTCGGCAGCGCGGAACAGGGCCTGATGGAAGGCCGGCGCCAGGGGGGCCGCCTGGCCGCCGGCGGCCAGGTCGCGACGCCGGATGTCGGCAACTACCTGGCATCCGGTGAGCTCCGCGAGCAGGCTCGGGTTGTCCAGCTGCAGGGTATAGGCGGAGCCGCCGTCATGCCCCGCCGGCGCGTGTTCCACGGTCTGGCCATGACTGCCGATGGCGGTGATCGCGCAGGCTTCCAGTTGCTGGTCGTCCAGGAGGTGGCGCACGGCCCGGGCCTGCAGGTGGCTAAAGTCATGTTCGGCCCGGGCCAGGTCGGCGAAGCGCGCACTCTCGGCATGGCAGAGCTGCCATAAGCGGTCGCGCAACTCGGCGGGCATGGGCTCGGCGCGGGTCGCCAGCAGTCGTGCCGGGGCCTCCGCACTCAGGTCGACCAGGGCGGCATCGATGCCGTCGAGACTGGTGCCTGACATCAGGCCGATGAACAAGCTCATGGGAACTCCTGCCAATAGGCTCAACCGTTATCGAGCGACATGGTAGCATTGGTGAATCATCATCGCCGATCAAGGTCCCGGGTGGGCCATCTTGCCGAGTGGAGAGGAGAGAATGTCCGATGTCGCCGACGCGCTAGCGTTGCTCAAGCGCGGTACTCACGAAATCCTGCTGGAAGACGAGCTGGTCAAGAAGCTCGAGTCCGGTCGCACCCTGCGCATCAAGGCCGGGTTCGATCCCACGGCACCGGACCTGCACCTGGGGCACAGCGTCCTGCTGACCAAGATGCGTCAGTTCCAGGATCTGGGCCATGAGGTCATCTTCCTGATCGGTGACTTTACCGGTCGCATTGGCGACCCGACCGGCAAGAGCGTGACCCGCAAGCCACTCACGGAAGCAGAGGTGCGCGCCAACGCCGAGACCTACAAGGAACAGGTGTTCAAGGTGCTCGACCCGGCCAAGACCGAGGTGCGCTTCAATGCCGAGTGGTTCTCCTCCATGAGTGCCGCCGACATGATCGAGCTGGCCGCACAGAGCACGGTGGCTCGCATGCTCGAGCGCGATGATTTCGAGAAGCGCTATCGCGGTGGTCAGGCGATCTCCATTCACGAGTTCCTTTATCCGCTCGTGCAGGGCTACGATTCGGTGGCACTGGAAGCCGACATCGAGCTCGGCGGTACCGACCAGAAGTTCAACCTGCTCATGGGCCGTGAAGTGCAGAAGCACTTCGACCAGGAGTCCCAGGTCGTCATCACCATGCCGCTGCTGGAAGGCCTGGACGGCGTTCAGAAGATGTCCAAGTCGCTGGATAACTATGTCGGTGTCGACGAATCGCCCGGGGCCATGTTCAACAAGCTGGTCTCCATGCCCGACAGCCTGATGTGGCGCTACTTCGAGTTGTTGTCGTTGAAGAACAATGACGAGATCGAGGATCTCCGCCAGCGTATCGAGCGCGGTGACAATCCCCGCGATATCAAGATGGAACTGGCGCGTGAGCTGATCGGGCGTTACCACGGCGCAGAAGCGGCGGCCAATGCGCACCGCAGTGCCGGCAACCAGCTGGCGGATGGCGAATTGCCGGAAGACCTGCCGGAAGTGGAAGTCGATTTCGAGGGTAGCGATCAGGCCCCGATCGGTGCCGTCCTCAACCGGGCCGGCCTGGTGAAGAACAGCGCCCAGGCCAAGGACATGCTGGGCAATGGCCGGGTGAAAGTCGACGGAGAGGCAGTCGCCCGTGATCACCTGCTGGATACCGGCAAGAGTTATGTGATCCAGGCCGGCAAAAAACGCTACGCCAGGGTCCTGGTTTCCTGACCGGCGTGGCCAGGCAATGCTGTTGAGAACGCCCGCCTCGTGCGGGCGTTCGTGTCTTGGCTCCCGATCCCCGGTTATCCACAGGAGGTCCGGCGCATGAGGGCTGTGGATTATTCGGC
>NZ_BJOC01000027.1 GCF_006540005.1 Halomonas halmophila | reverse complement strand
ACACGCACTCCCGATGAGTGTTATTGGATTTCTTCAAGCATGCTCTGGAACTGACGGCCAACATCTTCGTTGGGCCTCGGCGTCACCAGCGTGACGAACACAATCGCCAGTGCCGAGAAGAGAAAGGCCGGCACGATTTCATACAGATCGTAGATACCGCCACTCAGTTGCCCCCAGATGATGACGGTCAACCCGCCCATGACAACACCTGCCAGCGCGCCCCACTGGTTCATGCGTGGCCAGAAGAGTGACGCGATGAGGGCCGGCCCGAAAGCCGCACCGAACCCTGCCCAGGCATACGACACCAGGCCGAGTACATTGGAGTCAGGGTTCAAGGCCAGCATGACCGCCACACTGGATACGCCCAGGACCGCCACACGTCCCACCATGACCAACTCCTTTTGCGAGGCGGACTGGCGGAAAACGGCCTTGTAGATGTCGTCGGCAATCGTCGACGAACAGATCAGCAACTGAGAGTCGGCTGTCGACATGACGGCAGCTAGCACGGTTGTCAGCAATACACCAGCGACCAGCGGATTGAACATGATATCGATCATGAACATGAAGATGCGCTCGTGGTCACCCAGGCCATCAGGGAAATAGGCATTGCCGAGTATGCCGATCAGCAGGGCGCCCACCAGGCCAACCGCCGTCCAGATCACCGCGATCCAGCGCGCCATGGGGATATTGCGCGCATCATTGATGCCGGCAAAGCGCGCCAGCGAATGCGGCTGACCGAAGTAGCCAAGCCCCCAGGCCAATGAGCTGACGACAGCCGTCCAGGTCAGCCATTCGCCGGTCGACGCATCCCGCAGGCCATTCAGAACACCGGCCTTGGCGCCTTCTGCGGCGGAGAAGGCCTCGCCGACCCCACCAAGCTCATATATTGCCACCACCGGCACGATGACCAGGGTCAGGAACATCATCATGCCCTGGATGACATCGGTCCAGGAGACCGCCAGGTAACCGCCGAAAAAGGTGTAGGAAATGACCGCCAGAGCGCCGGCCAGTACCGCCAGCGAGTAGTCCATGCCGAAGACGGTGTTCAACAGTTTTCCGCCGGCCACCAGCCCCGAACTGGTGTAGAACAGGTAGAAGATGATGATAAAAATCGCCGAGATTAGCCGCAGCACCAGCGTGCGGTCCTGAAAGCGCTCGGCCAGGTACTCGGGAATCGTCAGGGCATTATTGGCGATGAAACTATAGACCCGCAGGCGGCGCGCCACGATCAACCAGTTGAGCAGCGTACCCGCCAGCAGACCTGCGGCGATCCAGAAGGATGACATGCCGGTCAGAAAGGCAGCGCCAGGCATGGCAATCAACAGCCAGCCGGACATCTCGGAAGCCCCGGACGAGAGGGCCGTGGCGAACGGCCCCAGAGTACGGCCACCGAGCACATAGTCGGAGAAATTGTTGGAACGCCGGTAGGCAACGACACCGACAATCAGCATGATGGCGAAATACGCCATGAAGGTGCCGATCACGACACCGTGACTCGTATCTATCATTGTGGAACCTGATTATTGAATATTGTTGGTCTTGAACCGGAGGTTCGGCGTACTCGTTGTTATGGATCTGGTGATCAATGGCTGGCCCACACAACGTCGGCCAGATACGTGCTTATCCCTCCCTGGCGGTTCGATAGGCCGCCTGCAGCCCCTCGTGGACGACCCGCTCGAAGCCGCCTTCGATCATGGTGCTCAACCCCTCGGCGGTGGTGCCTTGATAATCCACCAGGCGCTTGACCATCTCACCAGGCTCGGCCGCCTGCTGTTCCAGCAACAGGCTGCCGCCCACCAGGGTCTGCATCACGGCTTCTCGGGCGACATCATCGTCGAGCCCCGCCTGTCGGGCGTGCGACAGCATTGCCTGCGCCAGCAGGGCCGGGTAAGCGGGCCCGGCACCGCTCACCGCCGTCAGGTAGTCGATCGCGTCTTCGGACGACACCTCGCGTGCCGTGCCGCAGCTTTCCAGCAACGCCTGCACGATGCCGCGATCGCCATCACTGATGGCCGGTGACGCATACCAGGGAAAGTAGCCACGCTGAATCTCCGCGGCCGCATTGGGCATGGCCCGCACCACCCGCTGACTGCCGAGCTGGCGGGCGACGGACTCCTGGGATGCCATCGCCAGCAGCGATATCACCAGCTTGTCGCCGACCTGGGTGTCGATATCAGCGAGATCCTGCGGACGAATCGACAGCACGATGACATCCACCAGATCAGCGAGCTGCCGGTTATCCTGAACACAGCGCACGCCGGGCCAGTCGACATAGGCGCCGGTGTGTGCCGAACGGGATGACACCACCAGTTGCTCGGGTGCCAACAACCGCTTCTCGAGCAACGCCAGCCCCAGGGCTCGCCCTACCCAGCCCTGCCCGCCAATCACGCCAACCACCAGGTCTTTCAGCATGTGCCGCACCTCCGACGCCTTTTATGTACATCGATGAACATCTGATTGACAATCATGTACAGTCGCTTCTAACGTTGTCAAGAACACAACAAGATGGAGGGCCTGACCGTGGCCACCGATCCGCTGCTGCAGCCGTTTCAGCTCAAGAACCTGACCATCAAGAACCGTCTGATGATGACGTCCCATGAACCGGCCTACCCGGAAGATGGCATGCCCAAGGAGCTCTATCGTGCCTATCACGTCGAGCGCGCCAAGGCAGGCCTGGGCCTGACCATGACGGCCGGTTCGGCGGCGGTGTCCAGGGACAGTCCGCCGGTGTTCAACAACATCCTGGCCTACAAGGATGAGGTCGTCCCCTGGATGCGCGAGCTGACGGATGCCTGCCATGAACACGGCACGGCGGTGATGATTCAGCTTACTCACCTGGGCCGGCGCACGCGCTGGGACAAGGGCGACTGGCTGCCGACGGTTTCGCCCTCGCACCATCGCGAAGCCTCGCATCGTGCCTACCCCAAGCAGGTCGAGGACTGGGATATCGAACGCCTGATCCGCGATTACGCCGATGCCGCCGAACGCATGCATGCGGCGGGGCTCGACGGTATCGAGCTGCAGGCCTACGGCCATCTGATGGATCAGTTCTGGTCGCCGCTGACCAACACCCTAGAGGGTCCTTATGGCGGCAGTCTGGACAACCGACTGCGCTTCACCTTCGAAGTGCTCGAGGCCATTCGCAAGCGAGTGGGACCGGAGTTCATCGTCGGTCTGCGCTATACCGGCGACGAGATGCTCGAGGGCGGTCTGACGCCGCAGGACGGCATGACCATCTCCCAGCGCCTCAAGGACAGTGGCCTGGTCGACTTTCTCAATGTGGTGCGCGGACACATCGATACCGACCCGGGCCTGACCGATGTCATCCCGGTACAGGGCATGCGCAGCGCTCCACACCTGGATTTTGCCGGCGAGATCCGCCGACAGGTCGACTTCCCGACCTTCCACGGTGCCAAGATTCAGGATGTCGCCACGGCCCGTCATGCCATTTCCTCCGGCCTGGTCGACATGATCGGCATGACCCGGGCGCACATGGCCGACCCGCATATCGTCCAGAAGCTGACGGAGGATCGCGAAGCGGAAATTCGCCCCTGCGTCGGTGCCAACTACTGCCTCGACCGCATCTATCAGGGCGGCGCCGCCTACTGCATTCACAACCCGGCCACCGGGCGTGAAACCACCATGCCGCATACCATCCCGCCCGCTGACCAGCAGCGCCGGGTGGTCATCATCGGCGCCGGTCCGGCGGGGCTGGAGGCCGCCAGAGTGGCCGCGGAGCGCGGGCACGAGGTACTGGTGCTGGAGGCGTCCAGCGAGGCCGGCGGCCAGATACGCCTGACCGCCCAGAGCCCGCGCCGACGCGACATGATGGGCATCATCGACTGGCGCCTGTCTCGCTGCGAGGCGCTGGGCGTGGAGATTCGCTACAACGTCTTCGCCGAGGCCGAGGAAGTGCTCGCGGAGAACCCGGACGTGGTGATCGTGGCCACCGGTGGCTACCCCATCGAGGACATGCCGACCCAGGGCCACCAGTTGGTGGTCAACACCTGGGATATCCTCTCGGGCCACGTTGCGCCGGGCGACAAGGTGCTGCTGTTCGATGATGCCGGTGACCATGCCGCCCTGCAGGCGGCCGAGATCATCGCTCATACCGGCGCCGAAGTGGAGATCATGACGCCCGACCGAACCTTCTCGTCGGAGATCATGGCCATGACCCTGGTGCCCTACATGCGCGAATTACAGCGCCCCAACGTGACCTTCACGCCCACCTACCGGCTCAAGTCCGTGGAACGTGCGGATGGCGAGCTGCTGGCGCGTATCACCAGTGACTACATGGACCTGGATCATGAGCGTCGTGTCGATCAGGTGGTGGTCAACTACGGCATCACGCCCATGGCCGATGTGTACTTCGAGCTCAAGGAACATGCGTCGAATGGCGGCGAGGTGGATTATGACGACCTGATCGCCGGCAACCCGCAGTCGGTGGTGCGCCATGCCGAAGGGGGGTTCCAGTTGTTCCGCCTGGGCGATGCGGTGGAGTCGCGCAACACCCATGCCGCCATCTATGACGCCCTCAGGCTGGTCAAGGATTTGTAACAGGAGGCGGCATGACCGAGCGGACCTATACCACGGCGGAGGCGCTGGGGCTCGCCGAACAGGCTTGCCTGGCCGCGGGCGCTGGCGCGGAAAGCGCCCGGACACTGGCCCGGGTCACCGTTGCCGCGGCCAGTGGCGGTCGCAAGAACGTCGGCTTCCCGCACCTGCTGGACTATCTGAGCGCCTACCGGTCGGGGCGCATCAACCCCGACCCGGCGCCAGGTCTAACGCTTCCCCTGCCGGCCATTCTCCAGTCGGATGCCGACGGCGGCATCGCGCAACTCGGCTTCGACCGCGCGGCGCCCACGCTGATCGACCGGGCACATGAGCTGGGGGTTGCGCTATTCACCCAGCGCAACAGCTTCACGACCGGCGAGCTGGGGTACTACGCCCGCCATCTGGCGGAAGCCGGCTTGATCACTCTGGCGGTTTCCAACAGCCCCGCCGTGCTGGCCAGTCAGCCCGGCAGTCGGGCGGTCTTCGGTACCAACCCCATGGCCTTCGCCGCGCCCCTGATCGCCGGCCGGCCCCCGCTGCTGATCGATCAGGCCTCCAGCGTCACGGCACTGGTCAACCTGACCCAGGCCGCCGCCAGCGGGCAGGCGATCCCCGACCACTGGGCGATTGACGCAAGCGGCGCTGCCACCCGCGATCCGGTCGCCGCCTTACGCGGCGCCCTGTTGGCCTTCGGTGGTGCCAAGGGGGCCAATATTGCCCTGATGGTGGAATGCCTGGCGGCCGGGTTATCGGGCGCCGCCTGGTCGCTCGACATGCCGCAGGGCGGCGAGGCCGCTTCCTCGGTGGATGCCGGCCTGACCATCATCGCCATCCAGCCCGATGCACTGGATCCGGACTTTGCCTCACGACTGACGCGACAGCTCGACCGGCTCAGCGAACAGGGGGCCTATATCCCCGGACAGCGGGCGCCCGCCACACATGAGGTGCCTGACGAGATTGCCATCGAAACCTCCGTACTGGAACGCATGGCCCCTTCCTGACGGCCCGTCATTGGCGGTCGACGACCTCAGGCAGTCCTGCCATGGCAAGCTGCCCGTGCCGTGTCACCAGGGCTCATCCAGGATGGACTCCAGCGCCTCGTTGAGCTCGCCGATGCGTGCCCGTGGCGAGAAGCGGCGGACGACACGGCCATCCCGGGCGACCAGAAACTTGGTGAAATTCCACTTGATGAAGCCGGTGCCCAGCACGCCCGGGGCCTGGCGCTTGAGCTCGACAAACAACGGATGGGCATGGCGTCCGTTGACGTTCACCTTGTCCATCATCGGAAAGGTGACGCTGTAGGTCTGCTCGCCGAAGGAACAGAACCCCTGGGCGGATTCCGGTGACTGTCGACCGAACTGGTTGCAGGGAAAGGCCAGGATGGTGAAGCCCCGGTCGCGGTGGCGACGATAGAGGCGCTCCAGCTCGCCGAGCTGGGAGGTGAAACCGCAGCGGCTGGCCACATTGACGACCAGCAGCACCTGGCCACGCAGGGCGCCTAGATTGAAGGGCTCGCCGCTGTGCGTGCGGCAATCATGATCGTGAATGCTCATGGCTCGGGCTCGCTGTCTGTTTCTTCACGATGCCACGCCGACCCGGCCGGCGCCAGCCCCTTCCCGCAACAGATGACAACGCGGCGCTCAAGGGCCGGCATGCAAGCTGCCAGCCGCGACAAGCGCCTCGACCACCTGGCGGGTATCCGGTGTTACGCCTTCCAGCGCCAGCGCCTCCGCGGGTGGCAGCCAGAACGCGTCGGCGACCTCCTCGGCCTGCAGGGTCAACGGACCGCTGTAGTCCACCAGAAAGGCACTACCGAAGATGAAGTTGCCTCCCGCTGCATGCACGAACTCCAGCTGGTGCCTGAGGGGTTCGCGACTCACTCCCAGCTCTTCCGCCAGCTCGCGCCGTGCCGCCATATGCACCGCCTCACCGGCACCCACCACGCCGCCCGCGGCCAGGTCGATTCCACCGGGAAAGACTTCCTTGTAGAGGGTGCGGCGCTGCACGCAAAGCTCTCCGTGGGCATTGCGGACCACAATGTAGGTGGCTCGGTGCCAGAACCGGTAACGCCGCATGGTCGCTCGCGGGGCGCTGCCGCAGGGCCGATTACGCGCATCGACCACCTGGATCCGCTCATCGGAAATACGCTGAACGGCCAGTGCATCGGGCAGGCTGGCGGAATACTGGGGCATGACAATTTCTCCGCGGACGACGCTATCAGCCTAACGTCTCGCACGCAGGCCGTCACTGACACCGGCCCCCTCCCTTTGACCCCACCGCCCGCGCCCACCATGCTGAAGAGAGGAGCCTGCCACTGGAGCCTGTGATGCCGGATCATGCCCCCCGCTCTCGCCTGGCCAGCCATGAGGTGCACAATCAGCCACCGCCGAGCGGCGACCAGGACCTGCTGGCGCAGGACAGGCCGCTGCGCGACGCCCTGGCCCGCGAAGCGCCGGACTGGGTCATGGAACGGCTGGCGCCGCTGGGCCGGGCCGCGGGCAGCGAGGCGGTGCGCCGACTCGGCGACTCGGCCAACCGCCACCCGCCCGAGCTGCGACTCTTCGACCGCCATGGCCGTCGCCTCGATGAGGTCGACTACCACCCGGCCTACCATGAGCTGATGCATCTGGCCATGGATTCTGGCTGGCATGCCGTCGCCTGGCAGGAGGAAGGCCGCGGTGGCCACCAGGCCCATGTGGCGGCGCTCTATCTGCTGACCCAGGCCGAGCCCGGCTTCTGCTGTCCGATCACCATGACCCATGCGGCCTTCCCGGCACTGCGACACTCGGCCGACCTGCATGCGCGCTGGTCGCCCGGCCTGCTGAGCTGGGACCATGACCCCCGAGTGTTACCCGCCGAGCGAAAGACCGCCCTGACCTGCGGCATGGCGATGACCGAGAAACAGGGCGGCAGCGACGTGCGAAGCAATACCACCCACGCCAGCACGACGGCAGATGGCTGGCGACTCAATGGCCACAAGTGGTTCTGCAGTGCGCCCATGTCGGATGCCTTCTTGACCCTGGCGCAGACCGACGATGGCCTGAGCTGCTTTCTCGTGCCGCGCTTCACGCCGGATAACGAGCGCAATGCCATCGAGATTCAGCGCCTCAAGGACAAGTGCGGCAATCGCGCCAATGCCTCCGCGGAAATCGAATACCGCGATGCCTGGGCCGAGCCGCTCGGCGAGCCCGGACGCGGTATCGCCACCATCCTTTCGATGGTCCAGCAGACGCGCCTGGATGCCGCCACGGCCCCGGTGGGCATGATGCGTCAGGCGCTCTCCGAGGCCTGGCGGCATGTGCAGACTCGCCAGGCCTTCGGCCGCTGCCTGGCCGAGCAGCCCCTGATGCGCACTTTGCTGGCCGACATGGCCCTGGAGGTCGAGGCCGGCGTGGCCCTGTGCCTGCGCAGCGCACGCGCCTTCGACGGTGCGGCACGCCATGATGCCCACGAAGCGGCTCTGGCGAGGCTCCTGCCGGCACTCGCCAAGTACTGGCACAACAAGCGCGCCCCAGGCTTTCTCGCCGAGGCCATGGAGTGCCTGGGCGGCATCGGCTATGTGGAAGAGTCGCCCATGGCACGCCTGTACCGCGAAGCCCCGGTCAACTCGATCTGGGAAGGGTCCGGCAACGTCATCTGCCTGGACGTGCTGCGGGTGCTCCAGCGCCATCCGGAAGCCCTGGAGGCACTGCGTCAGGAGCTCGAGCAGGCACGCGGCGCCTCGGCCGCGCTCGACACGGCCATGCAGTCCCTCGCTCAATTGCTCGAAGCACCGGCAGAGACGCTGGAGCGCCAGGCCCGCCGGCTGACCCAGAGCCTGGCGCAGTGTCTGCAGGGCGCCCTGCTGATGCAGCATGCCCCGCCCGAGATCGGCGAGACCTTCTGCCGCTCGCGCCTGCTCGAGGCCAGCCCGGTATTCGGCAGCCTGCCCCCGGATGCCCCGGAGGACGCTATCCTGGCCAGGCTCCAGGACTAGCACCCGGGACGTGATAGAGTGGGCATCGTCCACCCGACCTCCCCGCTACACGGTGCCTGTCATGGAGTTTGCCCTGGAAGATCTGAGTCTGCGCTGGCTGCTCGGCCAGGCCGTCAGCCTGACCGCCCTGGCGCTATGCCTGGTGGCCTTTTCCAGCAAGCGCGACGATCGCCTGCTGGTCATCCTGATCTTTGCCAATGTCGCCTTTGCAGTCCAGTTCGCGCTCTTCGAGAGCTGGGTGGCCTCGGGCATTTCGGCACTGATCATCCTGCGCATCATCCTGGCACGCCGCTATGCCGGCCATACCGCCATCATGGTCGCGATCCTGCTGGCCACCCTGCTCATCGCCGCCCTGACCTGGCGCGGGCCGGACGATATACCGGCGCTCGCGGCAGGCCTGCTGGGCACCTACGGCATGTTCATGCTGCGCGGCATCGCCATGCGGATCATGCTCGCCGCGGCGGCCTTCTGCTGGGTCATCAGCAACCTGCTGGCCGGCTCGATCGGCGGCAGCATCGCCGAAGGCCTGATCTTCGTCACCAATGTGGTGACCATCCTGCGCATCAGGCGCGACAGCCAACGCCAGCCGACACCCTGAAACGGACGGGTCAGCTCCCCATCAAGGGGCCCATCGCCACCCGCAGCGCTAGCGCCAGCAGGAGCACGCCGGTGAGGCGGTTGATCCAGTGGGCGCGGGCCTGCAACCAGGGCAGCACCCGCGAATGCGAGAGTCCGAGGGCTACCAGCACATACCAGCCGCCGTCGATGACCATCGCCGTCAGCACGATGATGGCCCGCTCGAGCAGGCTCATGTCGGGCGTCACGAACTGGCTGAGCAGGGCCACGAAGAACAGGATCAGCTTGGGATTGCCCAGGGCCACCAGCATGCCCTCGCGGGCCGCCTGCCGGTTCGACGTGGCCATGGCGCCAGCCTCGAGGGCACCGCCGCGCCCGGCCCGCCAGGCCTTGATGCCCAGCCAGGCCAGATAGGCCGCACCGCCCCAGGTGATCAACTGGAACAGCGTCGGGAAGCGCACGATCAGCGCCCCCAGCCCCCAGACCGTCAGCAGTGCATAGAGCCCCACCCCCAGCGCATGTGACAACGCCGCCATGACGCCCGGCACGCGCCCGCCACCCAGGGTATGACGCAACACCAGGGCCAGGCTGGGGCCCGGCGACATGGCGCCCATGGCACAGATGGCCGCCAATGACAACCAGAGAGACAACGGCATGATGCTTTCCTGAACACACGACCAAAACGCCACACTACGACATCACCTCCGGGAAGGACAGATGCCAACCCAGTGGCGCAGACGTGAACGCGGCTCATCAGCATGGCCAAGATCATCCCGCGTCCGGGATGCGTCCCTGTACCATGGGCGTCGGTCGGCCTTTATCAATGAGGTGCTCAGGACTCGCACAAGAGGCGCCGGTCCGTCGGCCGATACTCGCAAGACAACGTCCAGGTCACCTCACTCTTCCCTGAAGGCCCTGCTGAACTGGTCGGTAATTGGCTTGATAAAATACGTCAGTGCCGTACGCTCTTCGGTCGTGATGAAAACCTCGACTGGCATACCGGGCAGCAACGTGATGGCGCCAAGTTTCTCAAGCTCTTCTGCAGAAACGTCGACATCGCCAAGATAGTAGGTCTCGCCAGTCATGTCGTCGCGTGTCGTCGCGGGAGAGACATAGATGATTTCGCCTTTGAGCTCCGGCGTCGTTCTCTGGTTGAAGGCAGTGAAACGGAGCCTGACCGGCTGTCCGACCCAGAGCTGATCAATGGTTACCGGGGCAAGCTTCACCTCGACCTTCAGTCTGGCTTCTTCCGGCACGATCGTGACGAGCTCTTCGGCCGGCGTGATCACGCCTCCTATGGTGTGGATGTTCAGCTCATTCACGGTTCCCGAAATCGGAGCACGAATGTCTGTTCGCGCCAGCCGATCCTCGATGGCGATACGCCGGTCACGCAGTTCCGAAAATTCTGCTTCCACGACACTTAGTTCCCGCTGCGCTTCGGTGCGAGCGTTCTCATCGATCGCGATAATCTGGAGGCGAATTTCGCTCATGCGGGTTTTGGCTCTGGCAATGGAGGCGTGAATCTCACCGCGTTCACCGGCCAGTCGTGCTCTGTCACGAGCGACCGGAACGAGGTGTGTGCGTGCAATCAGCCCTTTGCCAACGAGCCCCTTGTTCGCCTCGTATTCGGTCGCGACTAGATGAAACTCCTCGTCTTTCGACTGCCGCTGCGCTTCCAGCCCACTTATCTCTTCTTCGATTTGCTCGACGCTGAGTTCGAGCTGCTGTTTCTTGCTTTGGCGACTCGTTCTATTGCCGTCGAAGAGACGTGTTTCGCCGAGAAACACATCCGGAGCCTCGCTGGCGTCCAGGTCTGGCGGGAATTCGATTGCCGCAAGTCCGTCGCGCTCTGCCAGCAGCCGCGCTCGCCTGATGGCCAACTCCACGAGCTTGGAGCGCACGATCGAAAGCTCCGCCCTGGTCTGTGTGTCCTGGAGTCGCAGCAGCACTTCTCCCGCTTCAACGAAGTCGCCTTCCCTGATGCCTATTTCGCTGACGATGCCACCATCACGATGTTGTATCGACTTCAGGTTCTGGTCCACCGTCACGGCCCCTTGCGCGATTACGGCCCCCCTGAGTTGAGCGCTCGCGGCCCAACCGCCGGCTCCTAACAGCAGAAGCAGAGCGAGTGCCGCACCCGCACAGATGCGTGGGCCGAGTCGATAAGCGTTTTTCGGGTTCGGCGAGGACGTGTCGATACCGCCGGCATGATCCTTGGTGTGCATTCTAGGCTCCTATGATAGCCATTCGAGACCATCATCACGCTCTGTAGACCACGACAGCTCGTACATCCCCTGCAGCGAGACGGCCGTCACCCACATCTCATCGCCTTCGAAGTCGGTCTCGATCACGGTCCACTCGTGTCCGTCGTCCCGATCGTGGCGATAGCGTATCGGCAGATCTTCACCGCCTTCATCGCGGTAGATGTGTTCGAAACGGCCTTGTGGCTCGTCGTCGGCTTTCCAGAAAATTTCGTACTCAGACAGCCGGATACGATCTCCGACCCCGAAGTCCATGACCGCGTGCGAAACGGCATTCGGTTGATCCACATCGGCGCTGACAAACGCGAAGACATCATCACCAGTACCGCCGGTGAGCACGATCGATTCACTTCCGAGGATGAACTGATCGGCGCCTCGACTACCGAGCACTTCCTCGAATCCGCTGATGACGTCATGGCCGATTTCCACTCCGTTGGCGACACCGTTCACGAGATCGACCAAGAGTCCTGCCTCCGCTTGGCTGTAGTCGAGAGTGTCCGAATTGGCGCCTCCGTCGTACACGTCATTGTCCGCGTCGAGTGCCGCCACGACCCGGTCGTTTCCCATGCCGCCGAAAACCTCGTCACGACCCACCCCATCGGCCATCACGTCATCGCCATCGCCCCCGAACATCAGGTCGTCGCCGGAGTCGCCAAAAAGATGGTCATTTCCCGCACCGCCGAAAATAATATCCTCGCCATCGCCGCCGACGACCACGTCATCACCGCCTCCAGCGACGATGTGGTCGTCCCCCCTTCCTCCGGCCAGGACGTCGTCGCCAGCCCGTCCATCAATGATGTCATCGCCCCCTGCACCATCGATCTCATCGGCGTAGAGGCTGCCGAGAAGCATGTCGTTGGCCGCGGTTCCCGGGATAGCGGGCGGCTCGACAACGGAGAAACGCGCGACTGCATCAGCCGTAAGCTCGCCGTCGGTGATCTGATAGGAAAGGGTCACAGGCCCCGCATACCCGCTGTCGCTCTGGAACACCCAGCCGTCTTCCGCTTGTGTCAGCGTGCCGGAGGATACAGCCAGGTTTTGCACCGAGAGGGCGTCGCCATCGGGATCCTCTGCCTTGCTCAGCAACGCATCGAAGGCAATCGGCAGCGCCACACACGGCGCCACGTCCAGCAGATAGACGGGGCCCGACACGCGTGGCGCACGGTTGCCATCGGGTCGAATCGCGTCATCGTCATCACCTTCAGGGTCGAGTGACTCACCATCCGGAGAGCCGCCACCGTCCGTGGGGCCATCGCCTCCGGCGGACGAGCCCTCATTCGGCGGTAACTCACCGCCCGAGGGGCCGTCGCTACCCAGTGGCGCGCGATGACCGCCGGGACTAGCCATGTCGATAGACGGTGTGCCGGTACCGCTGCTTACGCGATCCGTCCATGCAACGTCGGCATTGCCGCTTGCCGATCCGGCGATTACGGAGACGCTGTCGTACTCACCCGGGTAACGAAAAGGCATCGACCGCGGGGCATCGACGACCCCAGGTATTGCGGAGCCGGGAGGGGCGTCATCGGCCGTATCAGTGAATGCTTGCGGTGGAGCAGTTTCGTGCACCAAGTCCACTGGACTGTCGCTCTCCGCGGCAACGCCAGCCGCCGTGTCTGGCTCTTCTGGCTGCGATTGGGGATCGCGCTCCCGGCCCCAGGAAAAGATCGAGCTCAGGTAAGCCGCGACCCCCGTCAGTAGACTGACGACCACCAGAGGCGTCCGAGAGACCTCGTCCCCGTTCTTCAGGACGTAGCGCTGCGCGGCGTCATCTTCCGGCAGTGCTTGTTTCGTACCCTTGACGTTAATCATGGTCCCAGTGCCTCCTTCCGCGACGTCTTGGCAGAATGCACTTCACGCACGTTGGACTTGCCGATGACATCGTCCTTCGGTCCAAAAGCGGCCAACCGGCCGTTCTGAATAACACACACGAGATCGACGGCGGCCAGAGCGCTTGGGCGATGGGCGGCCACGACGGCGATACCGCCACGCTGCCTCACGCCTTCGATTGCCGCTGTCAGCGCTGCTTCGCCTTCGGCGTCGAGATTGGAATTGGGTTCGTCCAGAACGACGATGAAGGGATTGCCGAAGAGTGCGCGGGCGAGTCCGATCCGCTGCCGCTGGCCACCCGACAGAGACGCACCGAGCGAGCCGAGCTGCGTTCGATAACCGTTTGGCAAGCGCACGATCATCTCGTGGACGCTTGCGGCCATCGCCGCTGCCACGATTGCCTGGGAATCCGGCATTTCCTGAAACCGCGAGATGTTCTCTTCGATCGTGCCATCAAGCAGTGCGACTTCCTGCGGCAGATAGCCGATGAACTGACCGAGATCTTCGTCATGCCACTGCGAGAGCTCCGCATCGTCGAGCCGCACGCTGCCACGCAGCACGGGCCAGATTCCTGTCAACGCACGCAGCAACGTCGTCTTGCCTCCCCCGCTGGGACCGATGATCCCGATAGCCTGGCCTGCCTTCAGTTCGAAGCTCACCTCGCTGAGCAGGACCTGTCCGGAATCGGGTGCGGCGACGGTGATGTTCTCGATCTTGAGAGAGGAGCTAGGGTTGGGCAGTTCCATCGGTTCATCAGCCTCCGCCAGCGCCACGACCGTTTCCTTCAATCGTGAAAAGGCGGTTCGCGAAGCGACGACGCTCTTCCAGTTGCCGATCGCCAGATCGATGGGGGCAAGCGCCCGCGCGGAGGCAATGGAAGCGGCGATGATCGCGCCGGCGCTAAGCTCCCCCTGGATCGTGAGCAAGGCACCGAGGCCGAGAACAGCCGACTGCAGGATCATCCGCAAAACGCGCGAGACGGCCCCGAGGGTCCCGCTGACATCATTGGTTCGCGTCTGCAACTCCAGATGATCGTCGTTGGCGCGATTGAAGCGGGCCACCGCGCGACCGGCGAAGCCCATCGCCTTGAGGATTTCGGCATTGCGGGCATTGGAGTCGGCAATGGTATTGCGCGTGACAACCGCCTGCTGCATGGCGCTGCTCAACCTCGAGGTCATCAGTTCGGTGGCAATCGCGAGCATGGCAAGGATAAAGCCGCCGAGAAACACCAGCGCGCCAAGGTAGGGGTGCAGCAGGTAGACGAAGACCAAAAACAGCGGCATCCAGGGAAGGTCCAGCAATGCTATGGGTCCCTGGCTGCCGAGGAAACCGCGCACGGTATCAACGTCGCGACCACGCTCCAGTGATTCAGCTGTCGAAAACCCGAAGCGCGGCATGTCGATAGCAACCCGATGGGCCATCGGCGCGATACTTTTGTCGAGGCGCGCACCCACGCGTACAAGAATCTGGGAACGAATGATGTCGAACATTCCCTGAAAGCAATACAGGCCGAGCGCCAGAATGGAGATGGCGATCAGCGTCGAAATACTCCCGCTGGTCAGCGCCCGATCATAGATCTGCAGCATGTAGAAGGCACCGGTCAATGCGAGGATGTTGATGATCCCCGACATGCTGAACAGAAAGACCAGGATGCCTCGAAAACCTTTGGTCAGCTGCTCTGCGCTCTTGCGCTTCGCCGACGTCTTGGCGTCTCTTTTACGCATGTGAACTCCCCCTGCCCCTAAGTCGAACGGGCTATCCCTGCGGGCGGGAATACCCGGCCCGCAGGGATCGTTATTGTTGTCGCTGTCGTTCGTTAGAGGTTGAAGTCGCTCACTCCCAGTTCATGTCGACCCTTGATGCTGATGGCAAAGTCGGCATCATCGTCCCCGCTCGTATTGCCCTGCACGACGGTGTAGTCCTCGCCATCGAGCGTTTGGTGGCTGAACATGAGCTGCCCGGCGCCGGTGAAGGCCTCGTTCACCAATGTGAAGCTCTGGTTCCCCGAGGCACAGCCATTCGCGTCCAGGCCACTGAGGTCGATAAGGTCGCCCGGCTGAAATCCCATGATGGTATCGCCGTGCGCATCTGCCGTGGTGAGGAAGCGGAAGGTGTCGTTGCCTGCACCGCCATCCATTACGTTGGCCGCGCCGCTCGCCGTAACCGTGTCGTCTCCCGACCCCGTGACGATGTTCTCGACACCCCACAGCCCATCATTGCCGGTTGCAGCGCTCGAGACACTGCCACGTCCCATGAAACCGGTGCCGAGGTCCGCGGTGATTGCCGCCGTGATCGCCGACATGTCCAGCGTGTCGCTGCCATCGGCTCCCACCATGTCGTCGCCGTAGTAGGTGTCGTCACCGTCACCGGCTTCGGCGACCAGCATGTCGTCACCGTCGCCGCCAAAGACCGTGTCGTCGCCGGCACCAGCATTGATGAAGTCGCTACCGGCTTCGCCGAGCATACGGTCATCACCGCCATCGCCGTAGAGCATGTCGTCGCCGGCACCGCCAAGGATATCGTCGTCGCCATCATGGCCGAAGACGACGTCCCGACCGCCGAGCCCCATGAGCGTCTCGCCGTCCGCCGTCCCGACCAATGCATCAGCGCTTTCGCTACCCGCGACCACTGCAGCAGGAGTCGGCACCACGACCTCTGCCTCGTCGGCAGACGGTTGATCGGCATCATTCGCGGGAACGTCATCCTGATCATCGTGACCGGTCTGGTCGGCCGGAGGAGCTACAACGCCATTGTCGTGGTGGTCGTCTTCAGGTGCTGCGACGCTACCCTCGACCTCCTCGGTGCCTGCACCGAAGACCGGTGGCTGGCCACTGCTGCGGAAGGTCACGGAATGGCCTTCTGTCGCGATCGTGGTCGAGCCGTCCTCGTTAGTGGTGGTGACGTAATCGTCGATCGTGGTGCCCGGCATCAGCTCGACCACATCCTGTGGCCGCAATGTGCCGACGATGGTGTCGTTGCCGCCGGCGCCCTTGAACACGACCCGGTGGTCGGAGAGCAGTGACGAAATATCGACGGTGTCGTCCCCGCTCGACCCAAGGATCGTGATCGTATCGGGCCTCAGACTCGTGGCAACGTCGAAGCTGCCGTACATCTCGACGGTGTCGCCGCCGAACTGGCCGCTATCGCTGACCCCACCGCCGTTGACGACGATCTCTTCAATCTCGGTGAGCTCGGCGATGATGGTCTCGGCTTCACCCTGGACCTGCCGCGTGACGATGATCTCGTTCTCGTCGCTGCCGGCGTAGGCTATCCGGGCCACCGCTTCATCGTAGGTATAGATGCGGTAGGTCTCCGCCTGAGCGTTACCGACGACCTGGAAGGTATCGCCCTCGGCACCTTCACCACCGCCATTGATGTTGTCCATACCATCGCCGGGGCGCCAGATGAAGGTGTCGTCGTCGAGCTGTGGCTCCACCACGTCATCGTCGCCGTCACCCAGGTCGTGCCCCTGCAGCGTATCGTTGCCGGCACCACCAATGATGACGTCGTCGCCGTTGCTGCCGACGATGCTGTCATCGCCATCACCGCCGAAGATTATCCCCGGGTCCGCCGACGTCACATCACCGTCGCCGCTGACGATGTTCAGCATGTCTCCTTCGCCGAACTGCAGCCTCTCGATACCGATCAGCGTGTCCTCGTCGCCGCTGTCGAGGTGCGTGACGGTCGAAAGTCCCGCGCCGCTCACGCCGAAGGTGTAGTCACCTGCCGACCCGGCAAAACGCGCGGTATCGATGCCGCTACCGCCGTTGAGGACGTCGTTGCCTTCGCCGCCATCCAGGACATCGTCCTGATTGCCACCCAGCAGGGTGTCGCCGCCGCCATGGCCGATCAGCTCGTCGTTGCCATTGGCCCCGACCAGGTTATTGTTGCCCGCATTGCCGGTAAGCTGATTGTCGACGCCGTTGCCCCGCGCATTGAGGTCACTGCCGCCAAGCAGCACCGCATTCTCCACGGTGTGCCCGCCGATGACCTGATCGTCCAGGTCGGGATGCAGGTTCACCGAGATGGACGAGAGAAGCGTATCGACGCCACCTCCTCCGTTCACGACATCGCCGTCATCGGTGACAACGAAGGTATCGTTTCCAGCGCCGCCGATCATCGTGTCCGCGCCGCCGCCACCCAGGAAAATGTCGTCTCCCGCACCACCGCTCAGACTGTCATTCCCGCCGAAGCCAAGCATGAGATCGGCCTCGTTGGAGCCGGGCATCGGAGGCGTGACGATGTTGTAGGCACTGCCCTCGACCGTCACCCGTTCGATGGCGATGAGCGTGTCGGTACCGCCCGCCACACTGGTCACCGTCAGATTGCTCCCGGCAGGAGCAAAGGTGTAATCGGTGATCGAGCCCTCCAGCACAACCGTATCCGTGCCGTTGGCACCATGCAGGGTGTTATTACCGGCGTTACCGGTAAGCTGGTTGTCGGCTCCATTGCCGCGGGCATCAAGATCCTGGCTGCCGAGCAGCACCGCATTCTCCACGGTGTGCCCCCCGATGACCTGATCGTCCAGGGTGGGGTGCAGGTTGATCGCGATGGAGGCGCGGATCGTGTCGATACCGTCACCACCGCTCACGACATCCCCGTCCGCATCGATCACGAAGGTGTCGTCGCCCGCGCCGCCGTCCATCATGTCCGCACCGGCCCCGCCGTCGATGACATTGTTGCCGTCATTGCCGGTCAGGTTGTCATCATGGCCACTTCCCTCCAGGTTCTCGATATCGATCAGCCGGTCAGTGCCCGCACCAATCGTATCCTGCTCCTCGAAACTGGCCCGGCCCGCCTGCCCGAGTAGCGAGACCGTGATCCCCGCCGCCGCTGCGGCGTACGAAGCGGTATCCCGACCGGCACCGCCATCGATACGGTCGTCGCCATCGCCGCCTTCGAGGGTGTCGTCGCCTTCCTCGCCATAGAGGTCGTCGTCGCCGACGCCGCCGAGGACGGTATCGTTGCCGAAGCCGCCAAGCAGGGAATCATTGCCGTCGCGACCATCGAGTAGGTTATCGAGGCTGTTGCCCGAAAGCGTGTCGTTGCCGGTTCCGCCAGTGACGTTCTCCACGCCGCGGGTAACGGAGAAGCCCGTTGCCGCACCGGTGAGCAGGTTCAGCGTGACATCCTCGGCGGTCGCGTAGATCAACGTGTCGTTGCCACCGGCGAGATCTAGCTCAGTGGCCTCGACGTTAACCAACGTGGTGGTGCCGTTCACGTTGCTGACCGAGCCACCGCTCAATTGCACCTCGACCACATCGTCGGCACCGAAGGTGCTTTCGAGAATCCGCAGCCGGTCCTGATCGGGACCCAGGTTGATCGTGTCGCTACCGTGCCCGTTGCGGTAGATCGCGGTATCGTTGCCGGCGTGGCCGATCAGTTGATCATCGCCCAAGCCACCATCCAGGGTGTCATCGCCATTGGCTCCGAGAAGACGGTCGTCGCCATCGCCACCGTTGAGAGTGTCGTTGCCGCTCTGGCCGTTCAGCTCGTTGGCACTGGCGCCGCCGATGATGATGTCATCGCCCTGGGTCGCGCCGCCCTCGGCGTCGCCGCCGGTGGTGCCGTTGACTACCGCATCGTCGGTCTCGATGTAGTTGCCCACCACCTGGGTGACGTTGGAGACCACCTGGTGCTCGTTCAACAAATCATCGAAATAGTCGACCACCATCTGCAGTCGATAGCCCACCAGTGCTGGGCCGGGAACGAAGCTACGATCGTTGCCGCCGTCCTCTGCCGGAACATTGTTCCAGCCGCTGACACCGTTCGCGGAGAACTGCCACTGGTAGGTCAGCAGCCCCTCCTCGAAGGCATCGGTCATGCCGTCCGGATCGCTGAAGGCCACGGTCGCGGTTAGCTCCTGCCCCTCGGTCGGGGACATGTCGCTGATCAACAATGGTCCCGTCGGCTCGTCGTTGACGCCGATGACAGGGTCCGTCGGTTGCGAGGAGACGATCTCCAGTACCCCACCGGCATCGTAGTAGGATCCCAGCACACGGATACGGAGGCCGTCATGTTCGTCACTCGGCGTGAAGGTCAGGCCATTGACATTGGGGATGTCGATATAGTCGCCGGTCCCGTCGTTACGCTCGATCTGCCAGCGGAAGGTCATCTGGGTCGGATCAACGCTGCCGTTCGGGTTGTTGAGATCCCGGATGTTATCGGCACTGACCGTCAGCGGCTGATCCTCGCGAGCCGGAAGCCCATCGATGACGAGGCGGCCGGTAGGATCGACATTGCCGGTCTCGCGGATGGTGTAGAGACCGTCGGCAAACTGGATCCGCTCGATGCCAATGAGCGTGTCGGTGCCTTCGTCGATCTGCGGATCGACCTCCTCCAGCTCGCGCCGTGCGACGTAGGTCCGGTCGCCGACATGGGTGATCTCGTACCAGTCGCGGTTACCCGCGAAGATCGCCGTATCGGTGTCATTGGTGCTGTTTTCGTCGTACTTGATCTCGCGGACGATCTTCAACTGCTTCGGCTTGACGACCCCTTCCAGCAGGAAGTTGGACAACTCCTTCGTCTCGCCGCCCAGCGTCACCATGTCCGTGAGGCTGTCCACGGTGAAGGCTTCGGTCCCCTCTACCACATTGCCCTCGGCGTCGAGCTCACGGATGCTGAGGCGCACGTTCAGCCAAGCATCGCCATGGATGAAGTCGTCGGCGCCGCGCCCTTCGAAGGTATCGTTGCCATCGCCGCCCAGCAGCATGTTGCCCTCGGCCCAGGCCACCACCTCCTCCAAATCGATGTTTGGATCGGTTGGCGCGTCCTCGATGCTGATGCCAAGAAGCTCCCGCAACCCATCGATTCGGTTGACGCCAGCCTGCGTCAGGCCGTGATTATCGAGGCTGAACTCGACTTCAATCTCCTCGGTGCTACCGCGGTCGTCGCCGCGCAGCACGTCATCGTGGATCCACCCGGACAGCCCTTCGGTCTGGTCGAAGCGGTCGCGCAGAATGTCGTCGGCGACGGTGGTGAAGATCGGAATCCGCATGTCGGAATCTGCGGCGACCGGGCTGCCCTTGTGGATCGCCCAATCAAAGCCGAACATGCCCTCGTTACGCATGACGCTTTCGCCCTGAACCATGATGTCGTCGCCGGACTCGGCGTCGAAGTCGTTCTCGTTGGCGCCGGCAAACATCACATCATGGCCAAGGATGGTGGAGTTGAAGAACAGCTCCGAGTTGTCTCCATTTAGTACGTCAAAGCCGTCGCCGCCCTCCATCCAGTCGTCGCCTTCATTGCCGAGGATGAAGTCGTGGTCGGCACCGCCGAGGATGAAGTCGTCGCCCTCTCCCGCGAACACTTCGGTCGCATCGACGCCGACGAGAATGACATCCTCGCCATCGCCACCCATGACCACGTCGAGACCGTTCGAGTTAGCGATCACATCATCGCCGCCCTCGCCCTTGATGAAGTCGCCGGTGTCGCCAGTGTCGGTGATGATATCGTCGCCGGCGCCACCGATAATCAGGTCGACGCCGTGGCCGCCCTCGATCCGGTCGTGGCCGGTGTCACCCCAGATAGCATCGTCACCGTCGCCGCCAATGATGGTGTCGTCGTTTTCAGTGCCACCCAACACCGCGTGCTCACCGCCGGTGAAACGCAGGTAGTTCTCGTCGACACCGGGTGTTGACGGATCGTCACGTTGCACCTTGTCGCGAATGGCATTGAGCACTGGATCGTCGCCTTCGGGATCCATCGCGATCTGCTTGCTCTCATCCACTTCGAGCACGATGTCATGCTTGGCGAAGGAGTCGACGCCAACATGGAAATTAACCTCATCGTCCTCGGTGCCGAGAATTCCGTCAGCGCCCGGCAGTGCCATGTCGGTGTTGGCCATGACCAACTTTGAAAAAGCATTGTTCTCGAGCTCGTTGAGCAGGTTCAGGCCCTGGGTCCGCGACAGGTAATAGAAGCGGTCGCCTTCCTGAAGGTTTTCGAGCTGCAGCTCGAAAACCGCGTTGAAGGTCGGCCCGAGCATGCCGCCGAAGGGCATGATCTTCTCGGCGAGCCCGCCGATCCACAGGTCGACCAGGTTGAGGCCGGTTTCCACCCCGGCCCAGTCGCCAGTGCCGTTGAGGAAGTCGAGCCGGTCGCCGATCTCCGTTGGACGCAGGACATCGACGCCGACATTGTCGATCAAGATCTGATCGGTGGTACCGCCGGGATGCTGAATCTCGATCGACAGTCCGAGGCCTTCGTGTGCGGCATCGATCAAGCCCGTCTCGAGCGTGACGGTGGACCATTCGCCTTCGGCGGGCTCAGCGAGGCTCACGGATGCAAGCACCACGCCGGTCGCGGTGACAAGCCTAGCCTCGCCGCCTGGCCAGTCCATACCGATGCGGTCGCCGACGTCGATCGTCAGGCGATAGTTGACGCCCTCTTCGAGGGTTTGTCCCGTGTTCTGCGAGAGCATACCGCCCTCTCGCAGCCAGGCGACGTTGCTGCCATCGACACCTGTCTGGTCGACGATGGTTGATGCCGGCGCAATCAGGCCGCCCTGGCCCGTCAGCGTCCAGCCATCCGGAGCCGTCGTGGTGTAATTGCCGTCCACGTGGGTGTTGACCCCCGCCTGCCCCGCATCGAGAGAGTTGGTCTCGAAGCTCGCATTCGTGAGTACGCCCGCCTCGGCCGTGGTCGCCTCGGACAACCCCAGCAGCTGCATCGCCGCGTCGCGCTTCTCTACCAATGTATCCGCCGCTTCCAGCAATGGATGCGTGCCATAGGCAGCGATGAAGTTGATGATCGATGCCGGTGTCTTGAGATTCGCGCCAAAGTCGGCCCAGCTCTCGTAGGGCTTGAGCCAGGTCGAGTTGCTCGCCGCATAGAGTTGCTCGCGCGCCTCGTTCAGCGAGGGCACACCGGCATCGCGGCCGCGGGCGATGTTGATCGCCGGCAGGTCGAGCGGCAGGCCAAGCAGGTTGTTGCGCAGCGAATCGACAACGAACTCGTCGATCTCGTTACCGTGCACATAGGTCATGCCGCGGAAGATGGCACCGGCCGCCTGATCGGCGGTAATGGTTCCGTCTTGATCGTATCTGACCGGGTTCAGGAAGGCCTCGATCAAGCCCACATCCACGCCCCAGTCCTCGATCGGGATGAGGTTGCCATCCGCATCGACGGGTTCTCCGGCCTCGTTCAGGGGCAGGAGTTTCAGGTGGTCGGTCAGCATTGAGTGACCGAATCGGTAGACGGTATGCGCGAACTCGGCAAAGATTGCCGGATCCACGTCGGTCACGGTGTTGAAGACGAAGACGTCAATCAGCGGCGATACCTTGCGACCGAACTCCTCGAAGACGAGGTGTTGGTACTGCATCTCGGTGCTGAACCGCGCCGTCTGGAACAGCCGCTCGCCATCCCAGTTGAGGCTCTCAGGATCGAAGCCCGCGTCGACCGGCTCGAGCAGCCATTCGTTCAGGAAGTCGATATCGCCCGCTTCGGCAAGTTCGAGGATGTACGTCTTGTTCGCCTCGACCTGGCGGTTGTGCTCGGAATGGAACACATGGTGGACGGCAGTGAGGCCGATGTTCTCATTGCCACGCCCGTCGCCGACGATGAAGTGGCGGTCGAGCAATTCGTTGTCATAGAGCGGTTGCTCCGTATCGGGGTCAACCGGGATCGGGTCGCCGATTGGGTCGGTGCCGGAGTTCGTATCCGGCATCAGGATCGCCGGCTGACCTTCCGCACCGGGTACCAGAATCGGGACTGCGTTGTGGGCGATGTCGTCCAGGAACGCATGGGATGTGCGAACCGGACCGCGACCGTCATTCAGTTCCGCGAGCACGAGCGGGTTGTCCGGTGTGCCGCTGGCGACCACGTCGTCGGCAGTATTCGGAATCAAATCCGGTCCGATATTGGTAACGACTTGCGGGAAGCCATTCTCATCACGGATGAACTCGCCGTAGGGATCGGTCCGCAGCAACGGAACGCCGAAGACGTCGCGGTCATCGAGATTGATGCCGAGCATCGCTTCGGCCTGATCCTTGACGTCCTTCCAGGTGGTCAGGCCGCCATTTTCGCCGTCGAGAAGTCGGCCGGTTGCCATCGGCTTGCCATCGACCATCTCGTACTGGCGCAGGAATACCTGGTGCGACGGATGCGAGGTGTAGGTCTGGTTCTGGTCGACGAAGGGCGTGGTCTTGTTCTTCGCCTCTGGCGTGTCATCGGCAGTACCCAGGACTCCATCCTCGCCCGGCGCCATCGTCGGTGTCAGGCGCGTCAGCACCAGCGGCATGTTGATGTTCACTTCGTCGCCACTGTCCGGGATCCCGTCGGGCCCGTGGGTGACCAGTGGATCATCCGCCGTCAGCGGCATGTAGATCGTGCCATTGTCGCCCTTGTGGATCAGGTCGAGGCCGTGATCGAAGAACTGGCCGAAGAAGGTCATCCAGCCATTGAACGGCGCCGAAAGGCCCTCATCCGGGGCGACGTTCGGCAGCAGGATGCTGTTGCCGTCCATCTCGATGCCGTAATTGTCGAGCAGGGTCTGGTCGAGTGCCGTCTTGGCCGCCGCAAGCGCCTCCTCGTTGCCGGGCGTGCCCAGCCCGCCATCCTCGATGGCCTGAAGGTAGTTCGCGTATTCCTCACGTACGCCGGCAACGCCACCCGCCAGGTCTTCGTACTCGGCATATTGCAGTGCTGCCGTGATCGCCGCGGGGTTGTTCAGCGTTTGATCGGAAATCAGGTTCGAGATGATCCGTGGGTCGGCGTCCGCGACATTGCCCGTATGACCGCCGTTCTGCGCCATGCTGCCGGTTTCTTCGCCAACGACTCCATAGTCGTTGTTATTGATCATGTTGTGAAAGTTGTCGTCGCCTTCATTCATGTAGTACGGCTGCATCGCGCGCGGCATGACCTGGTCGGCTGCGCCCCAGAGCTCACGTCCCGGAGTGATGTTGTTGAGGCTTCCGTCGACGGTGCGCAGGCCATAGGGCAGATGCGGCTGCGCGAGCAGTTGGTCGAGAGGCGTGCCAGCGACATGTGCCTCGGCGATCTTGATTTGCTTGAGAATGAACTCCAGGTCGTGCTGGTTCAGTTTGACAGCCATGTTTCCCCCCAGGCCCGATTGGGCACTGCTACTTATTCTTTTCAAAAGAAAATCTATTTGGCGGCCCCATCAACTCAACCAGCGGGCTGCTTATTTTGTCTCTAAAAACCGACATCCATGCCGCGCCACCTCGACGAAAAACCGCCTTAGGCAACTCCCATGACACAATATTAATTCGGAAAAATTCTTTTCACCTCCTCAAAATAACCATCACACACCCTAGAAATATCTAAACCTAACGGATCGAAAAGGATCGAAAACCTCATCTTTTTAAAAAATAAACTCAAAAAATCTAATATAGAAAACCAATAATTAGGCAAAAATATGGATGACAATAAAGCATCATCCCCAAAAAACCCAAAAATCACTCAGCAATAAACCAGCAAAATCTCCAGGAGATTTGGAGACAGAAAACCCCAGAAACACGAAAACAAAACCTAAAAAATAAGAAATATTTTAAAACTCAACTAGTTATATATCAATCACCCTTCATAACTTCTAAAAAAACACAAAACAACACTCTAAAACACCTCCCAAAACCCTAATATATTGAAAAAACTCCGAATCAATAAACGAGGAATAACTGAAAAGCAACCGGTCATGGTGAAGGTTAGCCTCGTCTCTGAAGGGCCTTGGCATTCCGTACACCATGAGGTGGACGCAAGGCGCACGGAGCATAGAAAGCGAGACATAGCGAGTCGTTGGGCGTACTGACGGGCTGGCGAACCAGCACCACGCCCAACTTCACCAGGAGCGAATTTTGCCCCGGGAGGTAGCCGCCAGGGACAGCGGCTATCGCGATGCGGCTTGGATTTGAGAGTGCTTCCTCAAATCCAAGGGCTCTTATCAATCGGCGTTCAGAACCGACGGCATTTTTCACTGCTGCATGCTCGTGGCCACAGGACAACGGTGCCTAGAGCAAGTCGTTGAACCACTAAGGCTTCACGTGAGTTGCGTATACAGCCATAAGCATTACATCGGCGACCTGCCAGCGCTCTTCGCGAAGTAGACAGATGGCCGAGTAAAGGCGCTCCGGTTGATGTTGCCAGCCGACTACAGACAGTCCCCGACCCCGACGGTACCAGGGCCGCATGGCTGCTCGGCCCGGATGGGCCTATACTCGAGGCGCGCACGGAAGGTGGGCGAGTGCCTGAAACGCCTTGTACCGAACCGACATCCCGCCCGATGCCTTCCATCTGCCCTGCCCCTCTGCTGGAGCCTCTGCTGTATGCATATCTTTTCCAATCCGGTAGGCGCCGGCGCCCTCTGGTTCGACAACCTGGCCACCGCCGACGGCACTCCTGTGGCGTATGACCCGCAGGCCAGAGCCTTTCTGCCCATGCCGCCCTTCTGCGCCAACCGGGACGTCATCGGCTGCAACTGGATCGCGCCGGAAGCGGGCGCCTTCTGCCGCTCCTGCGCGATGACAGCCCTCGCCCCGGATCCTTCCATCCCGGACGCCATTCCCAACTGGGCGCAGACCGAAGCCGCCAAGCGCTGGGCCCTCGATAACCTGGGCCGCTGGCACTGGTTCCGGCCGGAGGACCCCGGCACGCGCCCGGTCTTTCACATGCTCGCCGAAGGCGCCAACCCCGTGGCCATGGGGCATGCCCAGGGGGTGGTGACCATCAGCGTGGCCGAGGCGGACCCGGTGCTCAGCACCGCCCGTCGCAAGGAGCTGAACGAGCCCTACCGCACCATGATCGGCCACATGCGCCACGAGATCGCCCACATGCTGTGGTGGCGACTCAGCCTGCGCGCCGACTTCCTCGACGCCTTCCGCGCCATGTTCGGCGATGAACGCGCCGACTACCCCGCGGCCCTGCAAAAGCATTACCAGAACGGTCCGCCGGCCGACTGGCACCAGCATTATCTGACCAGCTACGCCTCCGCGCACCCTCATGAAGACTGGGCCGAAACCACGGCCCACCTGCTGCATCTGACCGATATCACCGACAGCTTCGTTGCCGCGGGGCTGTCATCACCGGAACTGCCCGGACGGGGCTGGGATCCGTATTCGGAGCCGGACGCGCGGCGCCTGATCCATGTAGCCGCCTCGCTCACGGTCGGCGTCAACCACGTCAACCGTGCCATGGGGCTCTCGGACCTCTACCCCTTCGTGCTCTCGGAAGCCGCGCTGCGCAAGCTGACCTTCGTGCATGACTGGCTGCGCCGAGGCGCTCAGGGGCGCTGAACCATACTGCCTGCTGAGATAACGAAGCGGTTATACGACGGTCGCATGGAAGAACTCGACCCGTGACAGGCCCTGGGGACGCCTGAATGCGGCCATCTGCGACCAACCACTGAGGAGGGGTACTGCGAGAAGAGGGGGAATACTGCTAAGCATTGGATTCTGCAGTGGTGCCGGTGGTCGGACTCGAACCGACACGCCTTTTACAGCGGCGGATTTTGAATCCGCTGCGTCTACCAATTCCGCCACACCGGCAACGGCGTTGCATTATACGGAGCCTGATAAGCAGGTCAATCACCGCGCTGACTTCACCGCGCTGAAGCGGTATCCTGTGCGATCGGCTGGCAGGGCCAGCCTTCGAGTGTGTTTTATCCGGTCAACCGAGTGACGTCATGCAGCGCGCCGATTTCCATTACGAGCTTCCCGAGGCGCTGATCGCCCGTTATCCCTCCGAGCAACGCAGTGACTGCCGCATGCTGTGCGTCGATGGCGCCAGCGGCGAGCTCGACCATCAACGCTTTCCGGCACTGCTCGACAAGCTCGACCCTGGAGACCTGCTGGTGTTCAACGACACCCGGGTCATACCGGCCCGCCTGCATGGCCACAAGGCCAGCGGCGGCCGCGTGGAGATGCTGCTCGAGCGGCCTCTGGATGCCCACCGCGGCCTGGCCCACCTGCGTTCCAGCAAGTCGCCCCCTGTCGGCAGCGAGCTGACCTTCGAGGGCGGGATTCAGGCCGTGGTCGAGGGCCGGCGGGATGCCCTGTTCGAGCTGCGTTTTCTGGGCGAGACGCCGCTGATCGCGCTGCTCGAGCAGCACGGCCATATGCCGCTACCACCCTATATCACCCGCGAGGACGAGCTCTCCGACCGCGAGCGCTACCAGACCGTCTATGCGCGTCGCGATGGCGCCGTGGCGGCCCCGACGGCCGGCCTGCATTTCGATGAGCCGCTGCTCGAGCAGCTCGCCGCCAAGGGCGTGGAGAGTGCCTTCGTCACCCTGCATGTGGGAGCCGGCACCTTTCAGCCGGTGCGCGTCGATGACATTCGCGAGCATGACATGCACAGCGAGTGGATCGAGGTCTCCGAGAGCGCCTGTGCCAGGGTCCGCGCGGCTCGGGCCAGGGGCAACCGCATCATCGCCGTGGGTACCACCAGTGTGCGCTGCCTCGAGTCGGCCTGTCAGCAGAGCCCGGACGGCCGCATCGCCCCGCTCAGCGGCGAGACCGATATCTTCATCTACCCGGGCTATGAATGGCAGGTGGTCGACGGCCTGATCACCAACTTCCACTTGCCGGAGTCGACCCTGTTGATGCTGGTCGCCTCCTTCGCCGGCTACGAGACCGTCATGCGGGCCTACCGGGAGGCCGTCGAGCAGGGTTATGCCTTCTTCAGTTATGGCGATGCCATGTTCCTGACCCGCCAGGCTCCTGGTGGCATCCGGTGATACCGCTTATCAATCGAGAGTGACATGCGAAAAGAATGCTTCATGACCTTCGAGCGCCACGCCAGCGATGGCCGAGCGCGTCGAGGGACCCTGACCTTCCCGCGCGGCCGTGTCGAGACGCCCGCCTTCATGCCGGTGGGCACCTACGGCACCGTCAAGGGCATGACCCCGCAGTCGGTGCAGGAGATCGGCGCCGAGATCATCCTCGGCAATACCTTTCACCTGTGGCTGCGGCCGGGCACCGAGGTCATCGAGCAGCACGGCGACCTGCATGATTTTGCTCAGTGGGACAAGCCGATCCTCACCGATTCCGGCGGCTTTCAGGTCTTTTCGCTGGGCGAGATGCGCAAGATCACCGAGCAGGGCGTGCACTTCCGCTCGCCGGTGGACGGCGCCAAGGTCTTCATGGGGCCGGAAGAGTCCATGGCAGTGCAGCGCTCGCTGGGCTCGGACATCGTGATGATCTTCGACGAGTGCACGCCCTACCCGGCTACTTTCGAAGAAGCCAAACGCTCCATGGAGATGTCGCTACGCTGGGCGCAGCGCTCGCGGGACGCGCATGGCGACTCACCGTCGGCATTGTTCGGCATCATCCAGGGCGGCATGTACCCGGAGCTGCGCGAGGCCTCGCTCAAGGGTCTAGACGAGATCGGCTTCGACGGCTACGCCATCGGCGGCCTGTCGGTGGGCGAACCCAAGGAGGAAATGATCGAGGTGCTCGACTACCTGCCCGAGTGGATGCCCGACGACAAGCCGCGTTATCTGATGGGTGTCGGCAAGCCGGAAGACCTGGTGGAAGGCGTGCGCCGCGGAGTCGACATGTTCGACTGCGTGATGCCGACGCGCAATGCGCGCAACGGCCACCTGTTCACCGCCGAGGGCACGGTCAAGATCCGCAATGCCCGGCACCGCCACGACACCGGGCCGTTGGAGGCGGGCTGCGACTGCTATACCTGCCAGAATTTTTCACGTGCCTATCTGCACCATCTGGACCGCTGTGGCGAAATGCTCGGCTCGATGCTCAATACCGTGCACAATCTGCGTCACTATCAGCGCCTGATGGCTGGTTTGCGCGGTGCCATTGAAGCGGGTACATTGGCGAACTTCGTGGAAGTGTTCTATGCGCAGCGTGGTCTGCCGCTACCTCCCGCACCGAATTGACGACTGGTCGACCTTGAAGGCCGGTTGCGAGCGCCCCGATGGCGCCACTTTCTTCACCACGACTCAGGAGATTGTCGTAAATGCTGGACTTCTTCATTTCCCCGGCCCTGGCGCAGGATGCCGGTGGTGCACCGGGCGGTGGCATCGCCCAGATCGTGATGCTGGTCGGCTTCGTGCTGATCTTCTACTTTCTGCTGTGGCGTCCCCAGGCCAAGCGTGCCAAGCAGCACAAGAACCTGATCGCCGGCCTTTCCAAGGGTGACGAGATCGTCATCGGCGGTGGCATGCTGGGGCGCATCACCAAGGTCAGCGACGACAGCGAGTTCCTGTCCATGGAAATCGCCGAAGGCACCGAGGTCAGCGTTCAGAAGAACGCCGTGGCCAACGTCCTCCCCAAGGGCACGCTCAAGTCCATCTAAGCAGACACGCCTGCATCGCTTGACGATGCGGGCTGCCCTGCGACCGCCGCGGCGGGGCCCGGTCGACCGGCTCCGCCCGGTGCTCGTGATGACGTATTGCCCGTCTCCATCATCAGCAACCTGAGGGCAGGGCCCCCATGCTCAACCGTTACCCCATGTGGAAGTATCTGCTGATACTCCTCGTCCTCGTCGTCGGCCTGATCTATGCGCTGCCCAACCTCTTCCCGGCTGACCCGGCGGTGCAGATCAGTAGTGACCGCGGTGAATTCACGCTCAGCGAGCAACGCCTCGACCGGCTCGAGACCACCCTCGATGAAGCCGGCATCAATATTCAGTCCACCGAGCGCCAGCCCAACAGCGTCCTGATCCGCCTGGCCAATGCCGATGACCAGGCAAGGGCGCGGGATCTGATCAGCGAGTCGCTCAGTGACGACTATGTCACGGCGCTCAACCTGGCCGAGTCCACCCCATCCTGGCTCGAGTCCCTGGCCGCATCGCCCATGACACTGGGACTTGACCTGCGCGGCGGCGTGCACTTCCTGCTCGAAGTCGACATGGATGCCGCCCTCACCCAGCAGCTGGAATCCGACGCCAGCGCCATGCGCAACATGCTGCGCGAGGAACGCATTCGCTATCGCAACACCGAGATCGGCGAGCGCTCGATCAGCCTGCAGTTCATGAACGCGGAAGATCGTAGCGAAGCGCGGCAACTGATTGCGCCGCAATATCCTGATTTCCAATACAGCAACGTCGATCTGTCGCAGGGTGCCGGTCTTAAAATGACTCTGACCGACACCGCTGTGGAAGAGATTCAGGACTATGCGGTCAACCAAAACCTGACCACGTTGCGCAACCGCGTCAACGAGCTGGGGGTTTCCGAGCCACTGGTCCAGCGTCAGGGGCCCAACCGCATCGTGGTACAGCTGCCCGGTGTGCAGGATACCGCGGAGGCCAAGCGCATCATCGGCGCCACGGCCAACCTGGAATTCCGCCTCGAGGCGCGCCCCGATACGCCGGAGTCACGGACCGAGAGTTTCCCGTTCCGCAACAACCCGGCGCGCCAGGCGACGCTGATGGAAAATGTGATCATTACGGGAGACAGGGTCTCCAACGCCAACCAGGGTTTCGACCAGAACGGTCGCCCGCAGGTCAACATCGACCTGAACGGCACCGGCGGCACCCTGATGAACCGTGCCACCCGCACCAATATCGGCCGCAACATGGCGGTGCTGTTCATCGAGCATAACTCGGTCGAACGCACCGTGATGAAAAACGGTGAAGAGACCACGGTGCGCACCCAGGACACCGAGCGCGGCATCATCAGTCTGGCCACCATCCAGAGTGCGCTGGGCAACAGCTTCCGCATCACCGGCCTGGAGTCACCCACCGAGGCGGCCGACCTGGCCCTGCTGCTGCGTTCCGGTTCGCTGGCGGCGCCAATGTACTTCGCCCAGGAGCGCACCATCGGTCCGAGCCTGGGTGCCGAGAACATCGAGCGCGGCATCATGTCGGTGCAGGTCGGCCTGTTGCTGGTGGTGCTCTTCATGCTGGTGCGCTATCGGGTCTTCGGCGTCTTCGCCAACATCGCCCTGGCGCTGAACCTGATCCTGCTGGTAGCCGCCATGTCGATGCTGGGCGCGACCCTGACGTTGCCGGGTATCGCCGGCATCGTGCTGACACTGGGCATGGCCGTCGACGCCAATGTGCTGATCTTCGAGCGCATACGCGAGGAACTGCGCAATGGCCTATCGGCGCAACAGGCCATCCATGCGGGCTACGAGCGCGCCTTCTCGTCGATCGTCGATGCCAACATCACCACGCTGCTGGTGGCGTTGATTCTGTTCTCGATCGGCACCGGACCGGTCAAGGGCTTTGCCGTGACCCTGTCGCTGGGCATCCTGACCTCGTTGTTCACCGCCCTGATGGTGACTCGCGCGATGGTCAACCTGCGCTACGGCAGCAGGCCGGTCAACAAGCTCTGGATATAGGAAGTGGCCATGCAATCTCTCATCAATCGACAGCTCGATTTCATGGGCAAGCGGCGTTACGCCTTCATCACCTCCGCCATCCTGTTGCTGGTGTCGGTGGTCGCGGTGGCGTGGCAGGGCCTCAACCTGGGTCTCGACTTCACCGGCGGCACCCTGGTCGAGGTACGCTATGCCACGGCACCGGCACTGAATGCCGTGCGTGAGACACTCGAGGCCGCCGGCTTCCAGAACGTCGTGGTGCAGACATTCGGCACTTCTACCGAGGTGCTGATTCGACTGCAAGAAACCTTCGAGGCCGGCGTCGGCGATCAGGTCGTCGACCTGCTGCGCCAGACCGGCAGCAATGTCGAGCTGGTACGCGCCGAGTTCGTCGGAGCCCAGGTCGGCGACCAGCTGCGCGACCAGAGCGGCATGGGTATGCTGGTGGCGCTGGGCATCGTGATGCTCTACGTGGCCTTTCGTTTCCAGTACAAGTTCGCCATCGGCGCCCTGCTGGCCCTGGTTCACGATGTCATCATCGTCATCGGTGCCTTCGCACTGTTCGGTTTCGAGTTCGATCTGACCGTGCTGGCGGCCGTGCTGGCGGTAATCGGCTACTCTCTGAACGACACCATCGTCGTCTATGACCGTGTCCGCGAGAACATTCGCAAGTCGCGCATCGATGACATGCCCGCCATCTTCAACGAATCCATCAACCAGACGCTGTCGCGGACCCTGGCGACTTCCGGCACGACGCTGCTGGTGCTGCTGGCACTGGTATTCCTCGGCGGCGACATGATCCATTTCTTCGCCGTGGCGCTGTTGATCGGCGTGACAGTCGGCACCTTCTCGTCCATCTACGTCTCCGCCGCCCTGCTGCTGCCGCTCAAGCTGCAGCGCGTGGACCTGATGCCACCGCAGAAGGACGACGACGAAGAAGGCGAGGAAGAACTGCCCTGACCCGCGCGGCCCAGATACCGCTGCCGCAATGCAAAACGCCACCCGATCGCGATCGGGTGGCGTTTTTTATCTGCTGACGTCCGGTACAGTGTCCGGCTTGTCCCGTCGGGGAAGGTGCCGCTAGGCGACACCCTGGGCGTCGGGTTGAAACACCTCCCGAGCATGGTGATAGAGCACGCTGGCATAGCCGTTGCGTTGCATCACCTTGAGAATCTTGGCCGGGTTCTCGTCCTTGTAGGCGCGCAGCAACTTGTCGCGTTGCTCGTCATCCAACGCTTCATGCCAATGAAGCGGGTCATTGTTCGAGCTGGCTGCCTCGGCACGACGCATCAGGTCCATCTCGACGCGGCCGCCGTAGTGGTACAAGAGGTCAAAGCCTTCCTGCAGGTGTGCAGCAGGCACATCACAAGGCTTCTCGAGGCTTTCCAGCACGTTGTAGTAGTAATAGCTGAGGGGTTGCATCGTCACTCCTCTCGCGGATGGTGTTCATGGCCCGAAGGGCATGAAGCCAGCAGCCACCATGACCACTGGCTACCTTCAACGTACACCCAGTGACCGCTCTCGAACAGTCTCGAAAACGTAACGAGATGTTGTCGAGACGCCACGCCCCCATGAGCCCGATTCAGAAGTGCGGCTTGAGCTGCTTGACCAGTGCCTTGTAAAGGCGCGGTCCCGCGGCCATCAACGGCTGGTTGCCGGCAACCGTGGGCTGGCCATCGGGCATTCCCATCAAGGCACCGGCTTCCTTGAGCATCAACGAGCCGACCTGCAGCTCCTGTTCTTCCATGCCCAGCACGAAGGCGGCATCGGCACGCCCCGAGGCCAGCTCGGCGATGTCCAGCAGGGCGTTGCCGGAGGCGCGCATCAGCTCGACGCGAGGCGCCAGCTGCTGGGTCAGGGTCAGGTGGGTCGGCTGCAGGCGCGAACGCAGCGAGGCCTCGGGCAGCCCCATGGCGATACGCGCACCCTCGATGGCGTAATGGCGGGGCACGCGGATACGCTTGCCATTGAGCTGGGCGCCACGGCCACGGCTCATCAGGTATTCGTCATCGCTGAAGGGGCAGATCACCACCGCATGCTCCGGACGGCCCTTGACCATGCAGACCACCGAGAGCGCGAAGCCGGAGGCGGCGACGGTGAGATTGGAATAGCCGTGCACGGGTTCTATCTGCCACATCACGTCGCGACCTTCGCCTTCCCCTGTGCTCTCCGGGGTGTAGCGGCCGACGACGCCGTGCTGGGGATACCCGCGCGCCAGCTGACGCAGGATGAGTGTCTCGGCATTGCGCGCCGTGTCCTCGAGCAGCTTGTCGAGGTTATGTTCTTCATGAGCGTTCTCGATGCGCTCGCGGATGCGCAGGAACTGCTCGCCGGCACTACGTGCAGCACGCAGTGCGAATTGGACCATCGGATGCATGATCGGGCCTTGGGAGTCTCGGTGATGTTAAAGAACGGGAGCCGGGCAGTGACGCAGGGCTCTGATACGCCGGCCCTGTGCCGACTGCCCGAGCCGATGCGATCGGCTGGTTGGCGCGAATCCTAGCAGAAACGCCACGCGCGTGCCATGCAACGCCGCCGCATCGTGCTAAGATGGGCGGTCGTTTCTCGGACAGTCCCCAATTGGAAGCTCTCATGCTCGAGCGTATACGCATCGTTCTGGTGGGTACCAGCCATCCCGGCAACATCGGCGGCACGGCCCGCGCCATGCACAACATGGGGCTCAGTGACCTGGCGCTGGTGGCGCCGCGTTGCGAGCCGATCAGCGCGGAGACCGTGTCCCGCGCCTCGGGAGCCGACACCCTGGTGCACCAGGCGCGCAGCGTGGAAAGCCTGGAGGACGCCGTCGGCGACTGCACCCTGGTGGTGGGCGCCAGTGCGCGCTCACGCACCCTGCCCTGGCCGATGCTCACGCCACGCCAGCTCGGCGCACGCCTACCCGATGAGTTGGCCGACACGGATAGCCGCATCGCCCTGGTCTTCGGCCGCGAGGACAGCGGCCTGACCAATGCCGAGATGCAGCGCTGTCATGCGCATGTGCACATCCCCACCAACCCGGACTTCAGTTCGCTGAACCTGGCGGCCGCCGTGCAGGTCGTGACCTACGAGTGTCGTCTGGCCTGGCTGGAAGGAGCCGGCGACGCCGAAGCGCCGGCAACCGAGCCCCTGGCCAGCCATCAGGAGCTCGAGCACTACTTCGAGCACCTGGAGCGCACCCTGGTCGAGATCGGCTTTCATGATCCGGCCATGCCGCGTCAGCTGATGGCTCGCCTGCGCCGTTACACCTTCAAGGCACGCCCCGAGCGCCTGGAACTGAACATCCTGCGCGGCATCCTGACCGCCACCCAGCGCCAGGTGGCGGCCGCGCAAGCCGAGCCGGACGCGGCGCCCGACTCGCGACACCACGGGCCGCGCGCCGACACCTGATGCAGCGCTTGAACGCCGCGCGAGCGACGCCCACTATGACAGACAACGACTCGCCCTAACCCAAGGATCGCCGCATGTTTCAACGTCTGCGCGAGGACATCAACAGCGTATTCGCCCGCGACCCGGCGGCACGCAACTTTCTCGAAGTCCTGACCAACTACCCGGGCCTGCACGCCCTGCTGCTCCATCGCCTGGGCCACTGGTTGTGGCAGCGCAACCTGAAATGGCTGGCTCGCACCCTGTCCACCCTGGGGCGCTGGTTGACCGGCATCGAGATTCACCCCGGGGCGAGCATCGGCCGGCGCTTCTTCATCGACCACGGCATGGGGGTGGTGATCGGCGAGACCACCGTGGTCGGCGATGATGTGACGCTCTACCAGGGCGTCACCCTGGGGGGCACCAGCTGGCATCACGGCAAGCGCCACCCCACCCTGGGCGACGGTGTGATCGTCGGTGCCGGCGCCAAGATTCTCGGCCCCTTCAACGTGGGTGCCGCTGCCAAGGTGGGCTCCAATGCCGTCATCACCAAGGAAGTGCCGGCCGGCGCGACCGTGGTTGGCATTCCCGGCAAGATCGTGCAGCGCAGTGACCCGGATACCGAAGAAGCCCTGCAGGTCGACCCCGAACGCCGCGAGGCCATCCGCCGCAAGTTCGGCTTCGACGCCTATGGCGTCAGCCAGGACATGCCCGACCCCGTGGCTCGCTCCATGCAGGCCATGCTCGATCACATGCACGTGGTCGACGAGCGCATCGAGCGCATGTGCTCGACGCTGCGCCAGATCGATGCCGGCTTCCGCGACGGCCGGCTGCCCGAGCTGCGCGAAGAGGACTTTGCCGACATCCTGGAAGGCGTGGACCACTGCTGCCCGCCGTCGGAGACGGAGTCGGCACAAAAAGCGGACCCCACGGATGCAACGCCCGACGACAGCCCGCAAGCGGACACGCCGCGCCAGGCCGACCCGGACAGCGCGCCAGAGGACTCCCGCCACGACCGGCAGCGTAATGGTTGACCCGTATACTGGGTCTTTATCATAATGACATCCTGCCGGCCATGCTGCGGCTGGCCGGCAAGATGACCGACGTCCAACCCGGTGCCGAGGTGAAGCACCATGCGCCTGACCACCAAGGGACGCTATGCCGTCACCGCCATGCTCGACCTGGCGATGCACGCCGACCAGGGGCCGATCTGCCTCGCCGACATCGCCAAGCGCCAGGAAATCTCGCTGTCCTACCTGGAACAGCTGTTTGCTCGTCTGCGGCGCAGCGGTCTGGTGGAAAGCGTACGCGGCCCGGGCGGCGGCTACCTGTTGACGCAAGCCGCTGAGCACATTTCGGTGGCCCGGGTGATCGATGCCGTCGACGAGTCGGTGGATGCCACACGTTGCGGTGGCATGTCGGATTGTCAGCAGGGCGACACCTGCCTGACCCACCACCTGTGGCACGAGCTTTCCGAGCAGATCCACGGCTTTCTGGATGGGGTCACCCTCGGGCAACTGGCCGGGCGCAACGAGTTTCAGGCCATTGCCACGCGGCAACGCCGTGTGGCCGACAAGCAGATTCCGGCCTCGTCACCCTGAACCGGGTGCACCTGTTGCCGATTCATCCAACGCTCCACCACCCGGGCCGCCGCCCGAGCGTGGTACCTGGATCAAGGGTTCATCGCCCATGAGCGCACCCATCTACCTCGATTACGCTGCCACGACCCCCGTCGACCCCAGGGTCGCCGAGGTCATGAGCCGGCATCTGACACTGGATGGCGTGTTCGCCAACCCTGCTTCGCGCAGTCACATGCCCGGCTGGCAGGCCGAACAGGCCGTCGAGAGCGCGCGCCGACAGGTCGCCGACCGGATCGGGGCCGACCCGCGCGAGATCGTCTGGACCAGCGGCGCCACCGAGGCCGACAACCTGGCGCTGATCGGCGTTATGCGGGCCAATCGGGAGAAGGGTCGCCACCTGGTGACCTCGACCATCGAGCACAAGGCCGTCATCGACACCGCGGTGGCGCTGGAAAAGGAAGGTTGCGACGTCACCTGGCTGACGCCCGATGCCAGTGGACGCATCAGCCCGCAAGCCCTCAAGGAGGTGCTGCGCGACGACACGGTGGTGGTCTCGCTGATGGCAGTGAACAATGAGCTGGGCAGCATCCACGACCTGGCCGCGCTGTCCGAGGCCGCCCACGCAGTCGGCGCGCTCTTTCACAGCGATGCCGCCCAGGCCGTCGGCCGCCTGCCCCTGGACGTGGCCGACCAGGGCATCGACCTGATGTCGCTCTCCGGCCACAAGGCCTATGGCCCCAAGGGCGTCGGCGCCTTGTACGTGAAGCGCTCGCCGGATATCCGGCTCGAGGCCCTGATTCATGGTGGCGGCCACGAGCGCGGCATGCGCTCCGGCACCCTGCCGACGCACCAGATCGCCGGCATGGGCGAGGCCTTTGCCATCGCCGGCCGCGAGAGCGAGGCGGATCAGGCCCGCATCGAAGGCCTGCGCGACCGCTTCCTCGAGGGGCTCGCCGACCTCGACGGCGTCCATCTCAACAGTACCGCCGAGGCCTCGGTGCCGAACATTCTCAACCTGGGCTTTTCCGGCGTCGACGGCGAGTCGCTGCTGATGGCGCTGCGCAACATTGCCGTCTCGACCGGATCGGCATGCAACTCCGCCAGCGTCGAGCCATCCTATGTGTTGAAAGAGATCGGTGTGACCCGGCCATTGGCGCTGGCCTCGTTGCGCTTCAGCTTCGGCCGTTTCACCACCGAAGACGATATCGACCGGACCATCGCCACATTGAGGCATGCCCTGACCGGGCTTCGCCGCTAATTTATCGAGCAGGAGGCCATCATGGCTAACCTATCCATCACCACTGCCGCTGCCGACCAGATCCATCGCGTGCTCGACGAGCGCGGGCACGGCCTGGGGCTGCGTGTCACGGTCAAGCCCAGCGGCTGCTCGGGCTACAGCTATGTACTCGACTTCGCCGATGAGGCCTCGAACGATGACGTGGCCTTCGAGGAGCACGGCGTCAAGGTGTTCGTCGCCCCGGACGCCCTGGAAATGCTCGACGGCAGTGAAGTCGACTATGTTTCGGAAGGGCTCAACCGTTTCTTCCGCTTCAACAACCCCAACGTCAAGGACGAGTGCGGCTGCGGCGAGAGCTTCAGCGTCTAACCCCGGCGTCAGGCAGCGGGCGGCGTGAATTGTTCATCACCGCTCCGGGACGGTATACTCTGCGCCCATTCGGCAGCTCAGGCCGAACCGCATCAACCATAAGCCCCGCGCCGCGCCGAGACCCTCGGGGCGGCGCGAGGCCATCATTAGCCGATACCTGGAGAGCACGCCCCATGGCTACAGAACGCACCCTGTCCATCATCAAGCCCGACGCCGTTGCCAAGAACGCCATCGGCGAGATCGAAAGCCGCTTCGAAAACGCCGGCCTGAAGATCGTCGCCGCCAAGATGCTGCATCTCTCCCAGGAGAAGGCAGAAGGCTTCTACGCGGAGCACAAGGATCGCCCCTTCTTTCCCGACCTGGTTGGTTTCATGACCTCCGGCCCGGTCATCGTCCAGGTGCTGGAAGGCGACAACGCCATCAGCGCCAACCGTGACCTGATGGGCGCGACCAACCCCAAGGAAGCCGACCCCGGCACCATCCGTGCCGATTACGCCCAGTCGATTGACGCCAATGCGGTGCACGGCTCCGACTCGCCGGAATCCGCCGAGCGTGAAATCGCTTACTTCTTTAGCGACGACGAGATCTGCCCGCGAGGCTGATCCCCCGTCCAGCGGGGGTGCCAGCACCCCCGCCCCGACCGACCGCTGACTATCATGACTGCCACCACTGCTTCCCAACGCCTCAACTTGCTCGGCATGACGCGCGAGGAAATGGAAGCGTTCTTCCTTTCCATCGGCGAGAAGAAGTTTCGCGCCGCTCAGGTGATGAAATGGATTCACCAGGAAGGCTGCGACGACTTCGAGGCCATGACCAACCTGTCAAAAGCCCTGCGGGCCCGCCTTGACGAGGTCGCCGAAATACGCGGCCCCAGCGTGGTCTACGAAGGCTCCTCCAATGACGGCACCCGCAAGTGGGTCCTGGAAGTGGAGGACGGCAGCTATGTCGAAACCGTGCTGATTCCGGCCGAGAACGGCAAACGGCGCACGCTCTGCGTATCCTCGCAGGTCGGCTGCTCGCTGGACTGCAGCTTCTGTTCCACCGGCAAGCAGGGCTTCCAGCGCAACCTCACGGCCGCCGAGGTCATCGGCCAGGTGTGGGTGGCCAGCAACAGCTTCGGGCCACGCCACGACACCGCCAATCGCCCCGTCACCAATGTGGTGATGATGGGCATGGGCGAGCCGCTGATGAATTACGACAATGTCGTGCCGGCCATGAAGCTGATGCTCGACGACAACGCCTACAGTCTCTCCAAGCGCCGTGTCACGCTCTCCACCTCCGGTGTGGTGCCGATGCTGGACAAGCTGGGCGACGAGCTCGACGTGAGCCTGGCCATTTCGCTGCACGCCGCCAATGACGAGCTGCGCAGCGAGCTGGTGCCGCTCAACCGCAAGTACAACATTCGCACCCTGCTGGATTCCTGCAAGCGTTATCTAGCGAAGTGCGACGATGCGCGCGTGGTGACCATCGAGTACACCATGATGAAGGACGTCAATGATCAGCAGGAGCATGCCCAGCAACTCGCCGAGTTGCTCGAGGAGCTGCCCAGCAAGATCAACCTGATTCCGTTCAACCCCTTTCCGCACTCGGGGTACGAAACGCCGTCGCGCAACCAGGTGAAGCGCTTCCAGCAGTGGCTGTACGACCTCAACCTAAACGCGACGATCCGCTCGACCCGCGGCGACGATATCGATGCTGCCTGTGGCCAGCTGGTAGGCCGCGTCAAGGACCGTACACGCCGCCACGAACGCTATATCCAGTCGATTCAGATCGACGCGGATTGAAGCGCGTGACGTCTTGACTTCCATCGGGCACGACGCTTTGATGGACACGCTTTTAGCATGGGCCGGCCGTCAGGCCGGCCCGGAACACGACGCCTCTGCGAGGATGCCATGACGGGTCGCACGAGCCTCGACGGCTACCGACAGCAGCGGATCGCGGCGCTCTTGATCGGCGTATTGTGGCTAAGTGGATGTGCCATGCGTGCCGACCAGATTCCGCAGGACGCCCGGCCAGCCGAAGCCTACACGCGCCTCGGCGAGGCCTATCTGGCCCGGGACAACTTGCCGCGTGCCTCGCAGGCCCTACGCCATGCCCTGGAGCTGGCCCCGGATAACGCCGTGGCGCACCAGGCCATGGCCATGGTTCATCAGCGCCGCGGCGACGAGCGCCTGGCCGACGCCGCTTTCCGCGAGGCACTGCAGGCAGCCCCCGATTTGACGCGGGCACGCAACAATTACGCGGCCTTCCTGTATGATCAGGGGCAATTCGACGCCGCCTGCCATCAATTGCAGCGGGCCAGCCAGGATCGCCACTACGCCGAACGTGCTCGCCTGCTTGTCAACCTGGGCCGCTGTCAGCTGGCACTCGGCAAAGAGGCCGCTGCCCGCGCCAGTTTCGAGGAGGCCCTGAGCATCGCCCCCGACCATGCCGGCGGCCACCTGCACCTTGGTGAACTCGAGGCGGCACGGGGTAACCTGGGCAGCGCCGAGCGACACCTGGAACATTACCGACGTCTGGCTGGTCCAGATAGCCAGGCGGCCCGCCTGGCCGACAAGATTTCACGCGCCCGGGATGGCCAACGGCTCCCGGCCGCATCGCCAGGCACGTCCTGAGCCCTGTTTTCAATCAAGGATTCACGCCATGAGCGACACACCTTTCCAGGAACCCGACGCGACAGCCGACCAGGCATCGCCTGGCGAGTTGCTGCGGCGGGAGCGGGAAACCCTGGGACTATCGCGCGAGGAAGTCGCTGCGGCGCTCAACCTGCGCCCGGCCGTGATCAGCGGCCTGGAGAAGGACAGTTACGAGGAAGTACCGATTGCCACCTACCGGCGTGGTTATCTGCGCAGCTATGCGAGCCTGCTCGGCCTCGATGAAGAGCGCGTGCTGGCAGCCTATCATGCGCGTTTCGGCAAGGAAGACCTGGAGCACAAGGTGGCCCCCGTCCATGTACTCAACAAGCCGCCCTCCCGGCTGGGTACCTGGCTGTTCCGGCTGGTCACGCTGATTGTCATCGCCGGCCTGATCGGCCTGACCCTGATGTGGTGGCAGAGCCGCGGTGGCAGCGAGCCGCCCGCACCGGGAGACAACGCACCCGTGGCAGTGGATGGCATGGACGGCAATACCGCCCTGGTCGAGGAATCGAGCTCGCCGACCAGCGGCAATGCGTCGACGACCGGTAGCGATGGCAGCTATGGCGTCTCGAATAACGACGGCAGTGCCGGCGCCACGGACAACACGGCAAACCTGCTGGAAGCTCCGGAAGGCACGGCGGCCCCGGCCGACGACGCGACCGGCAACAGCACGACCGACGGCACTGCCGAGACGGACAGCAGCCAATCCGACGGGGCGGCGGACGAAGCGGCCCCGGAAAGTGCGTCCACAGGGGATGAGGCCGCACCCGCCGAGTCGCAGGGCAACGCCGACTCCGAATCCGCGCCCCAGGCCGAGGCGGCATCACAGACTGCCCAGGCCACAGCGCGGGTACTCAATCTGACCTTCAACGAGCAGTCCTGGACCGAAATCTTCGATGCCAGCAACCAGCGGGTCTTCGTCGGACTTCAGGAACCGGGCACCACGGCACGCGTCGAGGGCGAACCGCCCTTCCGACTGACCGTGGGCAATGCCACCGGCGTCGAACTGAACTGGAATGGCGAAGCCATCGACCTGAGCGAGCGCGCAGGCGCCAACAATGTCGCTCGTTTCACCCTGGGAGAGTGAGTCATATGCACGCACCATCGCCCATCCAACGCCGTCAATCCCGCCGCATTCATGTCGGCGATGTGCCGGTCGGCGGCGGCGCTCCAATCTCTGTGCAGAGCATGACCAACACCGACACGCTCGATGTGGATGCCACCGTGGCGCAGATACAGCAACTCGAGAACGCCGGTGCCGACATCGTGCGCGTCTCGGTGCCGAGCATGGACGCCGCCGAAGCCTTCGGACGCATCAAGCAGGCCGTGAAGGTCCCGCTGGTGGCGGATATCCACTTCGATTACCGCATCGCCCTGCGCGTGGCCGAACTCGGCGTCGATTGTCTGCGCATCAACCCCGGCAATATCGGTCGTGAAGACCGGGTCGCCGCCGTCGTCGGTGCCGCCCGCGACAACGGCATCCCGATTCGCATCGGCGTCAATGCCGGCTCGCTGGAGAAGGACCTGCAGAAAAAGTACGGCGAACCGACGCCGGCGGCCCTGGTCGAATCCGCGATGCGCCACATCGACCACCTGGACCGCCTCGACTTCCCGGACTTCAAGGTCAGCGTCAAGGCCTCGGATGTGTTCATGGCCGTGGCCGCCTACCGCGAGCTGGCCTCGCGCATCGAACAGCCGCTGCATCTCGGCATTACCGAAGCCGGCGGCCTGCGTTCGGGCACCGTCAAATCGTCCATCGGCCTGGGCATGCTGCTGATGGACGGCATCGGCGATACGCTCCGGGTCTCGCTGGCGGCCGATCCGGTGGAGGAAGTCAAGGTCGGCTTCGACATGCTCAAGAGCCTGAGCCTGCGCTCCAAGGGCATCAACTTCGTGGCCTGCCCGAGCTGCTCGCGCCAGAACTTCGATGTCATCGGCACCATGAATGAGCTCGAGGAACGCCTCGAGGACGTGCTGACACCCCTCGACGTCTCGGTCATCGGCTGTGTGGTCAATGGCCCCGGCGAGGCCAAGGAGAGCGACATCGGCCTGACCGGTGGCAGCCCGGCCAACCTCGTCTACGTCGACGGCAAACCGTCGAGCAAGCTGCGCAATGACCATCTGGTCGATGACCTCGAGCGATTGATTCGTGACAAGGTGCGCGAGAAGCAGCAAGCAGAACAGGACGTGATCGCCCGGGACGCCTGATCCCGGCACGTGAAGGAGTCATCATTGAGCAAGAAAATCCAGGCCATTCGGGGCATGAACGACCTGCTGCCGGCACAGGCTCCCCTCTGGCAGTACTTCGAGCAGCAGATCCGTTCCCTGATGGGGCGCTACGGCTATGACGAGATGCGCACGCCCATCCTCGAGCAGACGGCACTGTTCAAGCGCTCCATTGGCGAGGTCACCGACATCGTCGAGAAGGAAATGTATACCTTCGAGGACCGCAACGGCGACAGTCTGACCCTGCGGCCCGAGGGCACCGCCAGCTGCGTGCGGGCCGCCATGGAGAATGGCCTGCTGCACAACCAGACCCAGCGTCTCTGGTATCAGGGGCCGATGTTTCGCCACGAGCGCCCCCAGAAGGGCCGCTATCGCCAGTTTCACCAGGTCGGCGTGGAGACCTTCGGCCTCGAGGGCCCGGATATCGACGCCGAGGTGATCCTGCTGTCGGCACGCCTGTGGAAGCAGCTCGGTCTGTTCGAGCAGGTCACTCTGGAGCTCAACACCCTGGGTTCGCCGGCAGCGCGTGCCGCCTATCGCGAGACCCTGGTCGGCTACTTCGAGCAACATTACGAGCTGCTCGATGAAGACTCGCGGCGTCGGCTGTCGACCAACCCGCTGCGTATCCTGGATTCCAAGAACCCGGCCATGGCCGAACTGCTGGCCGAGGCGCCACGCCTGATGGATCACCTGGATGCCGAGTCGCGGACGCACTTCGAGCGGCTGACCGCCATCCTCGATGCTGCCGGGATCGCGTACGTGATCAACCCACGCCTGGTGCGCGGCCTGGACTACTACTCGCGGACCGTTTTCGAATGGACCACCGAGGCACTGGGCAGCCAGGGCACGATCTGTGCCGGCGGCCGCTATGATGGGCTGGTCGAACAGCTGGGCGGCAAACCGGTGCCGGCCGTGGGCTTCGCCATGGGCGTCGAGCGCCTGGTGCTGCTGCTCGAAACGCTGGACCTGGTGCCCGACGCCGCCCTCGATACCCTGGACGTCTACCTGCTGCCGATGGGCGAGGACGCCGAGGCCGCGGCCCTCGGCATGGCCGAACGCCTGCGTGACGAACTGCCCGGCCTGCGCCTGCAGTTGCACTGTGGTGGTGGCGGTTTCAAGAGCCGTATCCGCAAGGCCGACAAGAGCGGGGCGCGTCTGGCGTTGCTGCTCGGCGACGAAGAGCTGGCCAGTCAGAGCGTCACGCTCAAGTTTCTGCGCGAGGAGCGCGAACAACGCCGAATCGAACACAGCGAACTGGCCACGACGCTGGACGAGCTGTTAACGGAAGCCTGACGGACCGCATAGCCAATAAGGAGGCCGCCCGTGGCGGAAATGAGAACCGAAGAAGAACAGCTCGAGGCCATCAAGCGCTGGTGGAAGGAAAACGGCGTATCGCTGCTGATCGGTGCGGCCATTGCGGCCGCCGGCGTCTTTGCCTGGAACAGTTGGCAGGACTATCAGACTGGCAAGGCGGAGGCCGCTTCCCAGCGCTATCAACAACTCTTGCAGCTGACCAGTCAGGGCCAGCTGAGTGATTCCGCGCACAGTCGGGCCGAGGAGCTCGCCACCACCCTGGTCGACGAGCATGGCGGTAGCCTGTACGCCGACCTGGGCCAACTACTCTCGGCACGCCTGGCTGTCAGCGACGGCGACCTGGGCGCGGCTCGCCAGACCCTGAAAGGCATCATCGCGGACAGCGAGCGTGCCTACCTCCAGGGCCTGGCGCGCCTGCGCCTGGCCCGTCTGCAGATCGCGGCCGACGAGGCCGAGTCGGCCCTGTCCACGCTCGAGGGCAAGATCCCCGAGACACTCTCCGCGCAACGCGCGGACATTCGTGGTGACGCCCACTTTGCCCTGGGGCAGAATGCACAGGCCGCAGACGCCTGGCGAGAAGCCCTGCAACTGGCGGAACAGGGTGGCAACTCCCTATTCGGCGTACAACTCAAGCTCGACAACCTGAGCACTCAGGAGACCGCGTCATGAAACCGACACTGGCGATTGCCGCCATCACGGCCATGGGACTGCTGGCAGGCTGCGCCGGCCAGGTGGATTCCAAGAATGCGCCGCGCGAACTGCAGGACATCGGTCACAGCACCACCGCCACCACCCTCTGGGATGAACAGGTCGGCGATGGTCTGGGGCTCGGCGGCTATAGCCTGGCCCCGGCCCAGGACGGCGACACTGTCTTCGCCGCCGACCAGCATGGCCTGGTCATGGCCATGAACGCCGACAACGGCGAAGTGCTGTGGGAAACTCGGCTCGAGCATGGCGTCTCCAGTGCCCTGACCGCCGTCGCCGGCCACGTCTACCTCGGCACGCGCAACGGCAACATCCTGGCCCTGGACCAGTCCAGTGGCGAGGAAGTCTGGCGCTCGCGCGTCAGCAGCGAAGTCCTCTCGGCTCCCCAGGTCAATAACCAGCTGGTCGTGGTACAGACCATCGACGGCAATATCACCGCGCTGAGCCGCCGCAACGGCACCGAACGTTGGGTGCACAGTACCTCCCAGCCCTCGCTGACTCTGCGCAACACCGGCACGCCGCGCACCATCGCCCCGGTGACCTTCGCCGGACTGGCCAATGGCAACCTGGTGACCCTCGACAACAGTAACGGCCGCGCGCTCTGGGAACGTCGCATTGCGGCTCCCCAGGGTCGCAGCGACATCGATCGCATGGTCGACCTGGCCGGCCAGCCGGTACTCACCCCGGACGGCCGCCTCTTCGTCACCAGCTACAACGGCCGTCTGGTCGCGCTGCAGGCCACCAGTGGCCAGGTCCTGTGGTCGCGGGACGTTTCCAGCTACCGGACGCCTGTGCTCGTCGGCGATACCCTCTACGTGGTCGATGCCGACAGCCACCTGGTCGCCCTCTCGGCCACCAACGGCAACGAACAATGGCGTCTGGCCGACCTGGCGCACCGCCGCCTGACGGCCCCGGCCTTCGCCGATGGCCGACTGGTCGTGGGCGACATGGAAGGCTATGTGCACTTCATCGATGCTCAGGACGGCACCCTGGTAGGCCGGACCGAGGTCGATGGCTCCGGCATCAGCGTGCGCCCGCTCACCGATGGCAAGCGCGTCTACGCCCTGGCCGATGACGGAAGCCTGGAGGCTCTGGAACTCAACCCATGAATCCCGTGATCGCTCTGGTCGGCCGCCCCAATGTGGGCAAGTCGACCCTGTTCAACCGCCTGACACGCTCGCGTGATGCGCTGGTCGCCGACTTCCCCGGGCTGACCCGGGACCGCAAGTATGGCAACGGCATGCTCGGTGGCAAGACCTATACGGTGATCGACACCGGTGGCATCAGCGGCGATGAGGACGGCATCGATGCGGTCATGGCGGAGCAGTCGCTGCAGGCCATCGACGAAGCCGACATCGTGCTGTTCATGGTCGATGGCCGCACCGGGCTGCACATGGCCGACGAGGCCATCGCCAACCACCTGCGGGTCAACCAGAAGAAGACCTGGCTGATCGTCAACAAGACCGACGGTCTCGAGGAACACTCGGCCATGGCCGACTTCTGGCAGCTGGGTATCGGCGAGCCGCGTTCCATCGCCGCATCACACGGGCGCAATGTAACCGCCTTGATCGACCAGGTCCTCGAGCCCTTCCCCGAGCGAGACGAGGACCTTCCCGCCGACACTGGCACCAAGGGCATTCGCATCGGTGTCATCGGGCGCCCCAATGTCGGCAAGTCGACGCTGGTCAACCGTCTGCTCGGCGAGGAACGCGTGGTCGTCTTCGATGAGGGTGGTACCACCCGGGACGCCATCGAGATTCCCTTCGAGCGTCGTGGCGAGCCCTATGTGCTGGTCGACACCGCCGGCGTCAGGCGTCGCAAGAATGTTTCAGAAGTCGCCGAAAAGTTCTCGATCATCAAGACCCTCGAGGCCATCAAGGAGTGCCACGTCGCGGTGATGGTGCTGGACGCGCGGACCGGTCTGGTGGAGCAGGACCTTCACCTGCTCGACTATGTGCTGACCAGCGGCCGGGCCCTGGTACTGGCGGTCAACAAGTGGGATGGCCTGGAAAGCGAGGCCAAGGACCGCATGCGCACCGAGATCAAGCGTCGCCTGGGTTTTGCCGACTATGCCGAATTGCACTTCATTTCGGCACTGCACGGCACGGCCGTCGGCGATCTCTATCCGTCCATCGAGCGGGCCTTCCAGTCCGCCCACAGTCGCTGGTCGACCAACCGCCTGACCAACATACTGCGCGATGCCGTCGAGCAGCACCAGCCGCCGATGATCCATGGCCGCCGTATCAAGCTGCGCATGGCTCACCAGGGCGGCACCAATCCGCCGATCATCGTGGTCCACGGCAACCAGACCGGTTCGCTTCCCGAAGCCTACAAGCGCTTCTTGACCAACACCTTCCGCAAGGTGCTCAAGGTGCGCGGCACCCCCATGCGCTTCGAGTTTCGTTCGGGCAAGAACCCCTACGACAACATGGCCGAGGCCAGCGACCGCGACAAGGCCAAGAAACGCGAACTCGACCGCACCAAGGAATCACGCCGCAACCGACGCTGATTCGGCACAGCCCACCAGGATCTTCTCTTTTTCGCACCTCACGCAGAAAATCCTTCGCCACCGCCGACCGCCACCATTGGCATGACGCTCGGCTGCTTGCGTCATTTTTGTGTAACTCCCGGTCGGGTTAGCGAATTTTCTGCCTGCTCGGGGCCGTGGCATACCAAACCGGACAGCACGGCCTCGCCACCTGCAACACAGTCTCCCCCATCCCATTGAGCGGCGCATGGCGCCACTTAGGCGCCACTTGTAGACTGCAGTGGTTATGGTCGGCCAAGGTGGGCCGGCCTTCCTCCAGACTCCGCATCGCCAACAACAAGGTGGAGGCACCACGATGGACAAGCTCGCCAAGCAGCTGGGATTGCGAACCGATCCCACTATCTTTTTTGTTTCAGCAGGCCTGATGCTGCTGTTCCTTCTGGCGCTGGTCATAGCGCCTGACGCCATCGGCGAGGTATTCGCCCGGGGCCGAGAATGGGTGGTTACCAACCTCGGCTGGTTCTTCATCTTCGGCGTGAGTATCTGGTTGATGTTCCTGCTGTGGGTGGCCCTGAGCCGTTACGGCAACATCCGGCTCGGAGGCGATGACGATCGCCCTGCCTACGGCAACATCTCCTGGTTTACCATGCTGTTCGCCGGCGGTATCGGTACCGTCCTGATGTTCTGGGGCGTAGCCGAGCCCATCTTCCACTTCTCGACACCGCCGCACGGTGACATCGAGCCGTATTCGGTGGAAGCCGCCCGGGAAGCCATGGGCTTCTCGCTATATCACCTCGGCTTGCATACCTGGACAATCTTCACCCTGCCGGGCCTGGCCTTCGCCTACTTTGTCTACCGTTACGACCTTCCGGTGCGAGTCAGCTCGGTCTTCTACCCGCTACTCAAGCAACGTATCTACGGTCCGATCGGCAAGACCATCGACATCTTCGCGGTGCTCGGCACCCTGTTCGGCGTCGCCGTATCCATCGGCCTGGGTACCTCGCAGATCAATGCAGGCCTCTCGGAACTGTTCGGCATCTCCGATGGGGTAACCAGCAAGGTGCTGATCATCGTGGTGCTGACGGCGGTGGCCGTGGGGTCCATCGTCGGCGGGCTCGACAAGGGCGTGAAGATGCTGTCGAACCTCAATATCGGCATGGCCACGGGCCTGATGCTCTTCGTGCTGCTGACCGGTTCGACGGTCTTCCTGTTGCGCGGCATCATCGAGACGCTGGGCATCTATATTTCCAACCTCGTGCCGCTGGCCTTCTGGAACGATACCCTGGCGCAATACACCAGCGAGGACGGTCGCTGGGGCTGGCAGGGTAGCTGGACGGTCTTCTACTGGGCCTGGACCGTGACCTGGTCGCCTTTCATCGGTCTCTTCGTGGCGCGCATTTCCAAGGGCCGCACCATCCGCGAGTTCGTGCTCGGCGTGTTGTTCGCGCCCTCGCTGTTCACCCTGGTGTGGTTCGCCATCTTCGGCTGGTCGGCCATGCAGATCGACGGTATCGGCGAGGTTGCCCGCGCCGAGCTCGGCGCTCAGGCCGGCAGCATGACGGCGGCCGTCATGGAAAGCGTACCCCTGGCGATGTTTGCCTTCTTCGAACATTTCCCGGCCTCGACCCTGATCCAGGGGCTTGCCGTGGTCATCGTGGCGATCTTCTTTGCCACCTCGTCGGACTCGGCTTCGCTGGTCATCGACCTGCTGTGCACCGGCGACACCGACCCGGGCCCGGTGCACCAGCGCGTCTTCTGGGGCGTTTCGGAAGGTGCCGTGGCCGCCATGCTGATCGTGCTCGCCGGCGATACCGGACTCGAGGCCTTGCAGCAGGTCATCACCGTCATCGGCCTGCCGATCTTCGTGATGACCTTCGCCATGGTCTTCGCGTTGTTGAAAGGCTTCTTCAACGAGGACCTGGCCGTGGTCAAGCCCCGACGGGCGCCCTCGCTGGACAACTTCTAGCCCCTGCCCATCTCCAGCCGCGCCGCCCGAAAGGG
>NZ_BJOC01000026.1 GCF_006540005.1 Halomonas halmophila | reverse complement strand
GCCGCGCCGCCCGAAAGGGCGGCGCTTCTCGTTTCGGCAGAGCAAACGGGCTTCAGGTCGCCAGGCGGCGCTGCCCCACTCGCTGGCAGGCAAACTGCCAGGCCACACGGCCACTGCGTCCGCCACGCAGGGTGGCATAGCGAATGGCTTCGCTGCGTGCCTGTTCGTCCCAGTCGGTGCACTCGCCCAGCCAGGTGACCCAGTGCTCGCAGGCCTCCAGGTAGGTGGCCTGGTCGAAGGGTCGAAAGCTCAGCCACAGGCCGAAGCGGTCCGACAGTGAGATCTTCTCTTCCACGGCATCGCCGTGATGCAGTTCCTCCCCGACCAGGCGCGAACTGTCATTGTCGCTCATCGATTCCGGCAGCAGATGACGCCGATTGGACGTGGCATACAGCAGTACATTCTCCGGCGGCCCGGTGAGGGCGCCATCCAGCACGCTCTTGAGGGCCTTGTAGGCATCATCCTGGCCCTCGAAGGAAAGGTCATCGCAATACACCACAAAGCGCTGGGACTCATGGCGCAGCTGCTCGACCAGCACGGGTAACGCGGCCAGATCATGACGATCGACCTGCACCAGGCGCAGTCCCTCGGCGGCCAGATCATTGAGCAGGGCCCGCACCAGCGACGACTTGCCGCCGCCGCGGGCGCCCCACAGCAGGGCATGATTGGCCGGGAAGCCATGCAGGAAGGCACGCGTATTGTCGACCAGCGCCTGTTTCTGGCGCTCGATCCCCAGCAGGTCGTCCAGCTGCAGACCATCACGGGGCGGCACCGGTGTGAGGCTGCCGCCCAGCGGGTGCCGCTGCCACAGCGCCGCCACATCACGCTTCCAGTCGACCTTCACTGGAACCGGCGGCAGCCAGGGCTCCACCCGCTCCAGCACGCCCAGCAGGCGACGGGCCAGTTCATCATCCATCGAAGCATTCTCCTTCCTGTCATCAAGGCGGTAGAATGTCATGATGCCATAGCCCCGCCTTGACCCACACGGCAGGCGCGGTACCTTGTCTGAACCATCACGGACCAGGCCCCATCCAAGGAGGACCCCATGCGCTGGATGCAGTGTCTCGCCATCGGCGCGCTAAGCGTTGCCATTGCCGCCTGCTCGACATCGCCGACCGGACGCTCGCAGTTGACGTTGATGTCCGAGTCCAAGCTCGACCAGATGGGCGCCAAGGCGTTCAACAAGTATCAGCAGGAACTGCCCACGGTCGGCGGAGCGCCGTTGCGCCGGGTGCAATGCATCACCAATGCCATCGTCGGGGTCTTGCCGCCCGAGCAGCGCCAGGAGAACTGGGAGGTCCGTGTCTTCAAGGATGATGCGGCCAACGCCTTCGCCCTGCCCGGCGGTTATGTGGGCGTGAACACCGGCCTGCTGGAGCTGGCCGACAACTCGAATCAGGTGGCCTCGGTGATCGGCCACGAGGTGGCTCATGTCATGGCCCAGCACGCCAACGAACGGGCCTCGACCCAGAGTGCCACCCAGATCGGCCTGAGCGTTGCCGCTGTTGCGGCGGCAGCGGCCGGTATCGAGGGACCGACCCATGACATGACCATGCAGGCACTGGGCCTGGGCGCACAGTATGGCGTGCAGTTGCCCTTCTCGCGCAGCCACGAGAGCGAAGCCGACGAAATCGGCCTCGACCTGATGGCCAGCGCCGGCTTCGACCCCCGTGCCAGCGTCCAGCTGTGGCGCAACATGAGCCAGGCCGGCGGCGGCCAGCCACCCGAGTGGATGTCCACCCACCCCAGCCACGACAGCCGCATCAACGACCTCCAGGCGAGCATGAGCCAGGCCATGGACACCTATCGGCAGGCCCGCCAGTCGGGCCACACGCCCGACTGCTGATACCCCTGCGCCGGGTGGCTCACAGCTCGCGGCGCAGGCGCTCGAGCACCGGCGTGACCTCGGGGCGCCGGCCACGCCACAGCGCGAAGGACTCGGCGGCCTGGCCGACCAGCATGCCCAGGCCGTCGATCCCCCTGGCACCGCGTTCGCCGGCCCAGCGCAGGAAGACCGTCGGTTCGGCGCCGTACATCATGTCGTAGGCGACGCCGCCCGCGGCGAAGAGGTCATCCGGCAGCGGCGGCAGATCACCGGCCAGGCTGGCACTGGTGCCATTGATCACCAGATCGAAGGGACCGCGCACGGTGTCGTAGCCACCTCCAGTCACCGCTCCGAGATCGGCGAAGTCCGCGGCCAGGGCCTCGGCCCTGGCGGCCGTGCGATTGGCGATGAACAGGCTGGCCGGCCCGGCTTCCAGCAGGGGTTCCAGCACGCCGCGCACCGCACCCCCGGCCCCCAGCACCAGCACCCGCTTGCCGGCAATCGCCGCGTCGTGGCGATGCAGATCACCGACCAGCCCCAGGCCATCGGTGGTATCGCCGTGGGTCTCGCCGCTGGCGCCGAGGCTCAGGGTATTCACCGCCCCGGCGCGGCGCGCGCGTTCGCTCAGGGTGTCGCAGAGCCGATGGGCGCTTTCCTTGAAGGGCACGGTGACATTGGCCCCGCGACCGCCCTCGGCGATGAAGGCGCGCCAGGCGCCGGCGAAGTCATCGAGGGGGGCTTCGATGGCCGTGTACTCGAGCGCTTCACCGGTCTGGGCGGCAAAGGCAGCGTGAATCACCGGCGACTTCGAATGGCCGATCGGATGGCCGAAAACACAGTAACGGTCGTTCATTGCCCGGGCTCCTCTTGGCTCAACCAGTCATGTGGCTGCAGGTAATCAGCGAGTGCCGCCTCTGGGCTGCCGGATTCGGGCGTCCAGCCGTACTCCCAGCGCGCCAGCGGCGGCATCGACATCAGAATCGACTCGGTGCGCCCGCCACTCTGCAGGCCGAACAGGGTGCCGCGGTCCCAGACCAGGTTGAACTCCACGTAGCGGCCACGCCGGTAAAGCTGGAAATCGCGCTCCCGCTCGCCCCAGTCCTGCCCCCGGCGACGCCGCACGATGGGCAGATAGGCCTCGAGAAAGCTGTCGCCTACCGCCTGCTGAAAGGCAAAGCAACGTTCGAAGCCGCCCTCGTTGAGGTCATCGAAGAAGAGCCCGCCCACACCGCGCCGCTCGTCGCGATGCTTGAGCGTGAAGTAGTCATCGCACCAGGCCTTGTAGCGCGGATAGACCTCCTCGCCGAAGGGCGCACAGGCGTCGCGTGCCACCCGGTGCCAGTGGCGTACATCCTCGAGCACCGGATAGAAGGGCGTCAGGTCATAGCCGCCGCCGAACCACCAGACCGGCGCCTCGCCGTCCTTCTCGGCGATCAGGAAGCGCACATTGCCGTGACTGGTGGGGACATGCGGGTTTTCGGGGTGCAGCACCCAGGAGACGCCCACGGCGTGAAAACTGCGCCCCGCCAGCTGGGGGCGGGCCGCCGACGCCGCGGCCGGCAGCGAGGCGCCGTAGACATGCGAGAAATTGACGCCGCCCTTCTCGAAGAGCGCCCCGTTCTCGATGACCCGCGAGCGGCCACCGCCGCCTTCTTCACGCTCCCAGGTATCCTCGCGAAAGTCCGCCTGGCCGTCTTCCGCGGCCAGGGCCTCGCACAGGCGGTCCTGAAGGTCGAGCAAGTACGTCTTGACGTCATGGAGATACGCTTGGGCCACAGAGCCTCCTCGCTGAGCGGAAGATAGGATAACGGATGCTGACGCCACCATGGGCGGCTCCGCGCTGGACAAGCCTCAGGCCCGCAGCACCTGGCCGGTGGTCAGGTCGCGTATGGTGCTGGGGCGGGCATGACCGCCCAGGGTGCCGGGCAAGACGCCGTCCAGCTCGTGGCCGAACAGGCGTTGCACTGCCTCGACACTCATGGCCGCGTCTTCCCCGGCGCGATTGGCCGAGGTGGACACCAGGGGCCCACCGAAGGCCCGGCACAGGGCCTGGACGCCGGGATGATCACTGATTCTCAGGGCAACCCTGGCATGCGTTCCGCGGACCAGCGCATGGGCACGCCCGTTGTCCGGCACCAGCCAGGTCGTCGGTTGCGGCTGCGGCGCCGCCAGGGGAAACCGCAGCGCCGGCGCCAGGCCTTCCAGCCAGGGCTCGCACTGCTCGAGGTCGGCGGCCACCAGAATCACGCCCTTGGCCGGGTCGCGCCGCTTGATATCCAGCAGGCGCTGCAGGGCCGGGGCATCATCCGGGTCGCAGCCCAGGCCCCAGACGGCTTCAGTGGGATAGGCGATCACGCCGCCTTCGCGCAGGACATCCACGACGGCATCAAGAGAACGGGCCTGAGGCATGACGGTGCATCCGATTGAGCGGGTCGGTACATGAAATTTCAACCAGCCCCTATTCTACCATGCCCCAGACCGGCTCGGCAGGCGGACCCAGCCGCCCGAGGCCTGGGCCGCCTGCCCCTCGAGCTCCAGCATCAACAGCCGCCGCTGACACTCGGCCACCGCCAGCCCGCTCAGTTCGACCAGCACATCCACCGGCGTGGGGCTGTCACTCAACCAGCCCAGCAACGGATCGCTGTGCGCTGCGTCATCCTCGGCGCGAGGCATTGGCACGGGTACGGCACTCCACCCCACCAGTTCGGCCAGCAGATCATCCAGGTCACGGACCAGGGCGGCGCCCTCACGTATCAGGTGCAGGCAGCCGCGTGCCTGAGGATTGTGAATCGAGCCGGGCAGCGCCAGCACCTCACGCCCTTGCTCCGCCGCCAGTCGAGCACTGACCAACGAGCCACTGCGCTCGGCGGCCTCGACCACCAGAACACCACGCGACAGGCCGGTAATGAGGCGATTGCGGCGTGGAAAGAAGCCGGCCCGAGCACGAGTCCCCGGCGGGTGCTCGGACAGCAACAGCCCACCGCGTTCACGCAGCTCGTCCTGCAGGTGGCGATGACGCGCCGGATAGATGACATCCACGCCACACCCCAGCACCGCGATACTCTGCCCGCCGGCATCCAGCGCCGCCTGCTGGGCGATACCGTCGATGCCCAACGCCATGCCGCTGACCACGCACCAGCCGTGCTCGGCCAGCTGACGCGCAAAGCCCGCCGCGTTGCCACGGCCCTCGCGGGTGGGGCGACGGGTGCCGACCATCGCCAGTCGCGGCCCCTCCAACGCCGTGGGATCACCCATGGCCCAGAGCACAGGCGGCGGGTCGGCGATCTGCTCCAGGGCCTCGGGCCAGGCCGGGTGCCCCGGGTGCAGCAGGTCACGATCGGCGGATGTCGCCAGCCACTCGGCGGCGACCTCGATGCGCTCGGCGAGCGGGCTCTTGGCCGGATGCTCGAGCCACAGGCGCAGTGCCTGGGCGGCGGGGTGCGGCAGGGCCGCCAGCCAACCATCCGGCCATGCCGGCTGCTCGGCCACCAGGGCGGCCAGGCGTGACGCGCCCACGCCCGGCAACAGGGACAGGGCCAGCCACTCCATGGCGTTGCGTTGCATGGGCGAATCTCCTTGCCCGTCGCGGCAGCGCTCCCGGGGAGCACGCCGAAATGCTATACTCGAAGGTCATCAAGCTGATCGGGCCGAAGCGGTTTTCTGCCCCGCCCTTCGCCCCTAGAATAGACCCGGATTTCGAATCTCCGCACAACGGTGACCCTACGCCATGGCCAAACTCCCCATTCTCGAATACCCCGATGAACGCCTGCGCACCGAGGCTGCCCCGGTCGAGACGGTCGACGACGGCGTTCGCCAGCTGGTCGACGACATGCTCGAGACCATGTACGACGCCAGTGGCATCGGCCTGGCCGCCACCCAGGTGGACGTGCACCGCCAGGTGATCGTCATGGATGTCAGTGAAGGCCGCAACGAGCCCCGGGTGCTCATCAATCCCCGCTACACGCCGCTCGGCGAGGCCCGCGAGCCGTTGCAGGAAGGCTGCCTGTCGATCCCCGACTATTACGCCGAAGTACCGCGAGCCCTGAAGGTGCACCTCGAGGCGCTGGACCGTGACGGTCAGCCCTATGAGCTGGAAGCCGAGGGCCTGCTGGCCCACTGCATCCAGCATGAATACGATCACCTGCTCGGCGTGCTGTTCGTCGATTACCTGTCGCCGCTCAAGCGCGATCGTGTCATGAAGAAGATGCAGAAGCGTCACAAGCTCGCCCAGGACGCCTGAACAGCCCACGACTCGCCGGCCACTGACGCACCGGCCGAGCGCATTCCGTCGAGAGCAGGCCGATGCCGTTGAGGGCTTCGGCCTTCTTTCTGGATACCCTGCTCCGTTATCATCGACGACATCCATTTCGGCAAGGCTCCCCGACATGTCCCAACCGCTGCGCGTCATCTTTGCTGGCACGCCCGACTTCGCTGCCGCCAGCCTGCAAGCGCTCCTCGAAAGCCGCCACCAGGTGGTGGGTGTCTACACCCAGCCGGACCGGGCCGCCGGTCGCGGGCGCAAGCTGACGGCAAGCCCCGTCAAACAGCTGGCCGAGTCCCATGATCTACCGGTCCATCAACCGGCATCGCTGCGCACGCCCGAGGCCCGGGCCGAACTGGCCAGCCTCGAGGCCGATGTGATGGTGGTCGTCGCCTATGGCCTGATACTGCCGCGCGCGATACTCGACACGCCACGCCTGGGCTGCCTGAATGTACACGCCTCGCTGCTGCCGCGCTGGCGCGGGGCCGCGCCCATCCAGCGCGCCATCGAGGCCGGCGACACGCAAAGCGGCGTGACCCTGATGCAGATGGACGCCGGCCTGGACACCGGCGACATGCTGCTGACGCGGCGCACGCCGATCACCGCGGCCACGACCGGGGGCTCCCTGCACGACAGCCTGGCGGCGCTGGGCGGCGAGGCGCTCATCGAGACCCTCGACCGCCTGGTGGAACCCGGCATCACCCCGACCCCGCAGCCCGAAGCAGGCGTCACCTACGCCGCCAAGCTCAGCAAGGCCGAAGCCGAGCTGAACTTCGATGCCCCGGCGACATCGCTGGCCGCGCGGGTTCGTGCCTTCAACCCCTGGCCCGTGGCCTGGTGTCAGCTCGGCGATGAGCGCCTGCGGTTGTGGCTGGCCGAGCCGGGCACACTGGCCGCGCACGAAAGCGACGTCGCCCCCGGCACCCTGCTCAAGCCTGACCAGGATGCCCTGCGCATCGCCTGCCGCGACAGTGCGCTGCGCGTGACCCGCGCCCAACTGCCCGGCGGCAAGCCCCTGAGCGCCGCCGAACTGATGCGCGCCCGGGCAGAGCGATTTACCGTCGGCACCCTACTCGGCACACCTCACCGGGAGACACCCGCATGAGCCAGCAACGTCACTCCACGCCGCGCAGCAAGTCGCTGGACAATGGCCTGGCGGTTCGGGCCGCCGCCGCTCGCGCGCTGGCCCCGGTCATCACCGGCAAGAAATCGCTCAACGACCTCGACGACCATCAGGTCATCGCCCGTGACCGCAGCCTGTTCAAGGAACTCTGCTTCGGCACCTGCCGCACCCTGCCACGCCTCGAGGCCCTGACCGGCCAGTTGCTGGAGAAACCCTTCAAGACGCGGGATGCCGATGTGCAGGCCCTGCTGCTGGTCGGCATCTACCAGCTGCTCTACCTGCGCGTGCCGGCCCACGCCGCCGTGGGCGAGACCGCCGGGGCCGCACGCCTGCTCGGCAAGACCTGGGCCACGCGGGTGCTCAACGGCTGCCTGCGACGCCTGCAGCGCGACAGCGCCGCCCTGCAGGCCGAGGTCGACAAGGACCCCGCCGTGGCACTGCTGCACCCGCGTTGGTGGGTCAAGTCACTGCGCCAGGCCTGGCCGGAAGACTGGAAGCGGATCTGCGAGGCCAACAACCAGCCGGGGCCCATGACCCTGCGCGTCAACCGCCGCTTCGGCGACCGCGAAATGTACCTGGAGCGTCTTGATTCGCCGGCCCGGCTCTGCCCGCATGCCCCAGACGGCCTGACCCTGGAAACACCCTGCGAGGTGACCGAGCTGCCCGGCTTTCGTGATGGGCATGTCAGTGTCCAGGATGAGTCCGCCCAGCTGGCCGCGGTACTGCTGGGCCCTGTCATTGCCCCGCGCCCCGGCGCCCGGGTGCTGGACGCCTGCTGCGCGCCCGGCGGCAAGGCCTCGCACCTGCTAGAGCTCTTCGACATCGAGATGCAGGCCATCGACAGCGACGATGTCCGCCTGGCCCGCGTCGAGGACACCCTGTCGCGGCTCGGGCTGGATGCCGAACTGGTGCACGGCGACGCCACCGCCCAGGACTGGTGGGACGGCACGCCCTTCGATGCCATCCTGCTGGATGCACCCTGCTCGGGCAGCGGCGTGATTCGTCGTCATCCGGATATCAAGCGACTGCGCCGACCCTCGGATACCGCCAAGCTGGCCGAGCTGCAGTCCCGCCTGCTGGACAACCTCTGGCCCCTGCTGGCCAAGGGCGGCACCCTGCTCTACGCTACCTGTTCGGTATTGCCGGAAGAGAACACCGAGCAGCTGCAGGCCTTCCTGGCGCGCACCCCGGATGCCGAGGTCACCACGCCGGACGGCCTGGCCTGGGGCCAGCCGGCCGGCGCCGGACGCCAGTTGCTGCCGAGCATCGACAGCCACGACGGCTTCTTCTATGCCAGACTGAAGAAGACGGCCGCCTGAGGGCGGCCCATCGACCTCGCTCCGTCACTCAAGGATCGTCACCATGCAGCACACCTACAAGCACATCGAGCTGACCGGCTCATCGGAAAAGAGCATCGAGGATGCCGTGCAGGGCGCCCTGAGCAAGGCCTCGGAAAGCCTTCACGGCATGCGCTGGTTCGAGGTCCTCGATACCCGCGGGCATATCGAGGACGGGCGTGTGGCCCACTGGCAGGTGACCATCAAGGTCGGCTTCACCCTCGACTGACCCCGGTGTCTGTCTTTCCTCGCGCGACTGGTTTAGGCTTTTCGCCACTCATACCGGCGACATGACAGGTGTCGCCTCTTTCTTGCGGACTGTGACACGCGATGAAGATCATCATCCTCGGTGCCGGCCAGGTCGGTGGCACCCTGGCCGAACACCTGGCCCGTGAAGAGAACGACATCACGGTGGTGGATACCGACGGCGACCGCCTGCGCGAACTGCATACCCGGCTGGATATCCGCACCGTGGCCGGCGCGGCCTCCTACCCCATGGTGCTGCGCCAGGCGGGCTGTGAAGACGCCGACATGCTGATCGCGGTGACCAACACCGACGAAGTCAACATGATTGCCTGTCAGGTCGCCCATACCCTGTACCGCACCCCCACCAAGATCGCCCGGGTGCGCGCCACCGCCTACCTGACGCGCAAGGGCCTGTTCGCCCACGAAGCCGTGCCCATCGATGTCCTGATCAGTCCCGAACAGGTGGTCACCGACCATATCCGTCGCCTGATCGAACATCCCGGCGCCCTCCAGGTACTGGAATTTGCCTCGGGGCTGGTACAGCTGGTGGCGGTCAAGGCCTACTATGGCGGCCCGCTGGTGGGTCAGGAACTGGGCTTTCTGCGCCGCCACATGCCCAGCGTGGACACCCGGGTAGCCGCCATCTATCGGCGCAACCGGCCGATCATTCCGCGTGGCGACACCGTCATCGAGGCCGACGACGAGGTCTTCTTCATTGCTGCGCGGCGCGATATCCGCGCCGTGATGAGCGAACTGCGCCGGCTCGAGCGTGACTTCAAGCGTATTGTCATCGTCGGCGGTGGCAACATCGGTGAACGGCTCGCCGAGCACCTGGAACACAGTCATCAGGTCAAGATCGTCGAGCGCAGCCTGGAACGTTGCACCCAGCTCTCCGAGCGGCTCGACAGAACCGTGGTGTTGCACGGCAGTGCGACCAGCAAGCGCCTCCTCGAGGAAGAGAACATCGAGGATTGCGATATCTTCTGTGCCCTGACCAACGACGACGAGGTCAATATCATGTCGTCGATGCTGGCCAAGCGCATGGGCGCCAAGAAGGTGCTGACCCTGATCAACAATGCCGCCTACGTGGACCTGGTGCAGGGCGGCGAGATCGACATCGCGATCTCCCCCCAACAGGCCACCATCGGCAGCCTGCTGACCCATGTGCGTCGCGGCGATATCGTCAATGTGCACTCGCTGCGCCGCGGGGCCGCCGAAGCCATCGAGGCCATCGCCCATGGTGACACCCAGTCCTCCAAGGTGGTGGGCAAGACCATCGCCGACATCGACCTGCCGAGCGGCACTACCATCGGCGCGATCGTGCGCGGCAAGGAGGTCCTCATCGCCCATGATGACGTGGTCGTGGAGTCCGGCGACCACGTCATCCTGTTCGTCATCGACAAGCGCCGCATTCGCGATGTCGAGCGGCTCTTCCAGGTGGGGCTGACCTTCTTCTGATGGAGTGGATCATGTCGACAGGGACGACGAGGAGGATCCTGCCATGAGTCTGCGCATGATCCTGCGCATCCTGGGCCTGCTGCTGATGATGTTCAGCCTGACCATGGTGCCACCCATCCTGATCTCGCTGCTGTTCGCCGATGGCATGTGGGAGGCCTTCAGCATCGCACTGGGCATCACGGTGGGGACTGGCGCCGTGATGTACCTGCCCAACCGCCACGCCCGCAAGGAGCTGCGGACGCGCGACGGCTTCCTGATCGCCGCGCTGTTCTGGAGCGTACTGGGGCTGTTCGGCTCCCTGCCGTTGATGCTGACCGGCGCCACGGCACTGTCGCCCACCGATGCCGTCTTCGAATCCTTTTCCGGGCTGACGACCACCGGCGCCACGGTGATCACCGGCATCGACATGCTGCCCAAGGCCGTCCTCTACTACCGCCAGCAGCTGCAGTGGCTGGGCGGCATGGGGATCGTGGTGCTGGCGGTGGCGATCCTGCCGACCCTGGGCGTCGGCGGTATGGCGCTGTACCGCACCGAGATCCCCGGCCCCCTCAAGGATTCCAAGCTGACACCGCGCATCACCGAGACGGCCAAGGCGCTGTGGTATATCTATGCCACCCTGACGATCACCTGCATGCTGGCCTACATGGCTGCCGGCATGGACTGGTTCGATGCGCTGGGGCACAGCTTCTCGACAGTGGCCATCGGCGGCTTCTCGACCCATGACGCCAGTATCGGCTATTTCGATAGTGCGCTGATCGAGATGATCTGCGCCGGCTTCCTGTTGATCTCGGCGTTCAGTTTCAGCCTGCACTTCGTGGCCTGGCGGGAGCGTAGTGTGATGCACTATTTTCAGGATCCGGAAGCCCGCTTCCTGATGATTTTTCTGGCCATACTGACCCTCATCACGACCGTCTCGCTATGGCTCACCAGCGACTACGAAACCGCCGAGGGCCTGCGCCACGCCTTCTTCGAAGTGGTTTCCGTGGCGACCACCTCGGGTTTTTCGGTAGCCGATTTCTCCACCTGGCCGGGCGCCTTGCCCTTCCTGCTCTTCATGGCGGCTTTCGTTGGCGGCTGCTCCGGCTCCACGGGGGGCGGCATGAAGGTGATCCGCATCATCCTGATCATCAAGCAGGGCATGCGCGAGATCATGCGCCTGATCCACCCGAGCGCGGTGATCACCGTCAAGGTCGGCAAGGTCAGCGTACCGGAGGGCATCGCCCAGGCTGTCTGGGGCTTCTTCTCGGCCTATGTGATGTTGTTCTTCCTGATGCTGGTCGGCGTCATGGCCACCGGGGTCGACCAGGTCACCGCCTGGTCAACGGTGGGCTCCGCGATCAACAACCTGGGGCCGGCCCTGGGCGAAGCCTCGGCACACTATGGCGACCTGCCCAGCCTGGCCAAGTGGATCCTGGTGATGGCCATGCTGCTCGGGCGCCTGGAAATCTTTACCGTGATGGTACTCTTCACCCCGGCTTTCTGGCGCAAGTAAGCGCTGGCGACGAGTGCCGCGGCGGGTTTGCCCGCCGACGACACTCGTGGATAATCAACTCTCTCATCTCTTCAAGGCTCATGCGTCCATGACCGATACTCAGGACTGCACTCTCGACGAACCGACGGCCGACGCTGTCGGCCCACGCCGTACCCTGCAGGTTGGCGCGACGCGCTACACCCTGCTGGGCACTGCCCACGTCTCGGCCAGCAGCGCCGCGGAAGTGCGCAACATGATCGCCTCCGGCGACTTCGATGCGGTGGCCATCGAGCTGTGCGACTCGCGTCACCAGAACCTTGCCAACCCCGATGCCCTGGGCGAGCAGGACCTGTTCCAGATCTTTCGTCAGGGCAAGGCCGGCATGGTCGCCGCCAGCCTCGCGCTGGGTGCCTTCCAGCAACGTGTCGCCGAGCAGTCCGGCATCGAGCCCGGCGCCGAGATGCGTGCTGCCGTCGAGGGCGTGCGCAAGCACAAACTGCCGCTGGCGCTGATTGATCGCGACATCGGCATTACCCTCAAGCGCATCTATCACAACGTGCCCTGGTGGCAACGGTTCTCGTTGTTTTCGGGCCTGCTGGGCGGTGTTCTGTCGCGCCAGAAGGTGTCTTCGGAAGACATCGAACGCCTCAAGGAAGGCGATGTACTGGAATCGACCTTCCGCGAGTTCGCGGCCCAGTCCGAGGCACTGTATACCCCGCTGATCAGCGAGCGCGACCGCTACATGGCCCTGCGCCTGGCCGAACATTGCCCGCCCGGCCAGTACCGTCATGTGCTGGTGGTGATCGGTGCCGGCCATCTCGGAGGCATGGCCGAGCATCTCGAGGCGCCGCTGCCCGAGGCCCCCGCCGAAGAGCGTCGGCAGCTCGAGGTGACGCCGCCTCGTTCGAAGACCTGGAGGGCCTTGCCCTGGCTGATCACCGCCCTGGTGCTGACCGGCTTCGCCATCGGCTTTTCGCGCAACACACAGCTGGGCTGGGAGCTGGTCGGTGAGTGGTTCCTGATCAACGGCGTACTCTCGGGGGCGGCCACCATCGTCGCCCTGGCCCATCCGTTGACGGTACTCGCCACCCTGTGCGCCGCGCCGCTGACCTCCCTGAACCCGACCATCGGGGCCGGGTTCGTCGCGGCAGGGGTCGAGCTGGCCCTGCGCAAGCCCAAGGTGCGTGACTTCTCCACCCTGCGCCATGACGTGACCCACTGGAAAGGCTGGTGGCGCAACCGCGTGGCCCGCACCCTGCTGGTGTTTCTCACCGCTACCCTGGGCTCGGCCGCCGGCACCTGGGTGGCAGGGCTGCGAATCGCCGGCAAGCTCTTCGGTTAGGGAAGCGCTGATTTGTGTCGCGAGCGATGATAGGTTGGCTGCCGCCGGAACGGAGGAACCGGAGTTTACGCGATGCTAAATGAGGGTGCCGACCGGGCTCGCGCACGAGTACCGCCGGCAGCCAAGATATCGAGCGCAGCAATAAATCAGTGTTATCCCTGGCGTGCCGCCAGCAGCCGCTGCATGGCCGGCGAAGTCTCGGTCAGCTTGATGTAGCGACGACTGGCGGCATAGCTTTCATTGAAGACCTCGAAGTAGTCATCGAGATAGTCCGCGGCCTGCTCCTCGCCGGCCTGGCGCAGCAGCTCGGCGGCCACTTCGGCGGTACTCAGGTGGTCCGCGGAGGCCGACTTGCGCAACCGGTAGCGCGTCTGACGTTCGGTGACCAGCGGCAACACCGGCAGCCGGGCCAGGTAGTCACTGCGGCGAAATATCTTGCGCGCCTGGCGCCAGGTGCCATCCAGCAGGATCAGCACCGGGATCCGCCCGGCCTCGCGCCGCTCGGCCACCCGCTCGACGTCGACAACGCGTTCGGCATAGCCCGGCTGATCATCGGGAAAGACCACGAAGGGGGCATAGCGCGGGTCATCGAGCAGCGCCAGCAGTTCCGTGTCGGGCAGCGTGCGATACCAGGTGAAGACCCGCGTGTCCGGCAGCACATCGCGAATCAAACGACCGGTGTTGGTCGGCTTGTACTGCTCCAGCGGATGTGTCAGCAGCCATACCTGAATGCCGCATGAGGCGCGCACTCGGTAGGGGCACAGGCAGTTCAGTGCCGGCAGGTTGCAGGCTTCGCAACGCACCACGGTACTGCCCCGCGCCTTGAATTCGCGGCGCGGCGGCGACTCGCCGGGGTGGTCGGTGTCAGTATCGGCTGGGTCGCCTGGCGACCGCGGATCGTCTCGCATGCATCACGGGAGAGTCGCTGGAAGGGTGGCGGATTCTACCACGCTCGGCGCGACAGCCCGAAGGAAACGCTGAATCAATAGCCGAGCATAGTGAAGCGCAAGGCGCACGGACCACAGAAAGCGAGACATAACAGATAGTTAGGCGAGCTTTCGAGCACCGCGCAACGCAGCGATTTGCATGCGCAGGCATTTAAGCAGTGTTTCCCGAAGCTCAGAGCACCTCGCCGGGCAGCACCAGGCGTCGCTGACGCCGCCAGTGTTCGACCAGCCGCGGTACGCCTTCGCCGGCGGAAAGTGCCAGGCCATTCACCCCGGTCGTGATCAGTTCATCGGCCTGGGGATCGACCAGCACGCGCGGCGCCGCCATGGGTGCCGCGTCGATCAGCGAGGCCGCCGGCATGACCGCCATCGAGGTACCCACCACCAGCAGCAGATCCGCCTCGGCCACCAGCTCGAGGGCATCCCCGAAGCGCGGCACCGCCTCGCCGAACCACACCACATCGGGACGCAGCTGGCTGCCCAGGTCGCAAAGATCTCCCATCTCGATGCCACCCTGCGGCAGGGGGTAACGCAGATCCGCCTTCACCGAGGAGCGCGCCTTGAGCACTTCGCCATGCAGGTGAACGACATGACGCGACCCGGCCCGTTCGTGAAGGTCATCGATATTCTGGGTCACGATGCTGACCGTGAAGCCATCGGCTTCCAGCTCGGCCAGCGCCTGGTGGGCGGCATTGGGCCGGGCACTACGCACCTGATCGCGCCGCGCATTATAGAAGCGCAGCACGCGCTCGGGGTCGCGGGCCCAGCCCTCGGGCGTCGCCACCTCCTCGATGGGATGGTCGGCCCACAGGCCATCGGCCGCGCGAAAGGTCTGGATGCCGCTTTCGGCGCTCATGCCGGCACCGGTCAGCACCACCAGATGGGGGCTGGAAGACGGGTTCGCCACGTCACGCTCCTTGCCGTCTGTGGAAATTCGCCATGGCCCTGCCGGCTCGGGTCTCGACCAGGCCGTGCGCCGACAACCGCCGAGGGTGACATCCCGGCAAGCGCCAGCGACAATGGCGGCTTGTTTTTCGTCAGGCGCCATCATGACCGACGCATTGCCCATTCTCTACCACGATGAATATCTTGTCGCCGTGCACAAGCCGGCCGACATGCTGGTCCACCGCAGTGCCCTGGCACGCGGCGAGCGGCACTTCCTGGTGCAGACCCTGCGCGACCAGATCGGCCAGCACGTCTACCCGGTGCACCGCCTCGACCGCCCGACCTCGGGCCTGGTGGTGTTCGCCCTGGATAGCCGGACGGCCAGCACGCTGGGCGACGACTTCGCCGCGCATCGCGTCGGCAAGCGCTACCTGGCCGTGGTACGTGGCCATGGGCCGGAGCACGAATGCCTGGATTACGCCCTGCGCGACGAGGACGGGCGACGCCCCAAGGCCGAGATGCCGGCCCGTGCGGCCCGCACCGCGATCACGCGCCTGGACGACGTCGAGCTGCCGGTGCGTGTCGACCGCTATCCCAGTGCCCGTTACTCGCTCATGGAAGCGCGGCCTCTTACCGGGCGGCGTCACCAGATTCGACGCCATCTGTCGCGTCGGGGCTACCCGATCATCGGGGATGCCAAGCACGGCAAGAGCGTGCACAACCGCTTCTTCGCCGAGCAGCTCGACTGCCCCCGGCTCCTGCTGGCCGCCGTGGGGCTCGACTTCACGCACCCCGTCCATGGCCAGCCCATCCAGCTCGGTTGTGCCCTGGATGCCCGCATGACGTCCCTCTTCCAGCGCTTCGGCTGGTCGGGCCACCTCCCGGCCAACCAGCGTTACAACGCCCCGGCGACAACAGTGACGAGCCCTTCATGAACGAGCCTTCTTCCCCCGACACCGCCGCTCGGGATGCGGATCACGACCTGCGCTTCGGTGGCATTCGACGCCTTTACGGGGCGCACGCCGCGGAACATTTTCGCCAGGCTCACGTGGTGGTGGCCGGCGTGGGGGGCGTGGGCAGCTGGGCCGTCGAGGCGCTGGCGCGTTCCGGTATCGGCCGACTGACGCTGATCGACCTGGATGATGTCTGCGTGTCCAATGTCAATCGTCAGTTGCACGCCCTGGACGGCACCATCGGGCGCCCCAAGGTCGAGGTACTGGCCGAACGCTGTCGGGCCATTCAACCGGGTATCGAGGTGCATGCCGATAGCGCCTTCGTCACGCCCACCAACCTCGCCGAGCGGCTGCCTGCCGATGCCGATCATGTGATCGACGCCATCGATAGTGTAGTGGCCAAGGCCGCCATGATCGCCTGGTGCAAGCGGCGCAAGCTGCCGATCACTGTCACCGGGGCGGCCGGCGGCCAGACCGATCCGACACGCATCCGCACGGCGGACCTGACGCGTACCGAGCACGACCCACTGCTCGCCAAGGTGCGCGCCCGGCTGCGACGCGAGTACGGCTTCTCGCGAAACCCCAGGCGGCGATTCTCGGTGGAGTGCGTCTACTCCGACGAACAGCTCGTCTACCCCGGGGCCGACGGCGAGGTCTGCCACACCAAGCCCGGCGCGGACGAATCGACCCGTCTGGACTGCGCCTCGGGCTTCGGCGCCGCCACCTTCGTCACCGGCACCTTCGGCTTCATCGCCGTCAGCCGGACATTGGCACGCCTGGCCCGCCACAGCCAGACCGCACAGTGAACAAGGAGCCCGAAATGGAACCGCAGCACCCCACCCCCGGCATTTACCGGCATTACAAGGGCGCGCTCTACGAAGTCATCGGCGTGGCGCAGCACAGCGAAACCGAAGCATCCCTGGTGGCCTACCGCGCCCTGTACGGCGACTACGGCCTCTGGGTCCGCCCGCTGGCGATGTTCATGGAAACCGTGGAGGTGCAGGGCGAACCCCTGCCACGCTTCGCGCTGGAGAAGGCGTTTTAGGCAAGGAAGAAGAGGGAAGAGGGAAGAGGGAAGAGGGAAGAGGGAAGAGGGAAGAGAACCAGGCTAGACCCAGGGCCTCGGCCGCAAGGGTATCTTCTCTCTTCCAGGCGCGAAGCGCCGTTCCTACCTCTTCCAGCGGCGTCAGCCGCGCTCTTCCTACTTCTTTATTCCGCGGCCTGCATCTGCTGTTGCAGGTAGTTCTGGAGGCCGACCTTGTCGATCAGGCCGAGTTCCGTCTCCAGATGATCGATGTGTTCTTCCTCATCGGAGAGGATCTGGCGGAACAGGTCGCGGCTGGCGTAGTCCTGCACCTGCTCGCAATGCGCGATGGCGTTGATCAGATCGGTGTGCGCCTGCTTCTCGATCTTGAGGTCACACTCGAGCATTTCCTTGGTGTTCTCGCCGATCAGCAGCTTACCGTAGTCCTGCAGGTTGGGCAGGCCCTCGAGGAAGAGGATGCGCTCGATCAGGGTATCGGCGTGCTGCATTTCCTCGATGGATTCCTTGTACTCCCACTTGCCCAGGGCGTGCAGGCCCCAGTCCTGGTACATCTTGGCATGCAGGTAATACTGGTTGATGGCGACCAGCTCGTTGCCGAGCACGGTATTGAGGTACTGAATGACCTTGCTGTCACCTTTCATGACGTGTCCTCGCTTGCTGTCAGGGTCCTGAACACTGTGGCACGGGCTACACCGCCCTGCCAGGCGTAATCGACAGTCTAGACTACGTCACAAAAAAATCAATGAAATCAGATGCTTGCTAATGACAAAACAAACAATATCGATTGTCATCACACGGCATAGGCCAGCTCATCGACCGGCATGGTCAACATCTCCTGGACGGACTCGCGGGTGATGCTCTTGCCCAGGCAGGCACACTTGCCGCACTGGGTGCCGCAGCCCGTATCGCGCTGAACGTCACGCCAGCTGCGCGCTCCATCCTCCACGCTCTGGCGGATGGCCTTGTCACTGACACCCTTGCAAAGACACACGTACATGACATCACCTCGTGCTGACCACGAATCAAATGTAAATGATTCGCATAGACTATCGCAACCATAGGTGAGAACTTTTTTCGTGTGTCACTGGTTGTCAGCCCTGAGCGGTGGCCAAGCCCGCCATTCAGCGCCGACGCCCGGGCAGGAGCATGACGCTTGTACCGGAGGCCAGGTCGGCCCAGCTGCGCCGCTGCGGGTCCCACACGACCCACAAATGGCCCAGCCCCAGCGCGGCCCAGGACAGCCCCCCGACCACGAAACGCACCAGGCACTGACGCAAGCTGATCGCCTGCCCGTCCGGCGTCTGTACGCGCAGCCGCCAGGCCTGCATGCCCAGCGTCATGCCGGCGCGCATCCAGAAATAGGCCAGAAAGCCGAAGGCGCCCAGCACCAGGAGGAGCCGCAGCGACACCACCTGGAGAGTACCCTGCCCCAGCTGTTCGGCAGGAACGCCCAGCACAAGTCGGCTGGTCAGGACATGAAGGGTGGTCAGCGCCACCCAGAGCGCCAGCAACAGCAGGCTGTCATACAACATGGCACCCAGCCGACGCCCCAGACCGGCAGGGTGGGCATTGTCGAGGCGGGCAAAGTGCTTGGCCATGCGAACTCCCGGTCAGCCGCTGCGTCGCAGTAGGTAAAGCCCCAGCACGGCGCAGATCAACGTCGGCGCCAGCACCGCCCAGGCCGGCGAGAAGCCGAAGACCGTGGAGGCCGGCCCCAGGAGATCCTGCAGGTACTTGAACACCAGGCCGGTGATCACGCCATAGAAGACGCGTGTTCCGGCCGCCACGCTGCGCAAGGGCCCGAACACGAAGGAGGCGGCCACCAGCATCAGTGACGCCATGGTCAATGGCATCAGCATCTTCTGCCAGAAGTAGAGCAGCGGCTGGGTGGCATCCTGCCCCTGGGACTGCAGATAGTTGGCATGGGCCCAGAGCTCGCTGGGTGCCTGGGTATCGACTTCACGCAGCAGGCGATCCAGCTCGGCCGGCGTCAGGTCGGTTTCCCAGGGGCGCGTATCCTGCCGAGTAACGGCTGTACGCCCGTCCTCGAAACGGGTGATCTGCACGTCTTTCATGACCCAGCCACCGTCTTGCCAGATGGCTCGCTGTGCATTGAGGGCCTGGCGCAGCTCGCGTCCCTCGAAACGGTAGCGAGTCAAGTCGAGCACGACATTGTCGGCGCGGATGGCACCGAAGCGGTAGAAGTCATCGCCCTCGCGCTGCCAGCCACCCTGCTCGGTCAGCACGGCACCCTCGCCCTGCATCTGCTCCAGGCGCCAGGCATTGGCGAACTGCTCGGTGCGCGGACTGACGAACTCGGCGATGAACAGCACCACCGCGACCACCAGGATGATCGGCTTCATGACGCTCCACAGGATGCGTCCCAGGGAGCGCCCGGCGGCGCGCATGACGGTCAGCTCATTGCTCGAGGCCATGCCGCCCAGGCCGATCAGCGCCCCGATCAGCACGCCTACCGGGGCATACTGGTAGAAGCGCCAGGGCAGCCGCATGCACAGATAGATGAGCACATCCAGGGCACTGTATTGGCCCTTCACGTCGCCCAGGTCATTGATATAGGTGATGACCAGATCGAGCCCCAGCAGGACCACCTGGACGACCAGGATGGCGCCCAGCACATTGCGCGCGATGTAGCGATCGAGACGGTCGGCTATCATCCGCTCATCCCCTTGCGCTGAGCATGCAGCGTCATCAACAGGCCAATGGCCAGAAAAGCGAGATGGATCGGCCACATGCCGATCGCCACCGGCCAGCTGCCGCTGGCGATGGCATCCATGGCCGCCAGCAACAGGCTCAGGTAGGCCACATAGAGGAAGATGGCCGGCAGCAGTTTGGCGAAACGCCCCTGACGCGGATTGACCTGCGACAAGGGCATGGCCAGCAATGTCAGGATGAAGACCATGGGCGGCAGGCCGAGCCGCCACTGCAGCTGTGCCATGGCCGGTGGCGAGCCATCGGCGATCAGCGACGGCGTGCTCAGGTATTCGGGGTCATCGAGGTCCTGGCGTTCGGCGGCACCGGATAAGCGCACCGCGTAGCGACCGAAGGACAGCTTCTCGGCCACGGCACGCCCGGGATCGACACTGTAGCGCTGGCCTTCGGCAAGCACCAGGTAGCGACTGCCGGTTTCTTCGTCGACGGTCTGATAGCCCTCGCCGGCGCGTGTCACCACGGTCTGCGGGATGCCATCGCCACGTCGTTGCCGCTCGCTGATAAAGACCTCCTCAAGGCGATGCTCACCTTCACTCAGGCTTTCGGTATAGACCACCCGGCCATTGCCGAAATCCTGGAAACGCCCCGGAGCCAGGACACCGAAGTCCACCTGGCTGCGCTGTTCAGCAATGAGGGTCTCGTTGTGCAGCGCGCCGGCCGGCGTCAACCACAGGCTGCACATGCCAACCAGAATCGCGACGACCGTGGCCGGCAGCAGGCTGACCCACAACAGCTTGTTGGGGCTGGTGCCACAGGCCACCAGCACGGTAATCTCGCTGTTGAGGTAGAGCTGGCCGAGCGCCAGCAGAATCCCCAGGAAGAACGCCAGCGGCAGGATCAGCTCGAGAAACCCGGGCAGATGAAAGAGCATCAGGGTGCCGAGGATATCGACGGGGATATCACCTTCCGCGGCACTGGAAAAGTAACGAATGAAGCGGCTGCCCATGATGACCAGCAACAGCACACCGGCGACGGCCGCCATGGTCTGCAGGATCTCGCGGGTCAGGTAGCGGAATATGATCAATGCGCTCTCCCGGTCCAGGTTGCCGACCCTGCTCCCGCACGACCGCAACCTTCGATCACGGCGTCGCCGGCGCATGCCCGGCCGCGCAAGGTGGCGCGCTACACGACACGGCATCCGGCCACGGGCATCGACGCGGGGCCGGGTGTTGCCCTGTCAGCCTAGATCAGTGTGAAGTCCGGCGGGCTCCTGGGGTACACTGGGGCGAATCGGCAATGTGCCGGCATTATCCAGAATCCCTCACCGCTTGTCTTGTGGAGACACCATGGAATTCCCAGTTCAGACGGCCAATCCCGCCAAGGTCGAAACGGCTTGCCTCGTGGTACCGGTGTTCAAGGACGGCGATCTGCTGCCCGCCGCCACCAAACTCGATGATGCCAGCGAGCGGCTGATCGGCCAGCTGATCGAGCGTGGCGACTTCGATGCCCGCCTGGGCAACGTCCAGATGATTCCGTTCGCCCCCGGGCTCAACGCCGACCGCCTGATGCTGGTTGGCCTGGGAACGCGCGACCAGTGCCAGGAAAGCGCCTATCGCAAGGCGCTCGACGCCGCCTTCACGGCCCTGGCCGCGCTGCCGGCCGAGGATGCCGCGGTCGCCTTCACCGACGTGCCGGTTCCCGATCGCGAGTGTGACTGGAAGGCACGCATGGCCGCCGAAGCGGCACACCGGGCCGTCTACCGTTTCAATGATTTCAAGTCGGAGCCGGCGCCCCTGCCGCGACTCAAGCGGGTCACCCTGCTCGTCAGCGAGGCCGACAATGCCGAGGCGGCGCGTGAGGGCGGGCGCATCGGCGACGGCATCGGCCAGGGCATCAATGCCACCCGCACCCTGGGCAACCTGCCCGGCAACGTCTGCACGCCACGCTACCTGGCCGAACGCGCCGAGACCCTGGCCGCCGAATCCGATGGCGCCCTGACCACCGAAGTCCTCGACGAAGAGGCCCTGGAAGCACTCGGTGCCCACAGCCTGCTCAGCGTCGGCCACGGCAGCGCCGAACCCTCGCGCCTGATCGTCATGAAGTACCAGGGCGCCGATGACCCCGACGAGCCACCGCATGTGCTGGTCGGCAAGGGCATCACCTTCGATTCCGGCGGCATTTCGCTGAAGCCCGGGGCCGCCATGGACGAGATGAAGTTCGACATGTGCGGTGCCGCCAGCGTGTTCGGCGCCGTCACCTCGACACTGGCCATCAAGCCACGGGTCAACCTGATCGCCATCGTGGCCAGCGCCGAGAACATGCCCGATGGCCTGGCGACCAAGCCCGGCGACATCATCCGCACCCTCAAGGGCCTGTCGGTCGAGGTCCTGAATACCGATGCCGAGGGCCGCCTGGTGCTGTGCGATGCCCTGACCTATGCCGAACGCTTCGAGCCGGCCAGCGTGGTCGATATCGCCACCCTGACCGGGGCCGTCATCATCGGCCTGGGCCATCATGCCACCGGCCTGATGGCCAATGACGACGACCTGGCGCTGGACCTGCTGGATGCCGGCGAAACCGCCTGGGATCGCGCCTGGCACCTGCCGCTGTGGGACGAGTATCAGGAACAGCTCGACTCCAACTTCGCCGATCTGGCCAATATCGGCGGGCGCCCGGCGGGCACCATCACCGCGGGCTGCTTCCTCTCGCGCTTTGCCGACAAGTATCCCTGGGCCCACCTGGACATCGCGGGCACCGCCTGGCAATCCGGCGCGCAGAAGGGGGCCTCCGGCCGCCCGGTCAGCCTGCTCACCCAGTATCTGCTGGATCGCGCCGGCGACAGCCGGGTCGAGGTCGGCGAGGAGTGATAGCCCAGCGCGGGCTTGCCTTTTGCCCGCGGTGGCCTTTTCATTGACGACAGTACTGCCGGGGCAGCGGATGCCCCGGCTACCCGACCCTCGACACGCATGCAGCGACCGCCCGGCCGGCCGTTGTACCAGTATCACCCCGGGGCGCTGTCGAAGCCTCGGGCCAAGCGGAGACCGATCGCCGTGCCCACACAACGCTTTACCGTGCTGCCGTCCTCCGAGGCCACGGCAGCCCCCATCCGGGACGACATCCTCGCCAATCCCGGCTTCGGCCGTTACTTCACCGATCACATGGCGCATGTCCGCTGGACGCTCGACGCCGGCTGGCACGGTCACGAAGTGCACCCCTACGGGCCCCTGACCCTGGACCCGGCCGCCGCCGTGCTGCACTACGCCCAGGAGATCTTCGAGGGCATCAAGGCCTACCGCCATGATGACGGCTCGGTGTGGGCCTTCCGCCCGGAAAAGAACGCCGAACGCTTCCGGCGCTCGGCGCGTCGCCTGGCCCTGCCGGAGCTTTCCGACGATGACTTCGTCGACTCGCTCAAGGCCCTGCTGGCCCAGGACCATGCCTGGGTGCCGACGCCGGCCACGGCGGCCGAGGAATCCAGCCTCTACCTGCGCCCCTTCATGATCGCCAGCGAGACCTTCCTCGGCGTGCGTCCGTCCCATGAGGTCGACTACTACGTCATTGCCTCGCCAGCGGCGGCCTACTTCAAGGGCGGCATCGCGCCGGTCTCGATCTGGCTCTCCTCGCACTACAAGCGGGCCGCGGCCGGCGGCACCGGCTTCGCCAAGTGCGGCGGCAACTACGCCGCTTCGCTGGCCGCCCAGAAGGAGGCCGAAGCCAACGACTGCAGCCAGGTCGCCTTCCTCGATGCCGCCGAAAACAAGTGGATCGAGGAGCTGGGCGGCATGAACCTGTTCTTCGTCTACCGCGATGGCCGCCTGGTGACACCGCAGCTCACCGACACCATCCTCGAAGGCGTGACCCGTGACTCGGTGCTCACCCTGGCCCGCGAGGAAGGCCTGACACCGGAGGAGCGTCCGATCAGCCTCGACGAATGGCGCGAGGGCGCGGCCAGCGGCGACATCACCGAAGTCTTCGCCTGCGGCACCGCCGCCGTCATCACCCCGGTCGGCGAGCTGGTCACCGAGGACGACACCATCCGCCTCGACGCCGGCGGCGACAACGAGGTCGCCAAGCGCCTGCGCGGCCACCTGCTCGACCTGCAGTACGGCCGCCGGGAAGACACTCACGGCTGGCTGACCCGACTGGCATGACCCCCCGGCACCCCCCGGCCTCGCGCGTCATGCTGATCACCGGTGCCGGACGCGGCATCGGTGCCGCCACGGCGCGCCTGGCCGCTCAGCGCGGCTATACGGTGGTCATCAACTACCGGAGTGACAAGGCCTCGGCAGATGGCGTCGTCGGTGACATCGAGGCCGCAGGCGGTCGTGCCATCGCCATCCAGGCCGATGTCGCCGACGAGGCCGGCATCCTGTCGCTGTTCGAGACCCTCGACCGCGAGCTGGGGCGCCTCGATGTGCTGGTCAACAACGCCGGTGTGGTGGACGTCAATGCTCGTATCGAGGACATGAGCTTCGCCCGCGTCGAGCGCATGATGCGGACCAATGTCACCGGCCCCTTGATCTGCGCCCGCGAAGCGGTCAAACGCATGGCAACCCGGCATGGCGGCGACGGTGGCGTGATCATCAACATCTCGTCCGTCGCCGCGCGCCTGGGTGGCGCCAATGAGTATGTCGACTATGCGGCCTCCAAGGGCGCCATCGACAGCCTCACCCGGGGACTCGCCCGCGAACTCGCCGACGCCGGCATCCGCGTCAATGGCATACGCCCCGGCGTGGTGCGCACCAGCATCCACGCCAGCGCCGACAACCCCGGCAAGGTCGATACCGCCGGGACGCGCATCCCGCTGGGCCGCATCGGCGAACCCGCGGAAATCGCCGACGGCATCCTGTGGCTCGCTGAAGCCGAGTTCTGCACCGGCAGCCTGATCGATATGGATGGCGGGGTTTAAACAAGTACGCCGCTGCGCGGCTTGAAGAAGGAAGAACGGCGCTACGCGCCTTGAAGCAATCGGAGAACTGTTCTTCTTTCTTCCCTCTTATTTCTTACAACTCCCGGCGCAGCCGGAGCGGGAATCCATGACCCACATCGACTTCTACATCCTGCCCGATACCACCCTCGATGCCCGGCTGGCCTTTGCCTGCCGGTTGGCCGAGACCATCGTCAACAAGGGCTATCGGCTGCATCTGCATGTGGAAGACGAGGCCATGGCCCGGACCCTGGATGACCGGCTGTGGGACTTTCGCGCCGATGCCTACCTGCCGCATGCCCTGCTGGGCAGCGAGATGGCGGATGGCGTTCCGGCCACCATCGGCTGGCAGGAGCCCCCGGCGCCCGGCGAGACCGGCACCCAGGCAATGCTCAACCTGCACCCCGGCATTCCCGAGTGGTTCTCGCGCTACGAGCGGGTCGCCGAGATCATCAATCAGCACCAGGAAGTGCTGAAGACCAAGCGTGATTGCTGGCAGACCTACAAGAAGCGCGGCTATGCGGTAAAGGCGCACCAGCTGCGCGGGCAGCAGTAGATCAGGCTGACGCCCAGCCCCTGGTCAGGCTATAATCGAACCCATTTTTGACGATGCCCCGCCGACAGGTTCCAGGCTTTGCCTGGCCCCGGTGGCGAACCATTCTGGACCGGACTCCCCCATGGACAAGACCTACCAACCCGAGCAGATCGAGAACCGCTGGTATCAGCGTTGGGAAGACAACGGCCACTTTGCCCCTTCCGGCAAGGGCGACCCCTTCTCCATCATGATCCCGCCGCCCAATGTCACCGGCAGTCTGCACATGGGTCATGCCTTCCAGGACACCATCATGGATACCCTGACGCGCTGGAAGCGCATGCAGGGCAACAACACCCTTTGGCAGGTGGGCACCGACCATGCCGGCATCGCCACCCAGATGCTGGTGGAGCGCAAGGTCGCCGCCGAGGAAGGCAAGAGTCGTCACGACCTGGGCCGTGATGCCTTCACCGACCGGATCTGGGAGTGGAAGCAGGAATCCGGGGGGCACATCACCCGCCAGTTGAGGCGCATGGGCGCCAGCGTCGACTGGTCCCGCGAACGCTTCACCATGGACGACGGCTTCTACAAGGCGGTTCAGGAAGTCTTCGTGCAATTGTTCGACAAGGGCCTGATCTACCGTGGCAAGCGGCTGGTCAACTGGGATCCGACGTTCGAGACCGCCATTTCCGACCTCGAGGTGGAGAACACCGAGGTCGATGGCCAGATGTGGCACTTCAAATATCCGCTGGCCGGCGGTGAAACCTACGAGTACATCGAGAAGGATGCCGACGGCAACGTCACGCTGCGCGAGACACGCGACTATATCTCCATCGCCACCACGCGGCCGGAAACCATGCTGGGCGATGGCGCCGTCGCCGTGAGCCCGGACGATGAACGCTATGCGCCGCTGGTCGGCAAGCTCTGCGAGATTCCGGTCGGGCCGAAGGAACACCGTCGTCTGATTCCCATCATCACCGATGAGTACCCCGACCCCGAGTTCGGCTCGGGTGCCGTCAAGATCACCGGCGCCCATGACTTCAACGACTACGCCGTCGCACAGCGCAACGCGATTCCGCTCTACAACCTGATGGACCGCAAGGCGCACATGCGCAATGACGGCCTCTCCTATGCGGAAAGCGCCGCCCTGGCATCCCGCGCCGCGCGGGGCGAAGACATCGGCAGTGTGGACGAGATCAACCTGGTGCCCACCGAACTGCGCGGGCTGGACCGTTTCGCAGCGCGTCGCCAGGTGGTCGAGGCCGTCACCGCCGAAGGCCTGGCAGTGACCACCCCCGATGAAGCCGGCCAGGAACAGCCGCTGGTCGAGCACAAGAAGCTGATGCAGCCCTTCGGCGACCGCTCCGGTGATGTCATCGAGCCTTACCTCACCGACCAGTGGTTCGTGGCCGTGGAGGACCTCGCCAAGCCGGCCATCGCGGCGGTCGAGAACGGCGATATCGAGTTCGTGCCGAAGAACTACGAGAACATGTATTTCGCCTGGATGCGTGACCTCCAGGACTGGTGCATCTCGCGCCAGCTGTGGTGGGGCCACCGCATTCCGGCCTGGTACGACACCGAGGGCAAGGTCTATGTGGCGCGCAGTGAGGCCGAGGCCCGCGAGCGATATGGCATCGCCGCCGATGTGCCCCTTAGCCAGGATGAGGACGTCCTCGACACCTGGTTCAGCTCCGGTCTGTGGACCTTCGGCACCCTGGGCTGGCCCGAGCAGACCCCGGCGCTGGAGACCTTCCACCCCACCAATGTGCTGGTCACCGGTTTCGACATCATCTTCTTCTGGGTCGCGCGGATGATCATGCTGACCCTGGAGTTCACCGGCGAGGTGCCCTTCAAGCAGGTCTATGTGCATGGCCTGGTACGCGACGGCCAGGGCAACAAGATGTCCAAGTCCAAGGGCAATGTGCTCGACCCCATCGACCTGATCGACGGCATCGACCTGGAGACCCTGGTCGAGAAGCGCACCGGCAACATGATGCAGCCGCAGAAGGCCAGGGCCATTGCCAAGGCCACGCGACAGGAATTTCCGCAGGGCATCGAGGCCCACGGCACCGATGCCCTGCGCTTCACCTTCCTGTCCCAGGCCACCACCGGACGCGACATCAAGTTCGATATAGGCCGCCTGGATGGCTACCGCAACTTCTGCAACAAGCTGTGGAACGCCTCGCGCTATGTGCTGATGAATGCCGAGGGCCAGGATTGCGGCACCTCTCCCGACGGACAGGGCGACGAGGTCGAATTGTCGCTGGCCGACCGCTGGATCGTCTCGCGCCTGCAGCAGACCGAGGCCCAGGTCACTCGCGCCATGCAGGAATACCGCTTCGACCACGCCTCCCAGGCGCTCTACGAGTTCATCTGGAACGAGTATTGCGACTGGTACCTGGAGCTTTCCAAGCCGGTCCTCTGGGATGACGAGGCCTCGGCGCAAGCCCAGCGCGGCACTCGCCGCACTCTGGTACGCGTGCTCGAGACCGTACTGCGCCTGGCGCACCCGATGATGCCCTACATCAGCGAGGAAATCTGGCAGCGCGTCGCCCCACTGGCCGGCACCAGCCACGGCGAGGAAGACTCGCTGATGGTTCAGCCCTGGCCACAGGCCGACGACAGCCGCATCGACGAGGCGGCCGAGCGTGATATCGAGTGGCTCAAGGGCGTGATCGTGGCGATCCGCAACATCCGCGCCGAGCTCAACATTGCCCCCGGCAAGCCGCTGACGGCGATGCTGACCAAGGGCGATGCCGATGACCGCCGACGCCTGGATGCCAACCGCCGTTTCCTCGCCAAGCTGGCCAAGCTGGAAAGCATCGACTGGCTCGCGGATGCCGACCAGGCCCCGCTGGCCGCCACCCAGCTGGTCGGCGACCTGGAGGTGCTGGTGCCCATGGCCGGCCTGATCGACAAGGAGGCGGAACTGACGCGTCTGGCCAAGGAGATCGACAAGCAGGACAAGCTGATCGACGGCATCGAGAAGAAGCTCGGCAACGAGAGCTTCGTCGCCAAGGCACCGGAAGCCGTGGTCCAGAAGGAACGCGACAAGCTCGACGACCTGAGCACCAACCGCCGCCTGCTGGTCGAGCAGCGCGACAGGATCGCCGCGCTCTAGGGCCCGGCACGACGCCAGCAGCGCAGGGCCTGTCTCCGCGCTGCTGGCGTATGGCGTGGCGTCACCTCAGGATGCCAGCACCCCGTCCATGCGCTGCAGCGCCGTTTCCAGCTGCTCGGCGGTGGTGCCGAAGTTGAGCCGCACGAAGCCCGGCCAGCCGAAGTTGACGCCATCCGAAAGCGCCACGCGCGCCTCCTCGAGCAGCAGCTGCTGAGGCGAGGCAGCACCCTGCATGGCGGGTGACTCGCGCAGGTCCAGCCAGGCCAGATAGGTCGACTGCGGGGCGGCCATGCGCACGCCCGGCCAGCGGGCGACATGCTCTTCCAGCCGACGACGATGACCGCGCAGGGTCTCCAGCAGGGCCTGCCGCCAGGGCTCGCCGTGGCAGTAGGCGGCCTCGGCGGCGACCAGCCCGAGTACATTGCCGTCGGGTTGCAGGCCCTTGAGGCGTGCCGCGAAGCGCTGACGCAAGCCGGCATCGGGAATCACCGCGCAGGCGGCCGTCAGCCCAGCCAGATTGAAGGTCTTGGATGGCGCCCAGAGGGTAATGATGCGCGCGGCCAGCGCCGGGAACAGGGCCGCCAGCGGTTGGTGTCGAGCGCCGTCATCGAGCAGCAGGTCGCAGTGCAGCTCGTCGGAGACCACGTACAGGTCATGGCGCTCGACCAGGCGGGCCAGCCCTTCCAGCTCGTCCGGGCGCCAGACGCGTCCGGTCGGGTTATGCGGGTGACACCACAGTAGCAGCCGGGTGCGCGGCGTGATGGCGGCCTCGAGGGCCTCGAGATCCAGCTGCCAGTCATCGCCTGCCGCCCGGGGCGGCCGCATGGCCGCCTGCTGGGGCTCGCGGCCGGTGCGTTCGGCCACCTGCAGGAAGGGCGGATAGATCGGCGTAATGGTCAGCACGCCGTCGCCAGGCTCGGTCAGCGCCAGGCTGGCCATGTTGAGGGCCGGCACCACGCCGGGTAGCCACACCTGCCAGTCGGGTTCGATCGCCCAGCCATAGTGCTCGCGGCTCCAGCGGCAGACGGCATCGCGCAGGCCGTCGGCCACCAGACCATAGCCATAGACGCCATGCTCGACTCGGGCCTGAAGCGCCTCGATGACCGCCGGCGGCGAGCGGAAGTCCATGTCGGCCACCCACAGCGGCAGTACATCCTCCGCGTAGCGATGCCATTTCTGTGACGGCCAGTGGCCATTGGAGGGGTGTCGCCGCTCGACGGGCGTGACAAAATCGAAGGTCGCGGTCATGAAGTGGCCATCCTTTGCTCCTGATCCGGCGTCATGTGACGCCCCTGAGAATGCATCAAACCATGCCCCAAAGCAGCTTCTATTCCAAGGTCCGCAAGGGCCTGCCGGCCGTCATCGCCCAGTGGCTGGCACTCGGCCAAGGCGACCGCGACCGCCTGGCACTGATTCTTGCCGAAACGGCCCGGGTCGCCAAACTGGGCGAGCCCGAGGCCACGCCCAGCGGTGCCACCCTCGAGGCCTGGGGCGCCGGCGATCGTCACGCGGATATTCCACTCTGGGCCGGACGTACCGCGGTCTTTCTGCTGACTCAGATGCCGGCGCGGCCCGTGCCGCAAAGCGACGAAGAGGCCTGTGCCTGGGCCTACTGCTGGTTGCGCAATCGCCAGGTCGAGAGTTATGAGGCCGCCGTCGACGCCCTGCCCGCACACCTGCACTCGCCTCTGGAGACCGCCCTCAAGGCCGCCTGGGTGGATCAACAGGGCCTGCGTCTGGTGTAGGCCCTCAGCGTCGCCGCCGGGTCGGGCGCTTGGGCTCGAAGCCTGCCGGCTTGGTGGCCAGCCATGCGACGAAGGTCTGGACCTCGGGATGCCCCAGCAGGGCCTCGCGGCTGCGATAATGGTCGGCCAGCTCGCGCTCGCTGAACAGCGCGTGGATGTGCCGATGGCAGGCATGGCAGACCCATAGAATCGCACTCAGGCGCTCGGCCCGGTCGAACCGACGCCGATAGCGTGCCTTGCCGTGCAGGGTGCGCGGAATCAGGTGATGGCGTGTCAGTGGCGCGGCGCGCCGACACAGCTCACAGCGTTCGGGACGGCTTGGCGGGGACAGCGCGTGACCGGTCATGCGTACCTCGACGGTGGCGGGCTGGCGGCGCCCCGGCTCTGCGCCTGCCGGTGACGCATTCGAAGCTTACGCGCCCGGGCCGGGCGACTCTCGACACCAACAGGATAGCGTCATGGAAGTCCCACTTGAATGGCAACTGGCCAAGCTGCTGGTCTCGATCGGCGTGGTGCTGGGCCTCTCGGTGATCGCCGAACGCCTCAGCACGCGCGCTGCCGGCCTGCTCTCCGGCTACCCGCTGGGCACGGCCATCGCGCTGTTCTTCATCGGCCTGGAGATATCCCCGGGCTTTGCCGCCGAGAGTGCCGTGCACACCCTGGCAGGCTTCACCGCGACCCTGGCGCTGGGTGGCGGTTATTTACTGTGCGGTCGGCGTGACGGCTTCCGAGGTGTCCTCACGGGCACTCTGGGCGGCCTGATCGCCTGGGGGCTGATGAGCCTGATGTTGACCCACTTCGACGTCAACCGACTGGGCGGTACCCTGATCACCCTGGTGGCGATCCTGGCTTTCATGCGGCTGTACCGCCATGTTCCGGACACCGCTGCCACGCCGCGCGGCGGCTTTTCCTGGCCGGCACTCGCGCTGCGCGCCGGCCTCGCCGCCAGCATCATCTTCCTGATCACCGGCCTCGCCCATGTGGTGCCCTCGGCCTGGGCCGGGGTAATGGCCGCCTTCCCGGTGACCATGTATCCCTTCCTGGTGATTCTCCATCTGACCCATGGCGCCGGGCCGGTCGCCACCGTCATCAAGCACTACCCCGCCGGCCTCGGTTCGCTGCTGTGCTATACCCTATGCGTCTCGCTGGCCTATGATGCCCTGGGACTCACCTGGGGCACCCTGGTCGGCTTTGCCGCCGCCACGCTCTGGCTGCTGGCCTGGACCCGCGGACAAGCCCAGTGGCAACAACGGCGCAGCGTCACCGAGGACCCGGAAGCGACTCGCTAGCGTGCTATAGTGGTGTCCCGGGCATCGCCATGCCGGGAGATATCTGGCCGCATATGCCGAAGAGGAAACTTCATGTTCGTTCGCACCGTCGAGCCCGCCTTCTACGACACCGATGCGCTGGGCCACATCAACAATACGCGCCTGCCGGCCTGGTTCGAGTGGGCCCGCAACGACCTCTTTCCCCTGTTCACGCCGGACCTGGACCCGCGCCGCTGGCGACTGATCATGGCGCGCATGGAAATCGACTATCACGGCGAGCTGTATTACGGCCGCGACATCGAGATCCACACCTACCTCTCGCGGCTCGGCAACAGCTCCTTCACCGTGACCCAGGAAGCCCGTCAGTCCGGTAGACTGACCAATACCGGCCATACCGTCATGGTGCACTATGACCACCAGGCCGGATGCGCCGTACCCATCGAGGGCACGCTGCGCGAAGCCTTGAGAGAACACTTGCAGGAAGCGGAGGCGGACGACGCATGACTCCGGCCGTCAAGATGCTGGAAAAGGCCGGTATCGGCTTTGCGCTCGCGACGTACGAGCACGATGCGCGCCACCCGGCCTATGGTGAAGAGGCCGTCGATGCGCTGGGCCTGGCAACGCACGAGGTCTTCAAGACACTATTGGCTCGCCTCGACACAGGCCAGCTGGTCATGGCCCTGGTGCCGGTGTCCGACCAGCTGGACCTCAAGGCACTGGCCAGGGCCGCCGGCGCGCGCAAGGCTCACCTGGCCGATGCCGAGGAGGCCGAACGGGCCACGGGCTATGTAATCGGGGGTATCAGCCCGTTGGGCCAGAAGAAACGCCTGCCGGCCTTCATCGATGCCAGCGCCGAATCCCTCGAACAGCTTTACGTCAGCGGGGGACGACGCGGCCTGGAAATCTGCCTGGCGCCGGCGGACCTGATCGGCTTGCTGAACGGCCTCTTCACCTCATTGGCTCGCTGAGCCACCGAGCCAAACACCGCGCTGCACTGTCCAAGCGTGACAGACGGCTCGGTACCACCGAGCCGCTCGACCCAAGGGAGCCGACGATGGCCATCCGCTACGACCTCTGGCTCGATCCAGACAACGTCGCCCGCCACCATGCCGTGGAGGCGGACCTGGAGCGCTACTTCATGGAGCGCTTCGCCGACTATCCGCACATCCGCTTGTTCGGGGCCGACCCTTACGATTATGATGCGCCGTTCAACCGCCTCTACGACGTGCTGATGGCACGGGCCAACGATTACTGCGACCGCTACTGGAACTATGTTCCGACACCGGAACAGCTCAATCGAACCTTCTTCCGCGCCGTGGGCCGCTCGAACAAGTTCATACGAGATGACAACGATGGTGATTCGTCCCGACACGATGCCTGACGAACGCCAGATGGCGCTCATCACCGAACAGCTGGGCCGTGCCCCCCGGGGCATCGAGGCCCTGGCGGCTACCGATGGTGAAGGCACACCACTGGTGCTGCGCATGGCCCCCATCGTCGATGGTGCCCCCTTCCCGACGCTCTACTGGCTGAGCTCGGAGCGCCTGAAGATCGAACTCAGCCACCTCGAGGCGGCCGGCGTGATCAAGCAGCTGGAAGCGCGCCTGCGCGAAGAGCCCGAGTTCCTTGCGGCCTACCACCAGAGCCATCGCGACTACATCGCCACGCGCTGGCACTGCATGACGCCCGCGCAACACACCAGGGTGCAGGAGCTGGGCTACGAGACGGTACTGCGCGAGCGTGGCATCGGCGGTATCGCCAACTGGAACCAGGTACGCTGCCTGCACACCCAGTATGCGCACCACCTGTGTGGCCACAATGTCATCGGCCAGTGGCTGGACGAACACCATGGCGTCGCCGACTGTCTGCCCTGAGACGACTGAACCCGGAGAACTCCATGTCGACCTTCTGCGTCTATCTTGGCTCGCGCACCGGCCATGACCCGGCCTTCCTGGAAGCCGCCGGGACGCTCGGCGGTGAGCTGGCATCGCGTGGCCACGCACTGGTCTACGGCGGGGCTCGCGTCGGCATGATGGGGGCACTGGCCGACAGCATGATGGCCGCTGGCGGCGAGGTGACTGGCGTGATGCCGGATCATCTGGTGGAGCGCGAGCAGGCCCATACAGGGCTCACTCGGTTGATACGCGTCAGCAACATGCATGAACGCAAGGCCAGCATGGCCGCCCACAGCGACGCTTTCATTGCCCTGCCGGGGGGAATCGGGACCCTGGAGGAACTGTTCGAAGCCTGGACCTGGCAGTATCTGGGCCTGCACGACAAGCCGCTGGGGTTGCTCGATACCCGGGGCTTCTATGCGCCACTGCTGACCTTCCTCGATAACACCGTGCAACACGGTTTCCTCGATGCCGACACCCGCGCCAACCTGCTGGATGCCGACTCGCCGGCGTCGCTGCTCGATGCGCTGGAGCAGCGCCTCGGCCAGTGAGGCCGGAGTGACAGCGAGTGGAGCGCGGTGTGAGGTGTGAGGTGTGAGGTGTGAGGTGTGAGGTGTGAGGTGTGAGGTGTGAGGTGTAAAGGGTAAGGGGTAAGGGGTCAGTAATCCAGGGTGCGCTGGTAGGTCAGCTGCAGCAGACGGGCATCTTCGCCGGCACGATGCCGCAGGACGCCCTGCTCCCGAATGATGGCTTCCTTGGTGTCGCTCCAGCGCTCCATCTGGGTTTCGCTCAGCAGCCGACGCAAGGCCTCGAGACGGAAGGCGGGCAGCATCCCGGCATGGTGGAAGAGCAGGGACATCCAGGTATTGTCGTAACCCCAGCTGTCACTGTAGGCGATGCCGATATCGCTCAGCTCGTCATTGAGCCAGCGTGCTACCTGGCGCACGGGGTAGCCCTCACGCTCCAGGCGTGCCCGGGAGATGCCGTGCAGCAGTTCCGCCTTGGGGTCCCAGTGCGTCCATTCGTCGAGGGGGTGAACCAGAAAGGCGCAGACGCTGCCATCGGCCCGCGCCAGGCCGATTTCAATGGGGTAACTACCGCGCCCAAAACCGGACGCTTCGATATCCAGCAATGTCGGTAGCGTCACGGAAGGGGGTTCCTTGGTCAGGGCCGCTGCACCAGAGGCTCGGCCAGTGGTTCACGTCTCGTCACTGAGACACCTGGCCCTAGTGTCGCGTCCCGGCTTCCCGGCTGTCCAGTAACTCGGGGGACGCCGTGAACTGATCGGCCAGCCGTTGCCAGTAGGCCATCCGTTCGCCATCGACCGGCAGTCCCAGATCGCCGTCACGATAGGCATCGGCAAGCCGCGCCGCTGCCTGAGGGTGACCGGCTTCACCAGCCCGGGCGTACCAGGTCACGGCGTGATCTTCACGGCGCGGGTACTGGGTGCATCCATGCTCGTGGATCTGGCCGGCGCGAAACTGGGCGTGAGTATCACCGCCATGGGCGGCTTCGATCACGTAGCGCGCTCCCCGCGCCTTGTCCTGGGGGGACACACCGCGGTGAAACAGCATGTGACCATATTGTGCCAGGGCCGCAGGGTGTCCGGCCTTGGCACAGCGCTGAAACAGGTGCATGGTCAGCCGCTGAGTCTGCGGCGAACGAGGCAACCAGCGAGTATGCACGAGTTGTTGTGCCAGACGGTACTCGATCCGAGTAAACAGTGACGCTGCCTGTGGCATGGCAAACCATCCTGAGTCCTGAGGTTCGATTCGATAGTGACGTCGAGCACCACCCTGTGACCGGCGTCGTTCACATGCGTGCGTTGGCGAATTCCAGGCTCCGCCTTGCCAACGGGAAGGCAAGCATACGCTCGGCTAAACGGCGACTCAACCCCTTGTCGTTTACGCTTCTGCTTCCCCCGGCTACCATGCCTGACGAGCCGCCTGTCCACGGCATTCTCGCCCATACACGAGCGGCCTGTCGGCGGCAGGCATGGCGGTTCCAACCACATTATCGTGAGGAGTGACGGATGCAGACGCGCCCCCTGGGAAACACGGGTATCGAAGTCAGCCGGTTGTGCCTCGGCACCATGACCTTTGGTGAACAGAATAGTGAAGCCGAGGCTCACGAACAGCTGGATCGTGCCGTCTCCTTCGGCATCGATTTCATCGATACCGCCGAGATGTATCCGGTGCCGCCCAACGCCGACACCCAAGGACTCACCGAACGCTATATCGGCAGCTGGCTGGCCTCGCGCGGCTCCCGGGATGACATCATTCTGGCCAGCAAGATAGCAGGTCCCGGGCTGGACTACCTGCGCGGCGGCTCGCGCCTGACCCGCGAGCAGGTGCACCAGGCCATCGATACCAGTCTGCAGCGCCTGCAGACCGATTACATCGACCTCTACCAGCTGCACTGGCCGGATCGGCGCAGCAACTTCTTCGGCCGCCTGGGCTACCAGCCGGATGAGCAGGAGGATGCCATCGCGCTGGAAGAAACCCTGTCGGCGCTGCAGGAGCTGGTTCAGGCTGGCAAGATCCGCGCCATCGGGCTTTCCAACGAGACACCCTGGGGTGTCATGCGCGCGCTTCACCTGGCGGACAGGATGGGGCTGCCGCGGGTTGCCTCGGTCCAGAACCCTTACAGCCTGCTGAACCGCACCTATGAGGTAGGGCTGGCCGAAATCGCGCATCGTGAAAACGCCGGCCTGCTGGCCTACTCACCGCTGGGCTTCGGGGTACTCTCGGGCAAGTACCTGGACGGCGCCCGTCCGGAAGGCGCACGCCTGACCCTCTACGAGCGCTTCCAGCGCTATACTTCGCCGCAGGCCGAAGAAGCTACCCGCGCTTACGTGGACATTGCCCGCGCGCACGGCCTCGATCCGGCCCAGATGGCACTGGCCTACGTCAATTCGCGTCCTTTCCTGACCAGCAACATCATTGGCGCCACCAGCATGGCCCAGCTCGAAAGCAACCTGGCCAGCGAATCACTGCGCCTGAACGACGATGTGCTGGACGCCATCGAGCAGGTTCACCAGCGCTTGCCCAACCCCTGCCCCTGACCACCGCTCCCGGGGCTATCGGTCCGATAGCCCCGTCCCGGCCACCTCCTTGGTATAATCCGGCCAATAGCCAACGACGCGTGAGGAGCGCCCCATGCTGAGCGTGATTTCCCCGGCCAAGAAGCTGGACTTCGAGACACCGCCCACTACTGCCCGGCACACACAGCCGGATTACCTCGAGCATAGTCAGACCCTGATCGACATCATGCGCGACAAGTCGCCTCAGGAAATCAGCCGGTTGATGGGCGTCAGCGACAAGATCGCCGGCCTCAATGCCGCTCGCTTCGCCGACTGGCATACCCCCTTCACGCCCGAGAATGCCAAGCCGGCGGCCCAGGCCTTTCAGGGCGACGTCTATGTCGGCCTGGAGGCCGAGAACTTCGATGAGGCCGACAACGACTTTGCCCAGGACCACCTGCGCATTCTTTCCGGTCTCTACGGTCTGCTGAGGCCCCTCGACCTGATCCAGCCCTATCGCCTGGAGATGGGCACCAAGCTGGCCAACCCCGCCGGCCAGGACCTGTACGCCTTCTGGCGCGATGAGCTGACCACGGCGCTGAATCAGGCCATTGCGCAGAGCGGCAGCCGCGTGCTGGTCAATCTGGCTTCCAACGAGTATTTCAAGTCGATCGACCCCCCGCGCCTGGACGCACGGATCATCACACCGGTCTTCAAGGACGAGAAGAACGGTCAATACAAGATCATCAGTTTCTATGCCAAGAAGGCACGCGGCCTGATGGCGGCCTGGATGATCCGCCAGCGGCTGGATGATGCCGAGGCGCTGAAGCATTTCGATGTCGCCGGCTACCGCTTCAATGCGGCCATGTCGGAAGGCAATACGCTGGTGTTCTGCCGTGACGAGCGTGACCGTCCCTGACCCGGTACCATCGCGCAGCGGCCGGCCCGGCTAGTCAAGGATCAGTGGACGCCGGGCACGCTCCTTCAGAAAGCGTCGGTGAGTCTCCTTGAAGACAGGGTCGTCGCAACGCTCGAGCCATTCGTAGGCCACCATGTCGGCGCTCACGGCCTGGGCGCCGGCCCTTTCCATGCGCTTGCGCGCCAGGGCCACTTCGTCTCGCCGTCGACTGCCGACCGCCTCGCTCAGCCAGAAGACCTCATGACCGGCCGCGCATAGCCCCAGTCCGGTCTGCAGTACGCAAACATGGGCTTCGGCACCGCACAGCACGATCTGCCGACGACCGCTCTGCGCCAGGGCCTGCGCGAAGTCCGGCTCGGCATGCGCATTGAAATGCGTCTTCTGCCAGCAACGGGGCGACGCCAGGGCCTCCAGCAGTGTGGCGTCGCTATGACCGAGCCCCTGCGGATACTGTTCGGTCAACCAGACCGGCACGCCGAGTGATTCGGCAACACGCGCCATCCAGGTGGCTTCCTCGATCACCTGCGCCCCGCCCGCCAGTTCCGGAAGCAAACGGCTCTGCAGATCCACGATCAGCAGCAGACTCGACTCCCGTTGCATTTGCATGTCATTGCCTCCCGACAGGATGAAAGAAACTCTGCTTCAAGCGATGTCCCGCACCAGCTTAGTCGCTAGAATGATCGCTTCGATAGTTCATTGGCCATAAGGCCCCATGGAGACTCCGCGATGCGCCATCTTCTCGTCACTTTCCTCATCGGCATGCTCGGCTTCGGCCTCGCCGTCGAGCACGCCGATGCCCGCCGCATGGGAGGCGGCAAGAGTGTCGGCAGCTACTCCCGCACCCTCAGCTCCCAGAGCACCAGCGCCCCCAAGGCCGCAACCGGCGCCCAGCGCAAGCCGTCCAGCGGCCTGTCGAAATTCGCCGGTCCCTTTGCCGGACTCCTGGCCGGCGGGCTGCTGGCCTCGCTCTTTTTCGGTGGCGCCTTCGATGAACTGCGGCTACTGGACCTGCTGCTGATCGCCGGTGCCGCCTTTCTCCTCCTGCGGTTGCTGGCGCGCCGCCGGCCAGCCAGCGTCGGCGCTCGACAGGCCAGCCCACAGGCGCCTCACGCCGGACAGGCGCAGCCTCAGGCCTTCACGTCTTGCGTCTCGGGAGGCAGCACCATGGCACCGGAGTGGTTCGATACGGATCGCTTCCTGGGCGGCGCCAAGGAGCACTTCATGACGTTGCAACGCGCCTGGGACAACAATGACTTCACCCTGATTCAGGACTACGTGACGCCAGAGCTTTATAACTTGCTGCGTCAGGAACGAGATCAGCATCCCGCCAACAATCAGACCGAGATCATCCGGCTCTTCGCCGAGCTGGGCAGTGTCCAGGAGCTCGGCCGACAAGCCGAGGCCAGCGTATGGTTCCACGGCACCCTGGGTGAGAACGGCGCGCACAACGAATTCAGCGAGACCTGGTACCTTGTGCGCGAGCTGCGCGATGGTAGTCCCTGGTATGTGAAGGGAATCGAGCAGCACACGGCAAGCTGAACGGGACTCACCGGGAGGGCGTCAAAATGTGAAAGGCCGAGCATTGCTCGGCCTTTCCACTTCTTCACTTATGGTGACGGCACCCTACGGAGAGCCGTGGGAGGTGATCACGTCTCGTCGGCGGCTTCTTGGGTTGCCTCTCCAGCATCTTCCATAGCTTCGCCCGTGCTGTCCGCGGCTGCTTCCGCTGCTTGACTTGCACTTTCACCGGCATTTTCCACGGCCTGGTCGACGTTCTCGGCCGCTTCATCCATAGCCTGCCCGGCTTCGTCGGCAGCTTGCGCGGTATCTTCGGCGGCTTCATCCACGGCAGCTTGCGCGCTTTCCGCCGCTTCGTCTACGGCCTGCTCGGTGTCCTCGGCCGCCTCATCCATGGCCTCGTCGGCGCCGTCTGCGGCCTCATCAGCTGCCTGCTCGGCGTCCTCGGCAGCTGCGTCTGTTTCATCAGTGGCTTCTTCAGCGTTTTGCTCAGCGCTCTCGGTCGCCTGCTCGGTGTTCTCTTCGGTCTCTTCCTCGCCGCTGCATGCAGCCAAGCCAACCGAGGTTGTACCGATCAGCATCATCAGCGCGAGTTTACGCAGCAGTTCCTGTTTCATCCTTCCCCTCCTTAGATCAACGCAATAACGTTTGCTTACCCTAGTACGAGTAATTTCAAATTGCCAACTGATTCAGGGATTTGGCAGGCCCACTCCACTATCCTTCAACATTCTTCATGGAGCGTCGCCAGTTAGCGTCAGATTCTCGCCCACATCCCGGGGGCGCGCCTGCAAGGCAAGTTTCGCGTACAGGAATAAACAAAAGCCCCCGATTCTCGAAAGGACCGGGGGCTTGGCTGGAATAGATGTCTGACGTCGGGGCGGCCATCCGCTCGCGG
>NZ_BJOC01000025.1 GCF_006540005.1 Halomonas halmophila | reverse complement strand
ACGACTCGGTCAAGCGCCTTCGGGGCGCGCCGATGAGCCTCAAGGCCGGCCCTTCCCCCAGCGGAGGGCCGGCCTTTTTGTGGGCCGTAATCGTTAACAAGGTATTGATAATTATTCTTGTTTGTTTTAGCGTATCGATCGTTCAGCGCACCTTTCGGGAGACGAGCGTGCACACCATACCACCATGGATTCGCTGGGGAGTTGCCGGGCTTGCCATGAGCCTGGCGGCCTCGGCACCAGCCCAGTCATCACTGCAGGATGAGGTGCTCGAGGCACAGCGCACCCAGGCCGAATTGCAGCAGCAGATCGATAATGCCGACAAGGCCGTGCGCGAACAATTGCGCGAGCTGCGTCAGGTTCGCCAGGACACCCGGCGACTACAGACCTACAACGAGGCGTTGGCGCCGGTCGTGGAACGCCTGGCGAAGAGGCTGAAGGAGCGTCGTTCCGGCTTCGAAACGCTGGCCGAAACCCGCGAGGCCATGCCCGGGGTAATGCGCGACATGGTCGAACGCTTGCGCCGTTGGGTGGAGGAGGATATGCCCTTCCTGCGTGACGAGCGACTGGCCCGGGTCGCTTCCCTCGAATCAACCCTGTCGGCCGTCGATACCAGCAGTGCCGAAAAACTCAAGCGCGTACTCGCTGCCTGGCGCGCCGAGCTCGATTATGGTCGGGAACTGGACGCCTGGCGCGGCGTGCTACCGGGTGATAGCCAGCGTGAAGTCGACTTTCTGCGCCTGGGGCGTGTCGGCTGGTACTACCTGACGCCGGACGGTCAGCAGGGTGGTGTCTGGAAGGCTCAACAGGGCGAGTGGCAGAGCCTTGACGAGTCGGCCCTGGCGGAAGTCCGCAAGGGGCTGCGCATCGTGCGCGAGCAGCGTGCACCGGCGATGCTGGATCTGCCTGTGTCGCAACCGCTGGAGGACGCCTCATGAGCCGCCTCAATTCCCTCTTTGCTGCCCTGAGCCTGGCGCTCCTTGCCGCCTTGCCGACGAGTGATGGCATGGCACAGTCTGGCCAGGAACCACTGCAGACCTTCCAGGCTGAGCGTGAGGCGGCCGAGGCCCGTGATCGTCAACGCCTCGCCGAGCTGGTGAATGACCGCGCCGCCCTCGAGGAAGCACTGGCAAAGGCCCGGGCCGAGCTGGAAGCTGCCCGTCAGCGTCGCGAGACACTCGAATCCCGGCAGCAGTCACGCCAGAGTGAGTTGCAGCAGCTCAATGAAAGTATCGAGGAGCAGGGCGGCGACCTCGGCCCGGTCTTCAACGAAGTGGCCGGTGTCAGTGGCGAGTTGCGTGATGCGCTGGGACGCAGCTGGCTGGCCCTGGGGGCTCGGGCATCCCTGCCGCCGCGCCTGGAGGACGACGGCGTGCTGCGCACCCGTCAGGTCGAAACACTGGCCGACAGCCTGATGGGCTTGACCCGTGAAACGGCCCGCATCACTCGGCTCGAAGCGCCAGTGGCCGGCCAGGATGGTCAGCGCCAGGAGCAGCCGGTGATTCGTGCCGGCGGCCTGCTGGCTTTCAGCAATGGCCACCTCCTGCAGCGTGGTGATGACGGGGCGTTATCGGTAGTCGAACATACGCCAGAGGGCGTATCTCAACGTCTCAGTGCCTTTCAGGCGGGTGATGGGCAAACGATTTCTCTGGACCCGACCGATGGCCAGGTGCTCGAAGCCCTGGCGCAACAGCCGACCCTGGTGGAGCGTTTTCAGCAGGGCGGCGCCGTGGGTTATGTGGTTGTAGCTCTGGGTGGCCTCGGCCTATTGGTGGCGGTACTGCAGTATCTGTATCTGCTGCGTGTCACGCTGACGCTCAAGCGTCAACTGAGTGACCTGCAGTCACTGCGTGATGACAACCCGCTGGGACGAGTGCTGTCGCGTTTCCATGCGCTCGGTGCGGGACATGCCCCGGAGGCGCTGGAAGCCCGGCTCGATGAGGCCATGCTCGCCGAACAGCCGCGCATCGAGCGCGGCCAGTCACTGGTCAAGATGCTGGCGGCGGTGGCGCCGCTGCTCGGTTTGCTGGGTACGGTCACCGGCATGATCGTGACCTTCCAGTCGATTACGGTCTTCGGTACCGGTAATCCCCAGCTGATGGCGGGTGGCATCAGTCAGGCACTGGTGACCACCGTGCTGGGCCTGATCACGGCCGTGCCGCTGCTCTTCGCGCATACCGCACTGTCGAGTCGTAGTCGCTCGCTGATCGGCATCATGGAAGGGCGTGCCAGTGCCGTGCTGGCCGATCGTCTCGAGGCCGACCAGGCCGCTCAGGCCGATTCCGCAGCCGCATCAGGTGTCAAGCGTCATGCCGATGCCCTGGCTTGACCCCCTCTTCCGACTGGTCGAGGCCGGTGGCCCGGTGCTGGTGGTCATCGCCGGCGTAGCGATGCTGCTGTTCTCGGTGGCGCTCGAGCGCTGGTGGTTCTATCGCTTCCACTACCGGCCGGCGCGCCAGGTGCTGGTGCGCCACTGGGTCGAGCGCGACGATCGTGCCAGCTGGAGCGCGCTGACGCTGCGCGAGGTCTGGGTCAGGGAACTGATCGCCTCCCTGCGTGGCCCCTTGCCGTGGCTCAAGCTGCTGGTGGTGATCTGCCCGCTGCTCGGTTTGCTGGGTACGGTCACCGGCATGATCACGGTGTTCGACTCGCTCTCGGTGAGCGACGTCAACCAGGCCCGGGCGATGGCCGATGGCGTGGCCAGAGCGACACTGCCGACCCTGAGTGGCATGGCCGTCTCGGTGGTGGGTTTGCTCATCATTACTCGTCTGGAACATATCATCCGGCGTGAGGATCAGCGGTTGCATGACCGTCTTGCCCGGGCCGCGGAGGATGCCAATGCGTAGACGTCGATTCGCCAGCATGGAGGAGTCCAGTGAGGTCAACCTGACCCCCATGCTGGACGTGGTCTTCATCATGCTGATCTTTTTCATCGTCACCACCAGCTTCATCAAGGAAAGCGGGGTCGAGATCGAGCGTCCCGAATCCAGCGCGGCATCCCCGCGGCCCGATGTTCAGGTGCTGGTGGCGATCACCCCGGAAGGGTCGGTCTGGGTCGATGGCGAGCCGGTGGACATACACCGCGTCGGGCCGACCGTGGCCGACATGGTCAGTGACCAGGGTTCGGTGGTCATACAAGCGGATCGTAAGGCCGCTACCGGGGTCTTGATTGAGGTCATGGATCGCCTACGCGAGGCGGATGTGGATCAGGTGGCCGTGGCCGCGCAGCGGAGTGGTGACTGATGTTGCGTCGCGCGCTTGCTCTGGTCGTCGGCTCGGCGCTGGCACTGGGGCTCTTCATGCTGCTGGCGCTGCTGGTGGTGCCCCCACAGCCCGAGCCTGAACGACGTGTCGAGGCCATGACGTTGAGCATGGTCGAAGCCCCTCAGTCGCCTGAGCCCACTCAGTCGGCTGCTTCCAGTGCGCCAGCGCCGCCGCCCAAGGCCACCGCGACACCGCCGCCGCAACCGGCGCCAGCGCCCAGCGTCAGCAGCGAGATCGCGCTCCCCGAACCCGAACTCGAGCCCATGGAAACGCCGGATGTACCTCTGGATGCATCCTTGCCCGAGCTTCAGGAAACACCGCCTGAGCCCGAGCCGGAGCCACAACCCGAACCACAACCCGAACCACAGCCCGAGCCGCAGCCAGCCCCCGAGCCGACTTCACAACCTTCTCCCGAAGCGACACCGGAGTCCTCGGCTCAGGCCGTATCAGGCTCGGCCGAAGCCAGCGACGCGGCCAGTACCGCTGCCTCGGCAGCCAGCTCCAGTGAGCCGGTGGATGTCGGGAGTTCGGCGAAGGTCACCCGCCGCGGCAAGCCGGCCTATCCCTCGCGCGCCCAGCGTCGCGGCATCGAGGGGCATGTGGTGGTGCAGTTCCTCATTCGCCCGGATGGTAGCGTCAAGCCTGGCAGTGTCGAGGTCATTGAGGCCGACCCGCCGCGCATGTTCGACCGGGCGGCGCGTCGTTCGATCACCGATTGGCAATTCGAGGCCAGCGGCCAGACGCGCCGTGCCCGCCAGCGCTTCGATTTTCAGTTGAGGTAGCCACATGCGTCATGCCGTCAATCTGACCCTGGTACTGGGCCTGTTGGCCGGGCTGTCGGCCCCTGCTGCGGTGGCAGCACCGACCCTGTCCGGCGGCATCATCAACGACCTCCAAGCCCTCGAGTCGAGCCTGGCCAACGGCGAGCTCGCCGCTGTCGAACGCCAGGCGAGGCGTCAGGCCGATCGGCTGGCCGGCGGTAATGCCTCGGACCGCTGGGCGCGAGCCCTCTACCTTCAACTCGCGGCCAATGCCGAGGCCCGTCAGGGTAATGAGGGCACCGCCGCCGGCCTGCTGGCCACGGCGCGTGCCATCCGCGGTGTCGAGCCGGCTCAGGCCGATCGCTGGTTGCGTCAGGAGGCCGGGCTGCGCGCACGGCTGGGCGAGCATGAGCGCGCCGCTGAGCTGCTGGCCGATTGGTTGCAACGCCATGCCGCCGATGGGCAGGACCAGTGGCTGATGGCCCAGCTCGAGGCCGAGGGCGACGACTGGAAGAGTGCCGCCGACTGGGCGCAGCGTGCCCTGGAGAATAGCCGCGAGCCGTCCCGACAGCGGCTGGCGCTGGCGGCCACGGCGCTGCAGAAGGCCGGCCGGCAGGCAGCCGCACTCGAGGTGATCGAGCGTCAGCTGGCAGGCGCGCAAGATGATCCGGATGCCTGGCGGCGCGCTGCGGGCCTGGCCCAGCGCCTGGGCGATCCGGGACGCGCGGCGGCACTCTGGGAGACGGCGTGGCGCAAGGGGGTGCTCAGCGGCGCCGATGATCTGCTGCAACGCATCAAACTGCATCTGGCCGCCGGCACGCCGGCGCGTGCCGCGGAAATCCTCGAGCAGGCGCTGTCTCGAAAGACCTTGCCGGACACCCTCGAACATCGCCGCCTGCTGGCTCGGGCCTGGCATGCGGCGCGCGACCGGCAACAGGCGCTGGCCGCCTGGCGTAGGGTCGCCGAACGCAGCGGGGCGGCACAGGACTGGTTGCGGCTGGGCCAGATCGCCACCCAGTGGGGCCATCTGGAGGTGGCCCGCGATGCACTGGGGCGTGCCCGGCAGGGCGGTGCCAGTGAAGCCGCGGAGTGGCTGGCCAGCCTGCCCGAAAAGCATGACGCGGGCCGCCCGTCCCGCGCCGGCTCCACTGGCGAGGCGTCACCGGATACCTGAGCGCCTCAGCTCAGGTTGAATTCGGTCCACACCGGCGCGTGGTCGGAGGGCTTTTGCATGCCGCGCAACTCGTAGTCGATGCCGGCATCCGCGACCCGTTCAGCCAGGGAATCCGTGGTCAGGATGTAATCGATGCGCAGGCCGCGCTTGGGCTCGCGGTCGAAGCCCTTGGAGCGATAATCGAACCAGCTGAAGCGGTCATCGACCTGCGGGTGACAGCGGCGATAGCTGTCCTCCAGGCCCCAGGCCTTCAGGGTGCTCAACCACTCGCGCTCTTCCGGCTGGAAACTGGTCTTGCCTTCACGCAGCCAGCGCTTGCGATTGGACTCGCCGATGCCGATGTCGATGTCCGCCGGCGAAATATTGAAATCGCCCATGATGGCGAGCCGTTCGTCGGCGCTGTGGTGGCTGGCCAGCAGTGAATTCAGCTGTTCGTAGAAGCGCCGCTTGTGGGGAAACTTGACCGGGTGGTCGATGCTCTCGCCCTGCGGGAAATAGCCGTTCCAGACGCTCAGGGCCTCGCCATCGGCGGTGCGCAGGCGCACCCCGATCATGCGCCGCTGGGCATCCGCTTCGTCATCGGGGAAGCCGTGCATCACCGCCTCCGGCTCGGTCGGCAACTGCTCGCGACAGCACATCAGGGCCACGCCGTAGTGACCCTTCTGGCCGTGATAGAAGACCCGATAACCCAGGGCCTCGACGTCCGCGACGGGAAACTCGCTGTCCTGAACCTTGGTTTCCTGAAGGCCGATCACCGCCGGGCGGTGGCTTTCGACCAGTGCCTCCAGCTGGTGAAGGCGGGCGCGGATTCCGTTGATATTGAAAGACACCAGGCGCATGGTCAGTCGTCCTCGTTCGAGCGGTCAGGCGTGCGGCGTTCGGGATGAATGGCAATCTGCTGGCCGGATTCCTGGCGTGTCTGCTTGCGCGCCGCCTGGGCCTTGCGCTGCTGACGCTTCTTGCTCACGAAACGGCGAGACGAGCCCACCTCATCCGGGTTCTCGTGACGCCATTGCTTGTAGTCCTTGCGTCGACCGGTGCGGATCGTCACCTTGTCGGACAGTGAGCGTGTCTTCTTTCGTCGTGTCATGACGCATGACTCCTCGGTTGAAGAGCATATTCTATCAGGCCCCGGGGAAGCGTCGACAGCCAGGGACGCGCCCTACAAGCGCGAGAACTGATACAATGGTCCTTTGTGTCACGCATCCATCCACAACACGGACGAGACAGCACAGCCTATGAGCGAGTCGGAACAGACCACAGCACCGGCCCAGAACCGCAAGCCCAAGCGTCGCCGTCGCAAGCCGCGCCGCCGCCAGTCGAACTGGGACCTCCGCCAGTTCCAGGTGCCCGCGGTGGCGGGCAAGTGGCGATTCCATGACTTCGATTTGCCGCTGCCGCTGATGCGCGCCATTCACGCCCAGGGATTCGAGTACTGCACTCCGATCCAGGCCGAGGCGCTGAGCAACACCCTGCTGGGCGGCGACATGGTCGGCAAGGCACAGACCGGCACCGGCAAGACCGCGGCCTTCCTGATTTCCATCCTGACCTACTTCCTCGAGGAGCAGGCGCCGGATGGCCAGAAAACCGGGGCACCGCGCTCGCTGATCATCGCCCCGACCCGTGAACTGGCGCTGCAGATCGAGAAGGATGCCAAGGCCCTGGCGCGTTTCACCAAGCTGAATATCGCCAGCGTCGTCGGCGGCATGGATTACCAGAAGCAGCGCGATGCCCTCGACAAGAAGCTGGACCTGCTGGTGGCCACGCCCGGCCGGTTGCTGGACTTCCACGAGAAGCGTGATGTCGACCTGTCACAGGTCGAGGTGTTGGTGCTCGACGAAGCCGATCGCATGCTGTCCATGGGCTTCATTCCCGACGTCAAGCGCATCATTCGTCACACGCCGAAGACAGCGGAGCGTCAGACCTTCCTGTTCTCGGCGACCTTCACCGACGACATCCTCAACCTGGCCGAGCAGTGGACCCAGAAGCCGGCCCACGTGGACATCGAGGTGACCGTCGACAACGCGGCCGACATCGACCAGCGCGTCTACATGGTCGGTGACGACGACAAGCAACGCCTGCTGGTCAAGCTGCTGCAGCAGGAAAGCTTCGATCGTGTCATGGTATTCGGCAACCGTCGCGACCTGGTGCGCAAGCTGAACGACCTGCTGCGCAAGGCCGACATCAACGTGGCCATGCTCTCCGGCGACGTGCCGCAGAAGCAGCGCATCACTACCCTGGAGCAGTTCCGCGAAGGCGAGGTGCAGGTGCTGGTGGCCACGGATGTGGCAGGGCGCGGCATTCACATCGAGGATGTCAGCCACGTCATCAACTACACCCTGCCCGAAGACCCCGAAGACTATGTGCACCGCATCGGTCGCACCGGTCGCGCCGGCGCCAAGGGCGTGTCGATCAGCTTCGTGGGTGAGGAAGACGCCTTCTCGCTGCCCGAGATCGAGCGTTACATCAACGACAAGCTGCCCTGCGAGCATCCGCCGGAAGGGCTGCTGTGATTCAGCTGTAAGCTATAAGCTGCAAGCCGGGAAGAAGGAAGAAGCGGCTACGCCGCTTGAAGAATGATGATTGGGGCTGAATGAGCCACTGGTAAGCGGCGACGGGGACAGGCCAGAGCGGAGGTCCGATTCCAGGGATGGAATCGGTAGCGCCCAGGGATGGGTTCACAGCGCCTCCGCGTCGGCCTGTCGCCGTGCAAGCCGCCCTTGTGTATGGGTGAATATGCTTGACGAGGTCCTGAAGGACGAGATCCAGACCGCTTACCGCCGTGTTCTCGAGGGCCTCGAGTTGACGCCGCGTTACGGCCAGCGGCTGATGATTGCCGAGATTGCCCGCACCCTGGCCGGTATCGAGTCCGATGGCGAGGGACGGCGCACCAGCGACGAGCATGTCTGCGTGCTGGAAGCCGGTACCGGCACGGGCAAGACCCTGGCCTATCTGCTGGCCGCCTTGCCGGTGGCCAAGGCACGCGGCAAGCGCCTGGTCATCGCCACCGCCACCGTGGCGCTGCAGGAACAGGTGCTGCACCAGGACCTGCCGGCCCTCAAGGCGCACAGCGGTCTGTCCTTCGACTATGCCCTGGCCAAGGGACGCGGCCGCTATGTCTGTGTCTCGCGCCTCGATTCGGCCATGGAAGGGGGCGAGGACAATCCCACCCTGTCGATGTTCGAGCAGTCACTCGACAGCGGCGGCGATGACTTCCAGAAACTCGTGAAGTCCCTCGGCGAAGCCTACGGCAACGGCCGCTGGGAAGGCGATCGCGACAGCTGGCCGGAAGCCATCGACGATAGCCACTGGCGCAAGCTCACCGTGGATCACCGCCAGTGCACCAATCGCCGCTGTGGCCACTTCGGTGCCTGCGCCTTCTTCCGGGCGCGCCGGCATCTGGACAATGCCGATATCATCGTCGCCAATCACGACCTGGTACTGGCCGATCTGGCACTGGGCGGCGGGGTCGTGCTGCCGGACCCGGGTGACTGCCTGTATGTCTTCGATGAAGGGCACCACCTTCCCGACAAGGCCATCAACCACTTCACCCACCGCTTCGCCGTGGGCGGAAGCCTGCGCTGGCTCAGCACGCTCAAGAAATCCCTCTCCGAACTCAACCAGCAGCTCGGCCAGCAACAGACGCTGGCGCGCCTGCTGTCCACGCTGCCCCAGGCCATCGAGGCACTGGAGCCGCGTCTGGGCGAGGTCTTCTCGCTGGGGCATCAGCTCGCCGGACGGCCGGAAGGCCTCAATGACAGCGAAGACGGCGCCCAGCATCGCTTCGAGATGGGGCGGGTGCCCGAGGCCATGCGCGAGGCCGCCGAGGCACTGGTGACCATCTTCGGCGAACTCTCGCGCAACCTGGAATCGATGAGCGATATCCTGCGCGAAAGCCTCGATCCCGAGAAATCGACGGGTCTGCCCCGCGAACAGGCCGAGCCCTGGTTGCCGCTGGTGGCGCTGTTGCATGGCCGTGCCCTGGAAGCCCATGCCCTGTGGCAAGCCTTCGCCGAGCCCGATCCGGCGGACGAGCCGCCACGGGCGCGCTGGCTGATACTCGAGCGCTTCGGCGGCGAGCCCGAACTGACCTTCTCGGCGAGCCCCGTCTCGGCGGCCCACACCCTGGCCAGGTCGTTGTGGGGACGCTGCCATGGGGCGGTGGTGACGTCCGCGACGCTGACCGCGCTGGGGCGCTTCGAACGCCTCCAGGAGCGCGCCGGCCTGGCCAATCGTTATCGCTATCAGCGCCTGCCGAGCCCCTTCGACTACTCACGCGCCGTGCTCAGCGTGCCGCCCGAAGCCGTCGATCCGGCGGATCGCGACGGCCACGAGCGCGCCATCGTCGACTTCGTCGAAGCCCTCGGCGAGACCGAGGCCGTGCTCATGCTGTTCTCTTCGCGAGCCCAGCTGCGCGGTGTCGAGAAGGCCCTGAGTCGAGAGCGGCGCGACCGCGTGCTGGCCCAGGATCGCCTGCCCAAGCGCGAGCTGGTGGAACGCCATCGCGAACGGGTGGACAAGGGGGAGGGGAGCATTCTGTTCGGCCTGGCGAGCTTTGCCGAAGGCATCGACCTGCCCGGCGAGTACCTGACCCATGTGGTCATCACCCGCCTGCCGTTTGCCGTGCCGGATGACCCGGTAGGGGCGACCCTGGCCGAATGGATCGAGAGCCAGGGCGGCAACCCCTTCATGCGCATCAGCGTACCGGACGCCTCGATCAAGCTGGTTCAGGCCTGCGGCCGCCTGATTCGCAAGGAAGCCGACGAGGGGCGCATCACGCTGCTCGACCGTCGCGTCCTGACCCGGCGTTATGGCCGGGCGCTGCTCGACGCCCTGCCACCCTTCACGCGGGAAATCGACGGCGTGCGCCAGTCGTCCTGACCCCGGCCCCACAACGACACTCGCCCCGCAAGGCCGGGGCGAGGTCGGAATGCCATGCTGCGGAGAGTCGCTGGCGGGTCAGTCGTTGTGGCGGCGTGCCGCCAGGGTCTCGGCCAGCTTGTCGTTCATGGTTCTGAAGGCGTCCACGGTGGCCTCCCAGTCGATGCAAGCATCGGTGATGGAGACCCCGTAGGTCAGCTGGCTGATATCTGCCGGGATCTTCTGCTTGCCCCAGCCCAGGTTGGACTCGACCATCAGCCCGATGATCGAGCGATTGCCCTCGAGCAGCTGGTTGGTGACGTTCTCCAGTACCAGCGGCTGCAGGCCCGGGTCCTTGTTGGAGTTGGCGTGGGAGCAATCGATCATGATGTTGGGCTCGACCCCGGCGGCCTGCAGTTCCTGCTCGGCGAGTGCCACGCTGACGCTGTCGTAGTTGGGCTTGCCGTTGCCGCCGCGCAGCACCACATGGCCGTGGCGATTGCCCCGGGTACGGATGATGGCCACCTGGCCGCTCTGGTCGATGCCCAGGAAGTTGTGCGGGCTGGCCACGGACTGCAGAGCGTTGACGGCGACATCCAGGCTGCCGTCGGTGCCGTTCTTGAAACCGACCGGAGACGACAGGCCGGAGGCCATTTCACGATGGGTCTGGGATTCGGTGGTGCGCGCGCCGATGGCCGACCAGCTGATGCAGTCCTGCAGGTACTGCGGGGAAATCGGGTCGAGCGCCTCGGTGGCCAGCGGCAGGCCCAGCTCGGCGAGGTCGACCAGCAACTGGCGCGCCTTGTGCAGGCCTTCCTCGATCTCGAAGGAGCCGTTCAGGTGAGGGTCGTTGATCAGGCCCTTCCAGCCCACCGTGGTGCGCGGCTTCTCGAAATAGACCCGCATGACGATGTACAAGCTGTCCTTGACCTCATCGGCCAGCTGGCGCAGGCGTCGCGCATAGTCCATCGCGGCCTCGACGTCATGAATCGAGCAGGGGCCGACGACCATCAGCAGGCGGGGGTCACGGCCCTCGAGGATGTTCTGGATGGTCTCGCGTCCCTCGATCACCGTGCGTTCGGCTTCGCCCCCCAGTGGAATGGCCTGCTTGAGTTCCGACGGGGTGATGAGGACATCCTCGGCGAGGACGTTGAGGTTGTTGACCTGTTGTTCGGACATGTTGCTACCTGTAGGTGTCAGCGCTGTTGGTGAACCGGGCTCGGTATTCTGAATGGTACCTACTATCGCCCGCGAGCCGTGTAAATTCAATCGTCTGGAACCCTTGAAGCGAAGGGTTGTCTGAGCGGCGCAAGGGCGGTTCGGGGCCACCGGCTTGATGAAAGCCCCTGAAACAGGAACACTTGTGTCCTTTTTGACAGGCTTCCTGTTCTGACAGCCCCCCGACACCGGAAAGCTGGCGCTTCTACAGGCTTTCCGGTGTCGGGGGGCACATGATGATATGGTACCCAGCGGCCAGGGCTTCAGGTTGACAACTATGCACGCAACACCCATTCCAGCACTTTGCCAGCTTCTGGCGCTTCGACATTCTTCCAGCCCGGGGAGGCCTTGAATGGGCACGACTCGGGAGACCGATCAGCAGCTTGTCGAACGGGCCCAGAAAGGGGATACCCGGGCCTTCGACCTGCTGGTCAAGAAATACCAGCACAAGATCATCGGCCTGATCGGACGCTATGTCCACGATCATGCCGAGGTGCAGGATGTGGCCCAGGAGGCCTTCATCAAGGCGTATCGGGCGCTCGGCAAGTTTCGCGCCGATAGCGCCTTCTATACCTGGATGTACCGCATCGCCATCAATACGGCCAAGAACCATCTGGTGTCCAAGGGTCGTCGGCCGCCGGGCAGCGACATGGATATCGCCGATGCCGAGGTGATGGACCACAGCGGCCGTCTGGCCGATATCGAGACCCCCGAGGCATCCATCGCCAGGGACCAGCTGCAGGCCGCGGTCTTCGAGGCCATCGAAGGTCTGCCGGAAGACCTGCGCACGGCGATCACCCTGCGTGAGTTCGATGGCCTGTCCTATGAAGATATCGCCAACATCATGGAATGCCCGGTCGGAACGGTACGCTCGCGCATCTTTCGGGCCCGGGAGGCGGTGGATCAACATATCCAGCCGCTGGTCACCACGGCTCGCAACCAGGAGTCCGTTACCTGATGAGGGCAAATTGCATGGTTTTTGTCGATTTACTGAACTGTCGCGGCTTTGTGACGTCATATGCGGTGACCGGCCTGTTTGCGATGGAGCAGAGGCTTCCCGGAAGTGCCGGCCTTTGCGGGCCGGACGCCGGACGAGCGGGCTTCCAATGGATGCAAGGCGGGCCAGCCTTGAAGAGTGTGAGGGTGTGAAGAGATGAGTCAGAACGCACGGGAATCGCTTTCCGTACTGATGGACAACGAGGGTGATGAACTCGAGTTGCGTCGTGTACTGAAATCCCTGGACGACGAACCCGATGTTGCGGATGCCTGGCGTCGCTACCACCTGATGCGCAGCATGCTGCGTCATGAGTCGGACGTCGATACCAGCACCGATCTCTCCGCAGGTGTCATGGCACGCCTGGCGGAGGAACCGCTGCCGGCATCCGAGCCGACTCCGGCATCGCGACGTTCCATGCCGCTGGCACGTAGTGCCGGTGTGGCCGCGGCGGTCTCGCTGATGGTCATTACCGGCGTACAGTTCTACAACGGGGCTTCGCCTCTGGGCGGCGAGGCAGGGGCTCCCCTGGCGAGCGGTGACAACGCCTCCTCGGCCGGCAGCACCACAACGGCCGGAACGGCGAGCCTGGCCAGCCAGGGTGGCGCGTCCGTGGCCAGCCTGTCGGCACCCTCCGCCAACAGTGGTGCGGTTCCAGCCAATCAGGGCCCCTCGCTGTCCGACCTGCCCATGTTCCAGTCCTCGTCGGCTACCAACAGCGGCCTGATGACGGTCGGTGCCGAGGCGTATCCGATGATGATGCCATCGAGCCAGCGTCAGTCGCGGCGCCTGGATCAGCAGCAGGCGCGTTTGTTGCAGTCCTATCTGGATCGTCATGCCGAGGGTATGGCCAGTAGTGGCATGGATTCCTGGATGCCGATGCTGCGCTCCACCGGAAGCGAGTCACTGGGGCAGCGCTAATGTGGCAGTGGGGCACTCGGTCAAGCCGCTGGCGCCTGGCTGGCGCCATACTGGCAGGTATCATGGCCTGGCCGGCCATGGCACAGCAGGCGCCGGACGACAAGGCAGCCGCACTGCAATGCGCCAGCCTGGACGAGCGTGAGGCACCGGCATCGGCTCAGGAGTGGTTCACGCGCAGCCGACTGGCCAGCCATTGTTATATTTATCAGGCACGGGCGGTGCACATCGGTGGCTCCGGGGTCAGAACCCTGGCGATTTCCCATGATGTTCAACAGGGGCTGGAGCAGGAGGTGGCACGCTATCTGGATGGCCCGCCGGTAGTCCATGAGCGCCAGGGTGGCATCGTCCACCCGGCCGATGCCACCAGCGCGGCGGCCGCCCTGGCCAGTACCGAGTCGGTTAATGCCCTTTACCGGCTGAGCATGGCGGGGAACGCCAGGATTGCCGGTCGCACGGCGCGCATCCTCGAGATCGAGCCGCTGGATGATCAGCGTTATGGGCGGCGCCTGTGGCTGGATGTCGAAACCGTGCTGCCCCTCAAGCAGATGTTGCTGGACGAGCGGGGACGTGCCATCGAAACCTTTCAGATTACCGAGCTGCGTGATCCCAGGCTGTATCATGGCGATATCAAGGCGTCCTCACCTACAACGCCGTCACGTGACGCCGCCTGGCAGCCGGGTTGGCTGCCCGAAGGCTTCGAGCCGCGTGCCGTCCCTGAGGAAGCGTTCAGCGAAGGGGCCGGCGATCAGCAGTTGTATGGTGATGGTCTCGCCACTCTGAGCTTGTTCGTCGAGACGATCTCGGGGCAGCAGCTGCTCAAGCCGGGACTGCATCGTCTCGGCGTGTCTCATGCGGCCGTGCTTCATCGCAAAATGGGCGGCGAACCCCGGCAAGTCGTCGTGCTGGGTGAAATGCCGCCTGGCGTGCTGCAACGCGTTGCGGAATCCGTCGAGTGGCAGGGCGGGCAGAACACGACTGCGCTCAGTCAGGACAGTCGCGCTTCGCCCTGACTGTCGCTCGTGACTTTTGTAAACACCCTCTCAGGTCGCCTGCCACTCCGCAGCGCGGAACCTTTGCCGATCACTGTTGTTCATACAGGGTGGCTTAGTGTAACAGCGAGCCATTTTCCCTAAACCCAGTCATTCAATCCTGTCACAGGAGCCTTTAATGATACGCATGTCGCGCTACCTTGCCCTGTGCATGCTGCTTGGTCTGACATTGGTGGTCAGTCAGTCGGCCATGGCCCAGAAGCTGCCAGATTTCACGCAATTGGTGGAAAAGGCGGCGCCGGCGGTCGTCAATATCTCGACCTCGCGGGAAATACAGAGTCGCAGCAACCCGTTCAACCAGTTCGGTGGCCAGGAGCTGCCGGAGTTTTTCGAGCACTTCCTGCGCAAGCGCTTTGGCGAACAAATGCCCATGCCGCCTGGCAACCAGGGGCGCAGTGAAAATCGACACTCCCTCGGCTCGGGCTTCATCATCAGCCAGGACGGTTACATCATGACCAATGCCCATGTGGTCAAGGGAGCCGACGAGATTCTCGTGCGCCTCAACGATGGTCGTGAGCTCAAGGCCGAACTGGTCGGTGCCGATGCCAAGACCGATGTCGCCGTGCTCAAGGTCGATGCCAAAGGTTTGCCCACGCTCGAGCTGGGTGACTCGGAAGACCTCGAGGTGGGGCAGTGGGTCGCCGCCATCGGTTCACCCTTCGGTCTGGATCACTCGGTCACCGCCGGCATCATCAGTGCCATGGACCGGACGCTGCCGCAGGATGTCTATGTGCCCTTCATCCAGACGGATGTGGCCATCAACCCGGGCAACTCCGGTGGGCCACTGTTCAACCTGGAGGGTGAGGTGATCGGCATCAATTCGCAGATCTTCACCCGCAGTGGTGGCTACATGGGGCTGTCCTTCGCGATTCCCATCGACGTGGCCATGGACGTGGCGAAACAGCTACGTGATGACGGCTCCGTCAGCCGCGGCTGGCTGGGCGTGATGATTCAGCCGGTATCCCGCGACCTGGCCGACTCCTTCGGCATGGATTCGCCCAAGGGTGCCCTGGTGGCCGACCTGGACCCCGAGGGCCCGGCCGCCCGTGATGGCCTCAAGGCAGGCGATGTGATCCTCGAGGTGGATGGCCAGGCGGTCGACAAGTCCAGCACCCTGCCGCGTCTCATCGGCAGCGTCTCTCCGGGTGACGATGTCGAACTGAGTGTGCTGCGTAATGGCGAACGCCAGACGATCACGGTCACGGTCGGCGAATGGCCAGAGAGTCAGCAGGCCGGAGGCGGTGATGACACGGCACCGGCACGCCTGGGCATTGCGGTTCAACCGCTGCAGCAGGGCCAGCATGATGAAGCCGTCGACAATGGCGTCCGTGTCGTCAATGTCGAGCCCGGTAGTGTCGCGGCCGAAGCCGGGATTCGCGCCGGTGATATACTGGTCAGCATCGGCGAGCACAGCGTGGAGAGCCCTCAGCAGCTTGGTGAGCTGATCGGCAAGTTGCCCGAGGATCGCTCGGTGCCGGTGCGCGTGTATCGTAATGGCCACTCCTACTATGTGGCCCTGCGCCTGACTCAGGAGTGACAAGGGCCCTGATGCCGGCTCTGGCATCATGATGTGACTCGCAACCCGACGGCTTTGTCCGTCGGGTTGCTGTATCTGTGGGGCTCATCCCGCTACAATGCCGCCATCTCACACGACGCGTCGGCCCGAGATAGTCATTCACCGGCTGTACACCGACGCGTTCATGAAACGGATAACCCTGAATGGCAGACATCGATAACCGTAAAGTAATCAACGGGATACGGAATTTCTCGATTATCGCGCACATCGACCACGGCAAGTCGACCCTGGCGGATCGTCTGATCCAGGTCTGTGGCGGCCTGACCGAGCGCGAGCTCAAGGAACAGGTACTCGACTCGATGGATCTCGAGCGTGAGCGGGGCATCACCATCAAGGCCCAGTCGGTGACGCTGGATTACCACGCCCGGGATGGCAACGTCTATCAGCTCAATTTCATCGATACGCCCGGCCACGTCGATTTCTCCTACGAGGTGTCGCGCTCGCTGTATGCCTGTGAAGGCGCCTTGCTGGTGGTCGATGCCGCCCAGGGCGTGGAAGCCCAGTCCGTCGCCAACTGCTATACCGCCATCGAGCAGGGGCTCGAGGTTCTGCCGGTGCTGAACAAGATCGACCTGCCCCAGGCGGATACCGCCAAGGTGAGCGAAGAGATCGAGGAGATCATTGGCCTCGACGCCACGGATGCCTGCCAGGTATCGGCCAAGAGCGGCCTCGGCGTCGATGAACTGCTGGAACGCCTGGTGCGTGACATTCCGCCCCCCAAGGGGGATCCCGACGCGCCGCTTCAGGCCCTGATCATCGACTCCTGGTTCGATAACTACCTGGGCGTGGTCTCCCTGGTGCGTATCTTCGACGGTACCCTGAACAAGCACGACAAGATTCGTATCACCTCGACCGGTCGCGACTGGGTGACCACCGAGGTAGGGATCTTTACGCCGCAGCGTCGCCAGACCGGTGTGCTGCGGGCCGGCGAGGTCGGCTTCATCGTGGCCGGTATCAAGGACATCCAGGGTGCCCCCGTGGGCGACACCATCATCCATTCCAGGACACCGGACGTACCCCGCCTGCCGGGCTTCCAGAAGGTCAAGCCGCAGGTCTACGCCGGCATGTTCCCGGTCAGCTCCGATGACTACGAAGAGTTTCGCGACGCCCTGGAAAAACTGGCACTCAATGATGCCTCCCTGGACTATGAGCCAGAGAACTCCGATGCCATGGGCTTCGGCTTCCGGGTCGGCTTCCTCGGCACCCTGCACATGGAGATCATCCAGGAGCGGCTCGAGCGCGAATACAACCTGGACCTGCTGACCACGGCCCCCACGGTGGTCTATGAGCTGTCCATGAAGACCGGCGAGCTCGAGTATGTCTCCAACCCCTCCAAGCTGCCCGACATGGCCGATGTCGAGGAAATGCGCGAGCCGGTGGTGCGGGCCAGCATCCTGGTGCCGCAGGAATTCGTCGGCAGCGTGATCGCCGAGTGCGAACAGCGTCGCGGCACCCAGCTCGACATGCTGTTCCTGGGCAATCAGATTCAGTTGACCTATGAGCTGCCGATGTCCGAGGTGGTGATGGACTTCTTCGATCGGCTGAAGTCGCTGTCCAAGGGCTATGCCTCGCTCGAGTACAACTTCGAGCGCTTCGAACCCGCCAACCTGGCGCGGCTCGATATCCTCATCAATGGCGACCGGGTCGATGCGCTGGCGGTGATCATACACCGTGACCATGCCCATCCACGCGGACGGGCGCTGGTCGAGAAGATGAAAGAGCTGATTCCGCGCCAGATGTTCGACGTGGCCATCCAGGCCGCCATCGGCGGACACGTCGTGGCGCGTTCCACCGTCAAGGCACTGCGCAAGAACGTCACGGCCAAGTGTTACGGTGGTGACACGACCCGCAAGAAGAAGCTTCTCGAGAAGCAAAAGGCAGGCAAGAAGCGCATGAAGCAGGTCGGCCGGGTAGAGATTCCCCAGGATGCCTTCCTTGCTGTACTCAAGGTGAATGACGACTAAGGAAGGACGCGGACAATGGATTTTGCTCTTCTGCTGGTCATTGCGGTGGCCGTGACCGGCGTGATCTGGCTGCTGGATGCGCTCTTCTGGCGCCCCGCACGGCGCCAGCGCCTGGCCGACAGCGCCGAATCGGGCGAACTCGAGAAAATGTCGCCCAAGGCGCGTGAAAAGGCGCTCAAGGACCCCTGGCCGGTAGATTACGCGCGCTCGTTCTTCCCGGTGCTGCTGGTGGTGCTGTTGCTGCGCAGCTTCCTGGTCGAGCCCTTCCAGATTCCTTCCGGCTCGATGCGGCCCACCCTGACCGTGGGAGATTTCATTCTCGTCAACAAGTTCAGCTATGGCCTGCGGCTGCCGGTGGTGAATACCCAGCTCGTCGAGCTGGGCAAGCCCGAGCGCGGTGATGTCATGGTGTTTCGCTTTCCCAAGGACCCCGGAGTGAATTTCATCAAGCGTGTCGTGGGACTGCCGGGTGACGAGATCCGTTACCAGGACAAGCAACTCTACGTGAACGGCGAACCTGTGCCCAAGCAGTTGCTGGAAACCGGTCCGGAGCGGGCGCCGGAGGAATTGTTGCTGAAAGAGCAGCTGGGCGATGTAACGCATAAAATCTACAATAACCCCCATGCCCCGGGGCCGCAGATGCGTAGCGTCGAGGTGCCGGAGGGTCACTATTTCGTGATGGGAGACAACCGCGACCACTCCAATGACAGTCGATACTGGGGCTTTGTCCCCGAGGAGAACGTCGTGGGCAAGGCCTTTGCCGTGTGGATGCACTGGAATGGCGGTCTACCGAGTTTCACCGAAGTGCGAGGTATCCATTGAGATGCCGACAACAGCACCGCTGTCAGAATAAAGCAGGAGTTCCGTGAGTAATTCCCTCGATATCTTCAGTCGACGCATCGGGCATCAGTTTGCCCAGCGCGAACTGCTGGAACTGGCCATGACGCACCGCAGTTACGGTGGCCGCAATAACGAACGCCTGGAGTTCCTGGGCGATTCCATCGTCAATTTCGTCATCGCCGAGGATCTTTTCCAGCGTTTTCCGAAAGCCCGGGAAGGCCAGCTTTCGCGCCTGCGCGCGCGCCTGGTCAAGGGGCAGACGCTGGCCGAGCTGGCCCGCGAAATGGAATTCGGCGAGTGTCTGCGGCTGGGCTCCGGCGAGATGAAGAGCGGTGGCCATCGCCGCGACTCGATACTCGCCGATGCCGTGGAAGCCGTGATCGGCGCCATCTATCTCGATGCCGGCATGGAAACGGCCCGCACCCGGGTTCTGTCCTGGTTTGCCGAACGCCTGGAAATGATCAACCTCCAGGACACCCAGAAGGACCCCAAGACCCGACTCCAGGAATTCCTGCAGTCCCGCCAGGTCGCCTTGCCGCGTTATGACGTGATCTCCGTGGAAGGTGAAGCGCATGCACAGACCTTCACGGTAGAGTGTCATGTCGAGGTGCTCGACGAGCATACTCAGGGCATCGGCTCCAGCCGTCGCCATGCCGAACAGCAAGCCGCCGAACAAGCCTTGACGCAGCTCGAGAAGAGAGGAACCTGAGCATGTCCCAGACCTGTGGCTTCGTCGCCATCATGGGCCGCCCCAACGTCGGCAAATCGACGTTGATGAACCATATACTCGGCCAGAAGATCTCGATCACCTCGCGCCGTCCACAGACCACGCGCCATCAGGTCATGGGGATCAAGACAGAGGGTGACGCCCAGTTCATCTATGTCGACACGCCCGGCATTCATACCCTCGAGAAGGACCGCGACAAGGCCATCAACCGCTTCATGAACCAGGCGGCCACCCAGGCCCTGCGTGATGTCGACTGTGTCGTCTTCATCATTGATCGCACCCGCTGGACACCGGAAGACCAGGTCGTCCTGGAGCGCCTGGCGACCGTCAAGGCGCCGGTGATCCTGGCCGTCAACAAGGTCGACCGGATCAACGACAAGTCGACCCTGCTGCCCTGGCTCGAAGAGGTCAGCGGGCGCCGCGAATTCGCCGCCATCGTGCCCGTCGCCGCCAAGCACGGCACCAATGTCGCCGAGCTGGAAGCCGAAGTGGCCAAGCACCTCCCCGAGAGCGTGCATTTCTTCCCGGACGACCAGGTCACCGACCGCAGCCTGCGTTTTCTCGCCGCCGAGCTGGTCCGCGAAAAGATCATGCGCCAACTCGGCGATGAACTGCCGTACCAGATGACGGTGGAGATCGAAGAGTTCCGCGAGGAAAGCGAGATCACGCATATCAGCGCGCTGATCATGGTCGAACGCCAGGGCCAGAAGAAGATCCTGATCGGGGACCGTGGCGAGCGCATCAAGAACATCGGTCGCGACGCGCGGCTGGAGATGGAACGCGTGGTCGGCACCAAGGTCATGCTCAACCTCTGGGTGAAGGTGAAGCGGGGCTGGTCCGATGACGACCGAGCCCTGAAGAGTCTTGGCTATGATTTAGACTGATCGGGGGTGAGGAGTGAGGAGTGAGGGGTTAGAAGTCAGGGGTTAGGAGTGGGGGGTGAGGAGTGAGAGGGCACTCAAACTTCACACCTCACACTTCACACCTTCCGCCTCACACCTGCCACCTCACGCTTGATTTCCTCGCACCTCGAGCCTCAATCATGACACCTGAACCGGCTTACCTGCTGCACAAGCGTGCTTACCGCGAAACCAGCGCCCTGATCGAGCTGCTGACCTTTCGCCATGGGCGTGTGCGTGCCGTGGCGCGAGGCGTCCAGCGTCCGGGGAGCCGATTGCGCGGCGTCCTGCAGCCGTTCGCGCCCCTGCACGTGACCTGGAGCGGCAGTGGCGATCTCAAGCGCATGAGCCTGATGGAAAGCCGTGGTTCGGCCGCGATGCTGGTGGGCGAGGGCCTGCTCTGCGGCCTCTACGCCAACGAGCTGCTGGCGCGCTTGCTGCCCGTGGAACTGCCGGTGGACGATGTCTTCGCCTTCTATGGCGCGACCCTGGAGGCCCTGCCCAAGCCGGATGCCCGGGCGAGTGCCCTGCGTCAACTGGAGCGGGCCCTGCTCGAAGCGCTGGACGCCGACCCGCGCTTCTGCGGGCCCGAGGGCGAGGCACTGGACCCCCAGAGCCGCTACGTCTTCGACGCCAGCTCGCGCGGCTTCGTCCCCGGTCAGCCCGGCATCGACGGCCGCACCCTGAAACTGCTGGCCAGCGGCGACTGGCGCTCCCCCGGACTCGCCGGCCCCGCCAAGGGCGTGATGCGCGCCGCCCTGGCACCGCTGCTCGGCACCCGACCCCTGCGCTCGCGGGAACTGATGCGACAACTCGCCGAACGGAGGAGGGCAGAGTAGCTGGAAGAAGGAAGAAGGAAGAAGGAAGAAGGAAGAAGGAAGAAGGAAGAAGGAAGAAGGAAGAAGGAAGAAGGAAGAAGGGTCTTGCGGCGTGAGCTTCGGTTTTTATCCTTGCCTTCACTCTTCACTCTTCACTCTTCACTCTTCACTCTTCACTCTTCACTCTTCACTCTTCACTCTTCACTCTTCATCCTATGCTCATTCAACCCTTTCATGGAGAGATCGCGATGCATCCCCCCCGTATTCTGCTTGGTGTGAACATCGATCATGTCGCGACGCTGCGTCAGGCGCGTGGTACCCGTTATCCCGATCCGGTGCAGGCGGCGTTGCTGGCCGAGGAGGCCGGGGCGGATGGCATCACCGTGCATCCGCGCGAGGATGGTCGCCATATCCAGGTGCGTGATGTGCGCCTGCTGGCCGAGGTCCTCAACACGCGCATGAATCTGGAAATGGCGGCCACCGAGGCGATGATCGCGCTTGCCGAGGAAGTGCGGCCGGCGCATGTCTGCCTGGTACCGGAGAAACGCGAGGAGTTGACCACCGAGGGCGGCCTGGATGTGGCGGGCAGCCTGGAGGCGGTCAGCCAGGCCTGTCAGCGCCTGGCGGCTGTGGGCTGCGATGTTTCGCTGTTCATCGATCCCTGCGTGGAGCAGGTCGAGGCCGCGGCTCGGGCAGGCGCGCCGACCATCGAGCTGCATACCGGAGCCTATGCCGAGGCCCGGGGGCAGGCCGCACGCGATGAGCATGCCCGCCTGGTAGCGGCGGCCGAGATGGCCGTCGAACTGGGGCTGGTGGTCAACGCCGGGCATGGCCTGAATTATCACAACGTCGAGGCCGTGGCGGCGATTTCCGGCCTGCACGAGCTCAATATCGGCCATGCGATCATCGGCCGGGCGCTGTTCGTCGGACTCAAGGAAGCCGTGGCCGAGATGAAGCGTCTGGCGATTGCCGGTCAGGAAGCCGGCCTGCTGGCCGCGGTGGAAGACCATGAACACGATCATGATCATGGAGCGGACGGGAGCTGCTGCGGCGCATGATCATCGGCATCGGCACCGATATCGCCCGGGTGGCGCGTTTCGAGCGCGCCATCGAGCGTCACGGCGAACGCTTCATCGAGCGGCTGCTGGGCGAGGTCGAACGCACCGGCTTTGAGGCACGAGACCGCTCGGTGAACTATCTGGCGAAACGCTTCGCCGCCAAGGAGGCCTTCGTCAAGGCGCTGGGCACCGGGCTGCGGCATGGCATGAACTGGACCGACATCCAGGTGGTCAATGATTCACTCGGCCGCCCCGTGCTGCAACTGAGCGGTCGGGCCGAAGCGCTGGCGGCGGCGGCCGGCGTGCAGCGCCATCATGTGTCGCTATCCGACGAGGCCGAGTTGGCCGTGGCCTTCGTGGTGCTCGAGGCCTGAGACCGCTGCCAGTGGCGCAGGCCCTGCATGGCCGTATACAGATCCGGCAGCAAGGGCTGGATGGCGTCGCGACCGCGCGAACGCAGCCGGGTCTCGAGTGTCTCCACCAGCAGTGCCAGGCGCGGCACACCGCAATAGCGGCAGGCGCCGTTGAGAGCGTGCACGGCATCCAGCAGGGTCTCGTCATCGCCCTCGGCGTTGGCGCGCCGTATGTCGGCTTCGCTCTCGTCCAGCGAGTCGATGAGATGATCCAGCAACTGACGCGCCAGACCTTCCCGTCCCCCGGCGAGACTGGCACCCAGCGCCAGGTCTACCTCGGGCAGCTCGTCGTCGGCGTCGCGCTCGGGGGCGACCTGGGGAGCCGGCGTGCTGGCCGCTATCTCGATACCGGTCCCCAGATGGTGACGAAAGAGCTGATCGAGCTTGTGGGTGTCGAGGGGTTTTTCCAGCATGTCGTCGAGACCGTTGTCCAGCAGATGCTGGCGTTGGTTGTCCTGCACATGAGCGGTCACGGCGATGATCGGCAGCTGTTGCCAGCGGCCTCCCATACGGCGCAGGGCACGCGTCGCTTCCACGCCGTCCATGCCTTCCATGCGAATGTCCATCAGGACCATGTCGAAGCGTTGCTGCTCGGCCATCGCCAGCGCCTCCTCGCCGCTGGTCGCCGTCGTCACCTTGCTGCCTGCATCCTCAATCAGTTCGCGCAGCAGTACCCGGTTGGATTCAGTGTCATCGACGCACAGGATATGCCGGGCCCTGGCCGGCTCCGGGGCCGGCAGTGAAGGCGTCGTTTTGCCCACGGGCAGGCTGGTGCCGCCGCGCGCCTGGCGGTGAACCTCCTGGATGGCTTCGGCCAGCGCATGCCGTGATACCGGCTTGCTGATCACCTTGCCGCCATGCGGGAAAGTGACGCCCTCGGGCAGTTCCGGCGGGGTGGCATTGACCATCAGGATGACCGGACAGCCCAGCGTCGTCAGCCGTTCACGCCAGCCATTCAGATCGGGCTGTGCGGCTTCTTCGGCCGTCAGGCCGATCAGCGCCACCTGAACCTCCTCGAACAGGGCTTCGTCGAGGGTGTAGGGCCGGGCGCCCCAACGCCTGATGAGGTGGCGCAGGGCACGCCGAGTCGTCTGGTGCGCCTCGCTGATGACGACCCGCAGGCCGTTGAGCTCCACCTCGGGAGGGCGTTCGCTGGTGTCGCTGCCGTTCAGCGGCAGGGTGAAGGCGAACTCCGAGCCCTGTTCGGGCGCGCTTTCGACACTGATTTCGCCGCCCATCTGTTCCACCAGCTGGCGACAGATGGCCAGATCCAGGCCGGTGCCGCCGAAGCGTCGTTGATGGCTGCTTTCGCCCTGACTGAAAGCCTCGAACAGCTGCTGCTGGAAGGCGCGCGACAGCCCGATACCGGTATCGCTGACCGAGATGCGCAGCGTCGTCTGGTACAGGGCCTGTTCCTGCACGGCGACCCGCACGATGACCTCGCCCTGCTGGGTGAACTTGACGGCGTTGTGCACCAGGTTGGTCAGTACCTGCTGGATGCGCAGCGGGTCACCGGTCAGTTCGAGGGGCACATCGTCATAGACCAGGCCCAGCAGTTGAAGATCCTTCTGCTGGGCCTGGGGCGCCTGCAGGCCGAGGACCTCGTTGACCAGTACCACCATATCCAGTGGTCGATGCTCGAGTTCGAGGCGGCCGGCCTCGATCTTGGAGAAATCGAGGACGTCGTTGACCAGCATCAGGAGGTTGTCGCAGGCACGCTGCACGTGCTCCAGCCACTCGCGCTGGCGGGCCGTCAGTTCGGAGCGCTGCAGCAACCGGCAAAAGCCGATGATGCCGTTGAGCGGGGTGCGAATCTCGTGGCTCATGTTGGCCAGGAATTCCGACTTGGCTCGGTTGGCCTCCAGGGCGCGCCGATGAGCCAGGTCGAGCTCGACATTCTGCACCTCGATGGTCTCCATGGACTCCTGCAGCTCCTTGGTGGCCTGTTCCACCCGGGTCTGCATGTCGGAGTGCGTGACCGCCAGCTGGTCGCGCAGCATGTTCAGGCCCCGGGTGAGCCGCGCCAGTTCGGCGGCGGCGGGCAGGTCCAGTGGGGCGGGCGTCAGGCCCGCGGTCAGGCGCGACAGGCTTTCACTGGCCTCCTCCAGCGGATGACTGATGCGGCGCAGCGTCGAATAGGCGACGATGAACAGCAGCAGTCCACAGACGAGCAGCATCAGGCCGCCGCTGGCCAGCTTGCGGTAATGGTTCAGGGCCAGCGCCGAGGCATCGATGTCGATCAGCAGGCGCGCATCCGCCGACGACAATGGCCAGCGCAGCCGCCATTTGGCATCGTGCTCGACCAGCCTGTCGGGCCGCTCGAGCGTTGCCTCGGGCAGGCTGCGCAGGCGCCCCTGCTCGACCAGCGCCCGGCCGGACGGGGCCTCGATGGTCAGGGCGCGGACCTCCTCCAGGTCCATCAAGCGAGCGGCGATGGCCTCGAGACGCTGCGGGTCCCCGGCGCTCAGGGCCTGTTCCAGGCTTGGCACCAGCATCCGGGTGGTCTGCTGCATGCGCTCGGCGAGCTGGCGGTGATTCTCTCTGTATTCCAGCTGGCTGACGGCGAAGACCAGCAGGGCCAGCAGCGTCAGTGGCAGTACGAGAATGCACAGCATCAGGCGTGTCTTCAGGGACATGGGCGCGCCTCGCAGGAAAATGTCGTGGTGCAGTATGGCATAGCCGCGGTCGATGCCTGTCCAGCTCGGGCGGGCGAAGATATAATGTTTTACAGACTTTTCCATAAGGAAGGCTGAATGCAATTCCCCACCCTGGAAGACACCATCGGCCATACGCCGCTGGTACGCCTCAAGCGCATTACCGCCGGCCGCAATAATACCCTGCTGGCGAAACTCGAAGGCAACAACCCGGCGGGTTCGGTCAAGGACCGTCCGGCGCTGTCGATGCTCGAGCAGGCCGAGAAACGCGGCCACATTGCCCCGGGTGACACCCTGATCGAAGCCACCTCCGGTAATACCGGCATTGCACTGGCCATGGCCGCGGCCATCAAGGGCTACGAGATGGTGCTGATCATGCCCGAGAATGCGTCCAGCGAGCGCAAGCAGGCCATGGCGGCGTTCGGGGCGCGTCTCATCCAGGTCAGCCAGGAAGGAGGCATGGAAGAAGCCCGCGATCTGTCCGAGGCGATGATCGCGCGCGGCGAGGGCAAGCCCCTCGACCAGTTCGCCAACCCGGACAACCCGCTGGCGCACTACGAGACCACGGCACCGGAGCTGTGGGAACAGACCGCTGGCAGCCTGACGCATTTCATCAGTTCCATGGGCACCACTGGTACCATCATGGGCGCGTCCCGGCGCCTCAAGGAATACAACCCCGACATCCAGATCATCGGCCTGCAGCCCGAGGATGGTGCCAGCATCGCCGGTATCCGCCGTTGGCCGGAAGCCTATCTGCCCGGCATCTTCGACGCCTCGCGGGTGGACCAGGTGCTGGATATCGGCCAGCGTGAGGCGGAAGACGGCATGCGGCGACTGGCACGCGAGGAAGGCATCCTGGCCGGTGTCTCCTCCGGCGGGGCCCTGGCCGGTGCACTGCGCCTGGCGGAAAACCTGGAGAACGCGGTGATCGTCTTCATCGTCTGCGATCGGGGCGATCGCTACCTGTCCACCGGTCTCTTCGCTGCGGAGAACTGAGGTGGCGGGTCTCGGCAAGCGGCGGCCGGCCCGGTCACGTTCGGGCGTCTCCGGCCTCGATCAGCCACGCCACGCATCGCATGCCACCTCCGGGGCGGACTCGAGCCAGGGCACCAGCGAGCTGACGATCCACGGGCTGGCCCATGACGGCCGTGGTGTCGGTCGCCATGCGGATGGCAAGACCGTCTTCGTCGACGGTGCGCTGGATGGCGAGCGGGTGCGTGCCAGCGTGCATGTCTCGCGCAAGCGCTTCGATGAAGCCCATGTCAGCGAGGTGGTGGAGGCCTCCCCGGCGCGGGCGACACCGCCCTGTCCCCACTATGGGCGCTGTGGCGGTTGTGATCTGCAGCACCTGGCGGTGGCGTCGCAGCGCGAGCACAAGGTCGGGGTGCTGCGCGAGCTCATGGCCCGCCAGGGCGTCGAGCTGCTCGGAGAGATCCAGGTGCTGGCGGGGGACGCCGAAGGCTATCGACGTCGTGCCAGGCTCGGCGTGCGTGTCGACAGCAACGGCCGGGTCCGGATGGGCTTTCGCGCCCGTCACAGCCATCGCCTGATCGATCTCGAGACCTGCTCGGTGATGCGTCCGGAACTCGCCGAGCTGCTCGCCCCCCTGCGCCAACACCTGGAGTCCCTCGAGGCCCCGCGCCACGTCGGTCATCTCGAACTGCTGGCCACGGATGACGCTGTGACCCTGGTACTGCGCCAGTTGCGCCAGCATGACGGCGATCTGGAGCGCTGGCGTGTCTTCGCCGGCCAGCATGGGCTCAACATCGGCGTCTGGCTGGGGCGCGACAACCCGCGTTTCGAGTGGCTGAGCGCGCCCGAACGACTGAGCTGCCGGCTCAGGGTCGATCGACAGGTCCTGCAGCTGGGACTCGAGCCCGGCGACTTTCTCCAGGCCAACGAGGCCGTCAACCAGTGTATGGTGGATAGCGTTGTCGAGTGGCTGGCCGCGCTGCCCGCGGATACCCCGGTGCTGGACCTGTTCGCCGGCATCGGCAACTTCAGCCTGCCGCTGGCGGCCCGCGGCGCCCGGGTCATGGCGGCCGAGGGCAACGCCGCCATGGTCGAGCGCCTGGCCGCCAATGCCGCGCTCAATGAGCTGACGGTCGAGGCCCGTCAGGCGGACCTCGGCGATGCCACGGCCGTCGAACGACTGCTGACCGAGCTGGCGCCGGAGGTGCTGGTGCTCGATCCGCCGCGCAGTGGCGCCAATACCCTGTGTCGGCAGCTGACATATCGGCCGGTTCCCCGAGTGCTGTACATTTCCTGTGATCCGGCCACCCTGGCCAGGGATGTGGCCCGCCTGGTGGAAGCCGGCTATGTGATCCGGCGCAGCGCGGTGGCCGACATGTTCAGTCACACGTCACATCTCGAATCCATGCTGCTGCTCGAGCATCCTGACTCGATGCGGCAGCGGCAAGGAGCATCAGCCCATGGTTAAAGTGCGTGACAACCAGCCGCTGGACCCGGAGGGCAGGGTCGATATCGGGCGCTGGGTCGAACGCCTCGAGGACGATGTCAAGTTGCGTTCGGCCGAAGAGATGCGCGCGGCCTGCGAGCTGGCCCAACAGCTGGAACTGGCCTCGGAACGCCCGCACAAGGCCTGGTTGAAGGATGGCTCGAGCTTTCGCATGGGGCTCGAGATGGCCGATATCCTGGGCGAGCTGCGTCTCGACCAGTCGGCCCTGGAGGCCGCCGTGCTGTATCGCGCCGTGCGCGAGCAGTTGATCAGCCTGCAGGACGTCGAGAAGCGCTTCGGTGACGAGGTCGCCGGCCTGATCAATGGCGTACTGCAGATGGCCGCCATCAGCTCCGCGCAGACGCCGAGCCAGGACTTCGAGCAGCATGACCAGCAGGACAACCTGCGCAAGATGCTGGTCAATATGATCGACGATGTGCGCGTCGCGCTGATCAAGATCAGTGAGCGTACCTGCGCCCTGCGCCAGGTCCGCGACGCCCCGCGCGACAAGCGCCTCCAGGTGGCTCGCGAGGTCTTCGACATCTATGCCCCCCTGGCGCATCGCCTGGGCATCGGCCACCTCAAGTGGGAGCTCGAGGACCTGTCGTTCCGCTATCTGCACGAGAATGACTACAAGGCCATCGCCACCCAGCTTGCCGAAAAGCGCCTGGATCGCAATCGCTACATCAGCGATGTCGTCGATACCCTCAAGTCGTTGATGGATGCCCAGGGCATCGAGCATCAGGTCGATGGCCGCGCCAAGCACATCTATTCGATCTGGCGCAAGATGCAGCGCAAGCGCATCGACTTCTCCCAGGTGCATGACATCCGTGCGGTGCGCATCCTGGTGCCCCGCATCAGCGACTGTTATGCCGTGCTGGGCATCGTGCACTCGCGCTGGCATCACGTGCCCAACGAGTTCGATGACTACATAGCCAACCCCAAGAAGAACGGCTACCAGTCGCTGCATACCGCGGTCTTTGGCCCGGAGAACAAGATTCTGGAAATCCAGATTCGTACCTTCGCCATGCACGAAGAGGCCGAGCTCGGCGTCTGTGCGCACTGGCGCTACAAGGGCCACGACACCAATGCCCGTAGCGCCAGTTATGAAGAGAAGATCGCCTGGTTGCGCCAGGTGCTGGAATGGCAGGAGGAGGTCGGCGACTTCGGCGACCTGCGCGAAGGCCTCTCCAGTGACGTGGCCCCGGACCGCATCTATGTCTTCACCCCGGATGGCCACGTGATCGACCTGCCCAGGCTGGCCACCCCCATCGACTTCGCCTACCGCGTGCATACCGAGGTGGGCCATCGCTGCCGGGGCGCCAAGGTCAACGGCCGCATCGTGCCCCTGACCTACAAGCTCAACACCGGCCAGCAGGTGGAGATCCTCACCGCCAGCAAGGGCGGGCCGAGCCGCGACTGGCTCAACCCCAGCCTGGGCTATGTGTGCACCTCGCGGGCCCGCGCCAAGATTCAGTCCTGGTTCAAGCACCAGGCGCGCGACCAGAACCTGGAAGAAGGGCGGGCACTCTTCGAGCGTGAAATGAAGCGTCTCGATGTGGAAGGCATGGACCTGACCCGGCTGGCCAACCGCGTCAACTATCTCGGCCCCGATGACATGTACGCCGCCCTGGGCGCCGGGGATCTGCGCATCGGCCAGGTGCTCAACCAGGCACAGCAACTGTTCGGCGAGAACGACGAACACCAGGAACTCGACAAGCTGCTGTCCAAGCCCAGGCGTACTTCCGGCAAGGGCGATGACGACGACATCACCGTGCTCGGCGTGGGCAATCTCAAGACCAACATGGCCAACTGCTGCCATCCGGTACCCGGGGAGGCCATCGTCGGCTTCATCACCCAGGGGCGTGGCGTCACCGTGCATCGCCAGGACTGCCCGAACATCCTGCAGCTGCGGCTGGACGAACCCCAGCGGGTCATCGAAGTGGAGTGGGGCGAGCGGGCCAACACCCAGTATCCGGTCGATATCGAGGTCCAGGCCTGGGACCGCTCCGGCCTGCTGCGCGACGTGACGGCGGTGCTGAGCAACGACAAGGTCAATGTGCTCTCGGTGAACACCCTCACCGATACCGATGACGGTATCGCGCGGATGATGATTACCGTCGAGGTGGATGGGCTGGAAACCCTGGGCCGGCTGTTTTCGCGCATTCAGCAGTTGTCCAACGTCATCGAGGTGCACCGCCTGCGCTCGGGTGGCAAGCAGGCCGACGCGGAACCCAAGCATCAGGGCAGCGCCGGGGCGGACAAGAAGGCGGCGCAGAACAAGGGCGCGCAGAAACCCCGCTCGGACAAGGCCAGGGGCAGCGGCAAGAAGGGGGGCAAGCGCTGATGAACCAGCCACGTCATGACATCGAGGACCTGCTGACGCTGATGGCCGTGTTGCGGGATCCGCAGCAGGGCTGTCCCTGGGACGTCAAGCAGGACTGGGACAGCATCGTGCCGCATACCCTCGAGGAAGCCTATGAGGTGGCCGATGCCATCGAACGGCGTGCCTTCGATGAATTGCCGGGTGAGCTGGGTGATCTGCTGTTCCAGGTCATCTATTACAGCCAGTTCGCGGCCGAGGAACAGCGCTTCGACTTCCATGAGGTCGTGGATGTACTGACCCGCAAGATGCTGGCGCGCCACCCCCATGTATTTCCGGACGGCACCCTGGCCTCGCGCCGCCAGGGCGTGCCCGCCGCCGAGGTACAGACGCAAGAGGTCAAGTCGCGCTGGGAGTCGCTCAAGGCCGACGAGCGCGAGGCGCGTGAGGCGCGCTCGGTGCTCGACGATGTGCCGCGCACGCTGCCGGCACTGTCGCGGGCGGCCAAGCTCTCCAAGCGTGCCGCCGGGGTCGGCTTCGACTGGCCGGACCGCCGCGGGGTCATCGACAAGTTGCGCGAGGAGCTCGACGAGGTGGCCGAGGCCCTGGAGGCCGAGGATCACGAGCATGCCGCGCAAGAGGTCGGCGACCTGCTGTTCGCCACCGTCAACCTGGCGCGTACCCTGGGGGCCGACCCGGAACGCTGCCTGCGCGATACCAATGCCCGATTCGAGCGGCGCTTCCGCTATGTGGAGAATGCCCTGGCCGCACAACAGGTGCCACTCAGCGAGGCTGGGCTGGCGCGCATGGAGGAATGCTGGCAGCAAGCCAAGCAACGCGAAACCAACCCCCTGTCATCGTCGGAAGGAGAAACTCGATCATGAGTCATGACCTGCACGAATCGCTACGCGACAATGTCCGGATACTGGGCGATAGCCTGGGGCGCACCATCGCCGATGATCTGGGGGAAGGCTTCGTTGATCGCATCGAGACGATTCGCAGCCTTGCCAAGCGTGGCCGACAGGGCGAAGCCGATGACCAGCGTGAACTGATCGAGTACCTGCGCCAGTTGCCGGAAAGCGAGCTGTTGCCGGTGACCCGGGCCTTCAACCAGTTCCTGAATCTGGCGAACATCGCCGAGCAGCATTACCGGGCGCGCTTTCGCCGCGTCGAGGACTACAAGCCCGGCAGTCAGCCGGTGCTCGGCGAGCTTCTCGACCGGGCACGCCGCGAAGGGCACTCAGCGCGCAAGCTGGTCGAAAGCCTGGCCAACATGCGCGTCGAACTGGTGTTGACCGCGCATCCCACCGAAGTCATCCGCCGCACCCTGATCCAGAAATACGACGCCATCGATGACTGCCTGACGGCCATCGAGTCCTCCGCCGACTACCCCGAGCGCGGTGCCCGCGCCAAGGGCCGCCTCGAGGAACTGATTGGCCAGGCCTGGCACACCGACGAGATCCGTCACGAGCGGCCCACCCCGGTGGACGAAGCCAAGTGGGGCTTCGCGGTCATCGAGAACTCGCTATGGCAGGCCGTGCCCGACTTTCATCGTGACCTCGACAACCTGCTGCTGGATACCGCCGGCGAGCGCCTGCCGCTGGATGCGGCGCCGATTCGCTTCGCCTCCTGGATGGGCGGCGACCGGGACGGCAACCCGAACGTGACCTCGAAGGTCACCCGCGAGGTACTACTGCTGGGCCGCTGGATGGCCGCCGATCTCTACCTGCGCGACCTCGAGCAGCTCAAGACCGAGCTCTCCATGTGGAAGGCCAACAGTGCGCTCAAGGCCGAGGTCGGCGACGTCGCCGAACCCTATCGCGAGTTGCTCAAGCGACTGCTGGCGCGGGTCGAGGCCACGCGCGACTGGGCCAAGGCCGAGCTGGAAGGGCGCCCCCATGAAGGCGGGCCGATCATCGAGACCCGTGACCAGCTGTTCGCTCCGCTGCTGACCTGTTACCGCTCGCTGTGCGACGTGGGGCTGGATACCATCGCCAACGGCGTGCTGCTCGATACCCTGCGCCGCGTGGCGGTGTTCGGCGTGACCCTGACCAAACTTGACCTGCGTCAGGAAGCGAGCCGTCACGAACAGGTCATGGAAGAACTCACCGACTCGCTGGGGCTCGGCCACTACAGCGACTGGGACGAAGCCCAGCGCCAGGATTTCCTGCTGACCGAGCTTGGCTCGCGGCGTCCGCTGATCCCGCGTCACTGGGACTGCTCGGAAGAGACCCGCGAGGTGCTCGATACCTTCCGGGTGGCGGCCGGCGAGCATGCCGAGGCGCTGGGCACCTACATCATTTCCATGGCCGGGCAACCCTCGGACGTGCTGGCCGTGGCGCTGCTCATGAAGGAAGTCGGCGGCAATGCCAAGCTGCCCATCTCGCCGCTGTTCGAGACCCTGGATGACCTGAACCGGGCCGGGGATGTCATCGACCGCCTGCTGGCCCTGCCCGGATACCGCGAGCTCGTCGGGGACCGCCAGGAAGTCATGATCGGCTACTCGGATTCGGCCAAGGACGCCGGTCAGCTGGCCGCCGCCTGGGCCCAGTACCGCGCCCAGGAGACCCTGGTCGAGGTGTGTCGTCGTCACGGCGTCGACCTGACCCTGTTCCATGGTCGTGGCGGCACCGTGGGGCGTGGCGGTGGCCCGGCCCATGCCGCGATCCTGTCGCAGCCCCCGGGTTCGGTGAACGGCAGTCTGCGGGTGACTGAGCAGGGCGAGATGATTCGCTTCAAGTTCGGCCAACCCGAGATCGCCCTGCGCTCCATGGAAATCTATACCTGCGCGGTGCTCGAAGCCTCGCTGCTGCCGCCGCCGACTCCCGAGCCGGCCTGGCGCGAGGAGATGGACAAGCTGGCGGAAGTGGCCCACAGCGCCTATGTCGGGGTCGTGCGCGAGGATCCCGACTTCGTGCCGTACTTCCGCTCGGTGACCCCGGAGAGTGCCCTGGGCCGCCTGCCGCTCGGCTCGCGTCCCGCCAAGCGGCGCCAGGACGGCGGCGTGGAGACGCTGCGCGCCATTCCCTGGATCTTCGCCTGGACCCAGACACGCCTGATGCTGCCGGCCTGGCTGGGCAGCGGCGAAGCCTTCGCCAAGCGCCTGGAAGACGAAGGCGGCCTGGAAGTGCTGCGCGACATGCGCGACCGCTGGCCGTTCTTCGCCACCTACCTGGAAATGCTGGAGATGCTGCTGGCCAAGGCGGACGTCAGCATCGCCGCCTACTACGAGCATCGGCTGGTCGATGAACCGCCGCTGAAAGCCCTGGGGCAACGGCTGCGCGACCGCTTCGGCAACCTGCATCAGGTGGTGCTGGAAATCCTCGACCAGCAGGAACTGCTGGAAAACACCCCGCTGATCCGCCAGGCCGTCGAAGTACGCAACCCTTACATCGACCCGCTGCACGGCCTGCAGGCCGAACTACTGCAGCGTAACCGCGACGCCGACGGCGCCATCAGCGCCGACCTCTCCCGCGCCCTGATGGTCACCATGGCCGGCATCGCCGCCGGGTTGAGGAATACGGGGTAGGCCCGGCGCAGCCGGGCCCCGGCTGCGCCGGGGGCCCGGG
>NZ_BJOC01000024.1 GCF_006540005.1 Halomonas halmophila | reverse complement strand
TTACGGCTTACGGCTTACTAGAACGGCACCCTCACGGTGGCGTTGATGCGGTTGAGGTGGGAGAGCGTCTTGTCGTCGAAGTGTTCGTATTCGATCTGGCTGATGACGCCGTTGTTATGCCAGCGGGCGCCGAAGCCTTCGACGCGGGCGATGCCGTTTTCCTCGAGTCCGAGACTGCCCGTGGAGCCGTCGGTGTCCCAGTTAGCCAGGCCGGACTTGGCGTAGAGGCCGAAGCCGTCTTGCAGGCGGATGCCGGCGATCAGGCTGCCACCGAGGCTGGTGGTGTCGACCAGGCGTTGGCCTGACACGGGCACGGCGTCGCTGTCGCGATAGCTGAACTCGGCGCCCAGGTCCAGTGCCGGCATGGTGGTGGAGTTGATGCCGGCCGTCAGGCTGAAGCCGGACGTGAAGCGGTCGCCCGACTCGACATCCTGGCCCTCGATGATCAGGCCGTTGTCGAGCTGGGTGATGCGCGTGGACTGCTGTGAAAAGACCGGCTCGTCGTCGGCAACCGTCACGCATGAAGAAAACCCGGTGACCACCATCACCAGGCCGGTTGCGATCCACTTGTCTGCTCGAGAATTCATGTCCCCTGACCTCGATGTGGCCCAGGGCAGGCCGCTTGCGACTTCATTTCTTGTGATTCATGAAAGCTAGCACTCGACCTTCGACTTATCCAGTCGCCGAGCGTTGGCTGAAATAACGGTGAAAGGCCGCGAGGCAGGGTGTCGCTCGGTGGTGCTCCCGCGCCAGGCGCAACAGGGGCAGCAGGATGGCGTCATGTTCGGTGGGGCGGCCGGTCAGCACGTCCTGCAACATGGAGGCTCGGTTGTGGGCCGTGTCCTCGATCACCTGCCAGACCAGCCCGCTCAGCCCCTGGGCCGGCAACGCAATCCCGGCGCTGTGCATGATGTCCGCCACTTCGGCGATGATGGCGTTGGTAATGGGCGCGAAGCGCGGTTCTGCAAGCCGTCCGTTACGGATGCGGTAGCGGGCGACCACCGGGTTGATGGCCGCATTGACGGCCAGCTTGTGCCACAGGCGCTGGTGGATGTCGTCCACCGCCTGGCTGGCCAGGCCCGCCCGGGTCAGGGTGTCGGCCAGCTCGGTGGAAAGGCTCGCATGCTCGCCCGCCAGGTGGCCGATCCAGGTGTGGCCATGGCCGGCGTGCACGATATGCGCATCGCTCTGGCGATAAGCGCCTTCGGTGGTGCTGGCGCACAGGGTGGGGCCCGGCCAGTCGCGGGTCAGCCGGGGCTGCACCTCGAGCCCGTTCTGCCACAGTACCAGTGGCGTTGCCGCCGGCAGGCGCGTGGCCACCTCGGCCAGGGCAGACTCGGCGGCGTAGGCCTTGGTCAGCAGATGCACGGTGGTGACGGTCGAGAGATCGCGCTCGGTCAATGCCGCTGCAAGTCGGCCGTCCACGGCATGTTGCGTTGTGCTGCCTTGCGGGCTGGTCAGTGACTGTGGCGTCGGCAGGGAGCGCCGCCCGGCGAGCACCACCGGCTGCTGCAAGGCCAGCTTGATGCCGAGCAGGCCGCCCATGGCGCCGGGACCGATGATCAGCTGGGTCATGACGACTTGCCACCACTGCCGCGCCGCGAGCGCGAGCTGCCGGAGGACTTGCTGCGGCTTGACGCGCTGCGGGTCGTGCTCTTCTGGTTGGAAGCCTTCCCGCCTGACGCGCTGCCCTGAGTGCGCTTGCCCCGCGACTGGGTGCGCCGGCCGCCTTTTTTGCCGCCGGCCTTGCCGCCGCTTCGGGGCTCGGGCCCCTGGGCCTGCTGTAGGGCGTTGTGGACCCGGCCGGCATCGGCGTGTTGCAACAGCTGACGCAGGTCCGCCACCAGCCCATCCAGAAAGGGCGCCGCTGGATCATCGTTTTCGGCAATACTGGCCAGGCGCTGCTCCCACTGTGCCGTCCGTTCCGGTCGCCCGACGGCTTCCGGCAGCGAGGCGATCAGGGCGCTGCCCAGCCGGCTGGCCCTGAGGCTCTTGCCTTCGCGCACCAGGTAGCCGCGCTCCAGCAGCGTCTCGATGATGCCGGCCCGCGTCGCTTCGGTGCCCAGTCCGTCGGAGTCGCGCAGGGTGCGCCGAATCGAGGCGTCGTCGACATAGCGGGCGATGTTCATCATCGCCTTGATCAGGCTGGCATCGGTGAAGTGTTCGGGAGGCCGGGTCTCGCGATCCTCCACGCCGGCGTCATCGACGCGACACGTCTCGCCCTCGTTGAGCGGTGGCAGCGGCGGGGCCTCGTCACGGGTGGTGAACAAGGGCTTCCAGCCCGGCTCGAGGACCTCCTGGCCGCGGGCGCGGAAGCGTTCCTCGAGGATGGTGAACTCGGCCTTTACCTCGCGGGTCTGCAGGGCGGGATAGAACTGAGCCAGCACATTTCGGGTGATCAGGCGAAAGATGTCGGCTTCCTGGCGCGACAGCTTTTCCAGGTCGGCCGGCTTGCCGGTGGGCGAGAGGGCGTGGTGGGCGCCCACCTGCTTGTCGTTCCAGGCCTTGGAGCGTCGCGAGAAATCGGCGCCGGCCAGCCAGCGGCCCAGCGTCTCGTCATGCCGGCAGGCCCCCTGCAGGGTGCGCTGCGCGCCCTGGAAGTGCTCCTCGGGCAGGTAGCGGCAGTCCGAACGTGGATAGGTGATCAACTGGTGGCGCTCGTAGAGGCGCTGACAGATGTCGAGCACCGCCTTGGCCGAGAGGCCGTGACGACGCGCGGCATCGACCTGCAGCGCCGAGAGCGAGTAGGGCAGCGGGGCGGCCTGGCGCTTGTCGCGGCTCTCCAGGCTGGTCAGCCGGCCTTCGGCCCCCGGCAGGCGCGGTGCCAGGGCATCGGCGGCCCGGCGATCGAGCAGCCGGCCCTGGTCATCCAGCCGGTGCGATTCGCCGGGCACCCACCAGGCGCGCAGTGTGCCGCGGGCTACCGCCAGGTCGGCCCACAGCACGAAGAAGGGCACCGGCGTGAAGTCGCGGATCTCGGCATCACGGCGCACCACCAGGCCGAGCACCGGGGTCTGCACCCGACCTACCGAGAGCACCCCGTCATGCCCGGCCTGGCGGCCCACCAGGGTCCAGGCCCGGGTCAGGTTGATGCCGTACAGCCAGTCGGCCCGGGCGCGCGCCTGGGCGGCCTGATACAGGGATGCGTAGCGGCGGTTGTCCTCCAGTCGTGCCAGGGCACGCTTGACCGCCGGCGGGTTCAGGTCGCTGACCAGCAGGCGGGCCACGTCGCGCTTCCAGCCCAGGTACTCGATGACCTCCTGGACCAGCAATTGGCCTTCGCGGTCCGGGTCGCCGGCATGCACCACCTGGGTGGCGCTCTTCAGCAGGCGGCGGATCACGCCAAGCTGCCCCTTGGCCTTGGGGCGCGGCATCAGCCGCCACTCGTCCGGCAGGATGGGCAGGCTGTCGAGTCGCCAGGTCTTCAGGGCCGGGTCATAGGCATCGGGTGGCGCCTGTTCCAGCAGGTGGCCAAGGCACCAGGTCACGGTGGTGTCGCCCGCCACCAGGGCGCCTTCCTCCTGACGCGGCGAGTTCGGCAGGGCATTGGCGATGGCTCGGGCCAGGCTGGGTTTCTCGGCGATGATCAGACGCATGGCATCTCGCGGGGCAATGAGCGAACATGGGGATTCTTACAGTATTTACTGGTATCCGCCAGAGGGCCCGGCCGCAAACCGACCGGTACCCCGCGCGCTGAGCGGACGGGAGGCAGCAGTGAGAGAACAGGGTCGACGACGGCGTCTTTTCGGCCTGGGCTCGCGAGCCGGCGGCGCCGTGCTCAAGCAGCGCCTGGGCGGGCAGGCCGATTGGCACGCGCTGGGCGAGTCGCTGTTCGACGGCCTCTCCGAGCTCAAGGGCCCGGCCATGAAACTGGCCCAGATCGTGTCCCAGTGGGATGACGTTCTGCCACCCGAGCTGGCCGATGAGCTGGCGCGTCTGCAGCGCCAGGCCGAACCCATGCCCTGGGAGGACATTCGGCGCACCCTGGTCGACTGCTACGGCGACCTCGACACGCCCTTTGCGTCCATCGAGACCCGGCCCTTTGCCAGCGCCTCCATGGGGCAGGTGCATCGGGCCGTCACGCATGACGGCGAGAGCGTGGTGCTCAAGGTGCAGTATCCCGGACTGGCCCAGGTGCTGGAGGATGACCTGCGCCAGGTGCGGCGCCTGATGCGTCTCGGCCGCTGGCTGCGCATGCCCCAGGCGCGGCTGGATGCCATGTTCGAGGAGCTGGCCACCAGCCTGCGTGGCGAGCTGGACTACCGGGCCGAGGCCGATGCCCTGTCGCGCTATCGCCAACGCTACGCCGAGCGCGATGAACTGGTGATCCCCGAACCGCTGCCGGACCTCTGCGGCGAGGGCGTGCTGGCCATGCGGTATGTCGAGGGCACCCCGCTGCGCGAGCTGGAGTCCGCCGAGGACGGATTGCGTCAGCGCCTCAGCACGACCCTGGCCGGCTGGCTGACGGAAGAGCTCTTCACCCATGGCGAGCTGCATGCCGATCCCCACGCCGGCAACTTCGCCGCCGATGCTGAGGGGCGGCTGGTGATCTATGACCTGGGCGCCGTCATCGAGGTTCCGACGACACGGCTCCGCACGCTGATGCACCTGCTGGATGCCACCCTCGAGAAGGACCCCATGGCCATGGACGAGGCCGTCATGGCGCTGGGCGGCCGCCAGGGGCAGGGCGCGCCGCTGGCTCTGTATCGCGAGACCGCCGATGCCATCGCGCCGCTGTTCGCGCCGGGCCCGCAGGACTTCGGCGACATTCGTGTTCATCAGCGTGTGCGTGAGCTCAGCCCGAAGATCTGGGCGGCGCTGGACCGGCTGCAGCCGCCGGCCGATACCCTCTTGCTGTCGCGCACCCTCAATGGCCACTACTGGAACCTGGTGCGGCTGCAAGCCCGCCTCGACATGACCGCACGTACTGCCCCGCTGCGGCAGTGGGCCTCGGAGTGAGCGGCTGCCAGGCCGGCACGCAGCTGTTAGACTGTGGCGTTTTCCGAACGTGTTGGAGACAGCGATGCTGGCGGTATGGGTAGAGCAGTTGCTGGGGTTCGCGTCCGGAGCATTGGGAGCCATACGCGAAGATGAGCGCTATCCCACCCTGATGGCCTGGGCACGGGAAGAGGGCCCAGCGCACTTCGAGGACGATCTGGCCACGGCCCAGGCCCTGGCACCGGAACTCTGGTCCCAGACGCCGCTGGAGCGGCTGGACTTCGAGTGCGAGCCGCTGGCCCGGCCGGGCGACAACGAGCCCTGCTGGTGCGACTCCGGACTCAGGATGCGGCAGTGCTGCGGCGCCGTGTCGCTGCCCGGGCATGTGCCCGGCCACCTGATGTGGATGCTGTCTCTGCGCGAGTGGAAGGGCGCGACGCTCAAGGCGGCGCTGGCCAGTGGGCTGGCGCCATCGCAGGCGCTGCTCGAAGCCGGCCTGATTGCCGGCGAATCCGGCCAGCGTGGGCGTGCCCAGCAGATCCTCGAATCGGTCTTCGACAACCCTGACTGGGACAACCTGCCCGACCAGGCCGAGCCTGCCTTCGAGATCCTCGTCGACCTCTACCAGGAGCGTGGCTTCAACCGCAAGCGCCAGGCCCTGCTGGATGCCGTCTTCGAGCATGGCCCCCTGTCCCTGCGCGGCGTTGCCCTGGAACGGCTGTGCCTGCTGCATCTCGACAACGACGATCTGGACAGTGCCCGGGCGGCCTTCGTGCGCGCCCAGCAGGCACTGCCCGACTCGCCGACGCTGGCCTACATCGAGGCCATGCTGCTGCTGCACGAGGGCAACGAGGAAGAAGCCGCCGAGCGTTCACGCTTCTGGTATCGGCGTCTGGCCCGGCAGGGCGATCTGGAGCCCGAGCAGCTGGAGTTTCTGGCCGAGCTGGCGGCGAATCCGGGGGCCACCCTGGCCGAACAGTTGCTCAACGCCGAAGCCGACCTGGCCGAGCCCCTGGTATCCCTGCAGTCCCTGATGCAGGAACTGCCAGAGGCCCCGTCGCTCGAATTCCAGCGCGGCGAAGACGGCCTGACCTATCACGCCAGTGCCCGGGACATGACGCATTACGCGGCCTTCCAGGCGGTGTTCGTCGCCCAGGTGGACCCGGAAGCCCTGTTGGGCTTCGACAGCGACCCCTGGCTGCAGGCCGAGGAATGGCTGCCGGCCCTGTGTGCCAATCCGGAATGGCTGGACTCGCCCGCCGTGGTGGAGTCCCTGGCGCTGGCGCTGACCAGTCGCTTCGGCAGCCTGCCGTGGATGGCGCCCAGCCTCTTCGAGCCCCTGGCACGGCGACTGCAGGGCTGGCTGGCCCAGGCCCATGCGCTGCAGGGCTCGGCCCTGGTCTGGGAAAACGCCGATAACGCCGTACTCCTGCGTACCGGGCTGGCCCTGGTGGTCGGCATGGAGCGTGGCGCGCGACAACATTCCCGCCAGCTCGCCGAGCGGCTGCTGGCGCTGGATGATCAGGACAGCCTGGGGCTGCGCGAGCTGGTGCTCGACCAGCTGCTGCGTGAAGGGCGCAACGACGAGGCCCTGACCCTCAGTGGCGAGGCCATGGCCGATGATCAAGTAGAGTCCGGTGCCATGCTGGGCATGATGATGGGACGCCTGCTGGCACTCTATCGGCTGGGGCGCTATGACGAGGCCAACGAGCAGTTGCAGCGGGTGTATCAGCATAATCGCCATGCCCTGGTACTGCTCTACAGCGACTCGCCCCGCGAGCCCTCGGGCAGCAGCACCGAGGCCGCGCCCGGTTCACCCGCCGAGGCCTGGCAGTATCGCACCCTCATGCGCGATCAATGGCGCAGTACCCCGGGCGCCCTGGAGTGGTTGAGCACCCGGGACCCGAGCTGATCTTCGCTCCGGCAGGCCCGGTGCAGGGCACCGGGAGTCCAGGACTTACTGGGCGACGGCGCCCTTGAGCAGGCTGCCACGGCGAATCCAGATGGCCAGCAGAATGGCCGGCACACCCAGCGCCGAGGCCACCAGGAAGAAGCTGGCGTAGCCCTGAAAATCGACCACCAGACCACCGAAGCCGCTCAGGAACTTGCCGGGCAGGGTCATCAGCGAGGAAAAGAGCGCGTACTGGGTCGCCGTATAGGCCCGCGAGGTCAGGCTCGACAGGAAGGCGATAAAGACCGCACTGGCCAGACCATTGGACAGGTTGTCGCCGATGATGGTGACCACCAGCATAGGCAGGTTATCGCCGGTGGAGGCCAGCAGCACGAACAGCAGGTTGGTCAGCGCCGTGGCCGTGGCACCGAAGACCAGCATGGTGCCGACGCCGTAACGCGCCACCAGCACCCCGCCGAGCAGGCCACCGAGGATGCTCATGGCGATACCGAAGATATTGGTCACGCTGGCGATGGTATCCAGCGAAAAGCCCAGATCGATATACAGCGGATTCGCCATGGAGGCCATGGCCAGATCGCTGATGCGGAACACCGCCACGAACACCAGCAGCCACAGTGCCTGACGCCGATAGCGCATGAAGAAGTCGGTAAACGGGCAGACGATGGCCCCAATGACCCAGGCGCCCAGGCGCCTCACCCAGTCCGGCTTGCCGCGGGTGGCGCGCAGGAAGGCGCGCACCCGGGGCTCGTGGATCAACTGCGAGGTCAGCGAGAGCCGCGCCGGCTCCGGGCGGATCAGCACGGTGAGGGTGCCGACCAGCACCAGCGCCGCCATGCACAGATAGGCCGCCTCCCAGGACACCGCCGAGGCCACATAGAGGGCGCCGGCCCCGGCGGCGATCAAGCCGCCCCGATAGCCGACGATATAGGTCGAGGCCATGGCCGCCTGCATGTCATCCGGGGCCGACTCGATGCGAAAGGCGTCGATGGCAATGTCCTGGGTCGCCGAGCCGAAGGCCACCAACAGCGAGAAGATCGCCACCTGGGCGAGATGCCCCACCGGATCGGTGAGCGCCAGACCCACCAGGCCCAGGGCGATCAACGCCTGTGCCAACAGCATCCAGCCTCGTCGCTGGCCGAACCAGCGGGTCAGCCCGGGCAGGGCCAGCCGGTCGACCACCGGCGCCCAGAAGAACTTGATCGAATACAGCATGCCGATCCAGGCGAAGAAGCCGATGGCGGCGACCTCGACACCATCACTGCGCAGCCAGGCGGTGAGGGTGGAAAACACCAGCAGAAAGGGCAAGCCGGCCGAAAAACCCAGGAACAGCATGGTCAGCACGGGCGCCCTGAGATAGATCGCCAAGGCATCGGACCAGCTGCGGTGGACGGAAGGTGTCGGCATGGCGCGGGCTCTCCTTGCGGCGTGCCTGAGCGACCCTCGCGGGGCCGATCAACAATGTTAGAATAGGCACCTATCCCGGGGGCAGGAAGGATCCCCCACCAGGTGCGTGCCCGATTGTTGCAGAGCACCGCAGGTGATACCAGCCGCAACGACCAGGAGCGACATGACAGACCACAGCCCATGCTCGAGCGAGGAAGACGATGCCGTGCCGCGCTGGTATGTGATTCAGTGCAAGGGCGGTGAATCCTTTCGTGCCGTGGAACACCTCGACAACCAGGGCTACGAGCTGTTCCACCCGGTGCTGGAAGTCCAGAAAAAGCGCCGCGGCAAACTCACCTGGGTCGTCGAGCCACTCTTCCCCAACTACCTCTTCATCCGGCTGGACAAGCTGGCCAGCAACTGGCGGCCCATCCGCTCCACCCGGGGCGTGCTGAAGATCGTCACCTTCGGCCTGCAATCACCGGTGCCGGTACACGACGACCTGGTGGAAGCCCTGCGCGCCAACGCCGGCCCCCAGGACGACAGCTCCGCCAACGTCTACTTCCGGGCCGGCGAAGCCGTCGAGATCACCTCCGGCCCCTTCAAGGACCTCCAGGCCGTGTTCGAGACCCACAAGGGCGAAGACCGCGCCATCGTGCTGCTCGGCATGCTGCACAAGCAGCAGCACCTGGAAATGCCCGTCAGCCAGCTACGTCGATGCGACTGACCGATACCGAACCAGATACTCCGAGGAGAAAACCATGCTTGTCGCGCCGCAACGAGTCGTAACCTTTCACTATGTACTCAGCGACGCCCAGGGCCAGACGCTGGACGACTCCCGGGCCCGCGACAAGCCGCTGGAATACCTGCACGGCCACGGCAACATCATGGCCGGGCTCGAAGAAGCCATGCTCGACAAGGCGCAGGGCGAGGAGCTCAGCGTGACCCTGGCCCCCGAGCAGGCCTACGGCGTGCGTGACGAAAGCCTGGTGCGCGAAGTCAGCCGCGACGCCTTCCCCAACAACGACCTCCAGGCCGGCATGCGCTTCCAGACACCCGGCGACGACGGCCCGGAAATCGTCACCGTGCTCGAAGCCCGCCCCGACAGTGTGCGCATCGACACCAACCACCCGCTGGCCGGCCACTCGCTCACCTACGGGGTCACGCTCCTCGACATCCGCGACGCCACCCGCGCCGAACTCGCCAAGGGCCACCCGCTGCCCTCCGGCACCACGCCGGAAGAAGTCGAAGACAAGAAGATGGTCTAAGATTCGGCGGCCAACTCACGCTCAGTAAACAGGCGGCATGCACCAACGCATGCCGCCATTTTTTGGTACGACGCTTTACAGTCAAAAGCCGGGATGATTAGTCTTGAAATCGAAGGCACCGAAGAGTGCCGGATAAATGACAACACCATGACGCAAGGGACTACCGCACAGAAAGCAGGGCGCTTTCCCCACATGCAGGTAGATGGCGGTAGCGTGCCTGAAACCTCAAGTGACCCAGCCCAGAAGACTGCGAACACTCCCGAACTCGCTGCCCAATTTATAGTGATAAAGAAAGGCCAAGGCATTCAGCGCCTGGTGCCGAGTAGCCGCAGCTAGCTTTCGCTGAATCGTCAGGTGCTCCAGGAAAGCTTGGACCTCAGGCCTTCCCATGCCAGCAGGGTGACGCACCCCGTGGAAGCGTAAGAAGAAACGTGTTCAGAGCATACGTCTTCACAGCGCGAGGACTGTATCGCCTAACTTATATGGTCGCCTTTACCTGATCCATCAGCTTTGGCGACTATGCCGTGCATAGCCATACCCATGTGATATATGGATGTATATACAGTGTTATTGTGAAAAGTAAAACGCGCAAGCACGCGAATCCGGTTTAGGCTGCACGAATGAAACCGTTGTCTTTTGAAATCATATAGTTATTTAATTCAAATAAGAATATTGAACGTGTGCGATCGTTCAAGTGAATAAACGAGCGCGCTATCTAATACCTGTTAGCTGAAAAAGGAAAATTTGTGCAGTCAGTTTTCATTCGACATAACTGTTCATCTACTCCCCACGTTCTGCGCCAATTGTGGGAGAGGCGGCTGATTGCGTTGCATTATGACGATGACTTTTCCACCAACCCCGCTGACTACTATCCTGCGGGCCGAAACGCACTCGAAAGATTATGGGGGTACTGTAACGACGGCGCTATTGTCGGCGCTGATTATAGACGTCTAGATGGGTCTAAAATGCTCGTTGGGTTCCTGGAGCAAGGTGCTCAGATATTCTCTGAAGAATTCCATGATCCCAGCTCTGGCGAGTCATTTATTTACAAAGTGGCTGCCCTGAGTAATGCAGTTGAAGTTCCTTACGCCGATTACCCATTGCTAGTTGGTGTCCAGCCGAGACAGGCAACATTAACGGGATGGCCCAGTGCGGAAGGGGCGCTATTAGCGGCTGTGGAAGGACGATCACTGCCGCGCAAGGCAAATTCGTTACACCCAAGCCAACTTGAGGTTCTTTGCTACGAATGGCTGCGCAGTTCCGGGCAATTGGAGCGGCTCGTTTTGCCCATTGGCAGAGGGCTAATGGATATCGATATTTTTGGCATCGATAGGGATGGGAAAAGGGTTATTGGTCAAGTTACCTATAGCAAACACGCTGCAGACCTTTCGGACAAACAATTCCGACTTTTGAGGCATGCACGTGATATTGATTCCGTTTACTTTTTTCTGCCAGAGGATGCCCCTCTGGTTGCCGGTAAGGGCGTCGAGTTGGTCACGTTTCGGAAAGTCTTGGATGACTTGGAAATAGACCAAGATGTCTCAACAAAAGCCATGCTACGAGAAATGTTTGCAGAGTACAGCTAACCATGTGGTCAACGGGACGCCAACTACGCTGCGCTCCGTTGGCGCCCATTACCACTGGCGTTAAATGTCTATGAAGATTAAAGTTCCAACATTTGAAGAATTTCGAAGCCATGATGGCCTTCACTATAAGAATCTTTGGCGAGAGGTTGGAGATGGCTGGTTTTGCCCTTCATGTAAAAGAAGCAAGTACGAGATTATGCGATGGGCTAAGAGATTTCCGAATAGCCCCAATGCTTTTTGGGGCTGGGTTGCGCCTCTTCATAAACACCATGATCATTCAGCGCCATACATGAGTAGTCAAGGAAGGTTTCCAATGACAACAATATGTGATCAATGCAATTCATCAGATGGAGCGGCCAAAAGAAAACTGAAGATTCCTAGGGACTTTTCGTTTTCTCCTCAGGAAATTGGAAGCTTCGTAAAAGCGACTCCGCACGGAAAGCACGAGATAGACTATGAAATGGCTAAAGCAATTTATGACTCGCTTCACATTTAACAATCGCAGGCACAGCGACGGCTTTTCCGTTACGGCTACGCCTTCACTACAAAGTCACGCGTGCTGCGGGCGTTAGAAGGCTATTATGGAAATACTTGAAATCATCAAGAGCGAATACCTTTCGATCATCTTTGGTGGCTTAGCAGGCGTGGGTACCGCGTGGCTGACGCAGAGAGTATTGAATAAGAGAGGTGTGTTTAGCTACTTCGTGAACCACAATAAGGTGGGGATGTCCGCAGAAGACGAGATCTTTGGGAATGTCTCGGTTACATGGAATGGAAATTCGGTCGACCATTTATATCTATCAACCATAGAACTAAAAAACGAAAGCCTTAACGATTACGAGAACGTGGTCATCCGAACCTATACAGATGACACGACACTCTTAACGGAATCAACGCAAATTCTCGACACGCCGAATATCATCGAATGGACGGAACATTATAGGAACCAGTTACGCGTAGCGGATGGCGAGCGTGCCACCGAGAATCAGATAAAAATACATGGTGGCCAGAGAGAGTACCTGATTCCGGTCTTCAATCGAGGGCAGGTGGTTAAGATTAGCTATCTAAATGCAGCAAATTCCGAGTCGATGCCACACATTTGGTTGGCTGCGACTCTCAAAGGGGTCAAAGTTAAATTCCGGATTCCAAAGCCGCAAATATTTGGGGTTCCTCAGCCCCAAGCGTCAGTAGTGGGAACTGGATTGGGTCTTGTGGGTTTAGTGCCGTTGGTTCTGCTAGCGGAAAGCCCGTGGATAGTTGGGCTGGTCGCGATCGTTTACGGAATTTGTGTCACGATTCCTGGAGCGTATGGTGTAAAAATATACCGCGTTTTAAGAGAAGCCGTTGGAGGATAGCACTTCTAAAAAGTTGCTCCACTCGGAAAAAATTACTCGCTGCGCTCGCAATTTTCCGCTGAGCAAGGCGTTAGGCAAATATGAAGATCCGTGCACATATAAAATCATCTTTGGTTGCCAGTGATCGTAGAGAGCTTGAGCAGGCAATGCTGTTTGCATGCTTGGCAGTCGATGGCACAGCAAAAAAGCTGTACCCAGATATCAACAAGGTGGGAGAGCGATTTAGAAAGTTTATTTCTGACCATCTTGATGTTATTGAACTCATGCATGGCGGTCTTAACCTTGAGGAGACAGTTTTTCCCTTTCCAAACAATAAAGGGAGTATAGGCATAAAGTTCGAGGATATCGTTTATGAGAAATTTAGATGTAGCCTAGCCCATGGGGATGAGCTACCAGATGGTTATGGAATCGAAGTTAAAGTATCTGATGGAATTCAGCAGTTTATGATAGATATTGAAGGCCAGTCTATGACTCTGCCCGAAAGTGTCATTTATGCGCTTGGCCTTCCTTGTGTTTTATCTCCAGCCAACTCTGACCAGAAGATAGGTAGCAATCTCTATCATTATCGTGATCCTATCAACCACTATGTTATTGATCGTTGGTGGGGGCAGGTTGATTGTGCCAGAAAAATTATGGATTTTGAGCATCAAGTCAGAGTAAAGATGGACGTTAAAAATGTCTGGCCTTCCGCGTAGGTTGCCTAACAAGGCAAGTCACGGCGACGTCTACTGCATTGCGGCTTCGCCTCCATTCCGTAGCCGCGCGTGCTGGCGGCGTTAGATATTTCGCAGGAATGCTGAATGAAGCATTGGACAGAGCCCAACGGGATATTCCTGATTCAAATTCCAACAGAGTGGCAATACCTCAACCCTGTTGTGGAAGGCGAAGAGGAAAAGTCCCCATACAGCTTTCAGCCCTATGAAAACGCTAACGGGTGTTTTCAGATTAGCTGTTATCCACTAGAGGAAATAGCACCAAAACTTGCAGATGAGTATCCGAATGGTGTGCCAGAACTTAGATGGCGACCTTCCAGGATGGATGATTCAGAGTTCTGTGTTCACATGTTTTATGGGGCTTCAGCAGATCAGGCTTTAATCGGTAAATATATCCATGATGCAAGTCTTGATAACGATGAACAAATAAATGAAGAACTCCGCTTAGTTGATAAAATTTTAAAATCTGTGGTTATTGTCCCTCCTGGAGACCGAAAGCTCGCCTCTGATATGGAAAAGTTTGATCGATTCCAAGGGGCGTTGGCTGCATCATACGACCTTCTGGATAACGCGATAGAATCAGATTCATTTGTGGAAGTGATTGCCGTTTCTGCCAATCAGATTGATGCATTTCTAAGGTTGAGCATAGTCATCGCCATCCAACTGAAGAATCAGACGGACGAGGTCCCAATAAAATATCTTTTTCAAGCAGAAGATGAACGAGGCTTGATGGAGCGAAAAATATACGATGATGCTCTTAAATATAATGTCATTAAAGACAATGACCACAAAGAGCTGAATTCGTTGTATAAGTTAAGAAATCGCGTGATACACAGGTATATCATATCTAACATAAAGACCCGCGACTTGCCTGGGATTGCACTCAGATATGTTGAGGCGTGTGAGAAAGTGCGTTTAATACTACGAGATCTAGAGAATAAACAAAAGGATTGTCAGTATGGCGTTTATGGAAAGAAATTCATGAAATTTTCCGAGCCTGATGATGAGGCAATAAAACGGTTATTTGCTGATGTTAACGATAAGCACCTTATTCGTAAATTCGCCAGGAAGGTCACGAATGATTGAATCTAACAAATGCAGGCAAGGGACGCTCCTGACGTCGCGCCCCTGCTGCTGGCGTTGAGGCTGTAGAAAAACGTCGCAGGCCGTGATTCGACTGAAAATGATCGATAAACTAACTAAAAATAGCACCTATGCTTAAGATATGGAGCGTCCATCATCGAAAACAACACACCTAAACTTTACGTAAGAGTGTCACTGGAAAAGGAGGCTAGAGTTTTCTACAGCCTTGTTAGGCGACAAACACGTGAGGGTCGAGTCGCGAAACTTGCTACGTAAGGGGGACCGAGAGTGCAAAAACCTTCAGTACACAAGGGTGGGTGCATGTGTGGGGCAATCCGATACGAGGCCGAGGGCGAGCCCAAGCTCGTCGTACATTGCCATTGCTCCAGCTGTCGACGGCACACGGGTGCACCGGTGGCCACGTTGGTGATATTCGTCGAGGAGCAGGTCAAGTTCACGAAGGGTAAAAGGAAGTTCTACGAATCTTCCCTCGGTGTTCGACGTGCCTTTTGTGGTGATTGCGGCACATCGTTGACGTGGGAGGCGCCCTCGAATCGCTTCCAGGACACGAATATTATCGACCTGCACATCAGCACGTTCGACCGACCCGAAGACTTCGTGCCGACACAGCATGATTTCTACGAAGAACGGATCCCATGGTTCGATGTCGTGGATAGACTCCCCCGATTTGTCGGCGACCGGGAGCTGCCGATCTGTCATGGGCCCGGTGTGAGGGCAGGTTGAACGGCGTGAGGGGGGACAGATTCAGCTTCGATCACATCATACCTAACGGATAGGATCGAGGGCGATTTTGTAAAGCACCGTGTGCTTTCCCACGCATCTCATCCATAGCGTTATGCCCTATAGGAGAAACAGTGCATATCCGTCGTTTTCGTACTGGTGAAGAGCGTGAGCTTTTCGAAGTTTTTCACTCGGCGATTCATCTTGTTGCAAGCCGCGACTACACACCTGCACAGATTAATGCTTGGGCGCCGGGAAGCTTGGATCAGGAACTTTGGGCACGAAAAATGCGTGACATCAAGCCATTTGTCGCCGAGATCGGCGAAACGATTGTTGGCTATGCTGATGTGCAGCCTTCGGGCTATATTGACCACTTTTTCGTTTCGGGGTTGCACTCAAGTCAGGGAGTTGGAACGTTATTGATGTTGTCTCTTCACAGTGAAGCAATCTCGCTTGGCTTAACAGAACTGACATCCGACGTGAGCCTGACGGCACAGCCTTTCTTTGAAAAATTCGGTTTCTGTATCATTGAGCGACGGGCACCTGAGTTGCGAGGAGTAGTCGTCCCAAATGCACTCATGCGTAAGGTTTTGTCGTGACGAGGTTTAACCAGACCATTAAGTTCGCGTGTTCCGTGCGTCGAACCTCGTCTCATTCGGCACATTATGGCCTGCGTTAAGCATAAGGAAAGTTCATGCACGCGAATATAGCCCGCTACGGCATAATTCTGAATACGGAAAATTTCGAGGAGTGTGTGGCGTTCTATCGAGACCTCTTTGGCTTGCGTCAGCTGTTCGAAAAAAACGAGGATGGTTTTAGGCTAACCTGCCTTGAGTATGGTGATGGCTACTTGATGGTTGAGCAAGGAGGTAAAGCAAAGGACGGCGTCAAGTCACCTGTAGAGGGAAGCTTCAAACTGCGTTTCAACGTCGATGATCTGGAGGAAGCCTTGGCAAGAATTAGAGCATGGGGCATCGAGGCTGCCATCAAAGAAAGCGCTTGGGGCAGGACGATCAACATAAGCGATCCTGATGGAAACCGAGTAGGTGTCCGGGATGAGGCTGGATTCTTTCGCCAGATCAATGCTTAATAATCCGCTTGAATTCATTCCCGGCCTGTCGGCCGTCCACCGGACGCCACTGCAAGCTGCTTCTTAAATCGTTGTTTTCAGAACCAGGGGGATAAAATGGCCACGAAAGCCACATCGCCACTTGATGCTGGCCAAGTGATGGAGATCAATTTTCAGCCTTTTACACCGCGGATTACGGTCCATTCAGAGCATGAGCTAACGGTTGAAATCGTGTCGGGCGACAATGTCGGTTTTTCAGATACCGTCGAATACGAGGCAGTTAAAATCCGTGACAATCTAGTGCTGCTCTCTTGGCAGGAGCACATTGGAAGTACTATCGTTCATGTGCTGGATTTTTATTCTATGGAGGCGAACACAGTCGTTACTCCAGCTAAGGGTGGTGTTATGCGATTGAAGGGGCGTATTGAAAACCATTAGGCAATGGCGCCTGAGACGTGAACGTTTTATGCATTCTAACAAGTGGCTTGTGTCGGCTGTATCTTCTGCTGTGCTCAAAGGAGAAATGAAGATATGGAAAGCATGAACCTATCGGCAAATGACATTGAGCAGCTTGAAGGTGTCCTGAAGGAACACTTTTGAACCCCAACGCAGTGAGAGTCAACAAATCCCTGGGTAATGCAGTTGGGCTTTGTCATTCAGGAAAGAACCCGCCGGTCTCGAGTGTGTGCTCGAGGTCGGCGGGTTCTTTACGTCTGACGCGGTGAAGCGTCGCTATCGGATCAACTGGCGATCTTGTCTTTCAGCACGCTGACGATGTCGTCGATCGGGATCATGGTGGCTTCGCTGTCGCGCCGGCCCTTGTATTCCAGCTCGCCGTTGTCGAGGCTGCGGTCGCCGATGACGATGCGATGGGGGATGCCCATCAGTTCCTGGTCGGCGAAGCGCACGCCGGGGCGCAGGTCGCGGTCGTCGAGCAGCACGTCGATACCGGCGTCGCTGAAGGCCTGGTAGAGGCGTTCGCTCTCGTCGCGCACGCGCTGCGACTTGTGGGCGTTCATCGGCACCAGGGCGACGTTGTAGGGGGCGATGGCGTCGGGCCAGATGATGCCGGCGTCGTCGTGGTTCTGCTCGATGGCGGCGGCGACCACGCGGGTTACGCCGATGCCGTAGCAACCCATCAGCAGCGGCACTGTCTTGCCGTTTTCGTCCAGCACGGTGGCGTTCATCGCCGTGGAGTACTTGGTGCCCAGCTGGAAGACGTGGCCGACCTCGATGCCGCGGGCGATGGCCAGGGTGCCCTTGCCGTCCGGCGAGGGGTCGCCTTCGACGACGTTGCGCAGGTCGGCGACCTTGGGCAGGGCGACGTCACGCTCCCAGTTGATGCCGAAGTAGTGCTTGTCCTCGATGTTGGCGCCGGCGCCGAAGTCGCTCATCAGCGCCACGCTGCGGTCGATGACCAGCGGCATGTCGAGGTTGACCGGGCCCAGCGAGCCGGGGCCGGCGCCCACGGCGGCGCGGATTTCTTCCTCGGTGCCCATGGTCAGTGGTGCGGCCACCTCGGGCAGGTTCTCGGCCTTGACCTCGTTGAGCTCGTGGTCGCCGCGCACCAGCAGGGCGACGAGGCCACCTTCGCTGCCCTTGACCATCAGCGTCTTGATGGTCTTCTCGATGGGCAGGTTGTGCTTCTCGACCAGCGCCGCGATGGTCTTCACATCTGGCGTGTCGACCAGCTCCAGGCTTTCCTGCGGGGCAGGGCGCTCGGGCGTCTCGCCCAGGGGCGCCGGCAGGGCCTCGGCCTTCTCGATGTTGGCGGCGTAGTCGGACTCGGTGGAGAAGATCACGGCGTCTTCGCCGGACTCGGCCAGCACCTGGAATTCGTGGGAGCCGCTGCCTCCGATGTCGCCGTTGTCGGCTTCCACGGCACGGAAGTCCAGCCCCAGCCTCGTGAAGATGCGCACATAGGCGTCGTACATGGCGTCGTAGGAACGCTGCAGGCCGGCCTGGTCGACATCGAAGGAGTAAGCGTCCTTCATGATGAACTCGCGGGCGCGCATCACGCCGAAGCGCGGGCGCGTCTCGTCGCGGAACTTGGTCTGGATCTGGTAGAAGTTCGAGGGCACCTGCTTGTAGGAGCGGATCTCGTTGCGCACCAGGTCGGTGATGACTTCCTCGTGGGTCGGGCCATAGCAGAAGTCGCGGTCGTGCCGGTCGCGGATGCGCAGCAGCAGGTTGCCGTACTGATCCCAGCGGCCGGATTCCTGCCACAGCTCGGCCGGCTGAATGGCCGGCATCAGCACTTCCTGGGCATGGGCACGATTCATCTCCTCGCGGACGATGTTCTCGACCTTGCGCAGAGTACGCAGACCCAGCGGCAGCCAGGTATAGAGGCCGGCGTTGAGGCGACGAATCATTCCCGCGCGCAGCATCAACTGATGACTGACGATATCGGCGTCGGCGGGGGTTTCCTTCAGAGTGGCGATCAACAGTTGACTGGCGCGCATGAGGGGTCCGTGAGAGCTTGTTGGTTTGTGGCTATCAGAAGTGCCTAAAGCGGCATTGTACGACCTGGCGAGGATGGCGGCAAAAGGAGCCGGGATGCCTAGACCAGCTGGCGTACCTCGATGCCATCGGCAAGCCGCTGGGCCTGACGCAGCCAGTCGGCATGGTTGTCGACCTGGCCGGTGTCGCGCAGTGCGGCGATGGTGGTCAGGTCGAGGGTGGCGAACTGCCAGCCCGGCGTGGCGTCGGCGCTCTGCACCAGGATGCCGTCCGGCGGGAAGCCGTGATCGCAGGGCGTGTAGACGGCGGCATGGCCGATATTGATGTCCACCGCCGGCGACCACAGGGCCTCGCCGATGGTCGGCGAATGAACCACCGCTACCTGCTGCTCGATGGCGCGGGCCTGGGAGCTCAGGCGCACGCGCTGATAGCCGGCCTGGGTGTCGGTGCAGCTGGGTACCAGCAGCAGTTCGGCACCGGCGTCGATCAGCGCCCGGGCCAGCAGCGGAAACTCGCTGTCGTAGCAGATCAGTACGCCCAGTTTACCCGCCGGGGTGTCGAAGACGCGCAGGCCGTCACCCGGCGAGATGCCCCAGTCCCCCCGCTCGAAGCGCGTCATCAGTTGTTTGTCCTGATGGTCGAAGCGGCCATCCGGGGTGAACAGCCAGGCGCGATTGACGAAGTGATCGTCACCGATGGCCCAGGGCAGTGAGGGCGCCAGCAGGGTCACGCCATGCGTCATGGCCAGCTCCCGCCAGGTCTCGTGGAAGACCTCCCGCCAGGCCTGCAGGCCGTGGCGCTGAGCCCGGATATCGTCGCGTTCGGCCTCGGGCAGCAATGAGGTCAGTTCCATGCCGCCGTACTCCGGAAATACCAGCAGTTCGGCGCCCCGGCTGGCGGCGTCACGCACCCAGCGTGCGGCCTTGTGACGAAAGGACTCAATGTCATCGAAGGCCTCGATGGGGTACTGGGCGGTGGCGACCCGTAGCGAGTGACGCGTCATGCTGACGCCTCCCGAATGTTGTCGATGCGATTGAGCCAGAACACCATGGGCTTGTCGGTCTCCTCGGTGTGTCCGACGTCCTTCCAGGCAAAGCTGGTAGCCAGTTCGGGGTGTCGCTGGTAGCCGCGCCCCTGCCAGAAGTCATGCAGCGGGCGGTAGTCTGCCGGCTTGAGGGGATGATCCGCCGGGCGCTCCACGGCACAGAAGGCCACCCAGGCATAGCCGGCGGCCTCGGCGTGCTGCTCGCGGGCATCCATGAAGGCATGCCCGAGGCCGTGTCCGCGATACTCGGGCAGCAGCACCGACTCGCCGTAATAGAAGACATCGGCGACCCGGTAGCCCTGGGCCTCGAAGGGCGCGCGGAATTCCTCGACCTCATCGCTCAGCGGCTGGGCCGTGGAGGCGCCGACCAGCCGCTCGCCATCCAGCGCCAGCACGAAGAGGCTGCGCGGGTTCTCGGCATAGCGCTTGAGATACTCGGCCTCATAGGCCGGATCACCGTCGTAGAGATAGGGGTAGTCGCGGAACACGCGAATGCGCAGGTCGGCGAGCCCTTCCAGGTAGGGGGTGATCTCGGCGCCCTGGCAGGTCGTCAGTCGGGGTTGCGGCATGGCTTGTCTCCTCGGCATCGCGGCGGGATGTCGGGCCCCGGGCCTGGCCCGGGGCTGGCCATGAGCCTATCAGGCTGTGACGTGGCTGCCCATCCGGCGAGCGCGCTGCGATCACTCAGTGGCGCTGTTGCAACACCCAGAGGCTAACCAGCCCGCCGACGAGTCCCCAGAAGGCGGCCCCGATGCCGCCGGGGCTGATGCCGGAGGCGGTGATCAGGAAGGTGACCAGGGCGGCGTCGCGATGCTCGCTGCTGCCCAGTGCATCCGCCAGGCCGGCGCCCAGGGTCGGCAGCAGCGCGAGCCCGGCCACGGCCATCACCAGTTCGGCCGGGAAGGCGGCGAACAGCGAGGTCACGGTGGCGCCGAACAGTCCCAGAATCAGGTAGAAGACACCGGCGGCGATGCCCGCGGCATAGCGACGCTGTGGCTCGGCATGCGCCTCCGGGCCCTGGCAGACGGCGGCACTGATGGCCGCCAGGTTCAGCGCAAAGCCGCCGAAGGGTGCCAGCAGCAGGGTGGTCAGGCCGGTGCCACTGATCAGCGGCGAGATGGGTGGCGCATAGCCGGCGGCGCGGATGGCGGCGATACCCGGCAGATTCTGGGAGGCCATGGTGACCACGAACAACGGCACGCCGACGCCGATCAGCGCCTGCCAGGACAGGCTCGGCAGGATGGCGTCCGGACGCGCCAGCGCCGGGGTGACGTCGCCCAGGTGCAGGCTGCCCATGAACATCGCCATCACCACGCCGACCAGCAGCACGCCCGGGATGGCGTAGCGCGGCCAGAAACGCTTGCCTGCCAGATAGGCGCCGCACATGGCCAGCGGCAGGCTCAGTTGCTGCTCCATGGCGAGGAACAGGTCCAGCCCGAAGCGCAGCAGCACTCCCGCCAGCAGGGCCGAGGCCAGGGCGCGCGGCAGGCGGTGCATGACGCGCTCGAAGAGCCCGGTGACGCCGCACAGTGTGATCAGCAGTGCCGAGAACATGAAGGCGCCGATGGCATCGCTCATGGGCACGCCGGGCAGGCTGGTGGCCAGCAGGGCGGCGCCCGGTGTCGACCAGGCGGTCAACAGCGGCATGCGATAGCGCCAGGAAAAAACGATGGTGGTCAGCCCGGAGCCGATGCCCAGCGCCCACATCCAGGAGCCGATCTGTGCCTGGGTGGCGCCCGCCGCCTCGGCTGCCTGGAAGATGATCACCGCCGAGCTGGTATAGCCGATCAACACCGCGATGAAGCCTGCCGTGATGGTGGACAGCGTGGTATCGCCGAGCAGGTGGCGCGCGCGGGATGGAGTCTGGCTGGACATGTGACGGGCTCCCGGGGATCATGGACGTTATAGCGCACAAGTGACGCAGGCGGGCAAGATAGCATCGTGCGTTATGGCGCACAAACGGGAAGAGGGAAGAGGGAAGAGGGAAGAGGGAAGAAAGGGCGTTGCGAGGGGATAGAAGCGATGGAAGATATTGGTCGGCATATTGCGGCGACGTTGCGGTTGTTGCGTCAGCAGCAGGGTTGGAGCCTGGATCGTACCTCGCGGGAGACCGGGGTCAGCAAGGCGATGCTGGGGCAGATCGAGCGGGGTGAGTCGAGCCCGACGGTGGCGACGCTGTGGAAGCTGGCGAGTGGCTTTCGGGTGTCGTTGTCGCGTCTGCTGGGCGCCGAGGCGGGGCTGGCCGAGCCGGTGACGGGCGAGACGCTGGCGGCGGGCAGTGAGGCGGTGCGCATGACGGATGAGGCCGGCATGCAGGTGGCGCCGCTGTTCGCCTACGATCCCGAGCATCATTTCGAGTGGCTGGTGGTCAGCCTGGCGCCGGGGGCGGTCAGCGAGTCGGATCCTCACGCCCCCGGGGTGGTCGAGCACCTGGTGGTCATCGAGGGACAGCTGGAGCTCAGACTGGGGGATCAGTGGCAGCGTCTGGAGGCCGGGGAAGGGCGGCGCTTTGCGGCGGACCAGCCGCATGCCTATCGCAATGCCGGGGAGGCGCCGGCCCGTTTTCATGACGTGATTCACTACCCGCGGGCTTGAGGCGTCAGTCCGTCTCCTGGCCTGCCGCACTCGGCTGCTGCAGAGCCTCCAGCGCGTCGGGCCGGTAGCCTTCCAGCAGAGCCCAGAGCCGGGCGGCCGTGTCGACATCCGGATAGCCGCGATAGTCGGCGGGGCGAAAGTGCATCTGGAAGGCCCGCAGCACGGCGCGGGTGCGCTCATCGAGCTGGCCGCTCGGCGTCACCGCATACCCCCATGCGGCCAGTGCCGATTGCAGGGTCGCCAGATCCGGCGGCGACTGCCTGAAGCGTCGGGTGTAGCGCGCCACGGCCTCGTCATCCGGCCAGGCGCCGATGCCGGCGTCGTGCAGGCGCTGCCAGGGAAAGGCCGGGCCGGGGTCGATCTTGCGCTTGGGCGCCACATCGGAGTGGGCCAGCACATTGACGGGCTCGATGTCGTGGCGTTCGATCAAATCGCGCAGCAGCGCGATCAGCGTCTCGACCTGGGCCGCGGAATACGGCGCCCAGCGCAGGTCCGGCGGGGTCGGGGCGTCCAGCCGCTTCAGCAGCTCGGGAGCGGTCAGCGCCGGGCCCTGGTTGACGATCTCGATGCCCAGTGAGGTGTCATTCAGGTGACGCCGCTCGCCCCAGGCGCTGACGCCGGCATGCCAGGCGCGGCGTGACTCCTCGACCAGCTGGAAGACGTGTCGCTCATCGGGCTCGGCCGGCAGCAGGTAATGGCTGCTGACGTGAGGACCGGAAAGCACCTCGAGGGAGCGGGCCTGATCCTCGTCGGTGTAATGCAGGATCAGATAGTGCACGCGGCTGTTGTGGGCGCTGGACGCATGGCGGTGATCGACCCGATAGCCGTCGCGGGCTTGCTGATGTGCGGGCAGCTCGCCCTGGCAGCCGGCCAGCCCGGCCGTCAGTGCCAGCAGCAGCGTTAACCGCGCGGGTGCCGAATGCATCAGCCAGGCGCGCCGCATGTGTCAGCCGCCCCAGATCAGCGAGCGCGCCAGCAGGCCGATCACCAGCGTCAGGGAGACGCTCAGCAGCGTGCCCAGCAGCACGTACTCGGTGAGCTTGCGCTCCTTGCGTTCGCGCAGGTCGCCGTAGCGCAGCACCGACTTGGCGGTCAGCAGGAAGCCCACGGCGATCAGTTCGTGCTGCAGCACCAGGGTCAGCACCAGCAGCCGTTCGAGCATGCCGATGCGCGCCCCGGCCGCCACCAGGGTGCCCTGGTCACTGACATCCTGACTCCAGGGCCGCAGGGCCAGTGCGATGGCCAGCGACAGCGGCCGCGTGACGATCAGATAGGTCAGTAGCAGGCCCAGGGTCTCGGGGCGGGTGAGCCAGGCCGCGGCGGCCTGCAGCGGGGCGCTGTCGTCCAGCCAGACGGCCCAGACGGCCACCAGCACCAGCACGTGCAGGGCCTGGTCGAGCAGGAACCAGCGCAGCTTGTCCGCTGCCAGTTGCGCCTTGCCCAGGTCGATCAGCCAGTGAGTGATGGCCACCACCAGCGCCGCCAAGATGGCGAAGCCCACGCCGGCCCCCGCCAGGCCCAGTACCGGCAGCATCAGCAGACCGTGCAGGCCGGCATGCAGATAGAGGGCCGTGGAGCGGATGCCGTCCTGCTGGCGGGATTCGACCCAGTGTTTCGGCTGCAGCAGGAAGTCGCCCAGCAGATGCGCCAGCAGCAAGCCGAGCAGGGGTGCGGTGGTCATCGGGTCGAGCCCTCCATGGCCAGTCGTTCGCGGAAGTAGGCCAGTGTATCGCCGAGCAGCGCCCAGCGCGCGGTACGCAGCCGCTTGTGCACGCTGGGCTGGCGAATGCCCAGGCGCCTGGCCAGGGCCTGCTGGGATTCATCGTGCCACAGTCGCAGGTGGGAAATCTCGGCGGCGTGTGTCGTCCAGCCCTCGATCAGCTCATCGACATAGCGCAACAGCAGGTCGAGGCCCGGGTCGGGCTCGGCATCCGGGCGCGTCAGGCTGAGGTGGGTGTCCTCCGCCATCCCGTCGAGCCCCTGTCCCGATGCCACGAAGACGGGCCCATCGGCGGCCGCCAGGGGCGCCTCGGGCTGCCAGTCATCCTCGCCCACGGCGATGGCGATGCGCGCATCCCAGCGTTGGTCGTGACCCTGGCGGATCAGTCCGGCGCGCAGCATCACGGCGGCTTCCAGGGCCGCGGCGGGCTCGGGTAGGGCCAGTTGAAAGCCATCGCCGCGGAAGCGCTCGAAGCGGCCGTCATGGGTCCGGGCCAGGCGCTCGAGGGTCTCGTCCAGCACCGCGAACAGGGCCTGGCTGTCATCCAGGCCGCGAGAGTCGATGATATCGCCGGTCAGCACCGCAATGGCTTGCGTCATGATCAGGCATCCACGGGAATGTGGCTCACATTATAGCCCAAATAAGCTATACCATCGAATTATAGCCATTAAAGGCTATTCTTTATCGATATAGCCCAAAATGGCTATCGGGCGGTGTGACGGCCAGGCCGGGAAGCGCTGATTCATCTGGTGAGCTCCGTCATGGCGTCCTCCAGCCCCGCCAGCGTCATCGGATACATGCGGTCCTCGATCAACTCGCGGATCAACCGGGTGGAGTGCGTGTACTCCCAGTGACGACGCGGCATGGGGTTCAGCCACACCAGTCTGGGGAAGGCGTGGGTCAGGCGCTGCAGCCAGACGGCGCCGGGCTCGTCGTTCATGTGTTCGACGCTGCCCCAGGGATGAGTAATCTCGAAGGGCGACATGGCGGCATCGCCGACCACGATCACCTGATAGTCGGCGCCATAGGTGTTGAGCAGCTCCCGGGTGGGCAGGCGTGCCTGGTGATGGCGCGACTGCCAGGCGTCATTGGAGCGCCATACGCCTTCATACAGGCAGTTGTGGAAATAGAAGTGCTCGAGGTGCTTGAACTCGGCGCGGGCGGCGGAGAACAGCGCCTCGCAGTCACGGATGTGGTCATCCATGGAGCCGCCCACATCGAGGAACAGCAGCACTTTCACGGCATTGCGGCGCTCGGGGCGCATGCGCACGCTGAGCAGCCCGCCGTTGCGCGCGGTATCGCGAATCGTGGTGTCGACATCGAACTCTTCCGCCGCTCCCTGGCGGGCAAAGCGCCGCAGCCGCCTTAGCGCCATCTTGATGTTGCGGGTGCCGAGCTCGCGGTCGGCGTCATAGTCGCGGTAGCGGCGCTCGTCCCAGACCTTGGCGGCGCGGCGGTGGCGGGAGCCGTCCTGGCCGATGCGGATCCCCTCGGGATGGTAACCATGGGCACCGAAGGGGCTGGTGCCGCCGGTGCCGATCCACTTGTTGCCGCCGGCATGGTGCTCCTTCTGCTCCTCGAGGCGCTGCTTGAAGGTCTCGAGCAGGGCATCCAGACCGCCCAGCGACTCGACCTGTGCCTTCTCTGCCTCGCTGAGCTGTTTCTCGAACTCGCGGCGCAGCCAGTCATCCGGGATCAGGGCGTCGATTGAGGCATCCTGCGCCTGCACGCCTTCCAGCCAGGCGGCGAAGGCGCGATCGAAACGGTCGAAATGTCGCTCGTCCTTGATCATCACGGTGCGCGCGAGATGATAGAAGGCATCGAGGTCGGCGAACACGACGTCGTGCTCGAGCGCCGCATTGAGGTCGAGCAGTTCGCGCAGCGATACCGGCACCTCGAAGTGCCGCAGGGATTCGAACAGGCCGATGAACATGGCGCTCAGCGCCTCTGCCGACGCATCATGAAGGCCAGACGCTCGAGCAACTGGGTGTCCTGCTCGTTCTTGACCAGGGCCCCGGCCATGGGTGGCAGGGCACTGGCGGGGTCGCGCTGGTGCAGGGTCTCCTGGGCCAGCTCATCGGCCATCAGCAGCTTCAGCCAGTCGACCAGCTCCGAGGTCGAGGGCTTCTTCTTTAGCCCCGGCGCCTCGCGCAGCTCGAAGAAGACTTCCAGGGCGCGGCTGACCAGCTGGGGGGCGATGTCCGGGAAGTGCACATCGACGATGGACTGCATGGTCGCCCTGTCGGGAAAGTCGATGTAGTGGAAGAAACAGCGGCGCAGGAAGGCGTCGGGCAGTTCCTTCTCGTTGTTGGAGGTGATCACCACCACCGGGCGGTGCCGGGCCCGGATGGTCTCGCCGGTCTCGTAGACGTGGAACTCCATGCGGTCGAGTTCCTGCAGCAGGTCGTTGGGGAACTCGATATCCGCCTTGTCGATCTCGTCGATCAGCAGCACCACGCGCTGGTCGCTGGTGAAGGCCTCCCACAGCTTGCCGGGGTGCAGGTAGTTGGCCACGTTCTCGACGCCCTCGATGCCCAGCTGCGAGTCGCGCAGCCGGCTGACGGCATCGTATTCGTAGAGGCCCTGGGCGGCCTTGGTGGTCGACTTGATATGCCAGGTGATCAGCTGGGTGTCCAGGGAAGCCGCCAGTTCCTCGGCCAGCAATGTCTTGCCGGTGCCGGGCTCGCCCTTGATCAGCAGCGGGCGCTGCAGGGTGACCGCGGCGTTGACCGCCTGTTTCAGGGACTCGGTGGCGACATAGGTCGCGCTGCTGTCGAACGCCATGAATTGCCTCGCAGGAAGAAGGAGCGAAATTCAAACGAGTGTACGGATAGTAGCGAGCGGCGACAATCTTCCCCGGGCCAGACACGCAGGGCAATACAGCCTGATCCCGGGTGGAGTGGAAAGGCAGGGAAGGGCGGCAGGGTGAAAATTGCCACCAAGGTATGATTGTTGATGTCGCCGATATGGCGTTTCATGAACACCAACAACGACAGCGAATTCGGTCGCCGGTTTTCCGGCCACCCATAAAAAAATGTCCCCCGAAGGGGACAAGAGGAGCACGCCAGCTCACACCTTTTACTATCCGAAAAGCATGCCAGGATAGAAATGAATCAACAAAAACAATAAGTTGGAAAATTCCGAAGCGGTGATTCAGTAACTGGATCGCCGCTTTTTCATGTTGTACTGCACCATGCGGAGGCGTCAACAGGCCCGGATGCATCCTTGTGGGGCGCAGAGTGGGGCGGCTGGCCCTGGCCTTCGCGGGTGCAACACCACTTGCCCGGACCTGGCCGGGCAGGCAAGCTCGAGGTACGTGCAGCTTGTCTGATCACCACCGGAGCTCGAGCGCCATGCTGACCTATTCCCTTGCCCACTGGATGGCCTTTCTCTCGACCGCGGTCCTGTTGAACCTGTCGCCGGGACCGGACATGGCCTTCATTCTCGGCCAGACGGCGCGGCATGGGCGACGTGGTGGCGTGGCGGCCATGTTCGGTGTGTGGAGCGGGGCGGCATTGCATGTGGCCATGGCGGCGCTGGGCCTGTCGGCGATACTCGCCACCTCGGCGCTGGCCTTCTCGCTGGTCAAGTGGGTGGGGGCCGCCTACCTGATCTGGCTGGGGCTGCAGATCCTGTTGAGCCGCGACAGCGGCGATGCGCCCGACGTCAGCGTGGCCAGCACACCGAAAGCCGGCGCCATCTACCGCCAGGGCATCCTGGTCTCGGCACTCAACCCCAAGGTGGCCATCTTCTTCCTGGCCTTCCTGCCCCAGTTCGTGGTGCCGGGAGCCGGCCCGGCCGCGCTGCAGCTCGCCTTCCACGGCGCCCTGATTATTGCCGTCGCCGCCGCCATCGAACCGCCGCTGGTGTTGCTTGGCGCCCGCATCGCCCGCGCCATGCAGAGCCAGAAGCGACTCGGCCGCTGGCTGGAAAAAGGCCTGGGCGGGGTGTTTGTGGGGTTGGGGGTGAAGCTGGCGCTCAGTCAACGCTAGGGGAGTGAGCTTGAAGCTGGAAGAACGGCGCTACGCGCCTTGAAGAGGTAAGAACGCGGCTGGCGCCGCTTGAAGAAGGAAGAACGGCGCTTCGCGCCTGGAAGAAAACCCTTGACACCACAAACCCTGGCATCTTCCCTCTTCCCTCTTCCCTCTTCCCTCTTCCCTCTTCCCTCTTCCTTCTTGCCCTTGACTTACGGCTTACGGCTTACGGCTCATCCTACTCCCCCTTCTTCAACTGCTTGCGCAGTCCCTGGGGTACCTGCTTGATGATCAGCCGGTCGTTTTCCTCGTCGTACTCCACGGCGGCGCCGAGCAGGTGGGAGTCGAAGCTGATGGAGACGCCGGCGGCGCGGCCGGTGAAGCGTTTGAAGGCCTTGAGGGTGCGCTTGTCCGGGGGGATTTCCGGTGACAGGCCGTAGTCGCTGTTGCGGATGTGGTCGTAGAAGGCCTTGGGTTGCTGTTCGTCGACGACTTCCGAGAGTTCGTCCAGGGTCATGGGCTCGCCGCGGCTGGCCTGTTCGCTGGCGTAGCCGATCAGGGCGTCGGTCTTCTCGCGGCTGGTTTCCTCGGGCATGTCAGCACTTTCCACGTAATCGCTGAAGGCCTTGAGCAGGGTGCGGGTTTCCTGGGGTGTGTCCACCGGCTGGCTGGCGCCGAGCACCTCGGCGAAGGCATCGGCGAGCTTGCGGCCGCCGCGATCCCGGGTGTAGGAGAGATACGGGTGCGAGGCGTTGCCCTGACGCCACTGGGAGATGTCGATCCTGGCGCCCAGCGTCATCTGCGCCAGGTTCAGCTGCGGGCTGGGCACGATGTCGAGATGATCGCCGATGCCGAAGCCGTCGCGCTGGTGCAGCAGGGCCATGAGCAGGTAGCGGGACTCGCCCTTGTGATGATCGATGATCAGCAGATGGCCGCCCAGCGGCAGGTGGGCATCGATCAGCGGGGCGATGGCGCTGGCCAGCTCGCGGGTCAGGGTGGTGAAGTCCAGCTCACCGTCGAGGAAGTTGGCCAGGGCGCCGGGCAGGCGGGATGAGGTGTCGTCGCTGAACTGTCCCCAGTCCTTGGCCTTGGCGTGATAGGCGGTGTTGAGTTCGGCGAGCAGGTCATCGAGGGTCGCGGAGGCCGCAAGCTCGCCTTCCGCCGGCACGACGCGCGCGCCCTGTTCGCCGGATGTGTCGATGCGGTGAATGATGCTGTGCAGGATGGGCATGAAGACCTCGCGGCTCGCGGATGACGGCCGGCGATGATACCGCATCATCCCCGGCCGGGGCTGCCCCGAATGATGCAGACAGGCCCGGCCGCGTCATCGTGGGGCGCTTACGGCTTGAGGCCGTAGCCGCTACGAAAGATCCAGTTGACCACGGCCAGCGAGAGGGCCAGGAAGAGGGCGATCATGCCCAGGCTGGCCCAGATGCTGACGTCGCCCATGCCGTAGAAGCTCCAGCGAAAGCCGCTGACCAGATAGACCACCGGGTTGGCCAGGGTCACGATCTGCCAGGCGGGCGGCAGCATGTCGATGGAATAGAAGGTTCCGCCCAGGAAAGTCAGTGGCGTGATGACCAGCAGCGGCACCAGTTGCAGCTTTTCGAAGCCGTCGGCCCAGATGCCGATGATGAAGCCCAGCAGGCTGAAGGTCAGCGAGGTCAGCACCAGGAACAGCAGCATCATCAAGGGATGCGCGATCTCGAAGGGCACGAAGAGGCGGGCGGTGATCAGCACGATCAGCCCCAGCACGATCGACTTGGTGGCCGCCGCGCCGACATAGCCGAGCACCACCTCGAAGTAGGACACCGGCGCCGAGAGGATCTCGTAGATGGTGCCGGTGAAGCGCGGGAAGAAGATGCCGAAGGAGGCATTGGACACGCTCTGGGTGAGCAGCATCAGCATGATCAGCCCGGGCACGATGAAGGCGCCGTAGCTGACGCCGTCCACCTCGCTGATGCGGGTGCCGATGGCCGCGCCGAAGACCACGAAATAAAGCGAGGTGGAGATGACCGGCGAGACGATGCTCTGCAGTACCGTGCGCAGGCTGCGAGCCATCTCGGCGGCGTAGAGGGTCTTCACGGATCGGAAGTTCATGCGCTCTCCTGCACCAGGCTGACGAAGATTTCCTCCAGGGAGCTCTGCCGGGTGTGCAGGTCCTTGAAGTGGATGCCGGCGGCCTGCAGAGCCGCCAGCAGTTCGGCGATGGCCGCCGGGTCGCCCTCCGGGTCACCCTGACGCGAGGCATCGTAGGTATACACCAGGGCATGGCCGTCTTCGGCAAGCGTCAGGTCATGGTCGGCCAGGGCCTCGGGGATGCGTGACAGCGGCTCGCAGAGATGCAGGGTCAGGGCCTTGCTGCCCAGCTTGCGCATCAGCTCGCGCTTTTCCTCCACCAGCACCAGCTCACCGGCGCGAATCACGCCGATACGGTCGGCCATTTCCTCGGCTTCCTCGATGTAGTGGGTGGTGAGGATGATGGTCACGCCATTCTCGCGGAGCTGGCGCACCACCTCCCACATGTCGCGGCGCAGCTCGACGTCGACGCCGGCGGTGGGCTCGTCGAGGAAGAGGATCTGCGGCTCATGGGCCAGAGCCTTGGCGATCAGCACCCGGCGTTTCATGCCTCCGGACAGCGTCATCAGCTTATTGCGGCGCTTTTCCCAGAGGCTCAGCGAGCGCAGCGTCTTCTCGATGTGCAGCGGCGAGGCGGGCTTGCCGAACAGGCCACGACTGAAACTGACCGTGTCCCAGACCGTGGAGAAGGCCTCGCCGGTCAGCTCCTGGGGCACCAGGCCGATGCGCGAGCGGGCCTCGCGGTAGTCGGTCACGTTGTCGTGGCCGTCCACCAGCACCCGGCCACCGCTGGCATTGACCAGGCCGCAGATCACGCTGATCAGGGTGGTCTTGCCGGCCCCGTTGGGGCCCAGCAGGGCGAAGATCTCGCCGCGCTGAATGTCCAGGTCGATGCCTTTCAGGGCCTGGAAGCCGCTGTCATAGACCTTGGACAGATCCTCGACTCGAATGACCGTCACGGTCTGTCTCCTGTCGCGGGGTTGTCATGCCTGATGCCGCACCGCTCAGGATGTCAGGGCGGGGGCATCGAACTCGGCGGGCTCATCGCTGTAGACGCAGACATTGGCGTCCTCGATCACGCCCTCCGGCGACTCTACCTGTTCCTCGAAGAACGCCTGGATCTCGCGGCGCTGGCAATGCGCCTCGAAGGCCTCGCGGTTGGCCCAGGTCTCGTGGAAGACGATGGGGTAGCTGTCGCCCTGGGCGAAGGGGCTCTCGATGCGCCGCGTCACGGTGTAGCGCAGGCAGCCGTCCTCGCGATGGGTGTTCGGTTCCAGCGCCTGCAGGGCGGCGAAGGCGGCGGCTTCCTGGCCGGGCTTGGGCTTGAAGCTGGCGACGCAGTAGATCTTGCTCGACATGGGGTCTCCATCGGGACGAGTAAACTGACAAGGCAGCTTCTGACCTTAACATGCGGCTGATATTGCGGGGGAGTATGACATCCCCCTGGCACTCTCCTTAGCCTATCGTCGTCTGGCGAAGCGCCCCGTCACATTCGACATTGAGGGCATCGATTACCCAGACAACAGCAGTGGTGCCCCGATGCGTTACCCAGAGACCTACTCAGCGTCCATCGAACAGCCGGAGGCCTTCTGGCGGGACAAGGCGTCCTGGATCGACTGGTTCGAGGCTCCCGAGACCATTTTGTCGCGGCGTGCGGATGGCCACCATGATTGGTTTCCCGACGGCAGGCTCAACACCGCCGACCTGGCGCTCGATGCGCAGGTCCGGGCCGGGCGGGGCGATCAGCTGGCGCTCATCCATGATTCCCCCGTCACGGGCACGATTCAGCGCTTCACCTATGCCGAGCTGACCGCACGGGTCGCACATTTTGCCGGGGCGCTGCGCGACAAGGGCGTGGGGCCGGGTGACAGGGTGATCCTGTACATGCCGATGATCCCGGAGGCGGTGATCGGCATGCTGGCTTGTGCCCGGCTGGGGGCCATCCATTCGGTGGTGTTTGGTGGTTTCGCGGCGCACGAACTGGCGGTGCGCATCGACGATGCCAAGCCCAGGGTCTTGCTGACGGCTTCCTGCGGGATCGAGGTGGATCGCGTCATCGCCTACAAGCCGCTGGTGGATGCGGCCCTGGAAGAGTCCGTCCACCAGCCGGAGGCGTGCATCGTCTGCGCGCGGCCACAGGCCAATGCCGAGCTGCAGGCCGGTCGGGACTTCGACTGGGCCGGGCTCGAGGCCGCCGGCCAGGCCGTCGAGCCGGTGCCGGTGCGCGCGACGGATCCGCTGTACATTCTGTATACGTCCGGCACCACCGGCAAGCCGAAGGGGGTGGTGCGCGACAATGGCGGCCATGCCGTGGCCATGCGCTACAGCATGGCGGTGGTCTATGACGCCAGCCCCGGTGATGTGTTCTGGGCCGCCTCGGATGTGGGCTGGGTGGTGGGCCACAGCTATATCGTCTATGGCCCGCTGATCACCGGATGCACCACCATCCTCTACGAGGGCAAGCCGGTGAAGACCCCGGATGCCGGGGCCTTCTGGCGCGTCTGTGCCGAACATGGCGTCAATGTGCTGTTCACCGCCCCGACGGCGTTCCGCGCCGTGCGCAAGGAAGACCCCGAGGCAGAGGAGCTGTCCCGGTATGACATCCGCTGCCTGAAACGCATCCTGCTGGCTGGCGAACGCCTGGATCCCACCACCCATGCGTGGCTGAGCGACAAGACCGGCCTGCCGATACTGGACCACTGGTGGCAGACCGAGACCGGCTGGGCCATCTGCTGCAATCCGGTGGGGATCGAGAAGCTGCCGACGCAGCCCGGCTCGGCCGGTGTGCCCACGCCGGGGTTCGATGTGGCCATCCTGGATGCCAGCGGCCAGCCCGCAAACCCCGGCGAGCAGGGGCAGGTGGCGGTTCGCCTGCCGTTGCCGCCTGGGTGTCTGACCACCATCTGGGGCGATGATGCGCGTTTTCGCCACGCCTATCTGGATCCCGTGCCCGGCTACTACTACTCGGGGGATGGCGGTTACCGCGATGCACAGGGCAACGTCTTCATCATGGGGCGCATGGATGACGTGATCAATGTGGCGGGCCATCGCCTGTCCACCGGCGAGATGGAGGAGGTGGTGGCGGCGCATCCGGCCGTGGCAGAGTGCTGCGTGATCGGCGTGCGCGATGAGTTGCGCGGCCAGGTCCCCGTTGGTCTGGTGTTGCTCAAGGATGGCGCGACCATCGCGGCCGATGACCTGGAAGACGCGTTGGTCGAGATGGTGCGTCAGCGGATCGGCGCGGTGGCCTGCTTTCAGCGTGCCGAGATCGTCGAGCGCCTGCCCAAGACACGTTCCGGCAAGATCCTGCGGCGGGTGCTGCGCGACATCGCCGATGGCGAGGACTACGCCGTCCCATCGACCATCGATGATCCCGGCATTCTGGAGGACATCGAGAAACGGCTGCATTCCTGAGTGCGTCGCGCCGCCCGGCAGACCGGGCGGCGGACCGTGCCGAGGCCATCAGTGGAAGATCGCGAAACTCTCGGCGTTGATCAGCATGTGCGCCACCACACTGGCCGCATAGCCCAGGGCGATGACCGGTGCCCAGCGCATGTGGCCGGCAAAGGTGTAGATGCCGCGTGCCTGACCCATCAAGGCCACGCCGGCGGCGGAGCCCACCGACAGCAGACTGCCGCCGACACCGGCGGTCAGGGTGATCAGCAACCAGTTGCCCAGGGACATGTCGGGTTCCATGGAGATCACTGCGAACATCACCGGGATGTTGTCGACCACCGCCGAGATCATGCCCAGCACGATATTGGCCCAGACTGGGTCCCAGCCCGCGTAGAGTGTCTCGGACAACAGGCTCAGGTAGCCCATGAAGCCGAGGCCGCCCACCGACATCACCACTCCGTAGAAGAACAGCAGGGTGTCCCACTCGGAGCGCGCCACACGGGTGAAAACATCGAAGGGCACCACGCTGCCCAGTGCCTCGAGCTTGCGCCAGTCACCGCGCTGGCTGTAGCGCGTGCGCTTGCGCTCCAGTGAGCGCGGTAGACTCTGGCGCAGGTAATAACCGAAGAACTGCAGGAAGCCAAGGCCGGTCATCATGCCCAGTGCCGGCGGCAGGTGGAGCATGGTGTGGCAAAGCACCGAGATGACGATGGTCACCAGAAACAGGAAGACGATGCGCCGCGCGCCGCGCTTGAGCCAGATGTCCTCTTCCAGGGCCGCCGGCTTGCGATTCTTGATGAACAGGCTCATGACGACGGCCGGCACCAGGTAATTGACCAGCGAGGGGCCCAGCAGCTTGAAGAACTCCTGGAACTCGACCAGCTTGGCCTGCCAGACCATCAGGGTGGTGATGTCACCAAAGGGACTGAAGGCACCGCCGGCATTGGCAGCCACCACGATGTTGATGCAGCAGATATTGATGAAGCGCTTGTCACCCTCGGCCACCTTGAGCACCACGGCGCACATCAGCATGGCAGTGGTCAGGTTGTTGGCGATGGTCGAGATCCAGAAGGCCAGGATGCCGGTGATCCAGAACAGCGAGCGATAGCTGAAGCCCGTCTCGACCAGCCAGGCCCGCAACTTGTCGAAGACGCGGCGCTCTTCCATGGCATTGATGTAGGTCATGGCCACCAGCAGGAAGAGCAGCAGTTCACTGTATTCCAGCAGGGTGTCGCTGAAGGCCTCTTCCGCGGCATTGGGCAGGCCCGAGCGCATATAGGTCCAACCGATGAGTGCCCAGATCAGGCCGGCGGCGACGAGCACCGGCTTGGACTTGCGCATGTGCAGCTTTTCCTCGGCCATGACCAGGGCATAGGCGGCCAGGAAAAGGGTGACGGCGATAAAGCCGGGGATGGTATACGTCAGGTCCAGTTCGCCGGCGGAAGCCGCCTGGGCGAGCGGGCTGAACAGCAAGATACATAAAGCGAGCACGCAAGAACCTGGCCATCGGGCGCTGTGCCGGGGCCAGTAGGGATCATGATGGTGAGTCAGCATGACAGAGGCATCCTGAGGTCTGGAGGGAGAATGGGGCGAAATCGCGAGGTATTCTACACTAATCAAACACTGTTCGCCATTTGTTAGGTGGCTAAGATAGGGCCCGATCAGGGCGCGATGGTCGCCGCGTGGGGGGGAGCCGGCCGGTGGCTACGGCAATCGCGCAAGCCCGTGTCTGACGTTATCCTGTATGAAGTAGAAGTCGGAGCTGACAGGAGTGCGACATGCAGCAAGCCGCATCTGATACCGCCATCCCGGTGGGCATCAGTGCCTGCCTGACCGGTGCAGAGGTGCGTTATAACGGCGGTCACAAGCGGTCGCGCTACTGTCTGGAGGTGCTCGGGGAACGGCTGCGCTTCGAGACCTTCTGTCCCGAGCTGGAAGCCGGACTCGGTGTTCCCCGGGAGCCCGTGCGTCTGGTCGGCCGCGCTGGTGAAACGCCTCGTGTGCGTGGCACCCGGAACACCGAGCGGGATGTCACGGCGAGTATCGAGCAGGTCGGCATCGACTTCGTCGAGGCGCATCGTCACCTGCGTGGCTTCATTCTCATGAAGGGCTCGCCGAGTTGCGGCCTGGAAAGAGTCAAGGTCTACCACGAAAACGGCATGCCGAGTCACACGGATTCCGGCGCCTTCGTGCGCGTCATGCGCGAGCATTTTCCCGAGCTTCCCCTGGAAGAAGAGGCCAGGCTCAATGACCCGGGGCTGCGCGAGAACTTCATCTCGCGCATCTACGCCCTGGATGACTGGAAGCGCAACGTCGAGCCGGAGCCCAGCCATCACGCCATGCTGCAGTTCCACAGTCGTCAGAAGTTGCTGCTGATGGCCCACCGGGTGCCGGCCTATCGCGAGCTGGGGCGCTATCTGGCAGAAGCGCATCAGCGGCCACTGGCCGAGACCCGGCAGCATTATCTGCAAGGTTTCATGCAGGCCCTGGCCCGGCCGGCCACGCGCAAGTCGCATACCAACGCCCTGATGCATATTCTGGGCTACCTGAAGCATGCCCTGGATGGCCAGACGCGGCGCGATCTGCTGGAGTCGATCGAGGAATACCGCCTCGAACAGGTGCCGCTGGTGGTGCCCATGCGCCTGCTCAACCACTATCTGAAACGCCATGGTTCCGACTATATCTGCCGACAATCCTACCTGGATCCGCACCCCTATGAACTGGGGCTGCGCAATGCGATATGAATTCGTGCCAGGCGGCCTGTCGGGCCTGCGAGGTCGTAGTGGCCGCTGACGGCGTGACGCTCGACCACGCCACCCGCTTGCGCCGTCTGGGCGAGGTGCTGGGGGCATGGCGCAGTGTCTGGCAGCCACTGCCGTTCCAGCATCCCGTACTGCCCTGGGAGGCAGAGCACGGCGAGCTGGCCGCGGCCCTGCGCGGCTTGTCCGATGCCGAGGCCGAGCGCCTGCAGGATGCCCCGCTCTCGGCCAGCGCGCTGGCGCACTGGTTACCCGTCGATGAACTGGCCGCTCTGGTCGATCTGCCGGAGCTCGCCGCAGCCGGCGAGCCGACACTGCCCGATAGCTGGGGCGTCTTCGTCGGCGGTCGCAAGTGGCAGCAGATTCAGGCCTTCGCGCCCCTGGTCAGGGCGGATCGTCCCTTGCTGGAGTGGTGTGCCGGCAAGGGCCATCTGTCGCGCGGCCTGGCGCGCTGGCATGACAGACCGGTCGACGCCCTGGAGTGGCAGCCCGCGCTCTGCGAGGCGGGCGGGGCGCTGGCGCATCGCCAGTCGGCTGCGGTAAGGCTGCATCAGCAGGATGTCATGGCCGCGGATGCCGAGCGCTGGTTGAACGACGAGCGGCGTGTCATGGCGCTGCACGCCTGCGGGGATCTGCATGTGAGGCTGCTGCAACTGGCCGCTCGCCGGCGCAGTGCCGTGACCCTGGCTCCCTGCTGTTACCAGCGCACTGCCGACGCCGGTTACCAGCCGTTGTCGCGTCAGGCCCGCCGCGAGATGAACTGGTCGATGTCGCGGGACGACCTGGCCATGGCGGTCCAGGAGACCGTCACGGCCCCCGGCAAGGTGCGTCGCAAGCGTCGCCTGGCCAATGCCTGGCGCCTGGGCTTCGATGCCCTGCAGCGCTCGCTCACGGGGCGCGACCGTTATCTGCCGGTGCCCAGCCTGGCCTATGGACGGCTGCCGGACCGCTTTGCCGACTTCTGTCGCTGGGCCGCCGAACGCAAGGGCGTGGTGCTGCCGCCCGGTGTCGACTGGGCGGCTCATGAAGCCGAGGGCTGGCGGCGCCTGGCCGAGGTGACGCGTCTCGAGCTGGTCCGCCATGTGTTTCGCCGCCCCCTCGAGGTCTGGCTGGTGCTGGATCGGGTCAGATTGATGGAGGAAGCGGGCTTTCGGGTGCGCCTCGGCACCTTCTGCGACCGGCAACTGACGCCCCGCAATCTGGTGATTCAGGCCGAGCCGTGAAGCCGGGCAGGCCGCGCCTGCCGCTTTCATGGCAGGACAAAGCCGGCTAGCATGGCATCCACGTTGCGATATTCAGTGAACAAGACTCCTGCTGGGGAAATAGGGAATGAAGATCACGATTTTCGGCACGGGGTATGTGGGCCTCGTGACGGGTGCCTGCCTGGCGGATGTGGGGCACGACGTGTTGTGCATGGACGTTGACGCCGACAAGGTCGCGCGTCTCGAGGCCGGTGACATCCCGATCTACGAGCCGGGCCTGGAAGAGCTGGTGACGCACAATACGGCGTCCGGACGGCTTTCCTTTACCACAGATGCGGCCAGGGCGGTCGAGTTCGGCACCCTGCAGTTCATTGCCGTGGGCACGCCCCCCGACGAGGATGGCAGTGCCGATCTGCAGTACGTGCTGTCGGTGGCCCGGACCATCGGTCAGCACATGAACGATTTCAAGGTCGTCATCGACAAGTCCACCGTCCCGGTAGGCACCGCCGATCGCGTGCGCCACACGATCGGTGAGGTGCTCGAACAGCGCGGCGCGAGCCTCGAGTTCGAGGTCTGCTCGAACCCGGAATTCCTCAAGGAAGGGGCGGCCATCGAGGACTTCTCCCACGGCGCGCGCATCGTCGTGGGTACCGACTCCGAGCGGGTTCGCGAGCTGATGCGGGACTGCTATGGCCCCTATATTCGCCTCCAGGAAAAGCTGATGTTCATGGATGTGCGCGCCGCCGAGCTGACCAAGTACGCGGCCAATGCCATGCTCGCCACCAAGATCAGCTTCATGAACGAGATCGCCAACCTGGCCGAACGCCTGGGGGCCGATGTGGAGCAGGTGCGGCGCGGTATTGGCTCGGATCCGCGTATTGGCTATCACTTCATCTACCCGGGCTGTGGCTACGGCGGCTCCTGTTTTCCCAAGGATGTGCGTGCCCTGACGCGCACGGCCGGTGATGTCGACTATCAGGCGGAACTGCTCAGCGCGGTGGAAGGCGTCAACCAGCGCCAGAAGCAGACGCTGTTCGACAAGCTCGAGCGGGCCTTCGATGGCGACCTGGCCGGACGCACCATTGCCGTCTGGGGCCTGTCCTTCAAGCCCAATACCGATGACATGCGCGACGCCCCGAGTCGCCTCCTGATGGAATCGCTGTGGCGGGTCGGGGCGCGGGTGCGCGCCTTCGACCCGGAGGCCATGGACGAGTGCCGGCGGATCTACGGTCAGCGTGATGACCTGACTCTCGCCGAGACACGCGAGGCCGCCGTCGAAGGGGCCGATGCGCTGGTCATCTGCACTGAGTGGAAGGTCTTCCGCATGGTCGACTTCGACTGGCTGAAGGACCAGCTCGGCATGCCGGTGGTCGTCGACGGCCGCAACCTCTACAACCCCGAGACGGTTCGCCGGGCGGGCCTGATGTATTATGCGGTGGGGCGTGGTGATTCCCTGCACCAACCCGTCTGAGCGCCGAGTCATCCGTCCTGCAGGGCGCGCTCCAGTGTCGCCAGGCGGCCGGGCGTCAGGGCGTCGGCTACCGCCGAGATGCGCAGCACATGGCCCAGGTCGGGATGCGCCGGTCGGGCGATCAGCTTGCCCTCGTCCAGCAGGGCAGCGTGGACCTGCCCGGCCAGTTCGGCACTGGGCAGGCGGATGCCGATGAAATTGGTGGCGCTCGGCAATACCTCGGCGCCCAGTGCCCGAAAGTGATCGGCCAGTGCCTCGCGGCGGGCGATGACATCGGCAATGTGCTGCCGGGTCTCGGCGGGGTGATCCAGCACCACCTCGGCGGCGGACAGGGTCAGGGTCGAGACGGCATAGTGAATCCGCACCTTCATCAGCATGGCCAGGGTATCCGCTTCGGCAATCGCGTAACCGATGCGCATGCCGGCCATGCCGTGCGCCTTGGACAGAGTGCGGCAGCGAATCACGCCGGGCAGCACCTCGCGCCCGAAGGGTGTATCGGCATCCGGGCGGAAGTCGTGATAGGCCTCGTCGAGTAGCAGCCAGCAATCCTCCGGCAGCGCTTCGCGCAGCTTTTTCACCGCCTCGTCGTCATGCAGGTGGCCGCTGGGGTTGTCCGGATTGGCCAGATACACCAGTCGGGCGTGCTGTGTGTGGGCCGCCTCGGCGAGCGCCTGCAGATCAGGGGCCAGGCTGTCCTGGTCCTCGGCGTAGGGCACTTCGACCACCCGGCAGCCCTGACCACGGGCGAAATACCCGAAGGTGGGGTAGGTGCCGGCCGAGCTGATCACCGTCTCGTCGGGCATCGCCACCGCACGCAGTGCCAGGGCCAGCAGGCTGTCGGCGCCGGCATCCACCAGCAACGCCTCCAGCGGAATGCCCTGTTGCCGTGACAGGCGTTCACGTACGCCGAGCGCCTCGGAATCCCCGTAACAATAGGCATGCTCGACCATGGCATCGCCGAAGTGGCGGCGCAGCGCCGCATGCGGCATGTCCAGGCCCTCGTTGGAGCCCAGCCGGTGGGGAATGGTGCGCCCCAGGCGGCGTTGCAGCACCCAGATGCCGGGGAAGGGGTTGTCGGGACCGGGATGATACAGGTGGTCGGCAAAACGTGGCATGTCATCCTCCTTGAGTGAAAAGGTGATATGAATCAGTGCGCGTCCTGGAGGTCGGTGGTGATAACCTTGTTGCGGTTGAGCAGGCTGTGAGAATCCAGAGCTTGCTTGAGCGTGGCCATCACAGCGATCTCTTCGGGTGTGCGGGAGACATGCAGCCAGCTACGCTTTTCAAGGCCGATGCCGTGTTCTGTCGAGACCGAGCCCCCGAGGTCGGCCAGGGGCTCGTAGATGCAGCGCTCCACGCGGTGTCGGGTGTCGGCATCGTCGCTGCCGACGCCGACCGAGAGATGCAGGTTGCCATCGCCAAGGTGGCCGAATACTACCAGGCGTCCACTCGGCCAGTGCTCGCGGAGCATCGTCTCCACGTGTTCGACATAGGCGTCCATGTCACCGATCGGCAGGCTGACGTCGAAGGTCATCACGGGGGCCAGGAGACTGACCAACCCCTCGATGTCCTCGCGGATGGCCCACAGGCCGTCGCGCTGGGCATCGGACTGGGCAATGGCAGCATCCGTCAGAAGGCCCTCTTCGATGGCCGATTCGAAGGCCTGGTCGAAACGTTCTCCATGACGGTCGGCGTCGACGGCCTGAGATTCGATGATGACATAGAAGGGGGATTCGGTGCTCAAGGGGGGAGCGTGACGGCCGCTGATCTCGGTAAGCAGGCGATAGTGGTTGCGCCACATGGCCTCGAAGGCGCTGAGCTCGCCACCGAGTGTCTGTCGCATGTGGCCGAGCAGGCCCGTCAGTGCCTCGAAGGACGGGCAGGCGACTAGTGCGGCTCGGGTGTCCGGCATGGCGGGCTGCAGGCGCAGCACGGCTCGCGTGACGATGCCCAGGGTGCCCTCGCTGCCGATGAACAGTTGTTTGAGGTCATAGCCGGCATTGTTCTTGAGCATCGGGCTCATGGAACTAATGATGCAGCCATCGGCCAGTACAGCCTCTAGCCCCAGCACCTGTTGACGCATCATGCCGTAGCGGATTACCCGGTTACCGCCGGCATTGGTGGCGATATTGCCACCGATGGTGCAGCTGCCGCGGGCCCCCAGGTCGAGGGCAAACTGTAGCCCGGCTTCCTCGGCGGCCTCCTGGACCTTCTGCAGCGGTGCACCGGCCTGGACAGTGAGGGTGGCGCCTACCGGGTCGATGGCCTCGATGGCGTCGAGGCGTTCCAGCGAGATCACCAGTTCCTCGGATGATGCCTCGGTACCGTGTACCAGGCCGGTCAGGCCGCCGTGGGTCACCACTGGCTGGCGGGCCGCATGGCAGAGGCGCAAGATGTCGGCCAGCTCATCGGGTGTGCCGGGGCGAACGATGGCGGCGGCAAGGCAAGGCGCACCGGTCAGCCAGTCGACAGAACGTGCAGTGACGTCGTTGCCGGTGATCACCGCGTTGTCACCGAGCTGCTCGCGCAACCGGTCGAGCAGGGCAGAAAGAGAGGTCGGTGACTGGTGTTCCATGGTATTCATGTCGGTTCCGTATCGTGCCTGTCGGTCGGCTCAAGGAGGCGAGGCCGCAAGCGTGTCATGGCCTCGAGATTGGCGTGAGCGTCCGGGGATGGCATCGAGCAGGCTTCGCGAGGCCGGAGAAAGAGAGTGTCGGCGCGCCCCTCTTCAACAATGCGTCCGTGTTGCATGACGTTCAAGTGATTGATGGACAGTGATGGCAGGAAAGGAGTTGAAGGATACCCATGATGCAGAGAAAGAGTGCGACGACACCACCCGAAAAGCGCTTCGTCATCACCGGTGGTCCCGGCTCGGGCAAGAGTTCTTTGCTTGAAGCCCTGGCTACCGAGGGGCTTATGCATATGCCCGAGGCCGGAAGGGCCATCATCCAGAGCCAGGTTGCCATTGATGGGGACGCGTTGCCCTGGGGGAATAGAGAAACCTTCGCCGAGTTGATGCTGAGCTGGGAGCTGCGTTCATGGCATGAAGCGGCTGAAATCGGCGGACCGGTGTTGTTCGACCGGGGGGTGCCCGATGTGATCGGCTATAGGCGAGTCTCTGGCCTTTCGGTACCGGCCCATGCACGGTGTGCCGCGGAGCGGTTCCGTTATGCCGAGACGGTGTTCGTGGCTCCGCCGTGGAAGGCGATCTTCGCCGGAGATGCCGAGCGCAGGCAGAGTTTCGCTGAGGCGCTTGCTACCTGGGAAACGATGGTCGCCACCTATACTGAGCTGGGTTATACCCTTGTCGAGTTGCCTCGCGTCAGTATCGCGGAGCGTGTCGCCTTCGTGCGCGATAGGCTGAAGCGCTGAATCTTCTGTCAGGAAGCTTGCGTCAAGTTGTCCCAGGCGCTCATGGCGCAGTCCGCGACGCCGAGCAGCTCCTCCCGCGAAGCGCCGTCCCGGGCCTGGATCGACATGCCGTGCTGCACGGTCGAATAGAAGGTGGCGATGGCGTGGCAGTTCGTGTCCTCGGGGAGCTCCCCCTCGTCGACGGCGCGACGCAGACGCGTCTCCAGGCAATCCCGGTTGCCGCGCCGGTGTCGCTCCAGCTCGCTGCTGATCGACGGGTTGGAACCCCGGGGCTGGGGGGAGGCGAGCACAATCATGCAGCCTCGTGACTGATCGTGGCAGGTAAAGGCCCTGGCCGTGGCATACAGGACATGGGCGATAGCGTCCCGAGCGGTGGTCAGGCTGTCGACCGGCTCCCAGATGCCACTGCCGGCGGTTTTCACGTAGAACGCCATCGCCTCCTGGAACAGGGCCTCCTTGCTGCCGAAGGCCGCATACAGGCTGGGGGAATTGATGCCCATGGCGCGTGTCAATTCGCCCAGGGAGGCGTTGTCGAAGCCTCGCTCCCAGAACACTTCCATTGCTCGTGCCAGGGCTGCCTCCCTGTCGAAGCCGCGTGGCCTGCCGCGTGCTGGCATATCGGTCTCCTTTATGTGTCGCTCAATACAAAAATATCTTGACAGGGTCGAGGATGTCCAGCCATCGTTATTTATGTATTGATCAATACATAAATGATTCAATCCTTTTGAGTGCAAGAGATGATGGGAGATGAAGCATGACCCAACTGACAGACAAGGTCGCATTGGTAACAGGGGGAAGCCGGGGTATCGGTGCCGCAGTGGCGAAGCGGTTGGCCGGTGATGGCGCCACGGTTGCCCTGACCTTTGTCGGCAGCGAGGACAAGGCGCGAGCCGTGGTGGCGGATATCGAGCAGCAGGGCGGTCGTGCCATGGCGATTCAGGCCGACAGTCGTGACGATCGTTCTATCGAGAATGCGGTGGAGCGCGTGGCATCGAGCTTCGGCGGAATCGATATCCTGGTCAACAATGCCGGGGTATTTCTGATCGGGGATATCAACGAGCTGGAGCGTGATGACCTGGATCGCACCCTGGAGACCAACCTGCGCGCTCCCTTCGTGGCCATTCAGGCGGCGGCGCGTCACATGCGTGACGAGGGGCGCATCGTGTCGATCGGCAGCAATCTCGGGCCGCGCGTTCCCTGGCCAGGGCTCAGCCTTTACGCGATGAGCAAGACCGGGCTGATCGGGCTCACCAAGGGCGCCGCCCGAGACCTGGGGCCACGCGGTATCACCGTCAATGTCGTGCATCCGGGGTCCACCAATACCGACATGAATCCTGCCGATGGTGACCTGTCGGATTTGCAGCGTGGCGTCATGGCGATTCCTCGCTACAACGAGGCCGACGACGTGGCGAACCTGGTGGGCTGGCTGGCAGGCCCCGAAGGGCGCTCGGTGACCGGAGCGGAATTCACCATCGATGGAGGGGCCAACGCATGATCACGCGTCTTGATACCGTGAAAGCCTATTTCCGGCGGGTGGACGCCGATGACCCCTCGGTGACAGCGCTTTTCACCGAAGATGTGAGCTTCTATTTCCCCAAGTTCGGCCCGGCATCGGGGAAGGAGGCACTGATCGAGTTCGGGAGACGCATTCGCCGGGAAGTGCCCGAGCTGGTGCATGATATCGATGAGTTTCATTATATCGTCGACGACAACCATGTCGTGGTGGAGGGGACCGAATCCGGGCGGCTTTGGGATGGCACAGCATGGCCCGATGGCGAGATATCCCAGGGGCGCTTCTGTAGCGTGTTCGCCTTCGAAGGCGACTTGATCCGGCGCATGCATGTCTATGTCGATCCGGATTTCGGCAATGCCGATCAGGCTCGGTTGGACGGCCTGCGAGCCTGAGCGTTGGCCGAAACGTCGGCATCGCTTCCAGCCGGAGGGCCAGGCGTCTCGAGGCGCTCGGCCCTTCGGCTGTTCACCTTCCCCGGGAACATCCGTCCGAGGCTGTGGTCGATCTCAGCATGAGGCTCCCAGGCGGCATGAAGGGAGCAGCCGACATATTACAAGGAGAGCATGACCATGCTGGCCTCATTGCAACGCTGGATCAACGACATGACGGCGCAATCGTCCGCTGCGGAGCCGCCGAGCCTGGCGCTGGCCACTGCGGCTCTGTTATGCGAGGTGATGCGCGCCGACTACCGCCTCGAGCCCGCCGAGCTCGAGGCCCTGCGCGAGGAGCTGCGTCAGCGCTTTGGACTCGAGGAGGAGGCGCTGAGCGAGCTGATGGAGCTGGCCCAGCAGGAAACCGAGGCCTCGGTGGACCATCACCGTTTCGTACGCCTGATCCGTGACGAGTGCGACCCTGAATCACGCATCGAACTGGTGCGCGCGATGTGGGCCCTGGCCTACGCCGATGGCCACAAGGACGCCCTGGAAGAGCATCGCATCCGTCGCCTGGCCGAACTGCTGCATGTCAGTCATGCCGATTTCGTGCGCACGCGCCACGAGGAACAGCAGCGCGCCGCTGGGGAATCATCCTGAGGTTTCCGGGCCGGACAGGACGGACTGCCCCGGGCGGAAAGTGTTGGTATGCCAGGCGTCCTGGCCTGATAGAATGGCAGCCGTGACCCTGCCGTGTGCATGAGAGGGTGTTTACAAAAGTCACGAGCGACGGCCAGGCCAGGCGAAATCAGCCGACAAATCGTCAGGATTGACGATTTGGGCAGCTTTGCTGCTCGAAGAGCGAGTGACAAGGATGTCACGAGTCAGAAAGCGGAGTTTACGAGCTGGTAAATGAGCATTTTGAGGCTGATTTCAACGCCGCATGGGCGAGCGCAGTAGTTTGTAAACACCCTCTGAGGCAGCGGTCGGGATTTCGACAGTCGTTGGCAAGCGAGGAGAGACGGATGGCGCGGCAAGTGACGGTGCTGGGGGCGGGCATGATCGGCGTGTCGGTGGCATGGTATCTGGTCCGGCGGGGCTTCGACGTGACCCTGATCGACCGCCAGGCGCCGGGGCAGGAGACGTCCTTCGGCAATGCCGGCCTGATTCAGCGCGAAGCGGTGCGGCCTTATCCCTTTCCGCGCGATCTGGCCACCCTGGTCCGCGTCCTGCCCAACCGCCAGGTCGATATTCGCTATCGCCCGGGTGGCATGTGGCGCGCGGCCTGGCCCTTGTTTCAGTACTGGCGAAATTCCGGCGGCAGTCGCTACGCGCGCCTGGTACCGGAATATGCCGCCCTCATTCAGCGTTGCGTGGACGCGCATGGCGAGATGATCGAGGCTGCCGGGGCGGAGTCGCTGGTCGGCCGGGATGGCTGGCTGGAGGTCTATCGCAACGCCGACAAGCTCGCCGAGCGCCTTGAAGGCGCCCGCCAGATGTCGATGGAATATGGCGTGCATTTCCGTCATCTGGATGCCGGAGAGCTGGCGGAACTGGAACCGGATCTGACCGATCGCTGCGCGGGGGCGATTCACTGGCTGGACTCGTGGACCGTCGCCGACCCCGGTGCTCTCGTCCAGGCCTATGCCCGGGCCTTCGAGGCCGAGGGCGGGCGTCTGCTCCTCGGCGAGATTCAGGATGTCCGGCAGGATGCTGACGGCTGGCAGGTGGATGTCGATGCACAAACCCATCATGCCGACGATCTGGTGCTTGCGCTGGGGCCCTGGTCGCGCACCTGGTTGGAGCACCTGGGGCTGTCGGCTCCCATGTTCGTCAAGCGCGGTTATCACATGCACTATGCCGGGGCCGAGGAGGCAACCCTCAGGCATTGGGTCATGGATGCCGAGGTCGGCTATGTGATGGCGCCCATGAAAGCCGGCATTCGGCTGACCACCGGGGCCGAGCTGGAGCGACTCGAGGCGCCGCCGCACTATGCACAGCTGGCTGCCGCGGAAGGGCGAGCCAATGAGCTGCTGCCCCTGGGCGAACGACTCGATGCGGTACCCTGGAAGGGGGCACGGCCCTGCATGCCGGACATGAAGCCGGTGGTCGGGCCGGCGCCGGGCAAGCGCGGGCTGTGGTGCGACTTCGGCCATGGCCACCACGGCTTCACCCTGGGGCCGGCCACCGGGCAGTTGCTGGCACAGATGATCGCCGGTGACACGCCGGATATCGAGATGGCGCCGTATCGCCTGGACCGCTTCTAGCCGGAAGCCGGGCGCGGATGCTCGGCCGTCGTGGCGGTAGGTGGCGGCCGGCGAGGCGTTATAAGTGGCCGGTGTTATCCGGCTTTGGCACGCTGCCTGGCCTTACGGCGCTCCAGGAAGGTATGGATCAGCAACTTGATGGCCAGGGTGAAGATGAACACCAGCCAGCCCGCTGTCGCCAGGACGTTGAACAACAACAGCTTCTGCTCGCCGTTCAGAAGCGTGATCCAGTAATCGATGCCGATCGCCATCAGAAAGGCGAGTGCCAGCGGCAACACCAGAATATGCATCCACATCTCGGTGCGGCGCTTGCGCACATGATAGCGGCTCATCATCACCCGCGAAGGGCGATGCACGAAGCTGATCATGATGAGACTGCCGGCCATCAGCATGGCAGCAAGGGTCGGTTCGATATTGCCGATATGTACCGTGTAACTGATCGACCAATAGACCATCAGCCACATCAGGCCGGCCAGGATGGCGACGAGATCGGCGTAATAGCGTACCTTCGGCATGGCGTCCTCGTGGCGTTGCTCAGCCCGGGGATGATACGTCAAATCATCCCGGCGTGAAGCATTTTCTGAGCGTGATTCCCTCGGTCTTTTACTCGCCGCAGTGCCGCGACGGCCACCGCATCCGACCTCGGCAGAGAAGCATTTTACCTGCTCGAGCGGCTCCGGAGGCAGGCGACATTGCGGTATACTCGTCGCCATGAATCCACGTCGATAACAGGATATGCCGTGAACTCGATCACCTTGACACGCCCGGACGACTGGCACCTTCACCTCCGGGACGGCCAGGTGCTGCCTGCCGTGGTGCCTGCCAGTGCCCGCCAGATGGGCCGTGCCATCATCATGCCCAATCTCAAGCCACCGGTCACCACCACACAGCAGGCGCTCGACTATCGTCAGCGAATTCTGGCGGCCGTGCCCGACGGCGAGGCGTTCGAGCCGCTGATGACGCTCTATCTCACCGATAATACCAGCGCCGAGGAAATCGAGCGGGCCCATGCCAGCGGCCAGGTGCATGCGGTCAAGCTGTATCCCGCCGGTGCCACCACCAACTCGGCGGCGGGCGTTACCGACCTGACCCATTGCGATGCGGCCATCGGCGCCATGGCTCGACTGGGCATGCCGCTGCTGGTGCATGGCGAAGTCACCGATGCCGACATCGATATCTTCGATCGCGAAGCCGTCTTCATCGAACGGGTGATGAAACCACTGCTGGATCGTCACCCGACGCTCAAGGTGGTTTTCGAGCACATCACTACCGCCGATGCCGCGGCCTTCGTCACGGCGGCGCCGGCCAATGTGGCCGCCACCATCACCGCGCACCACCTGTTGTTCAATCGCAATCACATGCTGGTGGGCGGCATCCGACCGCATTACTACTGCCTGCCGATCCTCAAGCGCGAGCGGCATCGCCAGGCCCTGATCGAGGCCGCGACCGCGGGCAGTGGCAAGTTCTTCCTGGGCACCGATAGCGCTCCGCATGCCAAGGGCGACAAGGAAAGTGCCTGTGGCTGTGCCGGCGCCTACACCGCGCCGGTGGCCCTGGAGCTCTATGCCACGGCCTTCGAGCAGGCCGGCGCGTTGGACCAGCTGGAAACCTTCACCAGCCACGCCGGTCCGGACTTCTATGGCCTGCCGCGCAATGCCGGGAGCGTGACCCTGGAGCGCGAGACCTGGACGGTCCCGGAGTCGTTGCCGTATGTGCCGGATCAGGACATCGTGCCCATGCGGGCCGGGGAAAGCCTGGGTTGGAAGTTGAAGGTGTGAGGGGGAAAGAGGGAAGACAGAAGAGGGAAGAGGGAAGCTGGAAGTGTTGAGCGGCGAGCGACGAGAAACGAGGAACGAGCGGTTGGGAGCAGGCCGCGTAGCGTTGAGTATGGACGAAAAGACCCCGCCAGGGTGGTTCTGGCGGGGTCTTGGGGCTTCTTGTCGGCGGTGTTTCAGTCGGTGGTGGTGGCGTCGGCGGTGCGGGTGGTCTGCGCGAGGCGCTGAATCATGCCGCTGACCATGCGCGTCGAGTGGTCGGCGGCTCTGGCCAGGAATTCCTCGAAGGAGAGGTGGTTGTCGCCGCCGCCGGCGATGTCCGAGAGGGCGCGAATGACCACGAAAGGGCAGCCGTAGAGGTGGCAGGTCTGGGCAATGGCGGCGGCCTCCATCTCTGCGGCCAGCATGGTCGGGAAGCGCGAGCGGGTCTGGGCGACCAGCTCGGGGCAGGCCATGAAGACATCGCCGGTGGCGATCAGTCCCTCGGTCACCCTGACCTCGTTCATGGCCTCCACGCTCTGGCGGGCCAGCTCCACCAGCTTGGCGTCCGGCAGGTAAGCGGCCGGCATCTGCGGCACCTGGCCATGCTCGTAACCGAAGACCACGGCATCCACGTCGTGGTGACGGACCTCGCTTGAGACCACCACGTCGCCGATTTCCAGGCCTTCGCCGAAACCACCGGCGGAGCCGGTATTGATCACGGCCTCCGGCTGATACATGTCGAGCAGCAGCGTCGTGCCCACGGCCGCGTTGACCTTGCCGATGCCCGATTGAAGAATCACCACCTCGACATCATGCAGCCGGCCACAGTGGAAGGTGCTGCCCACGTGATGGCGGGTCTCGCAGTCTTCCAGCATCGCCTTGAGCTGAGCGACTTCCTGGGACATGGCGCCGATGATGCCGATGCGTTTCATCTATTCGTTCTCCACGGGGCAAGGCGTGTGAGGCGTAACGTGTGAGGCGTGAGGTGCGAGGCGTCGGGCGTCAGACGTAAGGCCTCGAGCCCGGCGCCTCGGGTCAGCCAATAGCTGGCAGGGGTACTCAGGCTTCCGAGCCGAAGACCTGATGCCACTCACCACGCTTGGCGAGCAGGTCGCGCGCCAGGTCCTTGGCGCCTTCCAGGCTATGGCTGGCGGCCCAGCCGCACTGCTCTTCATTGCAGGCAGGGACTTCGTCGGCTTCCAGCACGTCGTTCAGCGTGCCTTCGACGAGCTCGAGCATGCCGTTATAGTCGTCATGGTTGAGCATGGCGATATAGAAGCCCGTCTGGCAGCCCATGGGGCTGACATCCAGCACCAGGTCGGAATGGTTGCGCGACTTCTCGGCCATCAGATGCTCCAGCGAGTGCAGCGCCGGCATGTCCATGTGGCCCTTGTTCGGCTGGCAGATACGCAGGTCATACTTGTGGATGGTGTCGCCGTGCTGGCCGGTCTTCACATCCGCCAGGCGGACATAAGGCGCCTTCACCTTGGTGTGATCCAGATTGAAGCTCTCGACGTTCATCTTGTCGCTCATCGACGGACCTCGCGATATCTAGCAGTGGAAAGTCAGCGCGTATTCTACCTGAGTCACGCTTTGGGTGCACGGCAGCCCCTCACACCTCACGTTCTTCCTTCTTCCCTCTTCTTACTTCCCTCTTTTGATCTTCCCTCTCTCACCCCTTGGCATCATGTAGCTCGGCAGCCAGCAGGGTGTTTTCGAGTAGTGAAGCCACCGTCATCGGCCCCACGCCGCCGGGTACCGGCGTGATATGGCTGGCATGTGCCGCGGCGCTGTCGAATTCCACGTCACCGATCAGCTTGCCGTCGTCCTGGCGGTTGATGCCCACATCGATGACGATGGCGTCGTCGCGCACCCATTCACCCTTGACCAGTCCCGGGGTGCCCACGGCGACCACGAGCAGTTCGGCGCGTCGCACATGGGCCTCCAGGTCCTTGGTGAAGCGATGACAGACCGTGGTGGTGCAGCCAGCCAGCATCAACTCCAGCGACATCGGGCGGCCGACGATATTCGAGGCGCCGACCACGGTGGCATCCAGGCCACGAATCTTGAGCCCGCTCTCCTGCAGCAGGGTGATGATGCCCTTGGGGGTGCAAGGGCGGAGCAGGGGCAGGCGCTGAGCCAGGCGCCCCAGATTGTAGGGATGAAAGCCGTCGACATCCTTGTACGGATGGACGCGCTCGAGGATGGGCCTCGGGTCCAGATGGTCGGGGAGCGGCAGCTGCACCAGAATGCCGTCGATATGCGACGCCGCATTGAGCTCATCGACCAGGGCTTCCAGGTCCTGCTGCGACGTATCGGCGGGCAACTCGTGCATGAACGAGGTGATGCCGGCTTTTTCGCAGGCACGTTGCTTGTTGCGCACATAGACATGGGACGCCGGATCCTCGCCCACCAGCACCACCGCGAGCCCGGGCGCCCGGGCCCCCTGGTCAAGGCGTGCCTGCACCTGTCGAGCAACCTGCTCTCGAACATTGGCGGCAATGGACTTGCCATCGATCAGTTGGGCGGTCATCGGCTTCCCTCTGGCGGTCGATTGGATGTAAGGGGCGTGAAAACGGCAGCGATTTTCTCATGAGCAGGCGTCCAGGCAAAGCGCAAGGGGCGATATTCGGACTTGACGAAGAGGGAAAGTTCCGTAGAATACGCAGCGCTTGACGGGGCCTTCTGCGGCGTACGTCAGGGCCGTGCAAGAGCCGGCGGGGTGTAGCGCAGTTTGGTAGCGCGCCTGCTTTGGGAGCAGGATGTCGGGGGTTCGAATCCCTCCACCCCGACCACAAGCTCATGAATGGAATGCCTTTTTTCCAATTCAGGCTTGCGGCAAGTTGCCTGGGTACGTAAGATGCGCCCATAGCTCAACCGGATAGAGCAACGGCCTTCTAAGCCGTAGGTTGCAGGTTCGAGTCCTGCTGGGCGCGCCATACCAGGTGAGTTCGGCCCGGCTCGAAGTAGTCAAGTGTGGGCAGTGCAAGTTGCCCCGTCACGACAGCTACTTAGCGTCGTGATGCGTTGGTGTCAGTGGTGGATGTAGCTCAGTGGTAGAGCCCCGGATTGTGGCTCCGGTGGTCGTGGGTTCGATCCCCATCGTCCACCCCAGCGCACCCAACGACAGTTTCAGGCAGTGGTGGATGTAGCTCAGTGGTAGAGCCCCGGATTGTGGCTCCGGTGGTCGTGGGTTCGATCCCCATCATCCACCCCATTTGCCTTCCTCGTATGTGTAGTTCCTCCTCGTGCTCGTTCGTGATGCCCGGCATCGCCTGACAATGCACGACGCACTGGCGTTTCGCGCCGTACCCTTCCATGATCAGCGCTGTGCCGTTTCGTGCTCGATATCAGGGCTTGCCAACGCCATTGAGCGTCATTCTTTTGTCGGGTGGCCCTTGAATTACGCGAATTCGCCCTTATTTGTCCGGGCATGGCGCTTGCCAGTGAGTAGCGGGATTCATAGAATCCCCACTCTGAATGTTTTAACGCTATTCCATAGAACCAACGCCCCTGTCGGTGTAGAGGACAATTCATGCAAGTTTCCGTCGATACGACCTCCCAGATTGAACGCCGCGTCAAAGTGCAGGTACCCGCCGCCGAGATCGACGAGGCCGTGGACACCCGCCTCAAGGATGCCGCCAAGAGCGTGCGTATCAACGGCTTCCGTCAGGGCCGGGTGCCCATGACGGTCGTTCGCCAGCGTTACGGCGCCGAAGTGCGTAACGAAGTGGTCGGCGAAGTAATGCGTGAGCGTTACGTCCGTGCCATCACCGATGAGAGCCTCAACCCGGCCGGCAATCCGCAGATCGAGACCGAGGTCAACGAGGCCGGCAAGGACCTGGAGTTCACTGCCATCCTCGAGATCTATCCGGAAATCGACCTGAGCTCCATCGAGGGCAGCGAGGTCGAGCGCCCGGTCGTCGAGGTCAGCGATGCCGACGTGACCGAGATGATCGAGACCCTGCGCAAGCAGAATGCCGGCTGGGCGGAAGTCGAGCGGGCAGCCGAAGACGGCGATCAGGTCATCATCGACTTCCAGGGCTACCTGGGCGACGAGCCGTTCGAGGGCGGCAGCGCCGAAGGTCATGAGCTGACCATCGGGTCCGGCAGCTTCATCCCGGGCTTCGAGGAACAGCTGATCGGTGCCAGCGCCGGCGAGGACAAGGAACTCAAGGTTACCTTCCCCGAGGATTATCAGGCCGAGCAGCTGGCCGGCCAGGAAGCGACCTTCAAGGTCAAGGTGCATACCGTCAAGGCGCAGGAGCTGCCGGAAGTCGACGCCGAGTTCGTCAAGCAGTTCGGTGTGGAAGACGGCGACCTGGAGCGTTTCCACGAGGAAATCGCCAACAACATGAAGCGCGAGGCCACCCAGGCCATCGACAACCGTGTCAAGCAGCAGGTGCTCGAGGCGCTCAAGAAGGCCAATGATATCGAGGTTCCGCAGTCGCTGATCCAGCAGGAAACCGATGGCCTCAAGCGTCAGGCGGCCCAGCAGTTCGGTCTCGGCGAAGACTTCGACGTCAGCCAGCTGCCCGATGAACTCTTCGCCGAGCAGGCCAAGAGCCGCGTGCAGATCGGCCTGCTGCTGGCCGAGGTGATCAAGGTCAACGAGCTGGATGCCAGCGACGACGAGATCAAGGCCAAGGTCGAGGAACTCGCTCAGCAGTATCAGGAGCCCGAGCAGGTCGTCGAGTACTACATGGGCAACGACGAGATGAAGAATCAGGTCAAGTCGGCCGTCCTGGAAGAGAAGGGCGTCGATATCCTGCTCGAGCAGGCCACCGTCAACGACGTCGAGATGAGCTATCAGGAAGCGCTCGCCGCGGCTCAGCAGCAAGGTGGTGAAGAGGAAGCCGAGGAAGAAGCCGAGCAAAGCCAGGCTTGATCCCCCTCGTGAACCCGCTCGGCGGCAAGCCGGGCGGGGAATCAGCCGCCGATCCCATACATCGGATGCAAGGACATCACCCAGATGAGTAACGACATCGATATCCAATCCGCCGGCGGCCTGGTGCCCATGGTGGTCGAGCAGAGCGCACGGGGCGAGCGGTCCTACGACATCTACTCGCGCCTGCTCAAGGAGCGCGTGATCTTCATGGTTGGCCCGGTCGAGGACTACACGGCCAACCTGCTGGTGGCGCAGTTGCTGTTCCTGGAGTCCGAGAACCCTGACAAGGACATCCACCTGTATATCAATTCGCCGGGTGGCTCCGTCACGGCGGGCATGTCGGTCTACGACACCATGCAGTTCATCAAACCCGATGTGTCCACCGTCTGCATCGGGCAGGCGGCGAGCATGGGGGCCCTGTTGCTGGCCGGTGGCGCCCACGGCAAGCGCTACTGCCTGCCGAATTCGCGGATGATGATCCATCAGCCGCTCGGCGGTTACCAGGGTCAGGCGTCGGACATCGAGATCCACACCCGCGAGATTCTCGGCATCCGCGAGCGCCTGAACCAGATCCTGGCCCATCACACCGGCCAGGAGTTCGAGACGATTGCCAAGGATACCGACCGCGACAACTTCATGAACGGCGAGCAGGCCGCCGAATATGGCCTGATCGACGCCGTGCTGGATAAGCGGCCGACATCCTGATAGCGTGAAACTCACCACGCTTTGACTACGTGATTCACGGTGGCCTGCGGGCCGCCGCTGCGAGAGAGGTACGCGAATGGCCGACGGCAAAGGCAAGGACGAAGACGGCAAGCTGCTGTACTGCTCGTTCTGTGGCAAGAACCAGAACGAAGTGCGCAAGCTGATTGCCGGTCCGTCCGTATATATCTGCGATGAGTGTGTCGACCTGTGCAACGACATCATTCGCGAGGAAGTTCTCGATGCCGATGCCGAGAGCGATGAGGAGCGCCTGCCCGCCCCGCGCGAAATTCGTCACACTCTCGATGACTATGTGATCGGCCAGGATCGCGCCAAGATGGTGCTGTCCGTGGCGGTCTACAACCATTACAAGCGCCTGCGCTATGGCACCAAGGATGAAGTCGAGCTCGGTAAGTCGAACATCCTACTGATCGGTCCCACGGGTAGCGGCAAGACACTGTTGGCCGAGACCCTGGCGCGTCTGCTCAATGTTCCCTTCACCATCGCCGATGCCACCACGCTCACCGAAGCGGGCTATGTCGGCGAGGATGTCGAGAACATCATCCAGAAGCTGCTGCAGAAGTGCGAGTACGATGTCGAGAAGGCCCAGCGCGGCATTGTCTACATCGACGAGATCGACAAGATCTCGCGCAAGTCGGACAACCCCTCTATCACCCGGGATGTCTCGGGCGAGGGCGTCCAGCAGGCACTGCTCAAGCTGATCGAGGGCACCACGGCCCAGGTACCGCCCCAGGGCGGCCGCAAGCATCCGCAGCAGGAATTCCTGCAGGTGGATACCACCAACATGCTGTTCATCGTTGGTGGTGCCTTCGCCGGGCTCGACAAGGTCATTCGTGACCGTGCCGAGCAGGGCGGCATCGGCTTCAATGCCGAGGTCAAGGGCAAGGACGAAACCAAGGGCTTTGGCGACCTGCTGCTCGACGTGCAGCCGGAAGACCTGGTCAAGTTCGGCCTGATTCCCGAGTTCGTCGGTCGTCTGCCGGCCATCGCGACCCTGACCGAGCTGTCCGAGGATGCCCTGGTGCAGATCCTCACCGAGCCGAAGAACTCGCTGATCAAGCAGTACTCGCGTCTGTTCGAGCTCGAGAACGTCGAACTCGACTTCCGCGAGGACGCGCTGCGCGCCGTGGCCAACAAGGCCATGGAGCGCAATACCGGCGCGCGCGGCTTGCGCTCGATTCTGGAGTCCGTGCTGCTCGACACCATGTACGAGATTCCGACGGTCGAAGGGGTCTCCAAGGTCGTCATCGACGCCTCGGTGGTCACCGGGGAGAGCGAACCCTTGTTGATCTATTCGCAAGAGGAATCACGCGTCGACGGTACCGACGGCTAGTCAGGCCGGGTGGTCGCTCCCTGACCCGCCCGGACATGCTCGGGGAGTCGTCATCACAAGGGCCGCTCAGCGGCCCTTTTCTATGTCGTGCCGTTGCCCCGACCTTGCAATGTCGGGGGATCGCCCCCATCCCTTGGGTATTCACCCGAATCGTTTGAGGATCGTCTGCGATGCAGCAGAACGCCGAACAGACCCAGAGTCTGCCCCTTTTGCCGCTGCGGGACGTGGTCGTCTACCCGCAAATGGTCATTCCGTTGTTCGTCGGCCGGGAAAAGTCGATCCAGGCGCTGGAGACGGCGATGGAAACCGACAAACGCGTGCTCCTCGTGGCGCAGCGTGAAGCCAGCAAGGACGAACCGGATAACGAGGATCTGTTCTCGATCGGCACCGTGGCCGAGATCATGCAGCTTCTCAAGCTGCCCGATGGCACCGTCAAGGTGCTCATCGAAGGCGAGTCGCGGGCCGACATCCGTGATATCCAGGTCGTCGAGGAGGGCTACAGCCGTGCCGAGGTAGTGCTGCGCGAGAGCGAGCCGCTGACCGAGCGCGAGCAGGAGTCCCTGGTGCGCGTGCTGCTCAATCAGTTCGAGCAGTACGTCAAGATGTCCAAGAAGGTGCCCAACGAGGTGCTGAACTCGCTGTCGGGTATTGAGGACCCGAGCCGGCTGGTCGATACCATCTGTGCGCATCTGTCGTTGAAGATCGACGACAAGCAGCAGCTGCTCGAGATGGATCGCGTACGCGATCGCGTCGAACATCTCATGGCGCAGATCGAGTCCGAGATCGACCTGCTGCAGGTCGAGAAGCGCATCCGTTCGCGCGTCAAGGACCAGATGGAGAAGTCCCAGCGCGAGTATTATCTCAACGAGCAGATGAAGGCCATCCAGAAGGAGATGGGCGAGCTCGAGAACGTCCCCAACGAGGCGGACAAGTACGAGCAGGCCATCGACGAATCCGGCATGCCCAAGGAGGCCGCCGAGAAGGCCCGTCAGGAGCTCAGCAAGCTGCGCATGATGTCGCCGTCCTCGGCCGAAGCCACGGTGGTGCGCTCCTATCTGGACTGGCTGACCGCGGTGCCCTGGAAGAAGCGCACCCGTGTGCGCCACGACATCCAGCATGCCCAGAAGGTGCTCGACGAGGATCACCATGGCCTCGAGGAGGTCAAGGAACGCATCCTCGAGTACCTGGCGGTGCAGAAGCGCGTCAAGAAACTCAAGGGCCCGGTACTCTGCCTGGTCGGTCCGCCCGGGGTCGGCAAGACATCGCTCGGCCAGTCGATTGCGCGTGCCACCAACCGCAAGTATGTACGCCTGGCACTGGGCGGTGTGCGCGATGAGTCCGAAATCCGCGGCCATCGCCGTACCTACATCGGCTCGCTGCCCGGCAAGATGGTCCAGCGCATGAGCAAGGCCGGGGTCAAGAACCCGTTGTTCCTGCTCGACGAGGTCGACAAGGTCGGCATGGACCACCGGGGCGATCCGTCCTCGGCGCTGCTGGAAGTGCTCGATCCCGAGCAGAACGACAAGTTCAGCGACCACTACCTCGAGCTCGATTACGACCTGTCCGAGACCCTGTTCATCTGCACCGCCAACTCGATGAACATCCCCGGGCCGCTGCTCGACCGCATGGAAGTGATTCGTCTGCCGGGCTATACCGAAGACGAAAAGCTGGCCATCGCGCGTCGCTATCTGGTGCCCAAGCAGCTCAAGGCCAATGGCTTCAAGGCCGAGGAACTGACCCTCTCCGATGAGGCGCTGCTGGAGCTGATCCGCTATTACAGCCGCGAAGCCGGCGTGCGTGAACTCGAACGCCAGATCGCCAAGGTCTGCCGCAAGGTACTGCGCAAGCGCCTCGAGCAGGAAGGCAAGGAAGGTGCCCTTGCGCCGGATCACCTGTCCGCTGCCGACATCGAGGAGTATGCCGGCGTGCGTCGCTACAGCTATGGCCTGGCCGACCAGGAAGACCAGGTCGGGCGCGTTACCGGCCTGGCCTGGACCTCGGTGGGCGGCGAGCTGCTCAACATCGAGTCGGTGGTCACCCCCGGCAAGGGGCGTCTCGACAAGACCGGCTCGCTGGGCGACGTCATGAAGGAGTCGGTCAGTGCCGCCCAGACCGTGGTGCGTGCCCGGGCCATTTCGCTGGGCGTCGATCCGGAGCGCTTCGAGAAGGAAGACCTGCACATTCACGTCCCCGAGGGCGCCACGCCCAAGGATGGCCCCAGTGCCGGCATCGCCATGGTCACCGCCATGATCTCGGCCTACACCGGGCGTCCGGTGCGCTGTGACGTGGCCATGACCGGCGAGGTCAACCTGCGCGGTGAGGTCCTGCCGATCGGTGGCCTGAAGGAGAAATTGCTGGCGGCCAGGCGTGGTGGTATAAAGACCGTGCTGATTCCCGAAGAGAACCGGCGGGATCTCAAGGAAGTGCCGGACAACATCAAGGATGCACTGGATATCAGGCCAGTGCGCTGGATTGATGAGGTCCTTGATGTGGCGTTGACCGAAAAGACGATTTCGGATAACAACGATACCCGAGCAGAAGATGTTGCTTCTACTCAATCAATGATCAGTACACACTGACGTTTTTCCATCATCATGCCGGGCCAAAAATCCCGGCATGATGGGGATTATCAGGGATGGTCGCTTGACACATCTTTCACTGCATTGCTATAAACTAGCGCTATGCCGTGATTGCGTCATTCAGCCGTAAGTCTCGCTGAGTAGAGTTAATTTACGAAACAGTCAAGGGGTGAAGTGTGAATAAATCCGAGCTGATCGAAGCCATTGCCGCGTCTGCCGATATCCCTAAAGCCGCTGCCTCGCGCGCTCTGGATGCCATGGTGGACACCGTGGCCGATAGCCTGAAGAAGGGCGATAGCGTTTCCTTGGTGGGTTTTGGTACTTTTACGGTCAAGGAGCGTGCAGCGCGCACCGGTCGTAACCCGCAGACCGGCGAGCCGATCCAGATCAGTGCTGCCAAGGTGCCGAGTTTCAAGGCTGGCAAGGCATTGAAGGATTCCGTCAACTAAGGTATCGCCCCGCGTCGATCACCGTTGACTTCGAGTCCCGAACGGGCGCATCGCATGGCGGTGCGCCCGTTTTTTTATCTGTAGCGCTCGGGCGTGCTGCCCAGCAACAGAACGACATGATCCGTCTGCCCACCTAAGGTCGCCAGGCCTTGCCTGATGCGTATAATGTGACGCGATCAGACACTTTTCATACAGCCGAGGCTTGCATGCTGCAAAGTATTCGTGACCGCTCCGCGAGCTGGGGCGCCAAGATCATCATCGGTGCCGTGGTGGTTGCCATGGGCCTGTTCGGGGCCGATTCGCTGATCGGTCTGCTGGGCAATGACGGCAACGATGTAGCCACCGTCAATGGCGAGTCCATTCCCCGCCAGCAGCTTGAGCTCGAGGTGCAGCGCGCCATTCGCAGCGGTCAGGTGCCGCCGGAGCAGGAGCGCGAGTTTCGCGCGCAAATGCTCGACAGGCTGATCACCGAGCGCTTGATGATCCAGTACGCCGAAGAGGGCGGCCTGCATCTGTCCGAGACTCAGATCGACCAACTGATCGTCAACCTGCCCCAATTCCAGGATCAGGACGGCAACTTCTCCCAAGAGCTGTTTCAGCGTCGGCTGCGCCAGGCCGGATTTACGCCGCTGGCCTTCCGCGACCAGTTGCGGTCCGACATGAAGCGTAATCAACTTCAGCAGGGTCTGGCCGCCAGTGCGTTCTCCCTGGATAGCGAACAGCAGCGCCTGGCGGCCCTGCGCAGCCAGACGCGCAGCTTCCGTCACCATGCCCTGACCGCCGAGGACCTGGAAAGCCAGCCCGAGGTCAGCGATGAAGACCGGCAGGCCTACTATGAGGCGCATGCCGATCAGTACCAGCGCCCCGAGCAGGTCAAGCTGGCCTATGTCGTGCTCGACCGTCAGCGCATGGCGGACCAGGTCGAGGTCAGTGAAGAACAACTACGTCAGGCCTGGAACGAAGAGGCCGCCGATGCCGATCGGCGTGTCTCGCATATCATGGTCAACTACGGTGATCAGCGTACCCTGCAGGAAGCGCGTACGCGTCTCGAAAAAGTGCGCCAGGAGCTGTCCAGCGGGGCATCCTTCGCCGAGCTGGCGGCCGAATATTCCGATGATGCGTCCACCAGTGGCAAAGGTGGAGACCTGGGTATCATCAGCCGCGGCTTCTTCGGCCAAGCCTTCGAGGAGGCAGCCTTCGGTCTCGACGAAGGTCAGGTATCGAGCATCGTCGAGACCGACGACGCCCTGCACCTGATCAAGGTCACCGAGCTCGATCGCCCGTCCTTCGAGGAATCGCGTGACCGCCTGGCCGAGCAGGTAGCGCAGCAGCAAGTCGCCAATAAGTTCGACGAACGGGCCCAGCGCCTGATCGATGAAAGCTTCTCCGCCAGGAACCTGCAGAGTGTCGCCGAGTCGCTCGACCTCGAGCGGAAGACGACCGGTTGGGTGAGTCGCAATGAAGCCTCCGGTGTGCTCTCCGAGCCGGGTGTCATGGAGCGTGCCTTCTCGCCGGATGTCATCGAGGAGGGCTTCAACAGTGAAGTCATCGAGCTCGGCGAGGATCGTCGCATGGTCCTGAGGGCCCTGGACCATCGTGAGGCCACGACCCTGCCGCTCGAGGACGTACGTCAGCAGGTGACCCAGGCGGTGAAGGCGCAAAAGACAGTGGAAGCGCTTCAGGCCAAGGCCAAGAACATGATCGAGGCACTGCGTTCCGGCGAAGCGGTCTCGGTCGACTGGCAAGAGGTCGACTCCCTCAGCCGTCAGGATGACACCTCGGTCGCCCAGCCCGTGGTCCAGCAAGCGTTCAGGTTGCCGCATCCCGAAGGCGAACAGAGCGTCTACGGCCAGGCCGTCGATGGTCAGCGTGTCGTCCTGATCGCCCTCGACGAGGTCAGCGAAGGGCAGGTCAACGAGCAGAGTAAAACCATGATCAGCCGCATGACCCAGCAACTACGCGCCCAAGCCGCCGTCAGCGGACTGCTGGAATACCTCCGCAACAACGCTGAAATCAAACGCTTCTAACCCGCGTCACGAGCCACGAGCCACGAGCCACGAGCCACGAGCCACGAGTTACGAGCCACGAGTTACGAGCCACGAGTTACGAGCCACGAGTTACGAGCCACGAGTTACGAGCTGCACGCTACACGCAGCTCGTCTCTCGCCATGCTTCCAACAGCCCGTTTCTCGCTGCTCGTTTCTCGTTTCTCGCCACTCGCCGCTCGCACCACGCCACTTCCAGCTTCCAGCTCTTCCCTCTTCCTTCTTCCTTCTTCCCTCATCTAACTTCCCGGCACCCGTCCCGCGGCCTGCTTCCAACCGCTCGTTTCTCGCCGCTCGCTTCTCGTTTATCGCTGCTCGCCACTTCCAGCTTCCAGCTTCCAGCTCTTACCTCTTACCTCTTCCTTCTTCCCTCATCCGACTTCCCGCCCCGGCCGCTCTAACACACGCCATTGTCGCCATGGTAGATGCTGCCTGCCCGGGAACTCCC
>NZ_BJOC01000023.1 GCF_006540005.1 Halomonas halmophila | reverse complement strand
AATGTTTCGCCATAAGAGCCAGGCATTTACGCTTTACGCACGTCACCTCCCCCCCTGAAATGGTTACACTGCCACTTGGCGGATTCGTCATGATACGCCCTATGGGTCTTGGCGGACTTTCCAGGGAAAAGGCGGCGGCATCAGGCGTTCATCGTCATAGCCCGGGATGCTACCAAAGCGGTCACTATTGCTCTCCCAGTCACGCTGGGCCTCAGCGATTTCGGAAACACTATGCCCAACGAAGTTCCACCAGATCCACACTTCTTGCTCAAGCGGTTCGCCTCCTATCAGGATGACTCGACCACCAGCAGGCAGCGACAGTGTGACGGACGTTCGCCCACGCCCAATATAGGCCAGCTCATCGGGAGAAAATGCCTCACCTTCAATATCGAGTGTGCCTTCCAGGGGCAGCAAGCCATATTCGAAATCCTGGCGTAAGGAAAGTGTCACCTCCTTTTGTTGTGGACTGACCATGTCGAGACCCACCAACTCCGAAAAGGCCAGTGTCGGCGCTTGATAGCCGGCAAATTCCCCCGTGAGCAGGGTAAAATCAACGCCATTTTCCTCCCAGCCAGGCAACGTCGGGTAGTGGTCAAAGCGTGGCGGGGTTTGACGGTCTTTTTCCGGTAGCGCGATCCATAGCTGGGCCGCATGAAGATCTGTCTCACCGGCGACGGACTCCTCGGTATGGCTGATGCCTCGTCCCGCGGTCATCAGGTTGACCTGACCAGGCCTTATCACCTGTTCATGGCCCAGACTGTCCCGGTGCAACACCTCCCCCTTGAGCATCCAGGTGAAGGTCTGCAAGCCGATATGGGGATGAGGCCCAACACGCAAGCCCCCGGCATCGCCCTTGAAGACAGCAGGCCCTGCATGGTCAAGGAAACACCATGCGCCAATCAGACGTCGCTGGCGTGTGGGCAGCACCCGGCTCACAGGGATTCCCCCGACATCAGCCGTGCGGGGGGTAAGGTGTTGAATCTGGCGCTTGCCATCGATGATGGGACAATCCATCGGCGCAGCGGACTCATTTTCAGCGAATCGCGTACTCATGTAGCGTTCCCCTCTATCACAGCATAAAGAACAGGCTCGGCGGGTAGGCCGAGCCCGATAGCTCAGGTGGTTGCCTGTTGAGAGTAGCTCTGCATCAGGTTGGAGTAAGCAGGCAGATGACTGGCCAGCAGACCACCGAAGCCTTCGATGTCGTTACGCCAGTCACGATGCAGCTCGCCGCCAACCGCGAACCATGTCATCAGTTGAGCACCGGCTTGTGACATGCGATTCCAGGCGGCATCTCGCGTGACCTGATTAAAGGTACCGGAGGCATCCGTGACTACGAAGACTTCATACCCCTCCTCCAGAGCGGAAAGCACCGGGAAGGCCACGCAAACCTCGGTCACGACCCCGGCAATCAGCAGTTGCTTCTTTCCGGTGGCCTTGATGGCGTCAACAAAGTCCGGATTATCCCAGGCGTTAATCTGTCCCGGACGCGGAATATAGGGCGCTTCCGGAAAGGCTTCCTTGAGCTCCGGAACCATCGGACCATTGGGCCCATCCTCGAAGCTAGTCGTCAGAATAGTCGGGATATTGAAGAACTTGGCGATATCGGCAAGGGCCAGGACGTTGTTTTTGAACTCATCCGGGTTGAAGTCCCGGGCCAGAGACAGCAGGCCCGACTGATGGTCTACCATCAACAGTGCCACATCATCCTTGTCCAGCCGCTTGTAGGTAAATGACATATTGCCTCTCCTCTTCGTTCGCAGAATACGGCAACCGACTGGTTGCCGACACTTGCCCTAGCGGCAATGCCGCTAGGGCTGCAGGGCACCGAACCGGCCCCCCTGAAACTCTGAGAAGGCTTGCCGAATCTCCTCCTCGCTATTCATGACAAAAGGCCCATAGCCCACTACAGGCTCGTCAATGGGCTCGCCACTCAGCAATATCAATTTGGCGTTGTTGTTGGCCTCGAGGCACACTTCTTCGCCCTTTCGCTCGAACGCCACGACACTCTCGTCGCGCACCAGGGTTTCACCGTTGACCAGCACTGTTCCTTCTAGAACCACCAGCAGTGTGGTATGCCCCTCCGGAACATGTAATCCGGCCTCCTTCCCCATGGAGAGCCGTATATCCCACATGTTGAGCGGCGTAAAAGTATGAGCCGGCCCCTTCTCTCCAAGATAGTCACCTGCTACCACACGCACCACACCGGCCTCATGCTCCAACGGCACACTGGGAATATCGGCCTGGTGCAGCGTTTGATAAGCCGGCGACACATTCTTGAACCGAGCGGGTAGGTTGACCCAAATCTGGGCCATTTCCATCCGACCTCCCTGAGCAGTCAAGGCTTCGGAGTGAAATTCCTCGTGGACAATCCCTGCACCCGCTGTCATCCACTGCACATCGCCTTCGGCGATACGTCCGCCACCCCCGGAGGAATCTCGGTGCTCGAGTTCCCCGGCATAGACGAGCGTGACGGTTTCGAACCCGCGATGCGGATGCTGTCCCACCCCCCTGGGCTGCGATGCTGGCTCGAAGGAATAGGGACCAGCATGGTCCAGCAGCAGAAAAGGGCTGATATGCTGGGCCCCCATGCGGTCATAACTGAGCAGGGAACGAACGGGAAACCCGTTACCGACCCAGTGGCCCTGCGGTGCGCCATATACTTCCTGAATCTTCTTCATCACCAATCTCCCGAGTATTGGAGAGGCACTTGGCCCGATGACCAGAAGGCTATTACATGCACGATTATTCAGGTAGATGGGTAATTCGGCACAGACCGTATCAAAAACAGGACAGTGGCATGCAGGATCTCAACGATCTCTATTACTACGTGCAAGTGGTTGACCATGGAGGGTTTGCGCCGGCCGGAAGAGCACTGGGCATACCAAAATCGAAGTTGAGCCGCCATATCATCCAACTGGAGGAGCGCCTGGAGACGCGCCTGATCAACCGTTCGACGCGCCGCTTCTCAGTGACCGAGATTGGCCAGGCTTACTACCAGCACTGCGTGGCGATGCTGGTCGAAGCCGAGGCAGCGGAGGAGCTCATCGAACGTAACCGCGCAGAGCCACGCGGGACCGTGCGACTCAGCTGTTCTCCCAGTGTCCTGCACTACTTGATCACTCCACTCTTGGTGCGCTTCATGGCGCAGTGCCCCAAAGTCTCGATACAGGTCGAGGCCACCAGTCGAAGGGTCGATGTGATCAAGGAAGGCTTTGATCTGGCTATACGGGTACGCTTTCCCCCCCTGGAAGATAGCGACCTGAACATGAAAGTACTGGCTCATAGCCCTCAGCGTCTGGTGGCTGCGCCAAGCCTTTTCGAGCATTACCCCAGGCCACGGGCCCCGGCAGACTTGGTACAGCTCCCGAGTCTGGATTTTGCCCAGTACGACCGCCAGCATACCTGGGACTTGGTGGGGCCAGAGGAGGCAACGGCTCAGATCCCCCACCAGCCCCGGTTGGTGACGGACAGTGCTGAAACCCTGCACGAAGCAGCCCTGGAGGGCCTTGGCGTTTCCAAAATGGCCCTACTGGTCGGGCACCGGGACCTGCACAACAAGGCGCTGATTGACGTTTTGCCTGGCTGGGAACCCCGTGGCGGAGTGTTACATGCCGTTTTCCCCTCACGACGCGGTTTACTGCCGGCTGTTAGAGCGTTTCTGGACTTTCTGGGAGACAACATCGCCGAGGAGGATTTCCGGACTTTCCAGGAGAGGGACTGAAGGACTCACGGCAGATCGAGTAGGAGAGGGGAGTCACCCCCCGTCCTCTCACACCACCGGGCATACGGTTCCGCGTTCAGCCCGGATATCCCCGATGCTGGGGCCGGTCCACCGCAAGCCCCTTATCGCGCTATCGGGAGCTTCTTGATATGAGCCTCGATGGTCTCGCGGACTTGCTTTGTCATCGGGAGGTTGTGCTTTTCCGCCTGCCAGTGCTGGTGGAAACGTGCGACAGCCTCGCGCGCCGTATCCAGAACAAGTTTTTCGGGAATGGCGGCTTTAGCTGCCAAATGCTCAAGTTCGTCATTGGTCAGCTCGGTAAAGGCACGGGTTCGGCTGATCTTGAGCCCCATATCATCGTTGGGGATATAGGGAATGGTCGAGACGAGATCATAGGCCGGAGCGAGGGCGGCGTTTCGCCGGTCGGGATAAATGAGCGACCAGTTCTTCATGTGCATGTCGCCGTTTCCGGTTAGAACGCAGAACACCAGCCGCCGGATGAATTCGGCGATATCGGCGTCATTGGTCTCGGCGGCAAGCACCTGCGCGATGTTGCGCAAGGCCGCTGTTTTGTATTTTTGTTCGGCATAGACATCAAAGACCTGCGCGAAATCCTCGATATGGACGGCGCTACCGTCAGACAGCCTGTCGAAACGTTCGATAATGAAGGCCCTTTGGCCGATCTTGTCGATTCCTTCGGGCAGATTTTTAATGCTGCCGACATCGACAAGATCAATCGGCGGGACGTCTATTCCGGTAAGGCGCGCGAGCGTCATCATCGAAAATTCGTTTTCGGGAACGCCTTCGAACTCGCGCGATGGAAGCTTCACGACCCATGAGCCGCCCACGCCGGAGGCCGGAATCGTCAGGCCGTCCGTGGGTGCGAGAACCGCCGAGAATTTGAGCTGCACCCCTGCAAGCGAGAACCGCAAAGCGTTCTCGCGGCGATCACCCTCGGTGTCACCGGCATCGGGACTCTCACCGCCAACTGGCGGCCATGCCTCGCCATCAGCGGGTTTGATCGTGACCGCGCCGGGCAGGTCATGACCAAGTGCCCAAAGCAGATGAAACTCGCGCTCGGGATTTACGCCCGCATTCTCCGCGAGGTATTTACGCAGATGGCCTTCAGGCAGAAGGTTCGAGAAAAAGGGCATCACGCGCTTCTGATAGGCGCGGAACTCGGTTAGCAGCGCGCCGAATTCGTCTTTGAAGGCCAGCCCCAGGATCGGCCTGTCAGGGTTATCGATATAGTCTTCGTTGAAGGCGAAAATCGACCGGTCTCCACCGACATTGGTAAGAGTGCCGATAGGCTCCCCATAGAGCAGGACATCAAGGACAGAAACATCAGCCATCTTGATCCTCCTCCAGCCGATAGGCCGGCCTTGGCGGACGCGGCGTCTCATGGGACGCTGCGCGATGGGCGAGCTGATTGCGCAAAGAGCGGATGTTTTCGGCAGCCCGATTGACAGCCTCATTACTCCCCGAGGACTCGATAGACTCGATGGTGCGCCTTACCTTTTGCAGAATTTCGGGATCAAGCTGGCTCTGGATTTGGGTAATCTCGCGGATGCGGCGCTGAAGATTTTCGAAGTTCGCGCCGGATGCACGGGATGCGAGCGCATCGACCATCTCGCGGATGCGGGCGATTTCCCGCTTTGATTCGGCGTTGACGACCGGCACGCTGGCGACGCTGCGGGTGATTGACTGGACAGCCGGAAGCGCCTTACGGGGTACGAGCATCAGCTCCATGTCCAGGGCATGGGCGATGGAGGAAAGGCTTGAGACGCGCAGGTCAACGGCGTTGTTCTCGATCTTCGAGATGTGCGACTGCGGCACACTGGCTAGCGCGCTCAGTTCCCGCTGGCTGAGCCCTTTGGCTTCTCGTGCGGCCTTGAGACGCGCGGCCAGTTCTTCCGTTGCATAGCTCATCTGATCTACTTTTATGCATCATATGGTAAGTTTGATCTACTAAGTCATATCACACTATGCAGTAAAGCCCAAGAACCATTGATCTGCAATAACACATCAAAATACGGTTTTGATCTATCTAAATAGATCATGCATCACCTGTTGATGCTGGCCTTGAGGTACAAATGGCGGGACAGTAATAGAAAAGGGCCTGCGATTGCTCGCAGGCCCTTGATATCTGGCGCGCCCTGAAGGATTCGAACCTTCGACCTTCGCCTCCGGAGGGCGACGCTCTATCCAGCTGAGCTAAGGGCGCGTGTTTCCAAATTGTCGGAGCCGGATAGCACTCCGTTCGCCGGCAGCGCTACGCGCTGCTGACGCTCCCCTCAGGCGAAGCCTTCGGGTCCGGCCGTCCGCCTTGCATGGCGGCCGGCGCTCCGCCGGGCAGAAGCAATGCGTGGCATTCTGCTTTGGATCGATCTTGATCAAGCGGGCAACATCCTACCTTGCCACTGGTCAGCTGTCCAGCCAAGGTATAAGGCATCCGTGCGGGGGTCGAGCGGCATTTTGTGCCGCTACTTGCCATGCTGGTTATACTGTTCGACATGGCATGGTTGATCGCCCAATAGTCAACCGGCTTTGGTTTCTGCCGACCCAATCTCGAGAGGTGACACAGTGAGTGCCAGCAAGTGGATCGCGGGATGTATGGCCTGCCTGGGTCTGGCGGGGCTGACCTTCGCGGAAGACGACATGAGTCACGAGGCGATCGCCAAACGTCTTGAGCCAGTAGGCGAGCTGTGCCTTGAAGGCCAGGACTGTGGCACCAGCGCAGCCTCGGCTGGTGGTGACACTACCGGATCGGCGGGTGGCGGCGACATGGGAGGCGAAGCGGTCTACAACAGCGCCTGCGTGGCCTGTCATGACGCTGGTGTGGCCGGGGCACCGAAGATCGGCGACAGCCAGGCCTGGTCGACGCGTCTGGAGAAGGGCACCGAGACGTTGTACAGCCACGCCATCAATGGCTTCAACGCCATGCCGGCCAAGGGCGGCAACCCCAACCTCTCCGACGCCGAAGTCGAAGCAGCCGTGGATTACCTCATCGAGAACTCGCAATAGGTCACTCGAGCGGCGTGGCAGGACACGGCAGGCTCAGTCCAGCAGGGAACGCAGCCCGGCAATGGCACTCTGCCCGCGGGCCTGCTTCTTGTCCGGGTCCTCGCGGTCGGCGCGCCCCTCCCACTCCAGCGCGTCCGCCGGCAACTCGTCGAGGAAGCGACTGGGCGTGCAGTCCATCATTTCGCCATAGGTCTTGCGTTGGCGCGCCAGCGTCAGCGTCAGGGTGCGGCGTGCCCGAGTGATGCCCACATAGGCCAGGCGCCGTTCTTCTTCCACACTTCCCGTCTCGATGGCGTTGCGGTGGGGCAGCAGTTCTTCCTCGAGCCCCATCAGATAGACATGCGGGAACTCCAGGCCCTTGGAGGCGTGCATGGTCAGTAGCTGAACCCGATCGGAGTCGTCTTCCTCGGCCTGCTGCTCGAGGATGTCACGCAGCACCAGGCGCGAAATGGCGGCTTCCACATCATCGGTTTCGGTCTCGCTGCTGGGACTGTCCTCATCGGGGTCGGCCTGCATGGATTTCTCGAGCTGATCGACCAGAGTCCACACATTGGCCATGCGCCGCTCGGCGATGGTCGGCGCGCTGGCGTTCTGATACAGCCAGGCTTCGTAATCCATCTCGTGGAGCATGCCGCGGATCGCCGCGATGGCATCGCCCTTGTCCATGCGGGTACGCACGCCATCGATGAAGTGCGTGAAGCGTCCCAGGCGCTCCACGGCGCGTGCCGGTAGTTGCTCGGCCAGGCCTATTTCGTGGCAGGCGGCGAACAGCGAGGCGCTGCGCTCGGTGGCATAGTTGGCGAGCTTTTCCAGGGTGCCGGGGCCGATCTCGCGACGCGGCACATTGACGATGCGCAGGAAGGCGTTGTCGTCGGCCGGATTGATCAGCAGCCGCAGGTAGGCCATGGCGTCCTTGATCTCGTTGCGCGAGAAGAAGGAGGTGCCACCGGAGAGCTTATAGGGAATCTGGTAGTGCTGCAGCTTGAGTTCCAGCAAGCGCGCCTGGAAGTTGCCCCGATACAGCACGGCGAAGTCGCGCCACTCGGCCCGTTCCTTGATGCGCCGCGTCAGAATCTCGCTGGCCACCCGCTCGGCCTCGGCTTCCTCGTGGCGGTTGACCACCACACGGATCGACTCACCCTGGCCCATGTCGGACCACAGCGTCTTCTCGTAGACGTGGGGGTTGTTGGCGATCAGGGTGTTGGCGGCGCGCAGAATGGTACCGGTGGAACGGTAATTCTGCTCCAGCTTGATGACCTTGAGCCGCGGAAAGTCCTCGCCCAGCGTCACCAGGTTCTCGGGGCGTGCCCCGCGCCAGGCATAGATCGACTGGTCATCATCGCCGACCACCGTGAAGGTGGCCCGCTCGCCCATCAGCATACGCACCAGCTGATACTGACTGACATTGGTGTCCTGATACTCGTCCACCAGCATGTAGTGGATCTTGCGCCGCCAGCGCGCCAGCGCATCTGGATTATCGCGCAGCAGGGTCACCGGCAGCAGGATCAGGTCATCGAAGTCGACCGCGTTGTAGGCCTTGAGATGGCGCACATAGGCCTCGTAGACCCGCGCGGCGAACAGCTCGTCTTCATCGGCGGCATGCGACAGCGCCTGCCCCGGCAACACCAGGTCGTTCTTCCAGTTGGAGATCACCGACTGCACCCGGTTGATCTGGTCGGCATCGACCTGGGCGTCCTTGTTCATCAGATCGCGCAGCAGCGCCTTGGCATCCTCGGGATCGAACAGCGAGAAGCCGGGCTTGTAGCCCAGCGCCTTGAGCTCGCCGCGGATGATATTCAGCCCCAGGGTGTGGAAGGTCGAAACGCGCAGCCCATGGGACTCCTTGCCCTTGAGCATCTGCCCCACCCGCTCCTTCATCTCGCGGGCTGCCTTGTTGGTAAAGGTCACCGCCGCAATGCGCCGTGCGCTCATGCCGCATTCCTGGACCAGATAGGCGATCTTGGAGGTGATCACGCTGGTCTTGCCGGAGCCAGCCCCGGCGAGCACCAGGCAGGGACCGTCGATGGCCTTCACGGCCTCGCGCTGGCTGGGGTTGAGCTTGGCGATGCGGCTGGCGATGCTGGTACTCATCAGGGGCCTTCCGGCGGTGTCACGGCACCGGCGAAGTCGAGCTGGCGCCAGGCCTCGTAGACCAGGATGGCGCAAGCATTGGAAAGGTTCAGGCTGCGACGCTCGGGCAGCATGGGAATGCGCAGTCGCTGCTCCGCGGGCACGGCATCGAGCATCGTCTGGGGCAGGCCGCGCGTCTCGGGGCCGAAGACCAGGGCATCGCCCGGCGCATAGCTCGGCTCATGGTAGCCGGTGCGTCCCCGTGTCGAGACGGCAAACACCCGCTGCGGCTCCACCGCCGCCAGAAAGGCGTCCCAGTCAGCATGCACCTGGACGCGTGCCCACTCGTGATAATCGAGCCCGGCACGCCGCAGGCGCTTGTCATCCAGCTCGAAGCTCAGCGGCTCGATCAGATGCAGCCGAAAGCCGGTGTTGGCGCACAGCCGGATCAGGTTGCCCGTATTGGGCGGAATCTCGGGCTGAAAAAGCACCACATCGAGCATAAAAGGCTACCTGGGGACATGAAAGCGGCGAAGCGGGCGCTCGCTCAACCGGCGTTCACGCCATAGCGATCGCGGTAATCCCGAATGGCCTCGGCATGGCCCTTGAGCGAGTCTCCGGCATGGACTTCGAGATACTCGAGCACCATGTCCAGATTGACGATACTGACCACCGGCATGCCATAGGTCGCCTCGACCTGCTGGATGGCGCTGCGCGGGTCGCTGTCGTCGCCGCCACGCTCCTGGCGATCCAGCGCCACCACGACGCCGGCGGCCTCGGCGCCGGTCTCGGCGAACAGGTCCATCACCTCGCGAACCGCGGTGCCGGCGGTGATCACGTCATCGATGATCAGCACCCGGCCGGTCAGCTCGGCGCCGACGACATTGCCGCCCTCGCCATGCACCTTGGCTTCCTTGCGATTGAACGCATAAGGCAGATCACGGTCATGATGGTCGGCCAGCGCCACCGCCGTGGTCGCCGCCAGGGGAATGCCCTTGTAGGCCGGACCGAAGAGCACATCGATATCGATGCCGCTATCGGCAATGGCCTGGGCATAGAAGCGACCCAGCTGGGCCAGTGCCGCCCCGGACTTGAACAGGCCGGCATTGAAGAAATACGGACTGACACGGCCGGACTTCAGGGTGAACTCGCCGAAGCGCAGCACCCCCTGCGCGATGGCGAACTCGATGAACGCCAGCTGGTAGGGTTGCAGGGACGATGCGACTCGATGATCCGCCACGGGGCCTCCTATCACGCTCATGGACCGATGCCATTTACCCAAACGTCGAAACGTCGGGTATCATACACGCGCGACGCAAAAGGGACCATGTATGAAAATTGCCACCATCAATGTCAACGGCATCCGCGAGGCTGTCGGCCGAGGCTTTCTCGACTGGCTGGCCAACCAGGATGCCGACGTCGTCTGCGTGCAGAACCTCAAGGCCAAGAGTTTCGAGCTCGACGACAGCATCCTCTTTCCCGAGGGTTACGAGGGCTACTTCCTCGACGCCGAAGAAGACGGCTTCTCCGGGGTGGGCCTGTATTGCCGCAAGATTCCCAAGGCCATCATGTACGGCCTGGGCTTTCCCGAGTGCGACCATGAGGCCCGCTTCCTGCAGGCCGACTACGACCGTTTCAGCATCGCCTCCTTCCTGATGCCCGACGGTAGCGACCCGGCCGCCAAGCAGAACTTCATGACCCAGTATCAGGAATACCTGGGCAAGATGGCCCGCAAGCGGCGCGAATACATCATTTGCGGCACCTGGAACATCGCCCACAAGACCATCGACCTGGAGAACTGGGCCGACAACCAGACCACGCCCGGCTTCAAGCCCGAGGAGCGTGCCTGGATGGATCAGGTCTTCGGCCCCACCGGCTTCATCGATACCTTCCGCGAGATCAACCGCGATGCCGGCGAGTACACCTGGTGGCCAGCCCTCGATCAGGATCAGCCGCGCGAGCGCCAGGAAGGCTGGCGCATCGACTACCAGATCGTCGGGCCCAACTTCCGTCGCCACGTGGTGGACGCCTGGATCGACTACGACGCCACCTTCTCCGAATACGCACCGCTGATCGTCGAATACGACCTGACGCTGTAACGGGTTCCCCGTCGCCCTCGCGCCGGCCTCAGCGCCGGCGCGTTGCGTCAAGGGAGTCCTCAGTCGCGAATGCCCAGCGCCTCACGCTGATGGTCGAACAGCTCGCCGCCGGCCTTCTCGGCGAGATCGAGCATGGCGTTGAGCTCGGCGCGACTGTAAGTGCCTGATTCTGCCGTGCCCTGCACCTCGATCAGCTCACCGTTTTCCGCCATCACCACGTTCATGTCGGTACCCGCGCGGCTGTCTTCCGGGTAATCCAGGTCGACCACCGGCGTGCCCTGGTAGATGCCTACCGAGATCGAGCTGATCAGCTGATGGAAGGGATCACCCTTGATCAGCTTCTCGCGCTGCAGATAACGCACCGCATCCACCAGCGCCACACAGCCTCCTGTGATGGCGGCCGTGCGCGTGCCGCCATCGGCCTGGATGACATCGCAGTCCACGGTAATGGTGTACTCGCCCAGCTTCTTGAGATTGATCGAGGCGCGCAGCGAGCGGCCGATCAGACGCTGGATCTCCACCGTGCGGCCACCCTGCTTACCCCGGCTGGCCTCACGCCCGCCACGAGTGTGGGTGGCCCGCGGCAGCATGCCGTACTCGGCAGTCACCCAGCCCTGCTTCTTGCCGCGCAGCCAGCGCGGCACACCGGCCTCGACACTGGCATTGCACAGCACCCGAGTATCACCGAACTCGACCAGCACCGAGCCCTCGGCATGGCGGGTATAGTCGCGGGTCAGGCGAATCTCGCGGGTCTGATCGGTCGCACGACCACTGGGACGTCGAATATCCGAAGGCATGACACCTCTCTTGCTGTTGGCTGATAAAAGTATCGCGCCATTCTACACGCTCCGGGCCCAGCGCGTGGCGCTCACCGACAATACCGACCTGTGCCGAGGACGAGCAGGCACAGCCGCGAGGGATGATTTACACTCCGGACTTCAGCCAAGTGCTACTTTTGCCAACCGTTTCGTCGATCGGAGCCTGACATGGTCCACAGCATGACGGCCTTTTCCCGGCAGGACCTGGATGCCGACTGGGGTTACCTGCAGCTGGAGCTGCGTTCGGTCAATCAGCGCTACCTCGAGCCGCACTTCCGGCTCCCCGAGGCGCTGCGCGACCTCGAGCCCGACTTCCGCGACACCCTGCGGGGCCGCCTGGCCCGCGGCAAGGTGGAATGCCAGCTACGCTTCACACCCGCCGACGCCAACAGCCCGTTCAGCGTCAATCGCACGCGGCTCGACGCCCTGGCCGACGCTCTGAACGACGTTCGCGCAAGCGTGCCCCAGGCCGCCATGCCCGACGCCCTGGCGCTACTCGACCACCCCGGCGTGCTGGAAGTCCCCGGCCCCGACCTGGACAACATCAAGGCCGAAGCCCGCGCCCTGTTCCGGCGCGCCCTGGACGACCTGGAAGCCGGCCGCGCCCGCGAGGGCGACAAGCTGGCCGCCCTGATCGAGCAACGCCTGGATGGCATTGATGAGCAGGTCAGCGAGGTCCGCCGGCTGCTGCCGGAGATCCTTATCCGCCAGCGCGAACAGCTGCAGGAGCGTCTGGAAAGCGCCCGCGCGGAGCTCGATCCCCAGCGCCTGGAGGCGGAAATGGTGCTCGTCGCCCAGAAGGCCGACGTCGCCGAAGAGCTCGACCGGCTGGAGACCCATGTCGCCGAAGTCCGCCGCCAGCTCAGGGCCAAGGGCCCCATCGGCCGCCGCCTCGACTTCCTGATGCAGGAACTCAACCGCGAAGCCAACACCCTGTCATCCAAGTCCTTCGTCGCCGACACCACCCAATGCGCCGTAGAACTCAAGGTCCTGATCGAGCAGATGCGAGAGCAGATCCAGAATATCGAGTGATGGCAATGCCGTGACCTCGGCAGCGCGCTGCGATGCGCAGAAGGTCGACTTTCGAGCATCGGGACATTGCGGCATCATATGCCTGCTCACAATCACCCCTGCAAACGCCTGGAATTCCCATGTCAATCTTCGAACGCATCAACCGCCTGTTTCCCGTCTGGGCCATCCTGCTGGCAGTCATCGCGGCCCTTGTGCCGGAGTTTTTCACCGGACTGGCCGGCTATATCAAGACGCTGCTGGTGATCATCATGTTCGCCATGGGACTGACGCTCACCAAGGACGACTTCGCGCGGGTGGTGAAGTCGCCCAAGCCCATCGCCGTGGGCGTTGTCCTGCAGTTTCTGGTGATGCCGCTGGCGGCGCTGCTGGTTTCAAAACTCCTGGGGCTTTCCACCGAACTGACCATTGGCATGGTGCTGGTGGGCGCCACGGCAGGCGGCACGTCCTCCAACGTGATGACCTGGCTGGCCGGCGGCCATGTGGCACTGTCGGTGTCGATGACCATGGTGTCCACCTTGATCGCGGTCATCGCCACGCCGTTGATCACGTTGTTGCTGCTGGGTCAGAGCATCGATGTACCGGTGCTGGGCATGCTGATGAGCATCGCGCAACTGGTGGTCGCCCCCATCGTGCTGGGCGTGGTGATTCATCACCTGCTGGGCTCGCATATCCAGCGTGTGGAACCGGCTCTGGCGACCCTGGCCATGGCCGCCATTGTCTTGATCATCGCCATCGTGGTCGCACTCAATGCCGGACGACTGAGTACACTGGGGCCGATCGTCGCGCTGGCGGTCATCGCGCATAATGGCATCGGCCTCGCGGCGGGGTATGGCATCGCACGTGCACTGCGCTTCGATACGCCCACATCACGCACCATCGCCTTCGAGGTCGGCCTGCAGAACTCCGGGCTGGCGGTCACCCTGGCGAACCAGTTCTTCAGCGCTGGCGCGGCATTGCCCGGGGCACTGTTCTCGGTGTGGCACAACGTGTCCGGCTCCCTGTTGGCCGGTTACTGGAAACGGCAGTCCGCGGCGACCGAATCGTCTACGGCTGCCTCCTCTCGCGGCTGACACCTGGAGGCCGAACACTGCAATCGTTGCCGGCATAGTCGTCTGCGCACACTTGTCAGCCGGAGACGGTGTGCGCAGGTATGGCCCCCCTAGTGCCCGGCAACGATGGGGATCGTGGCCAACAAAACCGTCGTTGCCGATACCCTGTAATGTGCCGTCGAATTCTAGGTACTGACCCAATAGATCCAGAATATTGAGTAACTGCCATGCCCCGTGAAGATGCCTGGTCGGCCGAGGAAATCGCAGCCATCGTCGACACCTATCATCAAATGTTGATCGCCGAGCTGGGGCAGCAACGCTATAACAAGGCGGCGCTCAATCGTCAGCTCGCAGAACGTTTACCTAAACGAAGCCGTAGCTCCATTGAGTTCAAGCACTGCAACATTAGCGCCATACTCCGCGATGCGGATTGCCCCTATGTGGCAGGCTATAAGCCAAGAAGTAACTATCAGGCCAGCTTGGTGGACTGCGTCGAACAGCGTCTTTTACGAAGTGATCAGTTTGATCGCGCGGCTCAGCAAGCGGCAGACCTCCCTGCCATCGAAAGCTCACCAGAAACCTTCAACAACATTATTGTAGAGCCGCCTAACACATCGCCCCAGGTTCAAGAGAGTCCGGGTAGCTACATCGCCAAGCGAGATTACCTGGCGCGCGAGGCACGCAATCGCGATCTAGGGCATGCCGGCGAATGCTTCGTCATGGCCTACGAGCGCCAGCGCCTGATGGCACTGGGTGAGAACAAGCTGGCCGGGGCCGTTGAGCACGTCGCCGCGACCCAGGGCGATGGCGCAGGCTTCGATATTCGCTCCTTCTCCGACGATGGCAGCGAACGCTGGATCGAGGTTAAGACCACGGCCTTCGCCATGGAATCAGCCTTCTTTATCTCGCCCAACGAGCTCAGGTGTTCCCGGGATCATGCGGCCCAATACCACCTCTATCGGCTCTTCAATTTTCGCAAGCAGCCCCGCATGTTCTGCCTAACGGGCGACCTGAACAAAAAGCTCTGGCTCGAGCCCGATAGCTACCGGGCGGGGGTGAAGTACATAGTGTAATGTGAAGGAATACACACCTCCTGATTTTAAAACTGGACCCAAAAGCCAGATATTTTCTGCTATAAAGTGAGAGTATTATCGCTGCTCTCAGACACGCATTCTTTTAAAAATCAAACACATAAATTTCAAAGCACTTGCCAAAAACTCCACTAGCCTTAACGACCCGCATAACAAAAATGCAGCTCTACGGTTATGCGGTTTCCAGAAGGCGACTACGTAACCGGCTGACGGCCTGGCTATGCAGCTGGCAGACCCTCGACTCGGTGACGCCCAGGACGGCCCCGATCTCCTTGAGGTTGAGCTCTTCCTGATAGTAGAGCGCCATCAGCAGCTTCTCGCGCTCAGGCAAAGCTTCGATGGCTTCTACCAGGCGGCCACGACGGTCCTCGTCAACCAGTAGTGAAAATGGTGTATCGCGCGTTTCGTTGTCCCGCAGGCGACTCTCGCCCCCCTCGGCCATTAGTTCCTCGAAAGGCAATAACTGGCCACTGTTGGTGTCACTTAGCAAGCGTCGGTAAGCAACGAGGTCCATGCCCAGCGACTCGGCGATCTCGGCCTCTTCCGGGGGGCGTCCCAGGGACTGCTCGAGACGCCGTGCTGCCTCGTCGGCGGCGCGCGCACTCCGGCGCACGCTCCGCGGCAGCCAATCGCGGCTACGCAGCTCGTCCAGCATCGCACCGCGAATACGCTGGCTGGCAAAGGTCGCGAAGCTGGCTCCCTGAGCGGCATCGAAGCGTCCGAGGGCCTCGAGCAAGCCTTCGGTTCCGGCCTGGATCAGGTCGTCGAGTTCGATGCTTGCCGGCAACCTGACCTGCAATGCCAATGCCTGACGGCGCACCAGGGGCAAGTACTCTTCCAGCAGGTCGCGTTGTTCGATCTTGCCTTGTGCTGTGTACATCTTCATGCCTCGCGGCTCATCGACCTTACCGATAGTTCACGATCACCTGCAGCCCCTCCACGGTCAGGGGCGTTTGCCCCGCCTTCGGCGCAAAGCGGAACCGCAATGGGACATCGGCCGCCAATCCTGCCAATGCCCCTGTCATGCCACGCTGACCGGACACGGATACGCACCTCTCGGGATGACAGAGGCGCACCCCTATGGCGCGGCCCGGCGGTAAACGGAACCGCCAGCGCACATCGGCGATGGAGCCTCCGACCACTGCCTGACCGCCGGATGTCAGAGGAGCACTGACAGTTTCCCGATCGGACAGGCTGACATGCAGGCGTGACTCCCGATCCACCCAGCTGCCAGCGGCCGACGTCATGCCGCTCACCAGAAGCAGCAAAGGTGACCATATCAACCATTGGCGCCCCATCACTTACTGCCCGCCCACCAGGGTCGCAACCCTCAAGGTTCGATCGTCCGGAATTTCGGCCTGCGACATCACCACCAGATGTCGCAGACGCCGACGCAGAAAGCGTGCCAGCACGGCACGCAGGCCGTGCTGAACGACCAGGACTGGCGGCTCGCCACTTGCCTCGTGCCGCGCCAGTGCCTGTTCTGCCTGCTCCATGAGTGTTTCGGCCAGGCCCGGCTCCAGGGCGCCACTGCCGTTCATCGCCTGGGTCAGCACCTGCTCGAGCTGGCCGTCCAGACCGATGACGTTGAGAGTTTCGTGCCCGGCGAACCATTGTTGGGTGATGGCTCGCCCCAGAGCCAGCCGCACCGCGGCCGTCAGCTCCCCCGCATCCTGCTGCTGAGGGGCATGCTCCGCCAGGGTGTCGAGGATGGTACGCAGATCGCGAATCGAGACGTCTTCGTCCAGCAGGTTCTGCAGAATGCGCTGCAGAACGGTCAGAGAGATGGCCTTGGGTACCACCTCTTCCACCAGCCCTTTTTGATCCTCGCCGAGCTTGTCGAGCAGTTTCTGGACTTCCTGACGACCCAGCATCTCGGCGGCATGGCGATGCAGCAGGTGATTGAGATGCGTCGCCACCACGGTGCTGGCATCGACTACCGTATAGCCGTACACCTGAGCATGCTCACGCTGTTCGGTATCAATCCAGACTGCTGGCAGACCGAAAGCCGGGTCCTTGGTCGAGGTGCCTTCCAGCCCGCCCGACACCTGGCCCGGATCGATGGCCAGCCAGCGCCCGGGATAGGCCTCGGCACGACCGATCTCGGCGTCCTTGAGCGTCAGCCGATAGGCGTTGGGCGACAGCTCCAGGTTGTCACGGATGTGCACCACCGGAGGCAGAAAGCCGACCTCCTGGGCGAACTTCTTGCGCACGCTCTTGATACGTCCGAGCAGCTCGCCCTGCTGCTGTGCGTCCACCAGGGGGATCAGGCGGTGGCCCACTTCCAGCCCCAGGGTGTCGACCAGTTGGACATCGTCCCAGCTGGCCTCGGGGGCCTCCGGCGTCGGCGGCGGCGCCTCCTGGCTCTGCTCCTCGACCAGACGACGCTCCTTCTCGCGCATCATCCACCAGGCGAGCCCGCCTAGCAGGGCGGTGAAGATCAAAAACACCAGGTTTGGCATGCCCGGCACCAAACCGAGCAGTCCCAGGACGACGGCGGCCAGAACCATCACCTGGGGATTGACGAATAGCTGACCAATCATCTGCTGGCCGACGTCCTGGTCGGTGGTGACCCGGGACACGGTAACGCCGGCGGCAGTGGAGATCACCAGCGCCGGGATCTGGGCCACCAGACCATCGCCGATGGTCAGCAGTACATAGGTGCGTCCGGCGCTGGCGAAGTCCATGTCATGCTGCAGCATGCCGATCATCAAGCCGCCGATGATATTGACCACCATGATCACCAGGCCGGCCATGGCATCGCCGCGCACGAACTTGCTGGCACCATCCATCGAGCCATAGAAGTCCGCTTCCTGTGAAATCTCGGTGCGACGTTGGCGTGCATCGTCCTCACCGATCAGACCAGCATTGAGATCGGCATCGATGGCCATCTGCTTGCCCGGCATGGCATCGAGCATGAAGCGGGCGCCCACCTCGGCGATACGCCCCGCCCCCTTGGTGATGACCATGAAATTGATGATCACCAGGATGGCGAACACCACCAGACCGACGGCGAAGTTACCACCCACCAGGAACTGGCCGAAGGCTTCGATGACCTTGCCCGCCGCATCGCCACCCTGGTGGCCCTCCATCAGCACCACCCGGGTGGAAGCCACGTTGAGCGACAGCCGCAACAGGGTGGTGAACAGCAGCACCGCCGGGAAGGCGGCGAAGTCCAGCGGCTTCTGGGTAAACATGCTGACCAGCAGCACCATCACCGCCAGGGCGATATTGAAGGTGAACAGCAGATCCAGCACGAAGGGCGGCAGCGGCAGGATCATCATCGCCAGAATCATGAGGATCAGCAGCGGGCCGGCCAGCACCTTCATCGGCACGTCGGCCATCCAGTTGCGTCGCGGCAGGTATTGGCTCCAGGCCTTCATCCTCGTGCCTCGCTCGTTGCATCACGGTCCGGCGCTTCCATGGCGGCCGGCACCGACAGGTTCTCGGGGGTCGGAGGCGCCTCGCCGCCTTCGGCGGCGGCCCGTTTCAGGCCAAAGGCCCAGGCCAGCACCTCTGCCACCGCGGCGTAGAGGTCGGCGGGAATCTCCGCCTCGAGATCGACATGGTGGTAGAGCGAACGCGCCAGCGGGGCCGCCTCCAGCAACGGCACGCCCGCTTCCTCGCCCAACTCGCGAATGCGCGCCGCGACGGCGTCGGCCCCCTTGGCCACCACCCTGGGCGCGGCCATGCCGGTCTCCTCGTAGCTCAACGCCACGGCATAGTGCGTGGGGTTGGTGACGATTACATCGGCCTCGGGGACCTGGCTCATCATTCGACCACGCGCCATGGCCTGCTGCTGCTGACGTATGCGGCCCTTGACCTGCGGGTCGCCCTCCGACTCCTTGTGCTCGCGCTTGACCTCGTCCTTGGTCATGCGCAGCTGCTTGGCATGACTCCATAGCTGATAGGGCACGTCGATCAGAATCACCACCAGCAGGGTCAACACCATCAGGCCACAGGCCTCCGCCGCCATGCTCATGGCGCGGGCCAGCGCCTGATGGAGCGGTTGGCTCATCAGCGCCATGAACTCGCCACGATGCAGATACAGGTAGGCCATGCCCACACTGCCGACGAGCACCGCCTTGGCGATGGCCTTGGAAAGCTCCACCAGCGCCTGGGTGCCGAACATCCGCTTGAGGCCCTTGAACGGATTGAGCTTGGACGCCTGGGGCTGGAGCGACTTGGCGGAAATCAGCCAGCCGCCCAGCAGGGCCGGCGCTACCAGGGCCACCACCGTCAGCAGCAGAAACAGCGGCAACAGGCTGATCAGGGTCCGACGCCCCAGCATCAAGGCCTCGGCCAGCATCGGCGAGGTCTCCATGGCCTGGCGGCGATCGAACAGGAAGGCCTGCTCCATCACGCCACCGACCTGGTCATAGAGGGTGCCACCCATGGTGGCCAGTCCCAGCACGCCGGCCAGCAACAGCATGAAGGTCGCCAGCTCGCGGGAACGGGCCACCTGGCCTTCCTCGCGCGCCTTCTCCATTCGTCGCGGTGTCGCGTCTTCGGTCTTTTCGTCGTCGCTGCTATCGTCGGCCATGACCAGTTACCGGGCACTCCTGCGCACCCTGGCCATTATCCGGGTATCGGGGAAGGAACGGTCACGCGAAAAGGACCGATTTTCGTGGGCTTATCCACGTGTCTCGGCCGCTTGCCATTGATGGGCAGGCTGGAAGGATGGCGGTGGGGAGTTCCTCGGCATCCCCATCACCCTCTAGTCATCAGCCGAAAAGCCGGTGAACACAGTCACTTGTCGGCGATAGTCTAGAAACCCAACTGGTCCAGCAGGTCATCCACCTGATCCTGGTCGGCCACGATATCCTCGCCCTCCGACTTGACCTGAGGGCCGTTGAGCAGTTCGTCCTGGCGACGGCGGGTGTAGCTTTCGCGCTGGTCGTCGGCGCGTCGCTGCATGTCCTCGCGGGCTTCGCCCTGGGGCACGCTGTCGATCAGGACCTGCACGAGCTGATGTTCGATCTCGCGGATCACGTCCATCATCTTCTTGATCACTTGGCCGGTCAGGTCCTGGAAGTCCTGAGCCATCATGATCTCGAGCAGCTCCTTGCCGGTGGCCTGGGTCATGTCGGGCACTTCGCCCAGATAGGACCGGGTGTCCTGGACCAGCTCGCGGGCCTCGTCGAGCTCCTTGGGTTCGGCGAACCACTCGGCCCAGCGCGCATCGAGCTGCCGAGCCTGGTCGCTCAGCCGGTCCTGCATCGGCTGGGCGCGGTCGATGGCGTTGAGGGCGCGTTCCGCCGCCTGCTCGGTCATGACCGCCACGTAACTCAGTCGATCACGCGCGTCGGGGATCGCCTCCGCCGCGCGCTCGATCTCCTTGTCCAGCCCCAGCTCTCGCATGCTGTCGCGCAGCATGCGGGTCAGGTGGCCAATCCGCAGGACCAGTTCATCGCCATTGGCCTGAGGATTCTCGGACTGATTCTCCGTGCTCATCATCGCCTCTCCTGGTGGTCGGGCCCGGAGCCCGGCGCGGTGTCACATGCCCAACTTTTCGAAGATCTTGTTGAGCTTTTCTTCCAGGGTCGCCGCGGTGAAGGGTTTGACCACATAGCCGCTGGCACCGGCCTGGGCCGCCGCGATGATGTTCTCCTTCTTCGCCTCCGCCGTGACCATCAGCACCGGAAGCTCCTTGAGCGCCTCGTCCTCGCGAATCTGCCTGAGCATCTCCAGGCCGTCGAGGTTGGGCATGTTCCAGTCAGAGACCACGAACTCGAAGTTACCCGTTCGAAGCTTGTTCAGGGCGTCCTGACCGTCTTCGGCCTCCTCCACGTTGGTGAAGTCGAGTTCCTTGAGCAGGCTGCGCACGATGCGCCGCATGGTCGGAAAATCATCCACCACCAGGATGCTCATGTTCTTGTCCGCCATCGGGGGTCCTCTATCTCAGTAGGTATCATGGCAAGTGGCCGGCCATACCGACCCTTCCAGCATTATCCGAACAGTGACTACACTCTCTGGCTCCGGCCAGAAGCAGCGACCCGCTTGAGCAACCGAGCGGCCATGTCGTCGAGGCCGACCACTTCCTCGGCAGCATCGAGGGCAATGGCCTCGCGCGGCATGCCGAAAACCACGCAGCTGGCTTCGTCCTGGGCCAGAGTGGCGGCTCCCGCCCTGCGCATTTCCAGCAACCCGGCGGCTCCATCCTTCCCCATGCCCGTGAGTAAAACGCCGATGGCGTTGCGTCCCGCCTGGTCCGCCGCCGAGCAAAACAGCACATCCACCGAGGGTCGATGACGATTGACCGGCGGTCCGCCATCCAGGCGCACCACATAGTTGGCGCCATTGCGCACCAGCTTCAGGTGGGCATCGCCGGGCGCGACATAGGCATGTCCCGGCAGGATGCGCTCGCCATCTCGCGCCTCCTTGACCGCGATCCGACAGATGCGGTCCAGCCGCTCGGCAAAGGACCGCGTGAAACCACCTGGCATGTGCTGAGTGATCAAGATCGCCGGCCCATTGGCCGGCATGGGCTCCAGCACACTGCGTATGGCCTCGGTTCCTCCGGTGGAGGCGCCAATGATGACCAGCTTCTCGCTCGACACCATGGGCGCTTCCAGCGCCCGGGGCACCGGGGTATCTCGCTTGCGCGCGCGCTTCGGCCGAGAACGTGCTGCCGCACGCAACTTCTCGGTGATCTCCTCGGCATAGGCCTTCATGCCGCTGCGAATACCGAGCGACGGCTTGGCCACGAAGTCCAGGGCGCCCAGCTCCAGCGCCCGCAGGGTGACTTCCGAGCCGGCCTGGGTCAGCGAGGAGACCATCAGCACCGGCATGGGGCGCAGACGCATCAACCGCTCGAGGAAGTCCAGGCCGTCCATGCGCGGCATCTCGACGTCCAGGGTCAACACATCGGGGTTGTATTGCTTGATCAAATCCCGTGCCACCAGGGGGTCGGGAGCCGTGGCCACCACCTCCATATCGGGTTGCTCGTTGATGATCTCGCTCAGCAGGTCGCGTATCAGCGCCGAATCATCGACGCACAGCACCTTGATCCGGGGTGCATTCAAGAGTCTCTCCTTCACTGGGTGACCGACGCGTCCCTGTCGACGCCACCAGTCATACCCGAGATATCGGCCAGCATCCGTCTGACTTTAGGACCCATCATGAGCGCGGGCGGCGGACATAGACGGTCTGGCCACGTAGCCGGAAAGTCTCGGTGATATAGGAAAAGTTTTCCGAGTGTCCGGCGAACAGCAGGCCGTCTGGCTTGAGCAGGGGCGCGAAACGCTCGAGGATCCGAGCCTGGGTCGGCTTGTCGAAGTAGATCATCACGTTGCGACAGAAGATCGCATCAAAAGACCCCTCGACGGGCCAGGAAGGCGCCAGCAGATTGAGCGGTAGAAAACGCACCATCGCCCTCAACTCCGGCCGGATCCTCGCCAGTCCCTCATGTTGCCCACGTCCTCGCTGGAAATAACGCTTGACCCGTGCATCATCGAGCTTGCGAACCTGATCCAGGGCATAGACGCCGGCATCGGCACGCCTTAAGGCTTCGGTGTCGATATCGGAAGCCAGCACCTCGACGTTCCGGGTGCGTCCGTCGAGAGCCTCGTCCAGCGCCATGGCTATCGAGTAGGGTTCTTCGCCGGTGGAGGCTGCTGCGCTCCAGACGCGCAGTGTCCCGCCTTGCTTCTGCGCATGTTGTGCCAACAACGGGAAATGATGGGCTTCGCGAAAGAAAGCGGTGAGGTTGGTGGTCAAGGCATTGGTGAAGGCCTCCCACTCGGAAGAATCCGCCTGCCGCTCGAGGCGTGACAGGTAATCGGCAAATCGTATCAGACCGTGCTGACGCAACCGCTTGGCCAGGCGACTGTAGACCATTTCCCGCTTATGCTCGGCCAGCACGATACCGGCACGCTGATAGATCAGGTGCCGAATCCGTGAGAAATCCGCATCGGTCAGCTCGAGGTCACGCTCGACTCCCGCCCACTCCCCGAAGTCGGGGGTGGACGCTTCACGGGACAGGGTCAAAACGATTCCCACTCCTCGGTCGTCGCGGGTGACGCCTGGCGCTCATGGCGTGGCGTTTCCTTCTGCTCACCCGAGGGTGCCGAGGGGGTCTCGGTGGCGGACGGCGCCTGGGACTGGGTGCGCGACGGAATCGTCTCCATGCCCGCACCGCGCAACCGAAAAGCCGAAGCGGCATGCGTCAGGCTCTTGGCCTGACGGTCAAGCTCGGCGGATGCCTGGGCCGAGGCCTGCACCCGAGCAGCATTGCGCTGGGTCACCTGGTCCATCTCCACGACGGCCTGATTGATCTGGCCGATACCGTTCTTCTGTTCCTCGGACGCGGCAGTGATTTCCCCCATGATGTCGTTGACCCGGGTCGAGGCTTCCATTACCTCGCCCAGCGAGGCTTCGGCCCGTTTCACCAATTCCGCGCCCCCTTCCACTTGCTGGGCGGAACCATCGATCAGCGCCTTGATCTCCTGAGCCGCCGAGGCAGAGCGGCCAGCCAGGTTCCGCACTTCGCCGGCGACCACCGCAAAACCGCGCCCCTGCTCGCCGGCACGCGCTGCCTCGACGGAGGCATTGAGTGCCAGGATATTGGTCTGGAAGGCAATGCTGTCGATGACATCGATGATCTCGGTCATCTTGCGCGATCCATCGGTGATCTCGCCCATGGTCGTCACCAGCTGTTGCATCAGTTCGCCGGACTCGCGCGTACGCGAGGCATTATCCGCAGCCAGGCCACTGGCCTGGCCAGCATTGTCGGCGTTGTGGCCCACCGTGGTGGTCATCTCTTCCATGCTGGAGGCAGTCTGCTGCAGCGAAGCAGCCTGCTGCTCGGTGTGCGCCGACAGCTCCTCGTTGCCGGTGGCGATGTCGCGAGCGGCGGGGGCGACCCGCTCGATCCCGGCATTTACATCAGCGACGATGCTACCCAGGCTCTTGCGCATCAGGCCCAGCGCGTCCAGCAGGCGACCGAGTTCATCGCGCTGACGCTTCGGTGACTCCGCGGCCAGATTCCCCGAGGCGACCTGCAGGGTGAAAGCTTCGGCATCACGCAACGGCCGCAGCAGGGAACGCAGGATCAATCCACCCAGTACGCAGAGCAGCAACAGGCCGACCGCCAGGGTTCCCGCCAGGACCATCAACATGCGCTGCTGGGCCTGCCGCGCCTGGGCGGCCAGGGTGGCGGCGGCCTCGCGCTTGCCTTCGATCAAGGTGTTAATCTGGCCTGACATCTCTCGTCCCCAGTCGCGCATCTTCTCGGCGTGGGACGGCAGGTCAGCGAAGACCTGGAAATTCTCCTCACTGCCCAGCAGCCCCAGGGCGAAATCCATCCCGTCGGTGATGTAGGCACTCAGGTCTTCACCGAAGGCGTCGGACTGCTCGCCCTGATTGAGGTCGCGATCACGATAGGTCGACCAAAGCGAATTCAGCGAGGATTCAATGTCCTCGAGCCGCTCGATCAGCGAATCACGATTATCGAGCAGTTCCACCGGGGCTCTGCTGGTCAGCATCTGATGGCTGCGGGTTACCAACTGGTCGATCTGCTGCAGACGTGCCACGTCCTGGAGACCATCTCGATCCAGCGCCTGCAGACGTGTATCGGCACGTTCCAGCCCCAGCATGCCGATCCCGCCGCTGGCCAGCAGCAGCAAACCGGCCACCAGGATCATCGCAATGACCTTGGCGCGCATGCTGCGCACATTGAGACGCCCCAGCCAACCGCTCAGCCCCCTGCGCTTGAGTTGGCCGTGATCGAGCGAATAGCGCGTCGCGCGTCCTTCGTTCATCCGCGCATAGACCGACTCGGCGCGCTCCACCTCGGCTTGGGAGGGTTTGGTACGCATCGACACGAAACCCACGACCTTGCCATCCTCGAGGATCGGCGAGACGCTGGAATTAACCCAATAGTGATCGCCGTCCTTGCGACGGTTCTTGATCACGCCGCGCCAGCGGCGACCGGCCTCCAGGGTGTGCCACAGATCCTCGAAGGCAGCCTGCGGCATGTCGGGATGACGCACCAGGTTGTGCGGCGAGCCGATCAGTTCATCGTGCTCGAAGCCACTCACCTCCACAAAGGCCGGATTGGCATAGGTGATGCGCCCCTTGAGATCGGTGCGGGAGATCAGGAAATGATCGTCCTGCAGGGCATACTCGCGTTGCGTAACGGGTTGGTTGTTGCGCATATGGTCTCCCCACGACGGCTCAAGGCCGCTAGCGATGGTATTGTTATCGATCGGCGCCGGCGCGATGGCCGGCGCATCCTGCTATTCAGAAAGATTCCCAATCCTCGTCGCGGCCCGTATCCTGGGCCTGGTTCAAGGCGTCGGGCTTCTTGCCAGCCTGCTTGCGATCCGCTGGCATCAGGGCCGGCATCCATCGCGCCAGGTCGCTGGTATCATCACCGTCGGCCGACTGGGATTCCGTGCGTCCCGGTCCGGCGTCCTCCCTCAGACGAAAACGCTGGGTCGCCTCACGCAGGCGCCCACTCTCGGCCTCCAGTTGGGTCGCCCCGCTGGCTGCCTGCTGGACCAGCTCGGCATTCTGCTGGGTTACCTGATCCATCTGCGTCACAGCCTCGTTGACCTGCGAAATACCGTTGCTCTGCTCGGTGGAGGCAGCGGCGATCTCGTCCATGATGTCGCTGACTCGCTGGACGGACTGGACGACTTCGGCCATCGTCCGGCCGGCCTGGTCAGCATTGCCGGTACCGGCGTCCACCTGCTTGACAGAGGCTTCGATGAGTTCTCGAATCTCGCTGGCGGCGGTGGCCGAACGGCTGGCCAGGTTGCGCACCTCCTGGGCCACCACGGCGAAGCCACGGCCGTGCTCGCCGGCGCGGGCCGCTTCTACCGAGGCATTGAGCGCCAGGATATTGGTCTGGAAGGCGATGGAGTCGATGGTCCCGATGATCTCGGCGACGCGGTGGGAGCCACGACTGATCTCGTGCATGTTCGAGACGACCTCGCCCACCACCTGTCCGCCCTGCTCGGCGGTACGCGATGCCTCGGTGGCCAACTGGCTGGCCTGCTGGGCGTTCTCGGCGTTCTGCCCCACCGTGGAGGACAACTCTTCAATGCTCGAAGCCGTCTCTTCCAGGGAGGCGGCCTGCTGCTCGGTGCGCGACGAGAGGTCGTTGTTACCGCTGGCGATGCTCTGGGTGCCCTGGTGGATCGACTCGCTGCTGGCCCGCACCGTGCCTACCGTCCGAGCCAGGCCGGCCTGCATCTGAGCGAGCGAGCTGTACAGACGACCGATCTCGTTGTTGCCTCGCGTCGGAATGTCCTGGGACAGATCGCCTCGCTCCATCCGCTCGAAGTAGCCAACCAGTCGGCCGAGCGGACGCACGACATTGGCGGTCACGCCCCACAACACCAGGATGATGGTCAGCACGGCGATCACCAGCACAGCCACCATGGCGACTTCCAGCAGCTGTACCAGGTCAAAGAAGTTGCTGTAGAGGGCGGCGCCCTTCTTCTCGGCAGAGGAGAAGAAAACAACAGCGTCGTCATAGAATTGCCGTGTGAGCTGCTCGACATCGGGTAGTAGGTCCGTGAAGGCCTGGGCGCTACCATCTTCCAGAGCCTGTTGCTGGGGACGCAGCCCCTCGCTCATCAGCGCCTCGAAACTCTCCTTGATCGCCTCGATACGCGGCTGTTGACCCTCCTGGCGAGGCAGCGCCAGAAACTCCTGAAAGCTCGACTCGACCTCATCGAAAGTCTCGGTCAGCGCCGCGGCATCGGCCTGCACGGTTTCACGCTCCTCCGGCCAGACAGCTTGCGCCAGACGCGCCTGGAGGTTGCGCAGTTCCATCTGGGCGAACAACATCTGCGAGTTGGCACGGTTGAGTGTCGACTGTTGATCGACATTGACCTCATTGAGCGTTCGCAGCGAATCCTCGCTGTAACGCACGGTGTAGAGACCAAGCGCGCTCAACACCACCACCAGTGCAGCGAACACCGCCAACACCAGGCTCCAGCTGACCCGAACGCTCATGTTATCGAGAAGTTTCACGACTCTCTCCTGTCATCGGGCGATTCATCGCCGCCCGGTTGTTCCAAGGGCCTTGTGTCACCCGACCCACTCTTCAGCCAATCTCGGCTTTGCTGGTACGATTCGAGGCGATTTCAGCCTTCGCGGCATCGTTTACTTCCCGTTCGGCAGCGATCCGGAAGCGCGCCACTCTTTCGCGCAGGTGCTGGCTGCGCTCCACCAGCCGCCGTGACGCATCGGTATGCCCTTGCACCAGACCGGCGTTCTGCTGCGTCATCTGATCCATCTGAGTGACCGCTTCACCGACCTGCTCGATGCCCTGACTCTGCTCCTGGGTGGCGGTCGAGATCTCGCCGACCAGGGCAGTGAGCTGCTGGATGTCGGCGGCGATGCCGGCGATGATCTCGTCGGCCTCCTTGACCCGCCGGGTACCCTCGATGACCTTGCCATCGGAGCGCTCGATCAATGTCTTGATCTCGCGGGTTGCCGATGCCGAGCGACTGGCGAGCTGGCGAACCTCCTCGGCCACCACGGCGAAGCCGCGCCCGTGTTCGCCGGCACGGGCCGCCTCCACCGAGGCGTTGAGCGCCAGAATGTTGGTCTGGAAGGCGATGGAATCGATGGTGTCGACGATGCCGTTCATCTGGGTGGCGCTGTCGTTGATCTCGTTAATCGCGGCCACCACCTCTTCCATCGCCGACCGACCATGCGCCGCGTTCGATGCGGTCTCGCCGGACAACGTGCGGGCCTGCTCGGCATGCTCGGCGTTGTGGCGCACCGTGGTGGTCAGCTCTTCCATGCTCGAGGCCGTCTCGCTCAGCGCCGAGGCCTGCTGCTCGGTGCGGGTGGCAAGCTCGTCGTTGCCGGCATCAAGCTCGTCGACCACGCCACCGACGCCGTCGACATCCCGGCGGATGTCCCCGATGGTGCTGCCCAGGGCACGACGCATGCGCTCGATATCGAATAGCAGGCTGCCCTGATCGCCCTTGCGCAGCCGTACCTCTCGGGAGAGGTCGCCATCGGCGATGGAACGAGCCACATCCACGGCGTAACGGGGATCGCCCCCCAATCCTCGCGTGATGCCACGGATTACCAGCACCATCGCCAGGCTGACCGGCACACCGATGACCAGCAACGCCAGTAAACTGCGGCTCAGTGAGGCAATGAAGGCGGCATTGATGTCGTCGATGTAGACCCCAGTGCCGATGGTCCAGCCCCAGTCATCGAAGCGCGCGTGGTAGGAAGATTTCGGCGCCGGCTCGCTGCCCTCCTCATGGACCCAGAGATAGTCGACGAAACCATCGCCCTCGGCGACATCCTCGAGGAACTCCCGGAACAGGTATCGCTCCTCGACGTTCTGGAAGTCGGCGACGGAAGTTCCCTCCGGCAGGCGCGGGTGACTGAGTAGTGCCAGATCATCGTTGAAGACATAGAAATAGCCGCGTCCCTCGTCGTAGCTCATGTCCTTGATGACCTCGGCAGCACGCTGTTTGGCCAGCTCGGTGCTGATATCGCCAGTTTCGGCCCGCGCGGCCTGCTCTTCGACCACCGCCATGGCCAGGTCGATGTAGACCTCCAGACTCGCCCGACGCTCATCGAGCCTGGTCTCTCGGTTCTCCCAGGCACCCCAGCCCACCATCAGCAGCATGGCCAGCCAGATGAGTCCCAGGCAGGCCCACAGTTTTTGTGTCGTTGTCAGTCGGCGCATAGCTCCCCCACGCAAATCTTGTCGTTATCGGCCGGCGATCAATCGCCGACGGAGTCCACCAGTGCCATCTCGTCGCTGGTCAGCAACTTGTCGATATCGACCAGCACCAGCATGCGGTCTTCCAGGCTGCCGAGGCCGCTCAGGAAATCGGACGAGAGGGTGACGCCGAACTCTGGTGCCGGCTTGATCTGCTCGGGGGAGAGGGTCATGACATCGGAGACACCGTCGACCACGATGCCGACGATCCGGTCTCCGACATTGAGCACGATGACCACGGTCTGACCACCGTATTCCACCTTCTCCAGACGAAACTTGATGCGCAGATCGACGATCGGAACGATCACGCCGCGCAGGTTGGTCACGCCCTTGATGAAATCGGGTGCATTGGCGATGCGGGTGACATTCTCGTAGCCACGGATTTCCTGCACCTTGAGGATATCGATGCCGTACTCTTCGTCGCCCAGCGAGAAGACCAGAAACTCTCGGTTCTGCTCCTCGGTGGCGGCCAGGGCAGCATTGGTGTTCGGGGTACTCATGACGGCTCTACCTCCTTGGGATGGGCAGTCGGCACGTCGCCGGGATGCTGGCCGCGACGCGCCTCCTTCTTGGTGCGGTTGAGACGGTGCAGATCGGCGATGTCGAGGATCAGGGCCACACTGCCATCACCGAGGATGGTGGCCGCCGACACGCCTGGCACCTTGCGGTAGTTGGTCTCCAGGTTCTTCACCACCACCTGCTGCTGGCCGATCAGGTCATCGACCAGCAGGGCGTAGCGACGACCCTCGCCCTGGACGATCACGGCGATGGTCTCGTCGAGCTCGGTACGCGCACCGGCCACATCGAAGGCGTCGTGGACAGGCACCACCGGCAGGTATTCGTCGCGCACCTTGAGCACCACGTCGTCGCCGGCCATGGCATAGAGATCGCGCTTATCAGGCTGCAGCGACTCGAGCACCGCCGACAGCGGCAGGATGAAAACCTCGTCACCGACCTTGATCGACATGCCGTCGAGGATGGCCAGGGTCAGTGGCAGCACGATACGGGTGGTAGTACCTTCACCGGTCACCGACGCGATCTCGACGTGGCCGCCCATGTTCTGGATGTTGCGCTTGACCACATCCATGCCGACGCCACGTCCGGATACATCGCTGACTTCCTGGGCTGTGGAAAAGCCGGGGGCGAAGATAAGTTGCCAGACCTCGTCGTCGCTCATGCTGTCGCTGACCGGCAGATCATTGTTGCGTGCCTTGGCCAGGATCCTGTCCCGATCCAGGCCGGCACCGTCGTCGATCACTTCGATCAGGATGTTCCCACCCTGGTGCTGGGCCGACAGGGTCAGTCGACCGGTACGCGACTTGCCGGCTGCCTCGCGTGCTTCCGGTGACTCGAGGCCGTGATCCAGGCTGTTGCGTACTAGGTGGGTAAGCGGGTCGATGATGCGCTCGGTCAGGCTCTTGTCGAGTTCGGTGGACTCACCCTCGGTAACGAGCTCCACGTCCTTGTCCAGCTTGCCGGCCAGATCGCGCACCAGGCGCGGATAGCGACTGAAGACATAGTCCATCGGCACCATGCGCACCGACATCACCGCTTCCTGCAGATCCCGGGCATTGCGCCGCAGCAGGTTGAGGCCATTGTTAAGCCCGGTGTGATTGAGGTCTTCCAGCTCGCTGACGGTCTGGTCGAGCATGGACTGAGTGATGATCAGCTCGCCGACCAGGTTGATGATCTGATCAACCTTGTCCACGGACACGCGTATCGAGGAAGTCTCCCCGCCACTCTTGGCGGTTTTTTTCTGCGGCTTGCTCGATGGCCTGGACTTGCCGGACCCTCCAGACGCCCCGGAGGCTTCGGACTGGTTGGCGGTGTCGAGCGAGGACGGCGCTGCCGCGTTGGCGTTAGACTCACCGGATGCGGATTCCGGCTTTGCGGCGACCGTTCCTTCGGCCACCTTCGCTTCCATCAACTTCTCACCCGCCACCTTCCCTTCTGTCGTGGCAGCCTCGTCCGCCGAGGGCGCGGAAGCCGCTTCGACACGAAGCTGTTCGGGTTCGACGATGAAACACATCACCGCCTCGATGTCCTCGCGCCCCACTCCGGTCTCGAGGGTCACCCGGTAGCAGTCCGTATCGCCCTCCCGGGCCTGAATTTCGCCCAGCTGCTCGAGTTCCTCCACCAACAGATCGCGATCCTTGTCGCCGACCCCGAGCAGGGAGACCACCAGCCAACCGTCGTCCGACGCCTGCTCCGGTTCCGCTACGGAGTCAGACGCCGATGATGGTCCATCCGCGGTCGCTGTCTCGGTCTCCGGCACCGGGGGTTCGGGATCGGACGACATGCCGTCGGCATCATCGAGTGCCTGACCGATCTCTTCCATCGCCAGTTGTTGCAGGGTCCGGCAAATGCGTTCGAAAGCGGCTCGGTCGGGCACGTCATCGCCACGGTAGGCGTCCAGCTGGTCGTGGAGCATGTCCTTGGTTTCCAGAAAGGTATCGACGATGTCCCGGCGCAGCATCAGCTCGCCGCGCCGGGCATGATCCAGCAGGTTTTCGAACAGATGCGTGGTCTGTTGCAGCACATCGAAACCGAAGGTACCGGCACCACCCTTGATCGAGTGTGCCGCCCGGAAGATGGCGTCGAGCTGCTCGACATCCGGGTCGTCGACATCGATCGCCAGGAGATGGCGTTCCATGTCGGCCAGCAGTTCTTCGGCCTCCTCGAAGAAGGTGTCGTAGAAATCGGTGATATCCATGCACGTCTCTCCAGCCTGGATGTTGACGGTCCGTCATGATTCGGGCGGTTTGCCGAACGTCTCACGCAGGCTCTCGTTGAGACCCTCCAGCGGTGTCGACGCACCCGAGGAGTCTTTACGGATGAGCGAGGGTACACCCAGGCCATCCAGCTGCCCCGGCGCGCGGATGCGCTCGGCGACCTCCTCGAACAGGATCAGCAGCTCAATGCGTCGGTTGATCGGATCGCTCGGCTCGGTATCCGGCATCACCACCTGATCGGCGAAACCGGCGACCCGTAGTAGCTTGGCCGGATCCAACCCCCCGGCGACCAACTCGCGCCGTGACGCATTGGCACGCGCCGAGGAAAGCTCCCAGTTGCCGTAACCCTGATACCCGTTCAGGTAGGCCAGGCTGTCGGTGTGGCCGCTGATGCTGAGGTCGTTGGGCAACTCGTTGAGCATGGGCGCCATCAGGTGCAGCAGGTCGCGCATATAGGTCGCGACCTGATCACTGCCGAGCTCGAACATGGGACGCTGTTCGGAATCCACCAGCTGGATGCGCAGCCCTTCCGGCGTCATGTCGAAACGCAATTGGTCGCGGAGCTGTCTGAGATCCGGGTCGGCCTCGATGGTCCTCTCGATGCGCCGTTGCAGATCGCGGAAGGCCCGACGCTGCTGCTCGCTGGGACGCGAACGCTGGCGCATGTCGATCCGTGCGCGCTCGCCCTCGGTGTAGACGGGATCTGGCCCGCCGCCGGGAATGACGTTTTCGCTCATCGAGGCGCTGTCGCCGCCGGCGATGGCGGTTACCAGGGGCGTACTGAAATACTCGGCCACGCCCTCGCGCTCCTGGCGGCTGGCCGTCGACAGGATCCACATGACCAGGAACAGGGCCATCAACGCCGTCATGAAGTCCGCCAGGGCAATCTTCCAGCTACCGCCATGATGGCGATGAACGACTCGCTTGCGCCGAATGATGATCGGTCGTCTGTTGTCGCCCTGACTCATGCACTCCCCGCCACCGGCTTGGCTTGTCGCACATACTCTTCCATCTCTGTGAAGCTCGGGCGTTCAGCTGTATGCAACGCCTTGCGACCGAACTCCACGGCCAACTGCGGGGCATAACCATGCAGGCTCGCCAGCAGGGTGACTCGAATGCACTGCAGCATCTTCTCGGCTTCCTTGGCCTGGCGCTCGATACGACTCGCCAGGGGCATGATGAAGCCGTAGCCGAGGAGTATTCCGAGGAAGGTGCCGACTAGGGCGTGGGCGATCATCTGGCCCATCTGTTCGGGGCCAGCGGCCGCAGTACTGAGAGCCTTCACCACCCCCATCACCGCTGCGACGATGCCGAAAGCCGGCATGGCATCGCCGATGCGTCCGATGGCATCGATCGGGATATGGACTTCCTGCTCGAAGGCCTCGATCTCGTGAAGCATCAGTTCATCGAGCTCCATGGGGTCCATGCTGCCGCTGACCATCAGACGCAGATAGTCGGTCAGAAAGGTCATGATCATGGGATCGGCCAGAACCTTGGGATGATCGTTGAACAGCGCGCTTTCCTGAGGGTCGTCGATATCACGCTCGATGCCGAGCATGCCGTCGCGGCGTACCTTGGTCAGGATCTTGTACTGCAGCGTCATCAGCTCCAGGTACATCGCCTTGTCGTACTTCTTGGAACGACGCAGCCGGGGAATGATGCGGAACGTGGCCTTGAGCGCCTTGCCGTTGTTGGCGGCCACGAAAGCCCCTACCCCCGCACCGCCGATCATCAGAAGCTCCGTGGGCTGGAACAGTGGTCCGAGACTGCCACCGGCCAGTACAAAGCCGCCGAAAACGGAGAGCAGGACGATCAAATAACCTATGGGGATCAGCACGGCCGACATCCTTAGCAGGAACGTGAATGACGTAACTGCCTTGGTTATCGGCGTCGGCGTGGCAAAACTTGAGGGTGTGGCACAAAAAACTGCGGCGCCCCTCGGCAGGGGCGCCGCCCGGCATTCAAGCCTGGCTCGTGGCGTCCAGGCCTGGCGGCATGCGCCGTTCCGCGTTGGCCTGCTCGCGTCGCTTGCGTGTCTTGCCGGCCCGTGAGGGAGGCTGACAGATACCGCAGAGGTAGTCGTGACTCGGGCTGTGGGCATGGGCCACGAAACGTCCATGGCAGCGCGTGCAACCGGAAAGCTGTAACTGCTCGCTTTCGAAGAAGCGCACCAGAGTCCAGGCCCGGGTCAACCCCAGCACGGCATCGGCGTCATCGATCGCCACCTGTTCCAGATAAAGGCGGTAGGCCTTGATGAAGCCCTCCATGCGCGAACAGCCATGATCCTCGCGCAACCGCAGATAGATGTTGTAGAACAATGAAGCGTGGATGTTGGGCATCCAGGTAATGAACCAGTCCGTGGAAAAGGGCAACATACCCTTGGGAGGGGACATCCCGCGCACTTCCTTGAAAAGCCGAATGAGCCGGGCGCGACTGAGGTCGGTTTCGGTTTCGAGCACCTGCAATCGGGCCCCCAGTTCGATCAGGTCAATGGCAAGGCGGACCTGTCGCCATTCATCCAGAAGGCTCTTATTCGACACGGCTGTCCCCCTCCTCTGTCGACAGAGGCCGGGACGCCATCAACAATGAAGAATGAAAGTGGGATAACCCCTGCTCTCTGGGGTTATCGACCACCTGACGCAGGGGTTCGATGCCTGCATGACCGAGACAGCACAACAACTGGTTGGTATTCGCCAATTTCGAAAGCTGCTGGGCACCCAGTGAGGCAAGAAAGTCTGCCATGACATCATCGACCTTGAGCCGAAACATGGCTTCTTCCCGGTCAGCATTCAGCAGACGCTGCGCCAACAGGAGGTAGGCAAGATTCATTTCACGAATCTCATCCAGGTATTCGTTGGATTTCATAATCCCCTGCTTTTAATGCGTTATTTATTCGGGATGGCCTATTCTGCCCTGCCTTCCGAAAGACTTTCATCTCACGCAACGCACAGCATACGACCATTTTTTTTCATTTGTTCAACATTGTCTATAATTCGCCAGCGGATGCAACATGGCGCCACCAACGGTCGCAACCCGGGGCAGTCACGTGTCCGCCCTTGCGGTGAAAAATTCCATGAAATCACATGATTAAGACCAAACTATGACAAAGCAGCAGGGACGCAATAAAGGTAATCAAGAACCCCGAACCAACATCCTTCAACGCTCACCAGCGGACCTTTCGTGCAGCCAGACCAGCAGTTCGGCGATGACACGATACAGCCTGGGCGGAATTTCTTCATCCAGGTTGAGCTGCATCAACAGACCCACCAGCGCTGAGGAGTCGTGGACATGGACGCCCTGACGTCGCGCCTCTTCGACGATACGCTCGGCCAGCTCGCCATAACCACGCGCCACGACCCTTGGCGCAGCGTCATCATCGCCATAGGCCAGCGCCACAGCCCGTCGACGTGCGTCCTCGTCGGTCATTCCTCTTCCTCCCCCCAGTTTTCCAGGCGCAACTGCACATGCTCGAAGCCATGGTGCTCCAGCCGCTGGCGCAGCGTCTCGAGCTCCGTCACCAGGTTCGAGAGGATCGTCGCATCACGCACCTGCAGGGTGACACCCAGTGTCGTCGCCCCCATTCGCAGGGCCACCCTCATGTCTCCCAGACCCTCGATTTTCAGGGTCAGCTCGGAGCGGAAGGACCCTTCTTCATCGTCATGATCACTCGAGGTTGACTCACCGCCCTCGCGTCGATGCTCCCGCCCCTCGGGGGGTAAATGCACCGCCAACGCCATGAACAGCCCACTCCAGACATCGCCTTCCCAACGCAACGTCGGCGATGCCAGCATCTCCAGTTGATGGCGGACCAACCCCTGCAAGTGCTCATGGACCGGTTCGCGCCCGGCCATGGCGTTGACCGCCGACGAACGCGCCACCTCCGTGGCTGAAGATCCAGCTTCTCCGGAGACCGCCGCGGCACCCGCCATGGGCCAAGCGCCAGCTTGTGACGGCGATACCTGCCCAGGAGTAAAGGTCAAGGTTCGCCACATCTGGGGCTCACGTTCGAGTTGCTGACGCGACAGTCCCCCCACGAACCAGCGCGCCAGGTGTGACTCGTAGAAGAGCCCGCTGTCTCGCACGCTGCCCTCGAGGCGTTGCGCCAGCTGGGAGGGCGAGATCGACTGATCGGCGCTCATCAGGGGGGCGGCAGGAGTCACCACCGAGGTGGGAGCGGGGAAACGCAGCAATAGATCGGCGATGGCCCGTGCCGTGGCACTGAAATGGGTATGGGTCGAGGCGGAGGTCGCGGCATCCGGTCCCGTTATTGGCCCGTAGGTACGTGGTGCCTCCGGCGTGCTGGGCGCTGCACGCTCCGGCGGCGCACGAGCGTCGAGTCGCGAATCGCTGTGCAGGGCGCGTGGCGCATCGCCGGGTGCAACCGGCTTGACCGGTTGATTCAGGTCCCGGGGTGGCGGCACATCGGCGCGCTTGCCCAGCACCTGGTGCAGCAGCGTGTCCAGCAGCGGGGTGATCCCGCTCACGACGAATCCGTCCCAAAGCGCGACCCGGCATCGATGACGCCGGGCTTGGCGCCGGCCCCGTAGGTACGCTGCAGATCGCGCTGCCGCCGGGAGACACCGATCAGCTCGCCCAGCTCATCGCGACGCTGGATGAGGTGGCGGCGTATCTCCAGGTCATTCTCGAGAATGCGCTCCAGCAATTCGGCCTTGTGTCGCTGTTCCTCGCCACCCAGGGAGACGCCGGCATCGAGGGTCGACAACCGCTCCACCTGCTGCACGTATTCGGTTTCCTGAGCGACCAGGTTTTCCCAGTCGGCCGCCAGGGCAGCTTCCAGCATGCTTTCGCTGCGTGTCAGCAGGCTGGTGTAAACATCGAGCACGGCTGCGCTCGAGGCTGGCGCTTCATCGAGAAACTGACTCATGCTCAAGCTCCTGCAGCCTGAAACTCGATGTCCCGCCAGGCCGAGGCGATGTCATCCAGCAGGCGCTCTGCTTCGTCCAGAGCCCCGACGTCATTGTGGGCATTGGCGGCCAGCAGACGACGGGCGATGTACTCGTAGAGCGACGCCAGGTTACCCGCCACCTCGCCGCCGTGCTCCCCGTCCAGGGCCGCCAGCAAACCATTGTTGACGATATCCAACGCCTTGGAGATCGACTTGCCCTTTTCCGCCAGGTTGCCTGCCTCGAGGTGGATGCGAGCCGCTCGAATGGCCGCCTGGGCGCCGTCGAACAACATCGTGATCAACTGGTGCGGACTGGCGGACATCACGCCACTCTCCACCCCGACCCTGGCGTAGGTGCTTGCGCCGCGCCCATAGGTAGCGCCATATGTGCCTGTCATCTCGCTCTCCTCTACTCCCGCTCGCCCGGCTCACGTCGGCGGACTGTCATATTAACCGCTGAGTGCGCTGAACTGCTGGCTCAGGTAGGTGCTGGTCTGATTCATGTTGGCAATCATGCCGTCCAGTTGGCTGAACTGACTGCGATAGCGCTCGATCGTCCGGTCGATGGAACCCTCCATGCGGGTATATCGCTCGTTGAGCCCCTCGATACGCGACTCCACGCCGCTGGTCGCGATATCGAGCGTGCCACCCTCCTTCAACATGCTTTCCAGGGCCGTATCGAGGGTATCGGTGAGCCCATCGCTCGACCCGGTGCCGGCAAACAGGCCAGCCAGTGCCTGCCGGTTGTCCATGATGGTTTCATCGAGCGCGTCGTCATCGAGTGTCAGAGTGCCCTCGACCTCCAGGTCGATCCCCACCTCGCTGAGCATGTTGAGCTCGCCACCGCCGACCTCCCCGCCGATGATGTCACGCAACCTCGACTCGATGCCGCGCAGAGTGCTGTCACCGAGCAGCTCGCCGGCCTCGCCGGTTTCGGCGTTGAAACTGGTTAGCGAATCGATGGTCCCACGCAGGCTGTTGTAGGCATCGACGAAGCCCGAAACCCCCTCACGCAGGTCGCGATTGTTGAGCTCGACCTCGACGGTGGAGTCGCCCGTCTCGGCGATCTCCAGGGTGACCCCCTGAATGGCGCCCTCGACCTGATTGGACTGACTGCTGATACTCAAGCCGTTGACCGTCAGGGCCGCATCCTTGGCCTGCACGGTCTGCTCCATGGTGGCATCGGCGACCCCATAGGAGAGCTTGGCATCCAGGGTGCCATCGCTCGCGTCGCTGGCGAAATCGACCGACTGGATGGTCGACTCGGTACCCGTCTTGTCGCTGGTGAGCACCAGGCGATACGGGTTGTCCTTGCCGTCGTTGACGATGGATGCCGTCACGCCGGTTCCCTCGGCATTGATGGCATCGCGGATGCCCTCGAGGGAACTGTCAGCCTGGGCGATGTCGAGGTTCAGGGTCTGGGCAGCGTCGCCGGTGCCGACTTCGATGGTCAGGCTGCCGGCTCCGAGTTCGGCGTCACGCTCGGCGAAGCCCTGGGACGCCAGGCTCTGGGCGCGCGCCAACTCGTCCACCGACACGTCATAGCGCCCCGCCTGAGCCTCGCTGGAGGCAGTCGCGGTGACGCTGTCGCCGGTCACGTTGCTGGAAAGGCTCTGGTAAAGCTCCTCGCCGTTGAGCTTGGCCGCTGCGTCCTGAAAGGATGACAAGGCGCTCTTCAGCTTCCCGTAAGCGGAAACCTTCGCTTCATAACTCTGCTGCTGAGCGGTAATGGGCTCGAGCTGTTCGCGCTCTGCCGATTTCAACTGATCCAGCAAGCCATTCAGGTCCATGCCGGACCCGATACCCAGCGATGATATCGACGCCATGACGTTTCCTTAACGAGACGAAGTGGGCCAGTCTGACAAGCGCCGTCGGCAACGATGCCACGAGCAGGCCTTGTCGAATGGGCTATTTTCTCATTTATCGGCCAGGCCCCCAGGAACTTTAGGAATATGCTCAGCCGTTTACCACGACTTCCTCGACCACCTCTCCCAGGCGCTGGCTCACGTCGCCCTGAATGACCTTACCCATTTCTTCCGTGGGCGGTCCGATCGTATCGGTGAGTTGCACCCGAGCAACAGCACCGCTGTCGTCCAGCCCCTGGACCCAACCCAGAGTGTCACTCGAAAAGCGGACCAGCGAGCCGATCGGGTAGCGACCGAAACGCTGAAAATAGCGCCGCACCCAGCGCGCATCGAAGGCGTCGGGATGCGTCAGCAGGTGGCTTATCACCTCCTGAAGACGCCAGGCGGGACGATCAGCCCGGTCGCGTCGCATAGCGTCCACGACATCGACCACGGCGGCAGCACGTTCAAGTTCTCCCAGCGTCTCGCCACCCAGGCCCTGTGGGTACCCATTGCCATCCAAGCGCTCATTGATGCGCTGCACCACCGAAGTATGCACCGCGCTGGCCAGCCAATGACAATGACGCATGCGCGGCTGGAGAATGTCGACATGCTCGCGCATCCGTTGTTTATCATCAGTACTCGGCGCGGCCAGCTCCCAGAGATCGGCCGGCAACAACGCCTTGCCCAGATCGTGCAGCATGGCCGAAGCCACAACCGCCTTGCACAACTCATGCGGCGGTGAAACCTCCTGCAGCAAATCGAGCAGATGTACTGCGACGCTCACGCAGTGGCGAACCAACCGGGTCTCCTCGTGCAGACAGTGCGTAGCGAACAGCAACGCCTCGCGATCCTCTTCATGCAGCAACAGCAGCAGGTCAGCGTGCCGCGATAACTGGACCGAGGAAACCTCGCCGCCTTGATGCAGTTCGAGAATCTGGGCATCCAGGTAGTCGGCGACACGCGACAGTCGCTTTGCCATGGGCGTGGCATAACGGCACATGTTGCGACGCCCTATCGTGGGGGAAGCAGTCACCGATGCCAGGAACAAGGGTGATGGCTGCCTGGAGGCATCTGCGCCCTCGACATGGCGTGCCGCCTCCTGCTCGATAGCGCGCACGAAATACCACAGTTTGCGCTCCTGCTCAGCACCTGCCTGCTCGAACCTGAAGCCCGCCTGAACTACGCGACGCACCATATCCGCGTTTCGGTGTCGCAACGACGCCCGACTAATGACGTAGCGTGTACCATCGGGGAAGCAGAGCTCGACTTCCTGCGGCACCGCTCCCTCTCCCAGCAAGCCACTGGCTGATAACGGCAATTCCAGCCGGCACCCCTCCAGGGACAGATCCTTGAGATCCCCCTGAATCGAGCGACCGCCAGCTTCGGTATTCCGCAGTATCGCACCAACTTCCATGCCGAGTCGCAACTGGGCACGAAACGTCTCACGACGCTGCAGGACTTCAAGACTGCGCGGATAGTCACTGCGACAGACCAGGCGTCCCTCGTCGTCCTGGCAAGACTGCATGGTCAGTGTCGAGGTCCGCACCAACTTTCCATGACTGCGCCCCAAAAGACGGAATGGCTGACCGCGCTGCAGCGTCCCCGCTATCTCGCGAATGGCGCTGATATCCAGCTGCAACTCCTCACCGGGCCGATGATCCTTCACCAGTACCGGTAGCGGCTCCCCGCCCGCGTCCTCCACTTGCAGCGAGGCGCCGCCCGGCGCCATCAGCGCCTCGAGCAATGCCTCGACCTCCATGGGACTTTCCACCCGATCGTAGCCGTCCTCCACCATCCCTGTGCCTCTCACCTTTCGCTATCAGTGGAACGATGCTGAATACATCGGCCGCCACCTGTACAACTTGAGTCCCTTGCTGACTTGTCTTGCACCCGGCCCCCAGGGCTTGCCGTATAACCGCCATAACCCGCACTCTCTCGATATAACGCCGAACACTACGGCACCGGAGTAGCATCCATGACCTGGGAGAGTGTACCCATGCCTGCTCGGATCACTGCCGAGGAGGCCTTCCGGCGACTCGCCGAAGGGCTTGGTCACAGCGGTTCCGACGACTTTTTCTACACACTGGTGGAGCGGCTGGCCCAGCTTCTCTCGGCCGACCATGTCCTGATCGCTCGAGTGCGGGACGACAAGGCCCAGACCCTGGCCATCTGGTCCCGGGGGCAACATCTGGCAAACGTGCAATATGCCTTGGCCGGCACGCCTTGCGAGACGGTGGCCAGCCACGAAATGTGCCTGTACCCCGGCAATGTGCAGTCCCGTTTCCCCCATGACCGCATGCTGCGGGAGCTCGAGGCCGAGAGTTATCTGGGACTGCCGTTGTTCACGACAGACGGCGCCCAACTGGGGCTGCTGGCCGTCCTCGCCAACCGCCCCATGGCGCCCAGCGACCAGGAGTACGAGCTGCTGCGCATCGCCGCGACCCAGGCTGGTGCCGAACTGGGCCGACGAGATGCCGAGTGCGCTCTGCAGGCAAGCGAGCGCCATGCCCGCGAGAGCGAGCGCCGGCTGAACACCCTGCTCAATCATCTACCGGGCATGGCCTACCGCTGCCTCAACGACACGGACTGGACCATGCTGCTGGTCAGTCAGGGGGCCACCGACCTGACCGGCTACTCCCCCGAGGATCTTACCCATAACCGGCGGATCAGCTACCTCGAGCTCATTCACCCGGACGACCGCCAGTACGCCGACGACGCCGTGCAGCAGGCCATCGCCCGGCGAGAGCCGTTCCAGGTCGTCTACCGCCTGCGGACCGCCAACAGCGGCCTTCGCTGGATGTGGGAACAGGGCCAGGCGGTGTTCGACGCCAACGGCCAGGTCGACTGCCTGGAAGGCTTCATCACCGACATCACCGAGCAGCACGAGGCCCAGCGCGTGCAGGAGGCGGTGATGCAGATCGCCTCCACCGTCACCAGCCGAGTCGGCGACGACTACTTCCATCAACTGGTAAGCACCCTGACCCGCACTCTCGAGGCCGACGCCGGCTTCGTCGCCCTGCTGGAGCCCGCCTCCAGGGCAGACGCCAGTGTCACGCCCCTTCCCGACGAGACCGTCGTCAGCCTGATCAGCGCCCTCTCCGATGGCCTCAGCCTGGCACCCTGCCGCCTGCCCCTGGCCGGGACGCCCTGCGCGACGCTGCTCCACGAACAGGAGATCATGATCCAGCACGAAGGCCCTTCCGGCCTACCCGGCTTCCCGGCGGACACCTGTGCCTGGATCGGCCGCCGGCTGGACAACACCCGAGGCGAGCCCATCGGCTTCATCATGGTGCTGTATCGCCAGCCGCTGGAGGCCGACGCCTTCGCCACCTCGGTGCTGCGCATTCTCTCCAACGGCGCCGCCGCCGAGCTGGAACGCCGCAACGACCACCGACGCATGCACCAGCTGGCCTATACCGACGGCACCACCGGCCTACCCAACCGCATTCGCTTCATGGAAGACCTGAGCCATCAGCGACAGGCCGCCGAGCGTGACCAGACCCCGCTGGCACTGCTGCTGATCGACATCCGCCGGTTCAAGGAAATCAACGACACCCTCGGCCATCAGGTCGGCGACCGGCTGCTCGCGACCCTCGGCGGGCGGCTGCGATCCGCCCTGGCGCCGCACGAGCGCCTGGCCCGCCTCTCCGGCGACGAGTTCGCCCTGCTGGTGCCCAGAGCCTCGGCGCCGGAGCTGGCACAATGCCTCGAGCGCATGCGCCAGGCCGTGGGCCGCCCCCTCACCCTCGACCACCACCGTTTCACGCTCTCGGTCAGCATCGGTACCGCCCAGTATCCGCGGGATGCCGTCACACCCGAAGAGCTGTTCAAGTTCGCCAGCATCGCCCTCTACCACGCCAAGCACCAGGCCGACGGCACCTGCCCCTTCGACCCCTCGATGACCCTGGCCCTGCAGCGCCACCAACGGATGACCGAGCGACTCCACCTCGCCCTCGGTGAAGGCAAGCTCGAGCTGTACTATCAGCCGAAGTTCGATCTCGCCAGCGGCGAGCTGGTGGGGGCCGAGGCGCTATGCCGCTGGTACGACGAGGACTGGGGCTGGGTCAGCCCCGGGGAATTCATCCCGCTGGCCGAGGAGCGCGGGCTGATTCGTCCACTGGGCGAATGGGTGCTCGAAAAGGCCGCTCGCCAACTGGCCACCTGGCGATGCAACGGCCATCCCCTGCCGGGCCGGCTGTCGGTCAACGTCTCGGCCCAGCAATTCACCGACCCCGACCTGGCCCGGCGTATCGCCGAACTGACCCGCCACACGCCGACCTCGTCCCTCGACCTGGAACTGACGGAAAGCGACGTCATGCGGGACCCCGAACAGGCCATCGCCATCACCCAAGCCCTGCGCCAGGCCGGCTACACCCTCTCGATCGACGACTTCGGCACCGGCTATTCCTCGCTGGCCTACCTGCGTCGCTTCGCCGCCGATACCCTCAAGATCGATCTCTCCTTCGTACGCGAGATGCTCGACGGCCCCCACGACCGCGCCATCGTGGAAACCATCATCGCCATGGCGCGCAGCCTGGGCATGCAGACCATCGCCGAAGGGGTGGAAACGCCGAAACAGGCCAGCGAACTGGCCCGGCTGGGCTGCGACCAGGCCCAGGGTTACTACTTTGGGCGCCCGTTGCCCCCCGCCGACTTCGTGGCAAGCTGGGGCGAGGCCATGACATCCCGATAAGGCCGCGCCGCAAGCGCCGTATCAACGCCTGTCCGGCGGCGCCGAGAGCCGCCGAATCCCCTCGAAGCGGCCCTCGGACGAGACATACAAGCGAAAGACGCCATGCACCCCGTCCCGCGTCACCACCCGCCGCAGCGCCTCGGCCGGAAACTGCACGCTACGCCCGTCCAGGCTACGGGTATGCACCACGCCCACCCGGCCCTCGTAGTGGGCCAGGCAGGCATCAGGCGATAGCTCGATAATCACGTCGATGGTGGGCATGGGGTTCAGAAGCAAGAAGTAAAGGGTAAGGAGTAAAGAGCGAGGGATCCGAGTCTATCACCGCTCTCCTGGCCCACCGCATCCCAGGTGACTTGGCTTGGTGTTCGCCTCGGGGCCGAGAGCAAAATTTTTCACTTCACACCCTAAAGGTCCCTTCCAGGCCACCGATATAAGGAGTAACGGCCAACGGCGCCGTTGCGGCAGGCCCGGAGCGCCAGCGTGACGGGTCCGCCAATGGAGCCCTCAACAGCTTGGAAGGAAATCACCATGTCAGTGATCAATACCAACATCACCGCGATGATCGCCCAGCAGAACCTGGGCGAATCGAAGAATGCCCTGGCTACCTCAATGGAGCGTCTGAGCTCCGGCCTGCGCATCAACAGCGCCCAGGACGATGCCGCCGGTCAGGCCATCGCCAACCGCATGTCCAGTCAGATCACCGGCCTTTCCCAGGCACAGCGTAACGCCAACGACGGCATCTCAGCGGCGCAGACTGCCGAAGGTGGCCTCAACCAGGTCAACGACAACCTCCAGCGCGTTCGCGAGCTGACCGTTCAAGCTCAAAATGGCACTAACTCACAGGCGGACTTAAACTCGATTCAGGACGAGATCAGCCAACGCCTTGAAGAAATTGATCGCATCTCACGCGAAACTGACTTCAACGGCACCAGTGTGTTGGCGGAAGGTGCCGACTCAATGACGATTCAAGTTGGTGCTAAAGACGGTCAAACCATTGACATTAACTTTAAGACAACCAATGTAGAGGAGCTAGGCTTAACTGGTTTTAATGTTAACGGTGTCGAGGGAACTGCAGCACAAGCTACAGCGGGTGATGATGGTAGCGGTAACGAAGTGGCAGTGACTACCGGTACAGCCACTGCCGCTGACGGCGGCACCCTTTCAGGCACCTATACGCTTCACCAAGACGCAGAAGGCAAATATTTTGCCAACGATGGTTCAGATAACTTTGCCGTTTCCAACGTTTCGATTGATGAGGCCACCGACCCCACTGCTCCGACAGCAGACTTCACTGTAGATGAAGCAGGCGGCCCTGTTGGCACGGTTACTGATGGGCCGCTGGCCTCTCTAGATGCAGCTCTCGGTGAAGTCGATAGCCTGCGCTCAGATTTAGGTGCCATCCAGAACCGCTTCGAGTCTGCCATCACCAATCTTCAAACCAACGAGACCAACCTCTCCGCCGCTCGCTCGCGGATCGAGGATGCCGACTACGCCACCGAAGTGGCAGATATGACCAAGAACCAGATCCTGCAGCAGGCAGGCACCTCCGTGCTGGCACAAGCCAACCAGCTGCCGCAGAGCGCCCTGTCGCTGCTGGGCTAAGTGACCGACTGGATACCACCGCGCCTTCCAGGCGGTGACAATGAACGGGCTCCTTCGGGGGCCCGTTTTTATAGGAGGAGCCGACATTGCCCGATACCGCCGAAACGCTATCGGCCCACGATGTGGTCTACGACCTTATCCCCAAGCTCCATGCCACCGAGCGGCTTGTGGATAGTACGCTTCAGGGCCGCATCGTGCGCTGTACCGATGAGGACGAGACGGCCAGGCTGGAGGAGCTGAAGATCGAGTTCGAGCTGGAGATCTCGATGATTCGCATGAACCTCGAGCACCTGATTCAGCGCTACTCCCGGCAGTTGGAAGACGCCAGCCAAGGATGCCAACAGGGCAATAGTGCCTCACTGACGCTCGATACCCATGAGGCCGTAGCCATCGAGAGCGCTCGAGTGCTCTACCGCCGCGTTCAGGAACTCGCCACATGACCGAAGACGAACACCGGCAGGTGATCGACGAGCTCGATGAGATGATTCGGGATGCCCGCACCCTTATGGATCGCTTCGAAGCCGGCGGCATGGATGAGGCCATGGCCGGCGACTACCAGCAGCTTCTCGACCTTCATGCCCGCGCGGTCGGCGATCAGAATGCCCACACCATGGCGATGCTGGCCGCCGATCAGTAGATCGCCCTGCCTCTCCGTCGAATCCGCCCCCTCACCGGTGCTCGGACACTTCCAGCACATGGGTGATCGCCTGTTGCCTGCCATCCCATAGATAGCGCAGATGCGGGCCCTGGTCCGGAATGCTGAGGGCGGGCGGCCGAAAGATAGCGGCGCACTCGTGACCAGGGTCGCGAACGCTCTGGTAGAGCAACCCGAACGCGCCCGCCTCGCGTCGTCGAGTGGCGAAGGCCTGAGCCTCCCCATAGCGCGCCGGGTCTGGGGCGTGCAACCCGTCATGGCCCTGCCGGATATCCTCCAGCTCTCGAGTGATGGTGTTGATATAGGTCCGCATGGTGATCTCGACAGTGCCCTCCCGAGTGGCCTGCAGAAACTCGGACAGATGGAAACGCGTCTCGGCGATGGCCGTATCCAGGCGGCTGGCGCAGTAGTAGACCCCGAAGGTGCCGTCGCTGAATCGTGACCGTCTGCCGATATGAGTGAAGGCGGCCATGATAGGCGTCGAGTCGGGCCCGGAGACGCGATCGACACGAGGCACGCGGGTCAGTTCGCCGGCCTTCTCGAGCAGCCTGTCGTTGGTCATTCCCTCGATGGCGAAGGCGAGTTCCAGGTCCTCGGGATCGAGCGTGTCCTCGAACACATCGATCGGCGGAAAGGCGCTGTTGATGACGCGATAGGCGTTGTGCCAGGCGGGCAGGATGCTCGGCAAGCGCAAGGGTCACCCTCTAACGGCATCGAGATACCGGCGCGTATCGGCCAGGTCCACCACGCGACCCTGGAGCATGTACGCGAGGGCCGATTGACCATTGAAGGGCGCCGCCTCATTGGGCTTGTGCACCCATTCGTAGGCCTTCTCCGGGCTGTTGCTGAACAGGATCCGCAGCGCCTTGTGGATGCCCATCAGGTAGGAAATCCGCTCCATGGTGTCGCGAGGCAGGCGTACCTCGGGCAGCTTTCGATACTTGTGGTAGGTGGTATTGCCGATGCCGCCCAGCAGGGTGCGCTGCTGGGTAACAGAGCACCCCCAGGCCTGCATGATGTTGAAGAAGAACTTGAGCGCGACGCGCCCTGCTTCCGGGGTATTGGTCGCAGGGCGCTGCTGTGCCTGTGCCGCCATCATGGCCGTTTCTCCGGTATCGGATTGAACATCCACATCCGAAGTATAAGCCATATTTTGTCCCTATGTGTTATTTCATGTCACCGGGACAAGGATACGACACCTCAGGCGAACGCTTCTTCGGCGTCTTCCTCGACGCGGCGTTGTGCCGGTGCCAGGCGAGCCTGCCAGCAAGTTGGCCTGGAAGGCGCTTCGGTGCATCAGGCTGACAATCTCGCTGATCTGCCACGAGGTGGAAGTAATACCTTCATGGCCTAAGCGAACTTTCGGGAACTTTAGCCAAGCACCGAAGATACCTGCAGCCACTAGACGCGCTTGGGCAAGCTCCCTGGCAATGACCTCGCTCATATCGCCTGCCAATGCGCGAGACTGTAAACGCTGGAGCGATACTCACGATCATTTGGCTGCCCGGTTGCTTCAGGCAACCGGTCGGGTAGTGCTTGCAGCCGATCCAGCGGCATTGGCTTCGCGAACAGAAATCCCTGCAGTAGATCACACTGGCGACGGCCAAGATCCCGCTGCTGATCAAAGGTTTCGATGCCTTCCGCGACGACCTGCAGATTCATGTGATGGGCCATGGTGATAATGCCCTGTACGATAGCCGCATTGCCCGAACAGGTCAGAATATCCTGGATGAAGGCACGATCCAGCTTGACCCTGTGAATGGGTAAATCGCGGAGGTAACTGAGGCTGGAGAAGCCCGTACCGAAATCGTCGATGGCAATCGTGATGCCCCGCTCGCGCAATTTCCCGATCAGCGCAATGGCCTGTTCGGCGCCCCGCATCAGGATGCTTTCGGTCACCTCCAGTTCGAGGAGTTCAGGCGGAAGTTGTGTCTCGTCCAGAATGCGCGTGACTTCATCCAGGAAACCATCGCGCCGAAACTGCAGGGGCGAGATGTTGACCGAGACCGGGAAGACTCGCTCACCCTGCGCCAGACGATTTGCCATGCTCTGACACGCATGCCTCAGCACCCAGCGTCCCAGTGTGATGATTTGCCCGGTTTGTTCAGCCAGGGGAATGAACTCCGCTGGAGAGATCAGCCCGTGCTCGGGATGCTGCCAGCGGACCAGGGCCTCGACACTGCGAATTCGCCCGCTGAACGCCTCCACGATCGGCTGATAATAGAGCTCGAACTGCTGCTCACGCAGCGCCACCTGCATATCATGTCGTAACAGGCATCTGGCATTGATGCGCTGTCTGAAACCTTCCTTGTACCACTGCCAGGTGTTGCGCCCTTGACGCTTCGCCTCTTCCAGTGCCAACCCCGCATTTTGCAGCAACTCCTGGGAACATACGGTGCCAGCATCGGTGTAGGCCACTCCAATACTGGTACTGATGTACAACTCACGTCCCGCGATCTCGATGGGCATATCAAATGCATCGAGAATTGACTGTGCCTTATCCGTCACTTCGTTCCGGTTCTCGAACCCCGGAAACAGCATGACGAACTCATCGCTGGCGATACGGGCCAATGTATCGCTGGCTCCGAGCAACAGACGCAGTCGGTCGGCGACGGCGGCCAGTAGCAGGTTGCCCACATGGTGGCCCAGGCCATCATTGATAACCCTGAAACCATCAAGGTCGAGGTACATCACAACCAGCGTATGGCGCTGCTCACGGCTTGAGCGAAATTCACTTTCGAGACGACCATCCAGGGCGGAACGGTTGGCTAACCCCGTCAGCACATCATGCGACGCCTGATAGGCAAGCTGCGCTTCCTGTTCCAGCTGTTGGGTAATTTCTTCCAGCGTCCCGATGAAGTGGGTGCACTTACCCGTCTCGTCGACCACAGGGCTGATCGACAGATTATTCCAGAATGTCGAGCCATCCTGACGATAATTGAGCAGTGTGACCTCCACGGCGGAGCACCTTCGCAAGGCATCACGGATGGTGTCTATGCTCGCCGGGGCGGTCTCACTGCCCTGAAGGAAACGACAGTTCCTGCCGATGACCTGGCTGAATTCATGGCCCGTTATCCGGCAGAAGGCACCGTTGGCATAGACCAGCGGCATGTCTTCCTGTGTGGCATCGGCCATGATCACCCCGACCGGGCTCGCCTCGATTCCTCGCTGCAATAATCGAAGGTCGGATTCCTGGTGCTTGCGCTGAGTGATATCGCGACAAATACCATAGACACCGACGACGTCTTCATCGATGGTCACCGGAAAATTGGTGATTTCCAGATGATAGACGTGGCCATTGGCATGGATGCCGGCCGTTTCGTAATGGCGAGTCTCTCCTGACCTTGCTGCATCGAAGGCATCCTGAGTGAGCTCCCGGTATTCAGGGTCGATGAAATCATTGAAATGCCGTCCCACAAGCGCTTCTTCTGCATAGCCGGATATCCGTTCAAGGGCCGTATTACCACGCTGGAAACGGCCTTTCAGGTCGAACTCATAGACCCCTTCCGGATGGTTATCAAACAGGGAGCGGTACCACTCGGCCAATGCCCGGTGAGAACGGCTTTCCTGGTCACGCATGATGGCAAGCGCCACCAGCGCAGCGCCCTGCCGCAACCACTGAAGGTTGCTCTCGGCAGGGGCCGCGGACTCTCGAAAATAGGCATCGAAGGTGCCCAGCAACTCCCCGGACGCGTTCAGTACCGGGCAGGACCAGCAAGCCTGCAACCCTTCGTCCAGCGCATCACGCCGCAGGTCATGCCAACGTGCATCGCTTACGATGTTGACCGTGACCATTGGCCGACGCCAGTAGCCAGCTGCACCAAAGGAGGGCGCATTCGGCCCGATCCCGACCTGCTGAAGGCGTTCGCAGTAACGCTTGGAAAAACGCTGGCTGGGCAACAGGCTGAGCGTGCACCGGGCTTGATCGAAACGCATGAAGGCGGCGCTGGCGCCGGGCAGCAGGATACCTGCCCAGCCGGCAATAGCGTCCAGCGTATTGTCCAGCGGCGCCTGACGGGCAATCAGCTCATGGACATCCTGCTGCGCTTCCAGCAGGGCAAGATCATCTGTCATCGACTGACTCCATACCGCACAGAAAGAAGAGCCATGGAGCTTGCTTCTTCTGCCAAAAAGGCTAGCAATACGCCAAAGCTTCCTTACACCAACTCGGTGCCTGACTCGACCTGCCGAGGTGCCGGCTCGGTGCGAGCCGAAGTCGTGTCGGCACGACGCTGGCTCAGGGTGAAGCCGCCCACGGCAGCGGACAGGCGGTCGGCCTGATCCTTGAGCTGTTCGGCGGCGGTGGTCGACTCTTCCACCAGGGCGGCGTTTTGCTGGGTCATGCGGTCAAGCTCGGAGACCGCCACATTGACCTGGCTGATGCCCTCACTTTGCTCACAAGTGGCGGCAGTGATCTCGCCCAGCACATCGGTAACCCGGGTGACACTCTCGACGATCTCGGCCATGGTCTCACCCGCCTGGCGCACCTGGCTGGCGCCTTCCTCGGTGCGTTCCACGGAGGTATCGATCAGGCCCTTGATCTGCTTGGCCGCCTCGGCACTGCGGCTTGCCAGCTGACGGACCTCGTCGGCTACCACCGCGAAGCCGCGTCCTTGCTCACCAGCGCGGGCCGCCTCCACCGAAGCGTTGAGCGCCAGCAGGTTGGTCTGGAAGGCAATGCTGTCCATCACGCTGACGATCTCGCTGATCTGCCGCGAAGAGTCGCTGATGCCTTGCATGGTCTCGACTACCTGGTCGACCGCCTCGCCGCCGCGCCGGGCGACATCGGAGGAGGATTCGGCCAGGCCGTTGGCCTGACGCGAGGACTCGGCGGTGTGTTCCACGGTGCTGGTGATTTCCTCCATGGAGGCCGAGGTCTGCTGCAGGCTGGAGGCAGCGTTCTCGGTGCGGCGCGAAAGGTCCTGCCCGCCGGTGGCGATCTCGGTGGCGGCGACCCGCACCGATTCGCTGCTGTCGCGGATGGTGGTCATCACCTCTTCCATGCGCGACACGAACTGGTTGAAGGCTGTCGCGATCTGCGCCACTTCGTCCTTGCCGTCCGCCGGCAACCTTCGGGTCAAGTCGCCGCTGCCGCTGGCCACGTTGTCCATGGCATCGCGCACCGCCAGCAGGCGACGGAAGACGACACGCAGCAAGGCACCCAGCAGGATGGCCGCACCCAGGGCGACCAGCACCAGGGTGATCGCGGAAGCGCTCATCACGCCTCGCAGGCCGGCAGTGGCCTCGAATTCGTCCAGCGCCACCACCAGTTGCCAGTCGGTACCGTCGATGGGCTGGCCACGCAGCAGCTTGTCCGACTCGCCCAGCATGACGTGCCTGGGGGCCTCGACTTCGGGTAGTTCACTCAATGACGCAGCCGTCAGGGCCGGGGAGAGCTCGACGACCGGCTCGAGGCTCATCTCGGGATCGGGATGGGCCACCAAGGTGCCGTCGTCGGACGCCAGGAACGCCAGGCTCGATGGAGTGGGGGCGATCTGGTCGACGATATCGACGATGGCGTCGATGGCCACGTCGCCGCCGGCCACGGCGATCAACTGGCCGTCGCGGTAGAAGGGGGTGGCGAAGGTCACCACCAGCTTGTCGGAGGTGGCGTCCTCGTAGGGCGCGGTGACCACGGTGGACTCGGCCTCCACGGCCTGGCGGTACCAGGGACGCTCGCGCGGGTCGTATCCATCCGGGGTCTCGCTGGCCGAGAAGACGACGTCACCATTCGCCGGATCGGCGATATAAGTATTCATGAAGCCCCCGGACACCAGCAACTGCTCGAGAGCGGGCATGGGGCTTTCGCTGGTCGCCACGGCATCCAGGGCCTCGAGCATGCCGATGCGGGCGTCGACCCACTCCTCGATGGCCTGACCATTGCCGTGCGCCACGGCCCGGAGATTCTGGTCGACCTGGCGTTCGTTGTGGGATTCGACGGTGAAGTAACTGGCCGCGCCGTTAATGATCAACGCCACGGCGATCACCGTCAGGGCGGCGATGAGAATACGCAGTCGCAAGGAGTTCAGCATGAACACTCTCGTGGATCGGGAGGTTGGGGTCGCCCGGCGCCTGTGTGCCAGGCGCGGAATCGCTATGATTGAAGGTTATCGGCGAAGATATGGACGACTTGAGCCCTTCCACGAGTCACGATACTCATGGCCTGCCCTGGGACTGGCGCCACCGAGCGTACGAGTAGTAGAGGAGAGAGGGTTAGCCAGCAGCGAGATTAAGCTTTGCCTGAAAGGTCGACGAGGGATGCTCAGGCAAGGCAAAAAACGACGAAAGGCGGAGCTTGCGTCGTGTAAATACTTATTTTGATTTAATTTTTAACGCTGGACGGGCAAGCGTAGCCAGTTTTCAGACACAGCATCGATACTGCCCGCCAAGACTCAGGCACGTCGAATCTGCGAAGAATGCCTGAGAACCGTGCGCCAGATCCGGCTCAAACCCGCATGTTCATGACATCCTTGTAGGCCGTGATCAGTCGGCTGCGCACCTGCTTGCCCATCTCGAAGGCCACGCTGGCCTTCTGCACATCGACCATGACGTCATCGAGTTCCACTCCCGGCTTGCCAGCCTGGAAGTCACGCGTCTTTTCCGCGGCTTCCTGCTTGAGCGTGTTGATGCGCTCGATGGAGGCCTGCAGCTCGTCGACGAAACCACTCTCTCCGACTGTCGTGGAGAGCTGCTGCCCCTTGGGCGACTGGCCGGCAGCCTGACTGGTGAGACTTTGCATCTGGGTCAGGGCCGACTCGAGAGCGGGTGAACTCATTGCGACTCCGGGAAAGGTCAGGGTTTCAAGGCATCGGCACCGAAAAGCCACAGGCTCGCCGACGGTTCGGGCAAAGCCTAGCAGGGTGCGACGGCCCCGCATGCCACCAAATAACGCGCAAAAACCGGGCTTTTCACACCTTTGGGTCGACGTGCGCCACGGATAATAGCCCCATCAAAGCTCCGCCCCCGACCCGGGCGGCGAACCGTGATGGACGGAACGCAGTCGATGCCTTCTTCTTTTGACACCCTGGACGCTGGCGCCGAACGAGCGGGGAGGCCCGCATGAGTAGTGGCGCTTCCGCCACCGGCCGCCAGGATAATCAGTCCTCCTCATCGTTCGCGCGACTGAAACGCCAGTTGCGCGGCAGTCCCCTCGTCCCCCTGCTGATCGCGGGCGCCGCCTCGATCGCGGTGATCGCCGCCCTGCTGCTGTGGGCCAGCGCCCCGCAGTACCGCGTACTGTACAGCAACCTCAGCAAGGCCGACGGCGGCAGCATCATCGGCGAGCTGGACAGCCGCGGGATTCCCTACCACTTCAGCCAGGGCGGCCAGGCCCTGATGGTGCCCGGCGAGCAGGTTCATAAGCTGCGTCTGCAGCTTGCCGAACAGGGCCTGCCGAAAGGCGGCAACGTGGGCCTGGAGCTGATGGAAAACCAGGCCTTCGGCATCAGCCAGTTCGCAGAGCAGATCAACTACCAGCGCGGTCTCGAGGGTGAGCTGGCGCGTTCCATGGAGTCGCTGGGACCGGTCGCCGGCGCCCGGGTACACCTGGCGCTGGCCAAGGACTCAGTGTTCGTGCGCCGCCGCGAGCCGGCCAAGGCCTCGGTGGTGCTGACCCTGGAGCCCGGCCGTGTCCTCGGCGAGGGACAGGTCAACGCCATTGCCCACATGGTCTCGAGCAGCGTGCCCGACCTGCCCACCGAAGCGGTCACGGTGGTCGACCAGGACGGGCGCCTGCTGTCGAGCCCTGACGGTGGTTCCACAGGGCTCGACGGTACCAAACTGGATTACGTCGCCGAGGTGGAACGCACCTATCGCCAACGCATCGAGGCCATCCTCACGCCGATCCTCGGTCGCGACAATGTCCGCGCCCAGGTCACCGCCCAGCTCGACTTCTCCCGGCGCGAAGAAACCGCCGAACGCTACACGCCCAACCAGCCGCCCAACGAGGCCGCGGTACGCAGCCGCCAGACCAGTATCAACCTCAACGGCAATGACCTGGCCAGTGGCGTTCCGGGGGCGCTGAGCAATACTCCGCCGGGTTACGCCGAATCGCCCATCGCGACACCGGTGGAAGAGGGCGAAGACGGAGCGGAGGACGAGGATCCGGGCGCCGACGACGAGGCGGCCGACCCGGCCACTCAGTCCCGGCGCCGCCTGAGCCGTGACGACGTGATCAACTACGAGGTCGATCGTCAGGTCTCCCACGTGGAGCACGAGCGCGGCCAGGTCGAGCGCCTGTCGGCAGCGGTGGTGATCGATTACCGACAGATTCCTGCCGACCAGCCCGACGGCGAACCGACGGCCGCCCCCCTCGACGAGGATGAGCTGGCCCAGGTGGAACGGCTGGTACGCCAGGCCATGGGCTTCTCCGAGGCACGAGGCGACCAGGTGACGGTGGTCAACCGCCCCTTCGCCGACCAGGCGTCGCCGGAGACCAAGCTGGCCTGGTGGCAGCGGCCCGAGCTGCAGCGCCTGGCATTTGCCTTGGGCCGCTATCTGCTGGTGGGCCTCGCCCTGCTGCTGCTCTACCTGCTGATCCTGCGTCCGCTGATAAGGCGCTACACCGAACAACCTCTGCCCGCCGCCGCGCCACCGGCGCCCAGCGTCGACGCCCGGGTCGGCGATGAGGCCCCGGACGAGGAGGCGACGGACGGCGAGGACGAAGCGGCGAGCTACGAGTCGCCCCGACGCCGGCGCAAGGCCTCGGCCTATGAGCAGAACCTCAATGACCTGCGGGAGATGGCCCAGGAGGATCCCCGCATGGTGGCCATGATCGTTCGCGGCTGGATGAACAAGCATGAGCAATAAGATGAGCGGTACGCGCCGCAGCGCCATCCTCCTGCTGGCCCTGGACGAGGACAGCGCGGCCGAAGTGTTCAAGCACATGACGGCCAAGGAGGTACAACAGATCAGCCTGGAAATGGCGACCCTGGAGCAGGTTTCTCACGAGGAGATGCGCCAGGTGCTGCAGCACTTCCACGACGAGACCGAGGAGTTCATCGCCCTGAACCTCAACTCCAGCGATCACATTCGCTCGGTGTTGACCAAGGCGCTGGGCAGCGAACGCGCCTCGAGCCTCATCGAGGACGTCATGGAAACCTCCAGTACCAGCACCGGCATCGATGCCCTCAACCTGATGGAAGCCTCCATGGTGGCCGAGCTGATCCGTGACGAGCACCCGCAGATCATCGCCACCATACTGATCCATCTCGAACGCCATCAGGCCGCCGATGTGCTCGAGATGTTCGACGACAAGCTGCGCAACGATGTGGTGCTGCGCATCGCCACCTTCAGCGGCGTCCAGCCGGCCGCCTTGCAGGAGCTCACCGAGGTACTGACCAACATGCTCGACGGCCAGAACCTGAAACGCAGCAAGATGGGCGGCGCCCGCACCGCGGCGGAGATCCTCAACCTGATGAACACCCATCAGGAAGAAGCCGCCATCGATACCGTGCGCTCCCACAACGAGGATCTCGCGCAGAAGATCATCGACGAGATGTTCCTGTTCGAGAACATGCTCGACCTGGACGACCGCAGCATCCAGCTGGTGCTCAAGGAAATCGACTCCAACTCCCTGGTGGTCGCGCTCAAGGGTGCGCCGGAGGCGCTCCTGGAGAAGTTCCTGCGCAACATGTCGCAGCGTGCCGCCGACCTGCTGCGCGAGGACATGGACGCCCGCGGGCCGATCCGGGTTTCCCAGGTGGAGGCCGAACAGAAGGCCATCCTGCAGGTGGTTCGCCGCCTGGCCGACGCCGGCGAAGTGGTGCTGAGCGGTGGAGACGAAGCCTATGTCTGACGACGCGCGAAACGCTCGGGACGCCGCCGCGATCTCGACCTGGCGACGCTGGCGCATGGGCGAGTTGCGCGCCGACCGGGAGAACGTCGCCACCGAAGCCGAGGCCCACGCCGCGCAGACGCGCCGCCAGGGAGCCCAGCGCCAGCAGGAAGCCCTCGACGCGCTCCGCGAACAGGTTCGTCGCGACGCCTACGAGGAAGGGCTGCGCCAGGGCCGGGAGGCAGGACATGCCGAAGGCCTCGCCCAGGGGCGCGAGGACGCACAGCGAGAAGCCGATGCGGCCTTCGAGCACCGCCTCGAGGAAGAGATCGCGCCCCTGCGGGAACTGACGAGCCAGTTCAACGAGGCGCTGACCGCGCTGGACGACGCCATCGCTGATGACCTGGTCGAGCTCGCCCTGGCCACGGGACGCCAGCTGGCCGGCGAGGCCCTCAAGGCACGACCGCGGCAGGTGCTCGAGCTGGTACGCGCCCTGCTGCACACCGAGCCGCCGCTGGTCGGCCAGCAGCGGCTCTGGCTGCACCCCCTGGACCTGCGGCTGGTGGAGAAGACGCTGGGCGATGAGCTCGCGGCCGCCGGCTGGCGCCTGCAGCCGGACGACCAGCTCAGTCGCGGCGGCTGCCGGGTGACCAGCGAGAGCGGTGAGCTGGACGCTACCTGGGAATCCCGCTGGCAGGCAGTACGCGACCAGCAGCGCAAGCGTCGGACGCGCCCGGCAACCACCGGCGCCACCACGGAGTGAATGATGAACGCGACAGGCCACCTCGACCCTCACCGTGACCACTGGCAGCGCGCGCTGCGCGGCATGCGCGGCCGCGTCGAGGCCCTGCCGACCCGTCGTGCCAGTGGTCGCGTGGTGCGCGCCACCGGCATGGTGATCGAGGTCGTCGGCCTGCAGGTCGCCCTCGGCAATGCCTGTCGCATCGAATTGCCCGACGTGCCCGGGCAACCGGCGACCCGTTATGCCGAGGCCGAGGTGGTCGGCTTCTCCGGCGACCGGCTGTTCCTGATGCCGCTGGCCGGCCTGTCCGGCCTGATGCCCGGCGCCCGGGTCCACCCACTGGGCGAAAGCACCGGCGACGCCGCGCGGCGTTTCCCGATCGGCGAGGCCCTGCTGGGCCGGGTGGTGGACGGCAACGGCGAGCCGCTGGACGACCTCGGCCCGCTGGACGATTCGCCGCGCGCGCCCCTGGCGCAGCCCCCCTTCAATCCCCTGGCGCGGGCCCCGATCGACACCCAGATCGACGTCGGCATCCGTGCCATCAATGCCCTGCTCAGCGTCGGTCGCGGCCAGCGCATGGGCCTGTTCGCCGGCTCCGGCGTCGGCAAGTCGGTACTGTTGGGCATGATGGCCCGCTATACCCGCGCCGACGTCATCGTGGTCGGCCTGATCGGCGAGCGCGGCCGCGAGGTCCAGGACTTCATCGACAATATCCTCGGCGCCCATGGCCGAGAACGTGCCGTGGTGGTCGCGGCTCCCGCCGACACCTCGCCGCTGCAACGCCTCCAGGGTGCCTCCTACGCCACCCGGCTCGCCGAGGGCTTCCGCGACCAGGGGCGCGACGTCCTGCTGATCATGGACTCGCTGACGCGCTACGCCATGGCGCAGCGCGAGATCGCCCTGGCCATCGGCGAGCCACCGGCCACCAAGGGCTATCCGCCCTCGGTCTTCGCCAAGCTGCCGAACCTGGTGGAGCGCGCCGGCAACGCCGAGCGCGGCGGCGGCTCGATCACCGCTTTCTACACCGTCCTGACCGAGGGCGACGACCAGCAGGACCCCATCGCCGACTCGGCACGAGCCATTCTCGACGGCCACGTGGTGCTGTCCCGCGTGCTGGCCGAGGCCGGCCACTATCCGGCCATCGATATCGAGGCTTCCATCAGCCGGGCGATGAACGCCGTCATCGACGACAACCAGCGACGCCAGGCCCAGCGTTTCAAGGGCCTCTTCTCACGCTATCAGCGCAACCGCGACCTGATCAGCGTCGGTGCCTACCATCCGGGCAACGACGAACGGCTCGACGACGCCGTGCGCCGCTATCCGGACCTGGAGGCCTTCCTGCAACAGGACATCGACGAATGCGCCGATCTCGAGGCCTCGCGCCTCGCCCTGGCCGGCGTATCGGGAGGCACGCCATGAGCCGCACACCACTGGACACCCTGACCGAAATGGCCCGCCAGGCCCGCGACCAGGCCGGACAGCGCCTGGCCGGCGACCGCCGCGACGCCCAGCAGGTCGCCGAGCAACTGGAGGCCCTGCAACGCTACCGCGCCGAGTACGCCGCGCGGCTGCAGACGGCCCTGCGCGAAGGGATCGACCCGGCCTCCATGCACAACTACCAGCGCTTCCTGGCCTCGCTCGACGACGCCTTGGAGCGCGCCCGCCAGGCCCTGGGCGAACAACAGCAGCGCGTCGACCGGAGCCAGCAACACTGGCAGAGCGAGCAGCGGCGGCTGCGCTCCTACGACACCCTGGCCGAGCGCCGTGACGCCTCACGCCGGCGCACCGAGCAACGACGCGAACAGCGCGCCAGCGACGACCTGGTGAACAGCACACGGCAACGAGCGCCTCTGTTCGGGGGCTGAGACGAACATCAAGGAGACATTGATGGATACCCTACCGCGACTCATGGGCGCGCTCGGCAAGAATGCCTCGACCGACGCCACTGGCGCCGTCGCCAAGGCCGACGCCCCCGAACGAGGCGCCTTCGCCGAGGCCATGGCGTCGCTCTCGGGCGGCGGGCGTGACGGTGCTTCGAATGCCGCGGCAACCGGTACCGCCACGGCCGAGACCGCAACGCTGGTGCGGCACGCCAATGACTGGACGCAACGGATCGACACGGCCACCTCCGAGCCGTCGCCCGAGCTGACGGCCGCCATGGAGCGCCTGCTGTTGATCGAACAGGCCGGCACTCAGGCCGCGGCACAAGGCCCTCTGGCGGTCGCACAAGGCCCCGGACAAGCGACCCGGGGCACCCAGGCCGCGACGGCCTCGGGCCAGCTGGAGACGACGGCTCGCCTCCCCGGAGATGCCACGGCCCGGGCCGCCGCCGTGAATGCCGGCGCGCCTCGGGAAAGCCTCGCGCCGGGCGGCATGCCACGGGTCGATATGTCGCAACAGGCCATATCGCGAGGCGCCATTCAACAAGCCACCGTCGCCCGGCAGGCCGGGACCCCGTTCGATGCGGCCATGACGCGCGAGGCACGCGCCGCTGCCGAGGCGCTCCGTCCGGCCACAACCTCCGGCGAGCTGCCCTCGGCCCGGATGCAGGCCCAGGCCCCGGAACAACGGCCGAGCCCGATCGCCCAGGCGGTGTCCTCCGCCCTCGCTGTGGCACAACGCACCCCGGCGGACGCCACGGCCTTCGTGCCGACACGGGGCGATGCCGGCGCGACCTCGCCACTGCTCGACACGACCACCTCAGCCTCGATGCCGGCCCAGCATGCCGGTACCGGCGCTCCCGGCCAGGTAACGTCCACCCTGGCCGGCGCCGCCACGACGCCCGCCCAGGCCAGCCTGACCGCTCCGGTGGGCAGTCAGGACTGGACTCAGCAACTGGGGCGACAGTTACTGCGCTTCAGCCAGGGAAGTGGCGAGCAGCGTATCGAAATGCGCCTCCACCCTGCCGAGCTGGGCCCGCTCTCGGTCTCCCTGAAGATCGGCGACCAGGGGGCTCATGCCCAGTTCCTCTCCGCCCACGCAGCGGTCCGGCAGGCCCTGGAACAGGCCATGCCGCAATTGCGCGAGGCCCTGGCGGAGCAGGGCATCACCCTCGGCGAGACCTCGGTGGGCGAGCACCAGCAGGGTAGCGCCGACGACACGGGCAGCGGCCTTGCCGGCAGCGACCCGGGCCTGCCCGGAGCCGATGACGAACCGACCGGCGGCGCACTCGCCACCGACCGGCAAGCGCCCCTGGAGGTACCCCTGGATGGACGAGTCGACCTCTACGCCTGAGAGGGCGTCGACAACTTGCCGCTCTCGAGCCGAAGCGCGAGCAAAAACCCAAGATAGGCCCATTCACTGGGCCTGTTCGTTTCATCATGGCCGGCCTCGAGTCGGCATAATCCCCCACACATTGGCCCTCATCGACAAACAGGAGCGGTAATGGCGACATCCGTAGGCGGCTCGCGGAAGCTGCTGTGGTTGCTGGTGGTATTGGTCGTCCTGAGCCTGTCGGCCGCCGCCACGGCACTGTTCATGCTGTTTACCCAGCAAGGGGGCATGGAACAGGCCCGTGCGGAAGAGCCAGCGGCCATCGAGTATCAGGCGCCGATCTTCGTCCAGATCGACCCCTTCACCGTCAACCTGGCCGAGGATAACTATGGTGCCAGGCTGCTCTATGCCGGCATCTCACTGAAGGTGGCCGACGCCCAGAGTCGCAAACTGCTCGAGACCCACATGCCGCAGGTGCGCAGCCGGTTGCTGACCCTGCTCTCGGGCAAACAGGCAGAAGGCCTGACATCGGCAAACGGCAAGAAGCGCCTGGCCGACCAGATCATCGCCGCGCTCGAGGCCCCGATGTCGGAGACACAACCCGACCTCGCCATCGAGGATGTGCTCTTTACCGAATTCATCGTGCAATAGCGGCGAGGTCGCGGAGTCACCCCATGTCTCAGGACGATCTACTGTCCCAGGATGAAATCGATGCCCTGCTCAAGGGCGTCAGCGGAGATGATGAGCCCAGTGGCGGCGGCGGCAACACCCCCAAGGTGCGCCCCTTCGACCCGGCCTCTCAGCACCGCATCATCCGTGAACGCCTGCATACGCTGGATATCATCAACGAGCGCTTCGCTCGTCATTTCCGCGTGGGCCTGTTCAATCTGATCCGGCGCAGCGCCGATATCACCGTGGACTCGGTGCGCTATCAGAGCTACAGCGAGTTCTCGCGCAACGTTCCGGTTCCCACCAACATCAACATGATCGCCATGAAGCCGCTGAAGGGCTCGGCGCTCATCGTCTTTCCGCCCAACCTGGTGTTCATGGTGGTGGACAACCTGTTCGGCGGCGACGGCCGCTTCCTGGCCAAGTCGGAAGGGCGGGAGTTCACCAACACCGAACAGCGCATCATCCAGCGCATGCTGCGCCTGGCCATCGAGGCATACAGCGAATCCTGGCGATCGGTCTACCCGCTCGAGATCAGCTTCCTGCGCTCCGAGATGCAGGCGAAGTTCGCCAACATCACCAATTCGCCCAACGAGATCGTGGTCAACACCAGCTTCAATCTCGAGGTGGGCAACCTGGCCAGCAGCTTCCAGGTATGCATGCCTTATTCGATGATCGAGCCATTGCGCGACCTGCTCACCAATCCCTTGAGCGATGGCCATCAGGACCAGGACGGCACCTGGACGCGGCGCATGGCCGGCGAGATTCGCCATTCGGCAGTCGAGCTGGTCGCCGATTTCGCCGACCTTCCCTCGCGAATCTCCGATGTGACGAAGCTCGAGGTGGGCGACATCCTGCCCCTGGAGTTGCCCGAAACGGTGACCGCCAAGGTGGATGGCGTGCCGGTCATGGAGTGCGAGTACGGCAGCCAGCACGGCCAGCGGGCACTGCGCGTCTTGCACCTGTTCGACCACGCCGCCGACCACGCGCCGTCCGATGCCTTCGTCAAGGCGTCCGAGCCGAAACCCGAGGACCCCCATCATGACTGACCCCAACAAGCCCGATAAGAACGTCGGCGACGACGACTGGGCCGACGCCATGTCGGAACAGGAGGGCGACAGCGCGTCCGAGAATGCCGCGGAGCAGGCGGATCCCTGGGCCGAAGCCCTGGCCGAGCAGGATGCCGCCGAGGGTACCGATACCGAGGCGTCCGATGCCTCGTCGGAGGCCGCGCGCGCCGCCTGCGACAGCGTCTTCCAGCCACTGGAGCAGGGCGACAACGCCGCCTTGCCCCGCGACCTCGAAATGATCATGGACATCCCGGTCAAGTTGACCGTGGAGCTGGGCCGCACTCGCCTGACCATCAAGCAGTTGCTCGAGCTGGCCCAGGGCTCGGTGATCGAGCTCGAGGGGCTGGCCGGCGAGCCCATGGATATCCTGATCAATGGCTACCTGATCGCCCAGGGCGAGGTGGTGGTCATCGAAGACAAGTACGGCATCCGCATCACCGAGATCATCACGCCGTCCGAACGGGTCCAGAAGCTGAACCGATGAGCCAGAACGCCGAGCTCGACGGCGCCGTCGCCGACGGCATCGCCCAGGGAGGCGATGCCCTGGTCGGCATGGCGACCCTGGGCAAGACGGTCGCCGCCCTGGCGCTCGTCATCGCCATCATCCTGATCTGCAACCACCTGCTGCGCCGCCTCGGTGGCGCCGGCACAGGTCGAGGACAGCGCCCGAAGCTAATCGGCGGCACCAATGTGGGCAACCGCGAGCGGGTGGTGATCGTCGAAGTCGAGTCCACCTGGCTGGTGCTCGGTGTCGGCGGCGGCCAGGTCAACAAGCTGCATGAACTGCCGGCGCCGCAGGATGAGGCACCACCGGCCGCCACGGATACCGACGAAGGCGGCTTTGCCAGGCGCTTCGCACGGGCCTTGCGACAGCAAGCCACGGGGCGCGATGACGGGCCGCGGGGGACGTCATGACCGGCACGCCGCATCGCCCCTGTCGCTTCTCTCCGCTGCTTCTGCTGACACTGTCCTTGCTGACGCTGTGCCTGCTGGCCCTGCCCTCCCCGGCACTGGCCCAGCAGATTCCCGGCATCATCAGCGAGCCCATGGAAGACGGTGGCCAGAAGTGGTCGCTGTCGCTGCAGACCCTGTTGCTGCTCAGCTCCATGGCCTTCCTGCCGGCGGCCTTGCTGATGATGACCAGCTTCACCCGCATCATCATCGTGCTGAGCCTGCTGCGCACCGCCATGGGCACCCAGGCCACTCCGCCCAACCAGGTCCTGCTGGGGCTGGCACTGTTCCTGACGTTCTTCATCATGGCGCCGGTCTTCGGCGAGGTGCATGCCCAGGCTTGGGTGCCGCTGTCCAACGGCGACATCAACTTTCCCGAGTTTCTGAACCAGGCCCAGGGCCCGCTGAGGGAATTCATGATGGCCCAGACCCGGGAACCGGACCTGGCGCTGTTCGCTCGCCTGGCCGACATCGGCGAGATGCAGGGCCCGGCGGACGTACCCTTGCGGGTCCTGGTACCGTCCTTCGTGACCAGCGAGCTGAAGACGGCTTTCCAGATCGGCTTTACCATCTTCATTCCCTTCCTGATCATCGACCTGGTGGTGGCCAGCACCCTGATGTCGCTGGGCATGATGATGGTGCCGCCGATCACCATCTCGTTGCCGTTCAAGCTGATGCTGTTCGTGCTGGTCGATGGCTGGCAGCTTTTGATCGGCTCGCTGGCGGAAAGCTTCTATATCTAATGCCCGACCCGAGGAGACACGCATGACGCCCGAGACGGTTATGACCATTGCCTACCAGGGCATGCGCGTCACCTTACTGCTGGCCGGTCCCTTGCTGCTGACGGCACTGCTTACCGGCCTGCTGGTGAGCCTGTTCCAGGCAGCCACCCAGATCAACGAGATGACGCTGTCGTTCATCCCCAAGATCCTGGCGGTCTTCGCCGTGCTGGTTCTGGCCGGCCCCTGGCTGCTCAAGCTGATCACCAACTTCACCCGGGAGCTGTTCAGCAACATCCCGACGCTCATTTCCTGACAGCGGACGCCCGGCATGGTCGAGGTCACCTTCGCCCAACTGCACGGCTGGCTGGTCGCCTTCCTGTGGCCCTTCGCCAGGATCACGGGCCTGATGCTCAGCTCGCCGGTGTGGGGGCACTCCGGCGTCCCCCGCCAGGTCAAGATTGCGCTGGCCGGCGCGCTGACGATGGTGATCGCGCCCATCCTGCCGCCGATGCCGGACGTGCCGATCGTCTCCTGGCAAGGGCTCGGCATCCTGGCGGAGCAGCTGTTGATCGGCGCGGCCATGGGCCTGGTCATGCGCGTGACCCTGACGGTGGTGCAGGCCACCGGCGAGTTCATCGGCCTGCAGATGGGGCTGGCCTTCGCCACCTTCTTCGACCCTTCCAGCGGCACAAATATGATGGTGCTCTCGCGGCTGCTCTACATGATCACGTTGCTGATGTTCCTGGCCTTCGGCGTGCATCTGGTGGTGCTCGAGGTCCTTGCCGACAGCTTTCGCACCCTGCCCATCGGCATGGGGCGCTTCGATCCCGAAGCCTTCATGATGCTGGCTCGTTACGGCGGCACCATCTTCTCTTCTGGCATGCTGCTGGCCCTGCCACTGGTAGCTTCGCTGCTCATCATCAACCTTTCGCTTGGCATCCTCAATCGTGCGGCGCCGCAGCTCACGGTGTTCAATATCGGCTTTCCCGCCTCTCTGACGGTGGGCATTATCCTGTTGATGGTACTGATGACCGACCTCGACCGTTTCCTCGAGCGACTCTTCGATCAGGGAGTCGGCGCCCTGCGGGGGCTGCTCGAGATGCTGGCATCCTTGCCGCCGGCCGTCTGAGCCAGCATGAAAAAAACCAGGCCGGGAAGCCTGGGCGGGACAAGGGGCCATGGAGTCAAAACGTTCCACCATGACCGACAGGGAAACTCTCCCTTATAAGTACTGGAACAACGACATCCCCTTCAGATCCGCAAAAGTCTTCTGGGAGGCCTGCATGCCGACCTGGCGCATGCTGTACTCGGAAATCGCCTCGGCGTAGTCCAAGTCGACCAGGTCCGAGAGGGTCTGCTCGTAGTTGAGCATTCGGTTGTCGCTCACCGAGTCGACCACATCGAGCTCGTTGAGTCGCGCGCCCATGGAGGCACGCAAGGTCAGGACGTTGTCGAGACTGTTGTCGAGCTCGCGCATCGACGTGTTCAAGGTGTTACGGAGTGCTGCCTGCTCCTGGGAGGTCTCGGCGGGAGTTTCCAGCACGCCGATCGCTTTCTCGAGGGTCTTGAAGAGATCGGTGTTCATGGTATCGGCGGGGCCAACCGAGAGACTGTCGCCATCCTCGGGATCGCCTTGCAACTCCATGCTCAGTCCGCCGACCTGCAGGAGCTCGCCTGACTGATAGGCGATATCCTGCATGCCCGCCACGGGCTCGCCTTCGGCACTCACCGAGTAGGTCATGGTATTGCCGTCCTCGGCGAAACTGACCTGGAAGCGCTTGCCGTAGTCGTCGGCCTCGGCGTCGAGGATTTCCGGCCCCTTGAAGGTCAGGCTACCGGCATTGTCGGCATTGGCCTCGGCCACGTAGCCGGCACCACTCGGCACGCTCTGAAAGATGTCCTGGCCGCTGTTGCTCACATCCATCAGGCGCGAGGCGTCGATGCGCTGTTGCCGAACCTCGCTACCACCGACGTATTCGATATCGCCGTCACCGTTCTTGACGAAGGGCTTGCTGCCATCCTCATAGCCGCCGAACAGATAGCGACCGTTGCCATCGGTGGCATTGGCCTGACCGATCAGGGTTTCATAGACCCCGCGCAGCTCACTGGCCACGGACTCGCGGTCGGCGTCGCTCAGGGTGTCGCTGGAGGCCTGAATCAGCAGTGTCTTGGCGCTGGTCACAGCATCGCTGACACTGTTGAGCACGCTCTCGCTCTGAGAAAGCGCATTACGCGCGCTGACTCGCGAGTCGGTGTACTGCTGGGTGATAGCCATGGACTGGTCGACCCCCACCGCCCGCGCGGCAGCCTGGGGATCATCGGAGGGATTGACCACCCGACGACCGCTGGCGATCTGCTGACTGACATCGAGAAAGCCGCTCTGCTGCTGGTTCAGGGAGGAGACGCTCTGCTCGAACATGGTGACGGTACTGATACGCATGTGAGGTGACTCCCTGAATCAGGCGCGCAGGCCGAGAATGGTGTCGATCATCGTCTTGCCGGTTTCGATGACCTTGGCGTTGGCCTGGTAGTACTGCTGGTAGCGGATCAGGTTGGCGGCTTCCTCGTCCAGGTTGACGCCGGACTCGGACTGCCGAGAGGCTTCCAGCTGCTCGGTGAGCCCCTGCCGGGCCTCCAGGTTGACCTGGACGACATTGGTGCGGTTGCCGACATCGCTGACCATGGCACCATAGGCGCCGCTGAGCGAGGCCGAACCGCCGACCAGGCTGGCGTCCTGCAGGTCCTGCATGGCCAGGGCGTTCTCGTTGTTGCCGGAGCCCCCCGAGACACTGGCCGCTGCGATCCGGTCCAGATCACTGATCGCCGTCTCCAGGCCACCCGCCGCGCTACGCACCGGCTGGACCTCGAAGCTGTCATGCTCGGCCAGCTTGCCGGCATCATCGAAGGTCAGGGTCACCCCACCGAAGCTCAGGGTGGCATCGCTGCCGTCATTATTGGGGTCGTTGGAGGTCACCTCGTCGGCGCCCAGCACCTGGCCAGTGTCACGCCGCCTGACCTCGAAGACCGGCGGATTGCTCTCGCTGTCGGTGACCTTGACGGTGTAATCGCTGGCACGCAGGCGATCGATGTTCTCGGTGTCGAAGCTCGCATCGGTGATTGCGGCCCCGCCCGGATTGTCGGCGGCGGCATAGGTGCGCGGCTGCCCGATTTCGAAGAAGTCGCCGCCGGCCTCGCCATCCAGGTCGACGCCTTCGGCATGCTGTGCGTTGAAGGCCGTCGCCAGCGACACCGCCATCTGGCCGATCTGGTTCTGGGTCTTGTCCAGGGTCTCGGAGCGGAAGCTCATCAGGCCCCCCAGGCTGCCGCCGGTCACGGCGTCCTCTTCCATGGGCACGACATCGCCGCCCGAGTTGCGGTACCCAAGCACGGTACGCTGCGGATCATCGGGCGAGTCGATGGCCTGCAGCTCGAACGACTGACTCCCGCCTACCAGGGGCTGGCCATTGGGCAGACTGATGTTATAGGCCTTGCCATCCTGGACATCGAGACGCACGTCCAGGCGCTCGTTGAGTTCATGCACCAGTTGGTCGCGCTGATTGAGCAAGCCATTGGGCGCTTCGCCATCGCGCGCCCGGGCCAGGGAAATTTCGCGATTGATCCCGGCCAGTTGCTCGGTGGTGTTGTTGATCTGGGTGACCTCGTCACGGATCTGGCCGTTGACCCCCCCCTGCATGTCACGCAGATAACCGTCGAAGGAACGGAACTGGGCGCTCAGGGTATCCGCGCTGCCCAGCACGCCCTGACGGGCGGCAGGGTCGGCAGGAGCGCTGGCGAGGTCTTCCAGCGACGAGAAGAAGCCCTGCATCAGGGGTGCCAGCCCCGCCTCGCGATCGGCCAGCAGGCTGTCGATCTGCTCCACCTGGTTGCGATAAGTCTCCAGGGCACTGGACTCGGAGGTCGCCGCATTGAGTTGGTCGGCGACATAACGATCGAACTGACGCTGGATGTCGTTGACCTGAACCCCGCTGCCGGAGGTGCTCTCGCCAAGAATCGCCACCTCGCGGTTGTAACCCGGCGTGAAGACGTTGCTGATGTTGTTGCTGGTGGTGCTCAGGGCGTTTTGTGCGGCGTTGAGCCCACTGAGTCCGATGGAGAAGATGCTCATGTCGGAGATTCCTTGTGCCGATGACACCCCTATCGGCCGATGGGCATCCGGCTTGAGGCCTGTCTCGGCGAAAAAAGCCGGCTCGTCGTGACAATCAGGTCAGGCGTGAACGTCGGACGATCAGCGTTGTGCAAGTCGGGAGCCTGCCAGGGGCCCCAGCGTATCCATAACCGCGACCAGCTTGTCGGCATAGGCCGGGTCGGTGGCATAGCCGCCACGCTGCAGGGCGTGGGCGGCCTGGTCGGCCGTGGCGGCCTCGGTGACCCCGGCGTAGCGCGGGTTGTCGCTGATCAAGCGGGCATAGTCGGTGAAGGCCGCCTCGAAGGAATCGTAGACGCGAAAGCGATCACGCACCGCCCGGCGTTCGCCGTCGATGACTTCATGGGTGGCAATCTCGGTCGTCTCGCCCTGCCAGCTCTCTCCCGCCTTGATACCGAAGAGGTTGTGACTGTTGCCACCGTCATGCGTGGCGATCTCATGGCGGCCCCAGCCGGTTTCCAGGGCGGCCTGGGCGAGGATGAGCTCGGCCGGCACGCCGGAGGCCTCGCTGGCCACCTGTGCCGGTGCCGCCAGGCGGCCGACGAAATCACGCACATGCGCGGGGCGGTCATCGGCGACGGCGGGCGAGTTGTCCGCGGCGGAGACGGCCTTGACTTCATCGAGGAAGTTCTCGGGCATGCTGACCTCTGGTTCGTCCTTCGGCACCAGCGCATCCTCCAGGGGGCGTGGCGTGCCGCGCGGAATGCCGGCGATCAGTGCTTCGATGGACTCGCCCTGTTGCGAGCGAGCGTTGTCGAGCCGGTCGCCCAACTGGGCGAAGAGTTGCTCGGCCAGCCCGGTGCCACGCTCGGCGATATGCTGGGAGAGCTGCTTGTCCAGCATGGAGGTGTAGAAGTCGGTATTCCGGCTATCGAGCAGCCCCGAGCTCGGCACGGCATCGCGCATGCTCTTCATCATCATCTGCACGAACATCGCCTCGAACTTCCTGGCCGCCACTTCCAGGCCTTCTTCCGGGGCACGGTGCGCGGTGTGCTTGAGCCGCGCCAGTCCCTGCACGTCCATGGCGAGATGTTCGCCGATACCTTGTCCGCCACCCAGGCTCATCAGATGATCTCCAGTTCGGCCCGCAACGACCCCGCCACCTTCAGGGCCTCGAGGATCGACATCAAGTCATTGGGCGTGGCGCCCAGGGAATTGAGGGCATCCACCACATCGAGCAGGTTGGCGCCTTCCACGACCTTGAGGGTGCCAGGCTGCTGCTCGATGCTGACCTCGGTGTCCTGCACTACCACGGTCTCGCCCTCGGTGAAGGGATTCGGCTGGCTGACGCCATAGTCGCTGTCGATGATGATGGACAGGTTGCCATGGGCTACCGCAGCCTGGTGCAAGGTGACGGCGCCATTGAGCACGATGGCCCCGGTACGCGAATTGAGCACCACCTTGGCCGGTGCCTCGGTAGGGGTAACCTCGAGGTTTTCGATCCGGGCCATGAAGTTGACCCGAGCATTCGCATCACCGGGTCCATCCAGGGAGATGACCCGGCCATTTTGCGCCGACGCCACCGAGTAGCCGAACGATCGGTTGATGGCCTCGACCACTCGCTGGACCGTGCCGAAATCGCTCCGATCGAGCTGCAGTTCCAGGCGACCACCGTTGCTGCCCAATGCCAGCGGCACTTCCTTTTCCACCGTGGCGCCATTGGCGATGCGGCCGCCGGCCTGCTGGTTGATCTGCACGCTCGACCCACCGGCGGAGGCACCCGCGCCACCGACCAGCAGATTGCCCTGGGCGATGGCGTATGTCGCGCCATCGGCCCCCTTGAGCGGCGTCATCAGCAGGGTGCCGCCACGCAGGCTGTCGGCGTTGCCCACCGATGAGACCACCACATCGATACGCTGCCCCCGACGTGCGAAGGGCGGCAGATCGGCGGTCACCATCACCGCCGCTACATTACGCAGCTGCATGTTGGTGCCGGCGGGCACGGTGATGCCCAACTGTGAGAGCATGTTGGTCAGACTCTGGCCGGTAAATGGCGCCTGCATGGTCCGGTCACCGCTGCCGTCCAGGCCGACCACCAGCCCATAGCCCACCAGGGCGTTGTCGCGTACACCGGCGAAACTGGCAATCTCGCGAATGCGCTCCGCCTGGGCCGGCAGGGCGACCAGGCAAGTCAGCACCAGCACCAGCCGGCGCCAGTCGAAAAACGTCTTGCGCATGCTACCGAATCTCATCCTGACACCACTAGAAAGGCGAAACATTGAGGAAGAAACGCTGCAGCCAACCCATGTGCTGCGCCTCGTTGATATAGCCATCGCCAACATACTCGATGCGGGCATCGGCCACCGAGGTCGAGGGCACGGTATTGTTGCCGGTGATCGAGCGCGGATTGACCACGCCACCGAAACGGATGAACTCGGTACCCTGATTGATGGCGATCTGCTTCTCGCCTCGGACCCTCAGGTTCCCGTTGCTCATCACATCGATGACCGTCACCGTGATCGTGCCGGTAAAAGAGTTGGTCGCCTGGGCACCACCGCCGCCTTCGAAGTCACTTTCACCCTCGATATCGAAGCCATACTCGCCAAGCGTCTCGAGTGCATCGGGCAGCTGGTCGAGAGTCAGGCTGGAGGAGCCGTTGCGGTCGGCGTTGGAACGGGCGTTCTTGCTGGCACTGACCTGTTCGTCCAGAATGATGGTCAACACGTCACCGACCTGTCTTGGCCGTCGGTCCTCGAACAGCGGCTGGTACCCTTGATGAGCCTGATAGATGGACCCATTGGGTATCGGCCTTTGAGGCTCGGGAATATCGATCTTCTCCTGCTCGCCGACCACCGATGCTCGTGGAATCTGGGCGCAACCACCCAGCAGCAGCACCATCAACACGGCCACACCGAGCAGCCGGAATCCGGCACCCGCCTTCCTCCCGCTCATGCTCGCGCCTCCCTGCCATTGCACCATCGAGTCATCGTGCCGCTTCCCGTTATAGCTGGGTGAGACGCGCCAGCATTTCGTCGCTGGTCTGTACCGCCTTGCTGTTGATCTCGTAGGCTCGCTGGGTCTGGATCATGCTGACCATTTCCTCGACCACGTTGACGTTGGACGTTTCGACATACCCTTGAAGGAGCCGGCCAGCGCCATTCATCCCCGGAATGCCCTCGTTGCGGGGCCCCGAGGCAGCAGTCTCGCGATAGAGGTTGCCACCGATGCTCTCGAGACCCGCGGGATTGACGAAACTGGATACGGTGATCTGGCCGACCTCATTGGACGCACTGCTGCCCGGTTCAGTGACCGAGACGATGCCATCCTCGCCGATGCTGACCGACAGAGCGTTCTGGGGAATGATGATGGCCGGCTCCAGGGGATAACCGTTGGCGGTGACCATCTGGCCGTTCTCGTCCAGTTGGAAGCTGCCGTCGCGGGTATAGGCCGTGGTGCCATCCGGCATGCGAACCTGAAAGAAGCCCTTGCCGTTGATGGCCAGGTCACGGGAGTTCTCGGTGTTCTCGAGGCCCCCCTGGGTATGCAGCCGCTCGGTGGCCACCGGACGCACCCCGGTACCGACCTGCATGCCCGAGGGCAGGCGATTCTGCACATCGTTCTGGGCCCCCGGCTGGCGCAGGTTCTGGTAGAGCAGGTCTTCGAACACCGCCCTGGAACGCTTGAAACCGTTGGTGTTGACGTTGGCCAAGTTGTTGGAAATGACGTCCAGCTTGACCTGCTGGGATTCCAGGCCGGTCTTGGCCGTCCACAATGAGTTGATCATCTCGGGTTCCTCGTGTCCTGTCGCGTCAGCCCTGCAGGGCGAGCAGACTATTGGCGCGTTGAGCGTTCTCGTCGGCGGTTTCGATGGCCTTGGTCTGCAGCTCGTAGCGGCGCGCCACACCGATCATCGACACCATGGCATCCACGGCGCTGACGTTGCTGCCTTCCAGAGCGCCGCTGACCACACGGGCGTCCTCGTCGGCGGGCAGCGCCGCTACTGCTCCCCCCTCCCCGGGCGGCGTCCGGAAGAGGCCATCGACGCCACGCGTCAGTCCATCGTCACCGGGCGTGACCAGCTTGATGCGTCCCACCGCCGCCAGAGCATCGGCTTGCTGCCCGGGCGCGATGGCACTGATCGTGCCGTCGCTGCCCATGGAAAGTTCCGAGCCGAGAGGCACCTGGATCGGGCCGCCGTTCTCGCCGATCACCGGACGACCGGCACTGCGCAGCAGGCCGTTGCCATCTACCTGCAAGTCGCCACGTCGCGTATAGGCTTCGGTGCCGTCAGATGCCTGGACGGCCAGCCAGGCATCACCCTGCATGGCGACATCCAGGGTGCGTCCGGTGCGGTTCATGGGCCCCGGCGAGAAGTCCGAGCCGGGGGTGGAAGCCGCCACCGAGACCCGTGTGTCCAATTGGCCATCGCCCTGGACCGGTACCGCGCGCATGGCGTGCAGCTGGGCGCGAAAGCCGGTAGTGGAGACATTCGACAGGTTGTGGCTGACCACCCCCTGTTGCTCCATGCTTTGCCGAAGTCCGCTCATGGCGGTATAGAGCATGCGATCCATGTGTCACTCCGGCGCGATCAGCGCAGGTTGATGGCGGTCTGCAGGACTTCGTCCTGAGTCTTGATGGTCTGGGAGTTGGCCTGGTAAGCCCGCTGAGTGACGATCATTTCCACCAGTTCCTGCGCCATGTCCACGTTGGAGCTTTCGACGACACCGGACTGGACACCGCCCAGCTGGCCGGTTCCCGGTGCGCCGATCAGTTCCTGGCCGGAGGCGGCGGTGGCGGTCCAGGCGTTGTTGCCCGCCGGATCAAGGCCTTCGGGATTACGGAAGCTGGCCATCGCGATCTGACCGGCCGGACGCGACTGCTCGTTGGAGTAGTTGCGCATGATAGTGCCGTCGTCTTCGATACTGGTACCCACAAGGGCACCGGAGGTATAGCCGTTCTGGGTCAGATCACTGGAACGCGAGGTGTTGCCGAACTGGGTGGAGCCGGTGATATTGAGGCTGAAGGCCAGTTCAGCCGGCTCACCACCCAGCGGGGTTGTATTGTCGCTGGCCACGCTGATGGCCGGCATATTGGCCGGGTCATTGGCATCGTTACCATTGATGGTGTCTAGTTGCCCGCTATTGTCGAAATTGAGGGTGAAGTCGTTGTCCGCGCTGTAATGGCCGTCCATCGTCACCCGTCCGGTCCAGCTGTTGGCCCCGGACTTCTCGTAGTAGACGGTGGCGTTGCGCGGATTACCCAGCGAGTCGTAGGAAGTGAAGTTGTTGGCGTAGTGGTAGTTCAGGGTCTGCTGGTTATTGGCCGGGTCCGACACGTCAGTCGTCACGTCAACCTGGTCGAGCTCCTCATCGGGCACTTCACGGGAATCCAGGTTGAGCGTGGTGGAAACATCCGTGGTGGCACTGGCCGCCATTTCCTCGGCCGAGACCTGCAGCACCTCGGGCTGGCCCCCAGTCTGCACCTGGCCTTCGGCATTGACGCCGAAGCCCATCAAGCGCGCCCCCTGGGCATTCTGAAGGTATCCATCGGCGGTCATGGAGAGCTGGCCGTTGCGCGAGTAGACAACCTCGCCGTTCTGCTGCATGCGCAGAAAGCCTTCGCCACTGATGCCCAGATCCAGATCACGGCCGGTGGATTCCAGGTTACCTTCGCCGAAGTCCTGCAGCACTCGGGAAACCTTGGTACCCAGCCCGACCTTGGAGTTGGCATAGACATCCGAGAACAGGGTATCGCTGCCCTTGAAACCCACAGTCTGGGAATTGGCGATGTTGTTGCCCAGCACATCCAGGCTGGATGAGGCCGCGTTGAGGCCGCTGAGTGCTTGTGAAAAGCCCATGTGTCGTTCCCCTTGTCACTCGGTTGTCGTTACAGGATCTGCTTGATATCGGACAGGACGACCCGGCCGTAGACGGCCCCCAGGTCGAGTTGGATGTCACCGCTTTCGCCGGCCGGCGTGACGCTGTTGACTTGGGCGTAATTAAGGGTCTCGACCGGGACCGACTCCCCTTCCTGGGTGGCCTCGACCGCGACCTTGTAAGCCCCATCGACTGCGGCTTCGCCATCGCTGGTCTTGCCGTTCCAGCTGAAGGAATCAATGCCACTATCCACAGCGCCCACGTCATAGCGATTGATGACCTGGCCATCTCCATTGGTAATGGTAACGGTGACGTTGTCGGCGGGGCTCTGCAGCTCGACACCGAAGGGCGTGGTGTTCACCTCGCCTTCTTCGCCCTGGCTCAGCAAGACGCGGTCACCCGGCACCAGCACGCCCTTGCCGATCAGGCCGGATGCCTGCAGGGACTGACCGGCATCGATCTGGCCATTGATCTCGGAGAGGGAGTCGTTGAGCTTCTCGATCCCGCTGACGGTATTGATCTGGGCCAGTTGCGAGGTGGTCTGCTGATTGTCCATCGGGTTGAGCGGGTCCTGGTTCTGCAACTGCGTCACCAGCAGGGTCATGAAGTTCTCGCGCAGCGCCCCGGACTGGCTGGCGTTCAAGCCTCCCGTGCCGCTTCCACTACTGTTGAGCGTGTTGACCACTCCAGAATCAATGGTGCTGGCCATGATGTCACCCCTTGCCCATGGTCAATGTCTTGAGCAATAACTGCTTGTTGGTCGTCATGACTTCGACGTTGGCCTGATAGGAGCGCGACGCGGAAATCATGTTGACCATTTCCTCGGCCGGATCGACGTTGGGCATGTCCACATATCCCTGGTCATCGGCCAGCGGGTGTTCGGGACGGTATTCCCGACGCAGCGGCGAAGGGTCCTCGACCACTTCCCGGACAGCGACCCCGCCGACACCGGAGCGCGACTGGGCACGCGTCTCGAACAGCACCTGCTTGGCGCGGTACGCCTCACCATCGGGACCGGCCACGCTGTCGGCATTGGCCAGATTGCTGGCCGTCACGTTCATGCGTTGCGACTGAGCGCTCATCGCCGAGCCGGAAATATCAAATATGGAAAACATCGACATAATGGCCGCTCCTGGTCATTCGGGCTGCATGGCCGATTTCAGGCCCTGGATCCGGCGTCCGATAAAGGTCAGCGCCGCCTGATAGCGCACGGAGTTATCGGCAAACTGAGCACGCTCGCGATCCATATCCACGGTATTACCATCCAGGCTTGGCTGGTCGGGCACGCGATAGAGCAGGTCCCCGCGGGGCAGAGCGGGTGCCTGCCCGGGCAGGTGCCGTGACGCTGTCTGCTCCAGAGCAAGTCCTTCGCCACCTCCCCCAGCCTTTTGCATGGCACGCTCCAGGGCACTGGTAAAGTCCATGTCGCGGGCCTTGTAGCCCGGTGTGTCGGCGTTGGCGATATTGCTTGCCAGGACCTGCTGGCGCTCATGGCGGAGAGACAAGGCCTGTTGATGGAAGTTGAAGGCGGCATCGAGCTGATCGATCATCCGGCACCCTCCGGCAAAAAGGATTCGTCGACGTTGGAGAATAGCGATTCCCTTGTCCTTCCAAAGGCGTGAACAACCGACATTACCTAGGCCATTTCCACGATTCCCTCGGCGCGACGGGCGCTAGACTCTACGACTAGGCTCACCAACCCCGATAACAAGATGACTCGAACAACGCTGGCGACAACGCACCTGATCTTCGTCCTGGTGGTAGCAAGCCTCGCCACTTTCCAGGCCCAAGCCGCCGATGAGGCGATGCTGGACAATGTGCGACAGTTCCTCGAGGTCCAGGCCAACTCCTTGGGGGATGACACCGAAGTGACGCTATATCCTCCTGCGGCAAAATTTCCGGCCTGTCCCTCGCCGAAACCATTCTTGCCCAATGCTTCCCGGCCGCCGCTCGGCCGCATCTCGGTGGGCGTCAAGTGCGGCGAGCAGGGAAGACGCACCCGCTTCCTGCAAGCCGAGGTTTCGGTGATCGGCACGCACCTCGAGACCGCCCGGGACATTGCCGCCGGCGAAACAATCACCCATGACAATGTGGTATTTCGTCATGGCGACCTGGCTCGCCTGCCGCGCCAAGCCCTGCGAGAGTCCGAACAGGCCATCGGGCGCGTCACCATGCGTCCTCTTTCAGAAGGGCAGGTACTGCAGGACTATCAACTTCGCACGCCACGACTGGTCAACCGTGGCGAGAAAGTCATTCTCGAAGCCCGCGGCGACGGTTTTCGCATCACCCGGTCCGCCGAAGCACTGGCACCAGGCGGACGTGGCGACAAGATTCGCGTGCGTCTCGGCAACCGCGAGGTCATTGATGCCCAGGTGATCGGCAAACGCCACCTGATCGTGGACAACTGATGCCGTCGTGCCCACACTATGACCCATATTGGAAGGTTTTTCTGAGGCCTGATAGGTAATAATCAACGAATGCAGGCATTTTTCGCACTAGATCCTAAAGTGCAAGGCGCACGCGCCGATAGCCTCCCTATCAGTACCGGTCACGAGGCAACCAGAGTGAAAGTCGACAACCACCAGCCAATGCGCCCCGACCAGACAACGCAGGGGGAACCGGCTCGCAAGACACAGGAGACGCCGTCTCCTCAACGCGCCAGTGACGACCCGGCAAGCATGACGCACCTGCGCCATGCCGGCACCGATACAAGTCAGGACATCGATGCCGCCCGCGTGGACGAGTTGCGCGATGCCATCCGCGAGGGCCGCCTCGAAATACATCCCGAGCGCATTGCCGACGGCCTGATCGCCAGTGTACAAGACCAGCTGGTGGTGGGAGACTCTGAGACATGAGCCTGACGCAACTGCTCGACGACCAGCGAGCTCGACTCGATAAGCTCGGCACCCTGCTGGAAGAAGAGCGCGCCCTGCTGTTGGATGGTCAACCCGATGGCAAAGCCCTGCAGCGCCTGGCCAGGGACAAGGCGCACTTGCATGACACGTTAGAAGCGACGGAAGCCAAACGCGCCAGGGTACAGCGACGGCTGGGCTATGCGTCGGGTCCAGCAGGAGCTCGGCAAGCTGCCAAAGATGCTGACTGCCTGCCGCAGTGGCAAGCGACGCTCGACGCTGCAAGGCGCATATCGCGCCTCAACACAGGTAATGGCAACCTGTTGTCAGTGCGCATGGCACATAATCAGAGTACGCTGGATTACATCCACCGCATCGCCGAACCTGACGTCTATGCAGCCAATGGACGCGCAGGATTGCAGGCACGACGCTTGAACGCACGAGCATGATGATCAATCTCCTGCATCCAACCAGGCTGTCAATGCCTCGGCCTCCAGCGCCTCACACACACCATCGCCCTGAACGAAACCCGACACCAGGCACCCGGCAACTTTCCGTTGAGTCTCGGTAGAAACGCCGGTCACCACGCCCTCGAGTTGCAAGGCCTCCAGGCAGCGCACCAAGGCTTCGAGGCCACGAGCGGGCGGAGTATCCGGCTGGCGGATTGCATCAGCAACGCCCCGACCAAGCGTCACCCGGGATACCGGCAGACTGGCGAGCCTCATGATATCCACAGGCCCATGGCCGGAATGACTCACTGCCAGTCGCACACCGAGGGCAACCAGCCGCCGCAGGAGATGCATCTGTTCGGCAGCCTGGTCAATGAAAGCCCGCTCATCCAGCTCGACGCATAGCCAACTCAGGTCCAGATTCAAACCGCGCAGGAAGACATCCAGCGGGCGGCGGTCTGCTACGGACTGATCCAGTGTCGCCATACTGACATCGAGAGAAAGACCAAGTTTTGCCAGCTTCCCCCCCGCCTCTTGCCAATGCACACGTTGAGCCGCCATAAGCTCAATGCGCCAGCGATCCAGGCGAACAGCCTGCCCCAATTCGACCACCAGTGGCAGGAAATCTTTCGGTAGCAACTCTCCCAGCTCCGGATGCATGAGACGCAATTGAGCCTCTACATCTCGGCACCTGCCGTCATGAGGGGACACACGCGGCTGATAAACAACTCGAAAGTTTTTTTCCGGATGGTGTAAGGCGTCCTGTACAAATCTCTTCAATGCCAAACGACTCCCCAGAACCGACCTGAGTGAAGAGTCATAAAAACTATAGTTTGCTGGTTCCGAACGAGAAATTGCCGATTCCGCGCTCCCCACCAAGCACTCGAGCATGTCACCATCCTGAGGATAAATCGCAATGCCCATGGAAAGCGATAATAACGGTGCCTCATGTCCTACTCGAAATGGAGCCTCCATCGCTTCCTGACAACGCAAGGCTACAGTCTGCAAACTACCCGGGGTTACCGCTTGTTCGATCAAGATCCCCCAGCGTCCTTGCCCCAAGCGACTCAGGCTATCTTCGTTCCGCAAGGTTTGAATCAGGCGCCGTCCGACCTGTTGCTGAAGCATGTCAAGGCTTTCATCACCGAGGCGCTCTCGCAATACCTCGAAGCCATCCAGGCTGACCAGCAATAAGCCAATCTGACCATCATGACGCTCAGCACGCTCCAGGGCATGACTGACACGATCTTCGAACAGCCAGACAGAAGTCATTCCGGCCAGGGACCCAGGGTAGGCATGAGCTTTCCCTGAAGATACAGGCGGTGCATCATTGCATGGATCGATGAACGTCCACATGATTGACGCCCCGTTCTGGTGAGAGGGAAGCCTGTTTTCAAACATGAAAGCATCGTGAGAACTACCCTCTTCACCCGAACGATTGACCTGAACTCGCTGCCAATTACCAGAGACCGGCTCGTTGGAAAACCATGATGACTGTAGCGACGGTCGACGAACCAGGCTGTGACCCGCCTGCCCTACAAGATCGGATGGCTCACAGCTCGACAATGCATAAAATGCGTCATTGGCCCACAGTACTCGATAGTGCTTGTCCAGCAGGACAATACCCGCGGCCGTGCGAGAGGCGGCCAGCATCGGCCACTGAAGCACAGGATGCTTAACCACTTCGGCGCCGTCAGAGTGCTCTCCGGCACCAGGCCCTTCAGGTTTGCCCTTTTCATCCGACATGACGTTTCCTACCAAGAATATTACGATCTATTATAGGTTTTTTCGACACATATGATTCGAACTTTAGCCCAAAACAATCATGTGGCTCGCTTTATCAAAGCCCAAGCGTCTAAAAAGCCATTTTCGTCTTCAAAACCGGAACCCGCCACTCACCTTCTCGAATTTCTGCATGAGCCCACCGCTGTGATGAATATCATCAGAAAACACTGAGCTTTGGCTGGTACCTCTCCTCTCATGATAATTAAGGTCAAGGAATGAGTACTCGAAGGGTCACGCAACCCTGTTAAGTCACATGACTGCTCTTGCATGCGCTGCCTAAGTCTGCATCCCTTTTTTTCTAGGTTATACCAGTAACTGTGCATCAGGATCTGCCGAATTTTCATCGCGCCTCTTTACTGCCCCCTCATCCCCGACAGAAGGGCCACACCTGGTAGAAGGCGTCGCACTGGAACTCGGCCTCGCAGGAGGGCAGTTGCGAGCGGTAACGCGATGCCGTGGTGGCGACCTCACCGGCGGCGCGGAGGACGACCGGCTTACCGCGATAGCTGCCGCGATTATAGCCGCCCTGGCCCTGATGGTAGGCCAGGTAGAGGTGGCGTGGATTGTTCAGTGATACTCCGGTCATGCGTTGAGTGCGCGCGTTGTACCAACCGATGAAGTCCGTGGCGTCTTCCATGTCCGAGCGGCTGGCGAAGATACCGCCAACATCGTCCTGATACTCGTCCCACACCGGATCCAGCGCTTGGGCGTAGCCAAAGGCCGAAGACGGCCGCGTCCAGGGAATAAAGCCCAGCAGGTAGGTGCGCGGTGGGCGCACATGGCTGCGGAAGGACGACTCCCGCTCGATGAAGGCCATCTGCGTCGAGATAGGCGTTCCCCAGCGCTGCTCCGAAGCCTTCGCCGCGTCATACCAGTCCGGCTGTTCGCGGAAGATCTCGCAGATGTTGGACTGCCGTTCCGGCGGCGACGGCGCGAAGATCGCACAACCGGATAACATCCCCAGGAGCGGCACCTGGAGCACCAGCCGAAAAATGGTCCCACCAAAGGGCGTGAAGGGCATCATAGTGGTCTCGCTCTTGAGAAGAAGCCGCCAGGGTAACGTCATGGTACTTCAGTTAGGGAATCACTGCTTAAATGCCTGCGCATGCAAATCGCTTCGTTGCGCGGTGCTCGAAAGCTCGCCTAACTATCAACGCCGGATAGTCCGACTTGCAATCAATAAGCTGCCTCCTAAAGGATGCCTCGACAGAGCAATAACCAGGCAAAGTGTAGGGTGTAAGAGCGGCCAACGGCTCAACCAGTGAGCGAGACGAGGAGGACACGTAGATGATCCACCTGCTGCTGATCGGCGGCGGCCATGCCCATGCCTTCGTGCTGGAGGCCTTTGCGCGCCAGCCGGAGCCAGGGGTATCAATCACCCTCGTCATGCCGGGAGACAGGGCGCCCTACTCCGGCATGGTGCCGGCCTGGCTGGCGGGGGAGTACACCACCGACGACATGACCCTCGGCATGGCCTGGCTGGCGAAGCGCGCCGGGGCGCGGCTGGTCCAGGATTCGGTAGTCGCGATTCGTGCCGCCGAGCAGCGTGTGCAACTGGCCAGCGGCGACTGGCTGGAGTACGACCAGGCCTCGCTCAATGTCGGGGCGACGCTGGCGGCCCCGGCCCGAGAACCCAGCGCCCAGGCGCCGGAATTGCTGCCCATGCGCCCGCTGGATGCCCTGCAGGAGCGCTGGCCGGCTTTGCTGGCCGAGGTCGCCGCATGGCCCACCAAGCCACCGCGCCGGGTGCTGGCGGTGGGTGCCGGAGCAGCGGGCTGCGAGACCCTGCTCGCGGTGCTGGCGCGCTTGCGTGCTGAGCGCCCGGATATCGACTGGCAGGGCACCCTGCTCGGCCATTCGGCGCAACCGCTGCCGGGCTCCGGACGCCTGCCCGCCTGGCTGATGCGCCGTCAGCTAGCACGGGCCGGGGTCGCCTGGCACGGGGAACATGGCGCCAGCCAAATCGTCGACCAGGGCGTCGAGGATGAGCGTGGCCAGGTGCATCCGGCAGACCTGGTGCTCTGGGCCACCGGCGCCTGCGGCCATGATTGGCTGGCCAATAGCGATCTGCCCCTGGATGATCGCGGTTTCATTGCCGTAACCGATACACTGGCAGTACGCCAGCCTCGGGCTGGCCCGCCGAGTCTCTGGGCGGCTGGCGACTGCGCGGCCTTTGCCCCACCCTTGCCCAAGGCCGGAGTCCACGCCGTACGCATGGGCCCGTTGCTGGCAGAGAACCTGCGGCACGCCTGCCGCAGCGAGCCAACCCGGCCTTATCAACCGCAGCGCCAGGTTCTGGCGCTGATCGGCACCGGTGATGGCCGGGCCATCGCCAGTCGCGGCGCCCTGGGCATCGCCGGCCGCTGGGTGTGGCGCTGGAAGCAACGCATCGACCGGCGCTTCATCGCCCGTTTCACGCCGCCGCCGGAGGATTAGGTGAATGCGAGGTGTAAGGATTCGCCCGCGCGGACGACATAACCTTGGGGCAAACCAGAGGAGCACGACATGAGACATACACGGGGCCTGCTGCTGGCCGCCATGCTGGCCGTACCCGGCATCGGTCAGGCCTTTGAGCTGTCCGAATGGTCGACGGTGACCGAGGCCGCCAGCGGCCAGACCGTCTACTGGAGTGCCTGGGGCGGGGATTCCCGCGTCAATGGCTATATCGACTGGGTGGCCGAGCAGGTCGAGGTGCGCCATGACATCGAGCTGGTACACGTCAAGGTCGGCGATATCGCCGAGACGGTCGGCCGCATCCTGGCCGAGAAGTCGGCCGGCAATACTCAGGAAGGCACCACCGACCTGCTATGGATCAACGGTGAGAACTTCGCCGCCATGAAGGAGCGCGAACTGCTCTACGGGCCCTGGGCCGAGCAGCTGCCGAACTTCTCGTTGACCGCACCCGAGCAGAACCCCGAGGTGCGTGAGGATTTCACCCTGCCGGTAGAGGGCTACGAGGCGCCCTGGGGCCGCGCACAGATCACTTTCTATTACGACAGCGCCCGGGTCTCAGAGCCGCCGCGCAGCATGCCGGCCCTGCTGGAGTGGGCCCGGGAGAACCCGGGCCGCTTCACCTACCCCAAGCCGCCGTCCTTTTTCGGCACCAGCTTTCTCAAGCAGGCCCTGCTGGGGCTGGTCAAGACGCCCGAGGTGCTTTACGAGCCCGTCGATAACGCCGATTTCGAGGCCGTCACTGCGCCCCTGTGGCGCTATCTGGACCAGCTCCACCCGCACCTATGGCGGGAAGGCGAGGATTTTCCCGCCGGCGGCCCGAAGATGCGCCAACTGATGGGCGACGGCTCGCTCAGCCTGGCCTTCACTTTCACGCCCTCGGCCCCGGCCGCTGGCGTGCTCGACCATCAGCTACCGCCCAGTACGCGCAGTTACTTTCTCGACGACGGCACCCTGGGCAATGTGCACTTCGTGGCGATCCCCTTCAACGCCCAACATAAGGCCGGTGCTCTGGTGGTCGCCAACTTCCTGATGTCGCCCGCGGCCCAGGCACACAAGCAGGATCTGAGTGTCTGGGGCGATGCCTCGGTACTCGAGATGTCACGGCTTTCCGCCGAACAGCGTGAGGCCTTCGAGACCGATAGTCGCGCCGCCGAGAGTCTGCCGCCGCAGGCCGCCGGCGCGCTACTGCGTGAGCCGCACCCCTCCTGGATCGAGCCGCTCGAAAGCGCCTGGCGGCAGCGCTACGGCAGTCAATGACAGCGGCACTGTCCTATCGACTGGTCATCCGGACCCTACCCTGGCTGACCATCGGCCTGCTCAGCCTGCCGGTGCTCAGCGGCCTGGCCGGGGCACTGGCTCCGGCCTTCGGCTGGCTGCCGGCGCTGGGCGGTGAACAGCTGAGCCTGGCCCCCTGGCGCGAGCTGGCCCGGGTACCGGGCCTGGGCGAGATGCTGCGCCTCAGCCTCGTCTCGGGATTGGGCAGTGCGCTCATCTCGCTGGCGGTGGTGGTGCTGTTTCTGGGCAGCTTCCTGCAGTCCCCGGTGTACCGCCGCCTGCAGGGCTGGCTGGCACCGCTGCTGGCCGTGCCACATGCCGCCGCGGCGATCGGGCTGGCCTTCCTGCTGGCGCCTTCCGGCTGGGTGATGCGGATTGTGTCGCCCTGGCTGACCGGTCTCGACTACCCGCCCGATTTCGCCTTTCCCGGCGACGACTGGGGGCTGGCGCTGATCCTCGGCCTGGTCATCAAGGAAGTTCCCTTCCTGCTGTTGATGAGCCTGGCGGCGCTGGTGCAATGCCGGGCCGATGAGCGCATGATGGTGGCCCGCAGCCTGGGCTATCCACCGCTGACGGCCTTTCTCAAGACGGTGATGCCCGGGCTCTACCCGCTGCTGCGGCTGCCGGTCTATGCGGTGATCGCCTTCGCCACCTCCAACGTGGAGGTGGCCATGATCCTCGGGCCGACGACTCCTTCGACGCTGGCGGTGGCCGTGGTCGGCTGGCTGCATGATCCCGATCTGACGACACGCTTCATGGCCTCGGCCGGGGCCCTGCTGCAGCTGCTGGTGACCCTGGTGGCGCTGCTCGGCTGGTGGTTGGTGGAGCGCCTGGTGGTGCGTCTCAGCCGCGGCTGGTGGCAGGATGGTCACCGCCACTGCGGGGAACGCAGCTTGAGCCTGCTGGCGCGCTGGGCGATGCGCCTGGTGCTGGGCCTGATGCTGCTCGCGCTGGCCGGGCTGGCGCTGTGGTCGGTGGCCGGTTACTGGCCCTTCCCGCAGTCGCTGCCCTGGCCGCCCACCCTCGGCAACTGGCAGGACGCCGCCGACGGCCTGTTGAGCCCGGTGACCCAGTCGCTGGCGGTGGCGCTGGGTGCTACCCTGCTGTCGCTGGTGCTGGTGCTGGGCTCGCTGGAAGCCGAGACACTGCGCCGCCGCCCGCTGCGCCCGGGCGCTCAGCTGATTCTGTATCTGCCGTTGCTGGTGCCCTCGGTGGCCTTCCTGTTCGGTCTGGTGATGCTGCAGGCCCAACTGGGCCAGCAGCCAGGCATGCTGGCGGTGATCCTCGGCCACGCGGTCTTCGTGCTGCCCTACCTGTTTCTATCGCTGGCCGAAAGCTACCGGCGCCTGGACCCGCGCTGGGCCCAGCAGGCGCGCAGCCTGGGCGCCGGCCCCTGGCGGGTCTTTATGGGCGTACGCCTGCCCATGCTGCTGGCGCCCATTCTGACCGCGGCGGCGGTCGGCTTTGCCGTGAGCATCGGCCAGTACCTGCCGACCCTGCTGCTCGGGGCCGGCCGGGTGGAGACCGTGACCACCGAGGCCGTCAGTCTGGCCAGCGGCGGCGACCGTCGCCTGACGGCCATCCATGCCCTGTTGCAACTGGCACTGCCGGCACTGGGCTTTGTAGTGGCGCTGTTGCTGCCACGCCTGCTGTTCCGGCGGCGGCGCGGCCTGCTGTTGTCACACTGATCGGAAGGCAAGCGTTCATGGCGACCCTGCACCTCGACAATGTTCAGATTCACCAGGGCCTGCAGTCACTGCTGAGCCTCGACACCGCCATCGCGCCCGGCGAGATCGTGACCGTGATGGGCCCCTCCGGCGTGGGCAAGTCGACCCTGCTGGCGTATATCGCCGGCTTTCTGAGCCCGGCCTTCCAGGCCAGCGGGCAGGTGCGGCTGGATGACACCCGCCTCGACACCCTGCCCGCCGAGCAGCGCCATCTCGGCCTGTTGTTCCAGGATCCGCTGCTCTTTCCCCATCTTGATGTGGAAGGCAACCTGGCCTTCGGCATGCGCCGCGGCGGTGAACGCCGTGAGCGTATCCGGGCGGCACTGGCCTCGGTAGGGTTGGAAGCCTTTGCGCGGCGCGACCCGGCGACGCTTTCCGGCGGCCAGAAGGCGCGGGTCGCGCTGCTGCGGGTGCTGCTCTCGGCGCCACGCGCCATACTGCTCGATGAGCCCTTTTCCAGACTCGACGCCGCGCTGCGCGACGAGATCCGTCAATGGGTCTTCGAACGGGTTCGCGACCATCACCTGCCAACCCTGATGGTGACTCATGATGAAGCCGATGCCCGGGCCGTGGGCGGACGCATCCTGACCCTCACCAAGCCTGACGGCTCCGGGAACCTGTATGGTCGAGAATACGGTGCCCCAGGCAGCTAGCGGTGTCTTGCCGCCCGGAACATCACACCAATACCCGCTGATCTCGGTGGGCCCAAGGAGAACACGGTGAAACAACGCTTGCTGATCCTCGCGATAGTGCTCTCGCTGATCGCGCTGTTCTTCGGCGCAGGCCTCGATGACTACCTGACTCTGGCGTCCATCCAGTCGCTGCAGTCGCGCTTCGACCAGTGGTTCGCCGCCTCGCCGTGGCTGGTGGCCGGTGGCTTCTTTGTCATCTATGTGCTGATGGCCGCGCTGTCGCTGCCCGGTGCCGCCCTGCTGACCCTATTGGGCGGCGCCCTGTTCGGTCTCGGTTGGGGGCTGGTGCTGATCTCCTTTGCCAGCAGCCTCGGCGCCACCCTGGCGTTCCTGCTGTCGCGCACCCTCTTCCGCGAGACCGTGGAGCGACGCTTCGCCCGCCAGATCGAGACCATCAACCGCGGCGTCGAGCGCGACGGTGCGCTCTACCTGTTCAGCCTGCGCCTGGTGCCGATCTTTCCGTTCTTCGTCATCAACCTGGTGATGGGCCTGACCCGGCTGCGCACCCCGGTGTTCTACCTGGCCAGCCAGATCGGCATGATTCCCGGCACCTTCGTCTACGTAAACGCCGGCCAGCAGCTCGGCCAGCTGGAGTCGGTCGGCGGCATCGTCTCGCCCTCGCTGCTGCTGTCCTTTGCGCTGCTGGGCATCTTCCCGCTGGTGGCACGCTGGGGCGTCGACTGGCTGCAGCGCCGCCGGCGCTATCAGGACCATCAGCGGCCAGCAAGCTTCGACTACGATGTGCTGGTGATCGGCGGCGGCTCGGCAGGACTGGTCACAAGCTATATCGCCAGCGCAGTAAAGTCCCGTGTGGCACTGGTCGAGCGCGAGGCCATGGGCGGCGACTGCCTGAACACCGGCTGCGTGCCCTCCAAGGCGCTGATCCGCGCCGCCCGTGCCGCTCAGCAGGTCCGCGAGGCACCACGCATGGGCGTGCACGCCGGTGAGCCACGCATCGACTTCGGCGAGGTCATGAATCACGTCCACCAGGTGATTCGCGAGGTGGAACCCCATGACAGCGAGGAGCGCTATACCGGCCTGGGCGTCGAAGTCCAGCGCGGTTCGGCAAAACTGACGTCGCCCTGGACGGTGGACGTTGATGGTCGCCGCCTGAGTGCCCGGCATATCGTCATCGCCACCGGGGCCACGCCCTTTGTGCCGAGCATCCCCGGCATCGAGCAGATCGAGGTGCTGACCTCCGACAACCTCTGGTCGCTCACCGAGCTGCCCGAACGCCTGGTGGTCATGGGTGGCGGGGCCATCGGCTGCGAGCTGGGCCAGAGTTTCGCCCGCCTGGGCAGCCGGGTCACGCTGGTCGAGGGCACGCCCCAGTTGCTGGGCCGCGAGGACGCGGAGGTCGGCGAGCTGGTCGAGCGCACCCTGAGCGACGAGGGCGTCACGGTGCATACCGCCACCCAGGCGGTGGAGGTCTGTGTCGAGGCAGGCGAGAACTGGCTGGTGGTCGAGAACACCGCCGGCGAGCGCTCGCGCCTCGCCTTCGACCGGCTGCTGGTCAGTGTCGGTCGCCGGGCCAATGTCGAGGGGCTGGGTCTCGAGGAACTGGGCATCACCACCCGCGATAACGGCGCCCTGGAAGTCAACGAGCAGTTGCAGACCCACCTGCCCAACATCTGGGCCTGCGGCGATGTGGCCGGCCCCTACCAGTTGACCCATGCTTCGGCTCATCAGGCCTGGCATGTAGCGGTCAATGCGCTGTTTGGCGAGTTCAAGCGCTTCAAGGTCGATTACCGCATCATGCCCGCCGTGACCTATCTGCAGCCCGAGGTGGCGCGGGTCGGCCTCAACGAACGAGAGGCACAGGCGCAGGGCATCGCCTACGAGGTCACCCGCTATGAGATGGCCGAGAGCGACCGCGCCATCGCCGAGCGTGCCACGAGCGGCTTCATCAAGATCCTCACCCCGGCCGGCAAGGATCGCATCCTGGGTGCCACCCTGGTCGGCGAACATGCCGGCGAATGGCTGGCCGAGGTCACCCTGGCCATGAAGCAAGGCATCGGCCTCAACAAGCTGCTGGGCACCATTCATCCCTACCCGACCCTGTCGGAGGCCGTGAAGGGCTCCGCCGGGCTGTGGAAGAACGCCCACAAGCCGGAACGCCTGCTGGGCTGGCTGGCCCGCTATTTCGCCTGGCGACGCGGCGAGACAGCGTCGTCCCGGAAAGTGCCCGGCAAGGGCGGACGCACCGAGTAACCGGGGGAATGGCAGCGCTCGCATATTTAGGCGGCTACATTTATACTTTCGTCGTATTTATCCGCGATCCTGGCATCACGCCAGGATCGTTTTTTGTTGGCAAGGAGCGTCGCCATGTCGACCGACAGGAAACACAACCCCCGACTGGCCGAGGTTGCCCTTGCCCTGGGCGGATTCGGCATCGGGACCAGTGAGTTCGTGATCATGGGCCTGCTGGAGCGTGTCGCCGCTGATCTGCAGGTCGCCACCGCCGAGGTGGGCTATGCCATCTCGAGTTATGCCCTGGGGGTCGTCGTCGGCGCGCCGCTGATCTCCGCCCTGGCAGCCCGCCTGCCGCGCCGCATGCTGTTGATCGCGCTGATGCTGGTCTTCGCCGTGGGCAATATCGCCAGTGCCATGGCGACCTCATTATGGCCTTTCGTCGGCCTGCGCTTTCTAGCCGGCCTGCCCCACGGCGCCTATTTCGGCATCGCCGCCCTGGTGGCCGCCGCCGCCGTGCCGGTGGAAGAGCGGGCCAGGGCGGTGAGCCGAGTGATGTTGGGCCTGACGTCGGCCATCGTGGTGGGCGCACCGCTGGCGACCTGGACCGGCCAGTGGCTGGGCTGGCCCAGCGCTTTTCTCGGAGTCGGCCTCATCGCGCTGGTGACGGCGCTCATGATCCGCCTCTGGGTACCCAGCCAGCCCCGCGATCCCCATGCCAGCCCCAAACGCGAGATGTCAGCGCTGGTCAAACCGCGCGTGCTCTTCACGCTGGGCGTCGGCAGCATCGGCTTCGGTGGCATGTTTGCGGTCTTCAGTTATGTGGTACCCACTCTCTCTAGCCAGGCCGGCATGGCCGAGACCCTGGGTCCCTGGGTGCTGACGATCTTCGGCGTGGGGACCATCATCGGCAACCTGGCCGGCGCCCGCGCGGCGGACAAGAACCTGACCCGAGCCATTCCCTGCATCCTGGTGTGGTGCCTGCTGGTTCAGGGGGGCTTCTACTTCGCCGCCAACCATCTGGTCAGCGGCCTGCTCTTCGTCGGCCTGGTGGGCACCAGCATGGCCCTGGGGCCAGCCCTGCAGACTCGGTTGATGGATGTCGCCGGCGATGCCCAGACCATGGCGGCCTCGATGAACCATGCCGCCTTCAACGGCGCCAATGCGCTGGGTGCCTGGCTGGCGGCGGTGGTCATCAAGGCCGGAGCCGACTGGTCGTCTTCTGGCCTGGTCGGCGCCGGGCTGGCCTTGTGCGGCCTGGTGGTCTTTGCCATCGGCCTGTGGCAGGAGCGGCGACAGCCGAGCACGACCCGGGCGGCGTAACCCCGGCCAGACAGGCACGGCTCGGGGCTGGGGCCGGGGGAGGAGATATGCGATACTTTCCCGTCCCATGAGCCATGAGCCGCCCACTGCTTAGGACCCCTGCCCATGCCACAAGGTACGCTGTTCATCGTTTCCGCTCCGTCCGGCGCCGGCAAGACCAGCCTGGTGCGCGAGCTGATCGAGAGCCTCGACGGCCTCAAGGTATCGGTCTCGCATACCACCCGGCCGCGCCGGGAAGGCGAGGTCGACGGCGTGAACTACCACTTCGTCGATCATGCCGAGTTCGAGTCGTTGATCGAGCAGGGCGAGTTCTTCGAATACGCGCAGGTTTTCGACAACCTCTACGGCACCTCGCGCGGAGCCGTCGAAGCCCTGCTCAAGGCCGGCCAGGACGTGATCCTGGAGATCGACTGGCAGGGCGCGCGTCAGGTCCGCGAGCGTTTCCCGGATGCCGTCTCGGTCTTCATCCTGCCGCCATCCCGCGAAGAGCTGGAACATCGCCTGGCCGGTCGCGGTACCGATCAGCACGCCGTGATTGCCTCACGCATGCGCGAGGCAATCAACGAGATGTCTCATCATCACGAATATGATTACCTGTTGATCAATGATGACTTCACCACGGCACTACGCGAGCTGCAGTCGCTGATCATCGCCCAACGCCTGAGCCAGGCGCGCGCCGGCCAGCGCCTGGCCCCCCTGCTGGAGGCGCTCTTGTCAGAGGCACCAGGCGTCGAGTAATCTATCCCGTCTATCCACTGGAATCCCTGGGGCGCCATGACGCCGACCGGGGTTTTTCCCGTCAGCATTCAGGAAGGCACCCATGGCCCGAGTCACCGTCGAAGATTGTCTGGAAAACGTCGAAAACCGCTTCAAGCTGGTGATGATTTCCACCCACCGTGCCCGCCAGCTGTCCCGCGGCTCGCGTGATGCCCTGCTGCCCTGGGAAAACGACAAGCCCACGGTCATGGCGCTGCGCGAGATCGCCGGAGGCCTGATCGATGCCAGCGTGCTCGATGAGCCGATCGAGGCGTCTCAGCCGCCGGTTCGCCGCGAGTACAATGCGCCGGATGCTGAACAGGAAGCCCCCCTCGACGAATGAGGCCTTCATGGGCCCGGCCACCTGGCCTGTCGATCTTGCTCGGGGCTGATACAACGTTCGGGGCTCTCACGACGTACTCAAGGCGCGCTGCATGTTCACCATCGATGACCTGGCCGACCGACTCGGCGGCTATCTACCCCAGGATGAGATCCAGCAGGTCAAGCGTGCCTTCTATTACGCCGAGCAGGCACACGACGGTCAGCGTCGCCGCTCCGGCGAGCCCTATGTAACGCACCCCCTGGCGGTCGCCAATATCCTGGCCAACATGCACATGGACCATCAGAGCCTGATGGCCGCCATGCTGCACGATGTCATCGAGGATACCGGCATCGACAAGCAGGCCCTCGGCAAGCAGTTCGGCAAGCCGGTGGCCGAGCTGGTGGACGGCGTCTCCAAGCTGACCCAGATCACCTTCGAGGACAAGGCGGTCGCCCAGGCCGAGAACTTCCAGAAGATGGTGCTGGCGATGTCCCGCGACATGCGGGTGATCATCGTCAAGCTGGCCGACCGACTGCACAACATGCGTACGCTCGGCGCCCTGCGCCCCGAGAAGAAACGGCGTATCGCCCGCGAGACGCTGGAAATCTATGCTCGCATCGCCAGCCGTCTGGGTATCAACACCATCCGCGTCGAGCTCGAGGACCTCTCCTTTCAGGCCCTGCACCCGATGCGCTCGGAACGCATCAAGCGCGCCGTGGCCAGTGCCCGGGGCCATCGCCGGGCATCGATCCGCCAGATCCAGAACAGCCTGCAGCAGAGCCTCGACGACGAAGGCCTGAAGGGCTCGGTGGTCGGCCGGCAGAAGCACCTGCTGTCGATCTATCGCAAGATGCGCGATCAGCGCAAACCCTTCGCCGAGATCATGGATGTGTTCGGGTTCCGCATCATCACCCAGGATGTGGATACCTGCTACCGCATCCTCGGTGTGGTACACAACCTCTACAAGCCGGTGCCCGGGCGCTTCAAGGACTACATCGCGATCCCCAAGGCCAACGGCTACCAGAGCCTGCACACCACCCTGTTCGGCACCGGCGGCATGCCCATCGAGGTGCAGATCCGCACCCGCGAGATGGAAGCCATGGCCAACAACGGCATTGCCGCTCACTGGTTGTACAAGGCCGGTCAGACCGAGCATCCGATTGCCGAGGGCAGCCATGCCCGGGCGCGAGCCTGGGTCAAGGGCCTGCTCGAGATGCAGCGCCATGCCGGTGACTCGCTGGAGTTCATCGAACACGTCAAGAACGACCTTTTCCCGGACGATATCTACGTGTTCACGCCCAAGGGCGACATTCGAGAACTGCCCCAGGGCGCCACGGTGATCGACTTTGCCTATAATGTGCATACCGATATCGGCAACCGCTGCATCGCCTGCCGCATCGACCGCCATCTGGCGCCGCTGTCGACCCGGCTGGAAAGCGGCCAGACCCTGGAGATCATCACGGCGCCCGGCGCCAAGCCGAATCCGGCATGGCTCAACAGTGTGGTGACCGCCAAGGCGCGTTCGGCGATTCGGCATGCCCTCAAGCACCAGCAGCAAACGGAGGCCGCACAGCTGGGTCGCCGGCTGCTCAACAAGTCGCTGGCCGCCTACGAGACCAGCCTCGAGGAGCTGCCCGAAGGCGCCATGACGGCCGTGCTGAAAGAGCTCGAGCTGGACGATACCGATGCCTTGCTGACGGCCATCGGGCTCGGCACCCGGGTGGCGAATGTGGTGGCACGGCGTCTGGTGGCTCTGCCACATGACGACCAGGTGCCAATGGCCAGCGAGCAGGTCCAGGGGCCGATCATGATCAGTGGCGCCGAGGGCATGGTGATCAAGTATGCACGCTGCTGCCATCCCTTGCCGGGCGATGAAGTGATCGGCCACCTGTCGGCCGGCAAGGGTATCGTCGTGCACCGTTCACGGTGCCGTAATCTGGCCGAAATTCGTCGCGACGACCCGGAAAAGCTGTTTCCACTCAGCTGGGCTGACCAGGGCGACGAAGACTTCCCGGTGCCACTGCGCCTCGAGGTCGAGAGCCGGCGGGGCCTGATCGCCGAACTGGCCAGCGTGGTCACCGATGCGGATGCCAACATCGAACGCGTGGATATCGAGGAGCGCGACGCTCGGCTGGCGATCGTCAGCCTGACCCTGGCGGTACATAACCGCGGCCACCTGGCGCGCATCATCAAGCGACTGCGCAACCTGTCACACGTCAGCAAGATCAACCGCCTGAGCAATTGATTCAATCTGCCCTCGGCCTGTCGTCATCGTCGGCAGGCCAGGTTAGCTATTTCATCAACATCACAACACCATCACGGGAGCGCACCATGAGCAACAAGGCCGTCATCAATACCCAACAAGCGCCTGCCGCCATCGGCCCCTACTCTCAGGCCATCAAGGCGGGCAACACGGTTTATCTCTCCGGCCAGATTCCGCTGGACCCGGCGACCATGGAGATCGTTTCCGACGATTTCGAAACCCAGGCCCGTCAGGTCTTCGCCAACCTCAAGGCGGTCTGCGAAGAGGCCGCCGGTGGCCTGAAGGATGTGGTCAAGCTCAACCTCTATCTGGTGGACCTGGACAACTTCGCCATCGTCAATCAGCTCATGGAAGAGGTGTTCGACGCACCCTATCCGGCGCGCGCTGCGGTGGGCGTCAAGGCGCTGCCGAAGGGTAGTCAGGTCGAGGCGGAAGCGGTGTTGGTCATCGGCGACTGAGGAAAGGATGATTCATTGCTGCGCTCGATATCCTGGCCGCCGGCGGTGCCGAAGCGTCGGACCGTCGCTATCCTCATGTAGCAGGCTACACTCCGGTAGCTGCGCTCCGACAGCGACCAGCCTATCTTCGCTCGCAACATGAATCTTCTCTTTCCTTTTACTGCTAAATGAGACTTTTCCTCGCGCTGATTCCCCCGCCCGGGCTGCGCCGGCAGCTCGGGCAGCTGGCCGATGCGGCTCACGCCCAGTGCGGTGGCCAGCGCATCGTCGATGACAACCTGCACCTGACCCTGGCGTTTCTGGGCGAGCAGTCCGAGGCGGCGGCCGAGTCGCTGAGCCGCTGGCTGGAGAGCCAGGTGTTCGGCGCGGGACAGTGGCGGCTGGATCGCTGGGGCCATTTCGCCGGGCCGCGCATTGTCTGGGTGGGTGGCCCGGGGTCCGCTGAGCTGCAGCGGCGTCAGGCGTCGCTGGTCGAGTCGCTGGCAGGCTTCGGTATCGAGGTGCAGCCCCGGCAGTTCAGGCCGCACATCTCGCTGTTGAGGAACGCCTCTCCCCCGCCCGCCACAGACTTGCCCACGGTCGAGCTGGATTGGTCCTATGCGCGTGTATCACTGGTCAGTTCGGTGCCCACGCCACAGGGCAGCCGCTATACGACCCTCGCCAGCTCACGCCCTTGAGCAGCTCGCGTGCTCACTTGTCCGGCAGGTGGCCGCCGGCCCGCAGGACGTCGGTATAGCCCTCGCGGAAGGTCGGGTAACGGAACCGATAACCGCTATCCAGCAGCCGGGTATTGTCACAGCGCTTGCTGGCCCGGCGGCGCAGCGGCGACTGGATGGTCTCGCTGGATTCGACCTTGAGCTGCTTCGCCATCCAGGTCATGACGTCATGAATGGGCGCGGGTTCGCAGTCACTGGCCAGATACAGCTCGTGCAGGGACTCGCCGTCCAGCGCCTTGCCGATCAGGTGAGCGAGCACGCCGGCACAGTCATCACGGTGAATGCGGTTGGAGTACATGACCGGAGTGGCGGCGGCGATGCGGCCTTCCTTGACCTGACGGATCAGGCGGTCGCGCCCCGGGCCATAGATGCCCGAGAAGCGTATCACGCTACCCGGCAGGTCATGCGCGATCAGCGCCTGTTCGGCCTCGCGCATCAGCTTGCCGGAAAACCCGCCAGGTTGAGTCTCGCTGGCCTCGTTGACCACCTCACCATCCTGCTGGGCGTAGACCCCGGTGGATGAGACAAAGAACACATGGCGCGGTGGCGTCGCGCGACGGCCCAGTTCGGCGAGCACCGTCTTCAGCCCCGCCGGGTAGGCGGCCCGGTAGGCATCCTCCTCGAAGCGATCCGCACTGACCACATAGACCACGATATCGGCATCCGGCAGCGTCTTCAGCGCCTCGGCATCGCCCAGGTCGAGGGCCAGCGTTTCCAGCCCGGTGTCGGCCAGTTTGCGCGCATCACGGCGCACCCCGACGACCCGGTGGCCCGCCTGCTGCAGCTCGCCACCAAGGATCGTGCCGATATCGCCACAACCCAGAATCAGCGTTGTCGTCTTCACTCTTCTTTCGCCCCCTGATAAAAAGTCTCTATCATACGAGGATGCCCTGACGGCGGGACCCCCTACCACATGAAAGGATGCCCGGCACCACAATGACTCTAACAGAACTCCGCTATATCGTAACCTTGGCCCAGGAGCGCCATTTCGGGCGCGCCGCCGAGAATTGCTTCGTCTCGCAGCCGACACTGTCGGTGGCCGTGAAAAAGCTCGAGGAAGAGCTCGGCGTGGCCCTGTTCGAACGCTCCAAGTCCACCGTACAGGTCACCCCCCTGGGGGCGCGAATCGTCGAGCAGGCCCAGCGCGTGCTAGAGCAGAGCAGCGTGATCAAGGAACTGGCCACCGCCGGCCGCGACCAGTTGGCCAGCCCGCTGCGCATCGGCGCGATTTATACCATCGGCCCTTACCTGTTCCCGCACCTGGTGCCCGAGCTGACACGCCAGGCACCGCAGATGCCACTCTACATCGAGGAAGGCTTCACCGGCGACCTGCGGCGCAAGCTGCGCAGCGGCGAGCTCGATGCCATCATCGTCGCCCTGCCGTTCACCGAGACGGATGTGGTGACCAAGCCGCTGTATGACGAGCCCTTCGAGGTGCTGATGCCGGCCGATCATGCCTGGGCCAACCGCGACACCATTGCCAAGGAAGACCTGCTGGATGAGCGCCTGCTGCTGCTCGGCGAGGGACACTGCTTCCGCGACCAGATCCTCGAGGCTTGCCCGGCCATCAGCCACAAGCTCAACAGCCCCAACAATACGCTGACCGCCGAGGGCGGGTCGCTGGAGACCATTCGCCACATGGTCGCCTCCCGGCTGGGCATCACGGTGCTGCCGCACTCGGCCATCGGCCATCACTACGAACAGGGCCTGCTGACCACGCGCCCCTTCGCCGACCCGGCTCCCGGCCGCACCGTGGCGATCGCCTGGCGCGCCAGCTTCCCGCGGCCGCAGGCCATCGATGCGGTGACCCAGGCCATCGCGACATGCCGCAAGACCGAACCGGCCATGGCATGACACAGCTCGACGCCCCTGTCACCAACCTCAAGGGGGTGGGCGAAGCCCTGGCCCTCAAGCTGGCTCGGCTGCGCATCGAGAGCGTGGCCGACCTGCTGTTTCACCTGCCCCTGCGCTATCAGGACCGGACCCGCGTCACGCCCATCGCCACCCTGCGCTCGGGCAGCGAGGCCGTGGTCGAGGGCGAGGTCGCGGCAGCCGAGGTGGTGCGCGGGCGGCGTCGCAGCCTGCTGGTGCGCCTGCGCGACGGCTCGGGCATTCTCAGCCTGCGCTTCTTTCATTTCTCGCCGGCTCAGCAGCAACAGTTTCGCGCCGGGGTGCAGGTGCGCGCCTTCGGCGAGGCCCGTGCCGGGGCCACCGGCCTGGAAATCTATCACCCGGAATACCGGCTGCTGAGTGATGCCAACGCCCCGGTGGAGGATCACCTGACGCCCATCTACCCGGCCACCGAGGGCCTCCACCAGACCCGCCTGCGTGCCCTGATCGGTCAGGCGCTGGAGCGCCTGGAGGCCGCCCCCGAGGAGCTCCCGGAATGGTTGCCCGATGAGCTGCGCCAGCGCTTTCAGCTGCCGGCCCTGCACGACTGCCTGAAGACCCTGCACCTGCCCCCGCCGGATGCCGATCCGGAGGCACTGGCCGATGGCAAGCATCCGAGCAGCCGGCGCCTGGCCCTCGAGGAACTGCTTGCGCACCAATTGAGCCTGCGCGAGGTGCGCCTGCGCATCCAGCAGGATGGCGCACCGCCGCTGCCGGACGGCCGCGGCCTGCAGGCCCGCTTCCTGACCCAGCTGCCCTTCTCGCTGACCGGCGCCCAGCGCCGCGTGCTCGACGAGATTCGCGCCGACCTGGCCGGCGAGATGCCCATGCTGCGCCTGGTGCAGGGCGACGTGGGCTCCGGCAAGACCGTGGTGGCCGGCATGGCGGCCCTCTCGGCCATCGCCGGCGGCTGCCAGGCGGCGATCATGGCGCCCACCGAGATCCTCGCCGAACAGCATTACCGCGCCTTCCGCGACTGGTTCGAGCCACTCGGCATCGAGGTCGCCTGGCTGGCCGGCAAACTCAAGGGCAAGGCCCGGCTGGATACCAAGGCGGCCATCCAGGATGGTCGGGCACAGATGGTGGTCGGCACCCACGCCATCTTCCAGGGCGATGTGCATTTCCAGCGCCTGGGCCTGGCGATCATCGACGAGCAGCACCGCTTCGGCGTCCACCAGCGTCTGGCCCTGCGCGAGAAGGGCGAAGCCGGCGGCCTGACGCCGCACCAGTTGATCATGACCGCCACGCCGATTCCGCGCACCCTGGCAATGAGCGCCTACGCCGACCTGGATGTCTCGGTGATCGACGAATTACCCCCCGGGCGCACGCCGGTGAAAACCGCCGTGATCCCCGACGAACGCCGCCCCGAGGTGGTCGATCGCATTCGCCATGCCTGCGACCAGGGCCGACAGGCCTACTGGGTGTGCACCCTGATCGAGGAATCCGAAGCCCTTCAGTGCCAGGCCGCCGAGGCCACCCGCGACGAACTGGAAGAGGCGCTGTCGGGGCTCAACATCGGCCTGGTGCATGGCCGCATGAAGGCCAGCGAAAAGGCCGAGATCATGGCCGCCTTCAAGGAGGGCGAGCTGGACCTGCTGGTGGCCACCACCGTCATCGAGGTCGGCGTCGACGTGCCCAACGCCAGCCTGATGATCATCGAGAACCCCGAGCGCCTGGGGCTTTCGCAGCTTCACCAACTGCGCGGCCGCGTCGGCCGCGGCTCCACCGAGAGCTACTGCCTGCTGCTCTATCATCCGCCGCTCTCCGACACCTCGCGCCAGCGCCTGACGGTGATGCGCGAGACCACCGACGGCTTCCGCATCGCCGAACGCGACCTGGAGATCCGCGGCCCCGGTGAGGTGCTCGGCACCCGCCAGACCGGCCTGGCACAGATGAAGATCGCCGACCTGGAGCGCGACGCCGACCTGCTGCCCCAGGTCTCGCCCCTGGCCGAGGCGCTGCTGGCCAGCCGCCCGGACGCCAGCCAGGCACTGATTCGTCGCTGGCTCGGCGAAACCGCCGATCGTTACGGGCAAGTGTAGCCGCGAGCGCCGGGGCGACGCCCCGGCGACGAGTCACGAGTAACGAGCTGCTGGCAGATTCAAGCCAATTCCAGTGTACTGACCTGATCTCACGGCTCGAAGCTCG
>NZ_BJOC01000022.1 GCF_006540005.1 Halomonas halmophila | reverse complement strand
AACCCCGACGGCATGGAGTCAAGGTTTTTCTTCCAGCGTATGGCTTTAAACGCAGGGCGCAGCCCGGGTGGTTTTTCTTCCCTCTTCAAGGCGCGTAGCGCCGTTCTTCCTTCTTTACTCGTTCGAAGACGCATAGCGCCGTTCTTCCTTCTTCACTCGTACGAAAGCGCATAGCGCCGTTCTTCCCTCTTCAGCTTGCGGGCTTCCACCACAACCCCAGGGCGTGCAGCAGCAAGCCCAGGGTGGCGCCGTGAGAGAGCAGCAAGGGCCAGCCGCTCCAGGCGCCGAAGAGCGCGTGCCATAGCCCCATGATGACAATACCGCCGATCATCAGGGCCGCGAGTCGCCGGATCAGTACCTTCAGATTGTCACGCCACTCACTCGCCAGCTGCCACCAGTGGAAGAATGCGAGGGCAGCCACGGCGATGCCGCCGAACGACAGCATGATCAGGTGGGTGTCGTGCCCGTCCAGATAATAACGCGGCGCACTGGCCAGCATCAGCACCAGGAGGCCGACCAGCAGGCTGCACCGCGCGGATGAGGCGTGCATGGTCAGGCAACCTTGAGCTGCTGGGACTCGATCCACTCATCGACCCAGGGCAAGGCCTCGTCGTCGGCCATGAAGGTTTCCATGGCATCGATCTCGAGTCGCTCGCCCAATCGTTGGGCGCCCTGCTCCTGCAGCAGCTCGTCGAGGTGACGACCGGCACCGCAGTAGGAATCCACGTAGGAGCTGTCGCCCAGCGCAATCAGGCCATAGCGCAGGCCGGCGAGGCCGGGACTCTTGGCCTGAAGATCACGCACGAAGGCCACCAGGTTGCCCGGGAAGTCCCCGCTCCCCGTGCTCGAGGTACAGAAGAGTGCCAGGTCGGTCGGTGATTCGATCAGGTCGTTCAGCGTCGGCTGATCGAAGATCGCTACCTCGTAACCCGCCTGCTCGAACAAGGGCGCAACCTGCTCGGCGACGTCCAGTGAACCGCCGTAGACGGTTCCCACGAAAATCTTGAGTTTCGGCATGTCATGATTTTTCACTGAAAAGTTCATCATGATCCTAACATCTGAAGCCTTGCGCCGCACGCCGCCCTGCTCGTCCATGACGGGATGCCGACAGCCAAACGCAAGGCGCCACCCGGCGCGAACGCAGGGTGGCGCATGTTGCCGGGGCCGGAGGGCCGGGCCGATCAATCACTGTCGCCGGTATAGGCCTCTACCTGGGTCTTGAGCTTCTGGCCCGGACGGAAGGTAACCACGCGCCGGGCGGAAATCGGTATCTCCTCTCCCGTCTTGGGATTGCGGCCCGGCCGTTCACGCTTGTCGCGCAGGTCGAAATTGCCGAATCCCGACAACTTGACCTGCTCGTTCTCGCGCAGGCAACCGCGAATCTCCTCGAAGAAGGACTCCACCATGGACTTGGCCTCACGCTTGGAGAGACCGAGTTCAGTGTGCAAGTGTTCCGCCAGTTCAGCCTTGGTCAACGCCCCCATGCCGCTTTCCTCACGCTTTGTCGATCGATCCGGAGCCAACACCGAAAGTCGCTTCACAAGAGTCAGCCACGCAGCTCGGCCCCCAGGTTCGAACGCGACGCTTCGACTATGGAATCGACCAACTGGTTGATTTCATCGTCATTAAGCGTGCGCGAAGGATGCTGCCAGGTCAAGCCCAGGGCGATACTCTTGCGCCCTTCGGGGACTCCCTTGCCCTGATAGACGTCGAAGAGATGTGCGTCCACCAGCCATTCCCCGGCCTGAGCATGGAGGATATCCAGCAGAGCCTGAACCGGCTGACCGGCATCGACCAGGAAGGCCAGGTCGCGACGCACTTCCGGATAACGGGACAGTGGCTTGAAGGCCGGGACATGCCCCTGACTCAGGGCCTCGATCTGCACTTCGAACAGCAGCGTTTCGGTCTTGAGGCCCAGTTGCGCCCGCACGGCCGGGTGCAGCTTGCCGATCCAGCCGACTTCCTGCCCCTGCCGCAGAACACGCGCCGATTGGCCCGGATGAAGTGATGGATGAGTGGCCGCTTCGAAGGACCAGGCAGCGGCGTCGTCCCCCAGAGCGATCAGGCTTTCCAGATCGCCCTTGAGGTCGAAGAAGTCGACATCCTGGTTGCCACTGCTCCAGCCTTCGGGTTCACGCGAGCCACAGACCAGGGCCCCGAGCATGGGAATCTGCTCCAGCTCATCGAGCCTGCCGCGAAACACCAGACCGGTCTCGAACAGGCGCACACGCGACTGCTGACGGTTGAGATTGTGTTCGAGGGCACGAATCAGGCCCGGGAAGAGACTCGCCCGCATCACCGAGAGATCACTGGAGATGGGGTTGGCGAGTTCCGGGGACTCGGCTCCCGGCAGCAGCGTCTGCTGCAGCTCGGGAGCAACGAAGCTGTAGGTCACGGCCTCGAAGTAGCCCCGCGATACCATGCGGTTGCGCAACGCGGCCAGCGGACGACGCGCCTCGTTGTCCGGACGCGGGCCCAGGTGTGCACGCGGATGACGCGCCGGCAAGCGGTTGTAGCCATGGATACGCGCGACTTCCTCGATCAGGTCTTCCTCGATGGCGATATCGAAACGCCAGCTGGGAATACCGGCCCGCCAGCCCTGCTCGACTTCGACCACCGCCATGCCCAGCCTTTCGAGAATTTCGCTGACCTCGTCATCGGCCAGGACCTTGTCGAGGGCCTGATCGAGGCGCGAACGGCGCAACACCACGGCTTCGTGCGGGGCACTGCCCGATGCAGTCGCCGAGACCTCGGTCAGCGGCCCGGGCCGACCACCGGTGATGTCCCGCAACAATGCAGTGGCGCGTTCGGCGGCCTGGCGGACTAGCTCGGGGTCGACGCCGCGCTCGAAGCGGTGCGACGCATCGGTGTGCAGACCATAGTTACGCGCCTGACCGGCGACGGCCAAGGGTGAGAAATGGGCTGCCTCGAGAAAGATATCGCGGGTATCGGTGCTGACGCCCGAGTGCTCGCCGCCCATGACCCCGGCGATCGCCAAGGGCCCGCTGCTATCGGCGATGAGCAAGGTGTCCTGGCTCAATTCGACGCTCTGACCGTCGAGCAGCACCAGGGATTCGCCCTGTCGCGCACGACGCACCTCGATGGCATCACTCAGGTTGTCACGGTCGAAGGCGTGCAGGGGTTGCCCGAGCTCGAGCATCACGTAGTTGGTGATGTCGACCACGGGATCGATGGTCCGGACACCGCCGCGACGCAGCCGCTCGGCCATCCACAACGGCGTCTCGGCGGTGACATCGACGTCCTTGATGACACGTCCCAGATAACGCGGACAGCCGTCTCCATCCTCGATGCGTACCGTGAAGGTCTCGTCGTGCTCGGCAGGCACGGCCTCGAGCTCCGGTGCCTGAAGCGGCAGACGATTGAGCACGCCGACTTCGCGCGCCATGCCCTGTACGCTCAGGCAGTCGCCCCGGTTGGGCGTCAGATCGACCTCGATGGTGCTGTCGTCGAGCAACAAGTAGTCCCGAAGATCGTCGCCGACCGGTGCCGCAGCGGGCAGCACCAGAATGCCCGCGGATGTTTCGCTGTCGAGTCCCAGTTCGGAGGCAGAGCAGACCATGCCCCGCGATTCGACGCCACGCAGTTTGGCTTGCTTGATCGTGAAGCCCTTGCCATCCTCGGACGGCAGCACGGCACCGACGCGCGCGAAGGCAATCTTCTGGCCCGAGGCGACATTGGGGGCGCCGCAGACGACCTGCAGGCGCTCGACGCCATCATCCACCTGGCACACGCTGAGCTTGTCGGCATCGGGATGCGGCGCCAGCTCGACCACCTCGGCGACCACCACGCCATGGAAGGCGGCGGCCACGGGCTCGATGCCATCGACTTCGAGGCCGGCCATGGTGACTTGATCGGCCAGTTCCTGGGTCGTCAGTGCCGGAGAGACCCATTCACGCAGCCACTGTTCGGAAAATTTCATGACAAATCCTATCGCTGTGCTCTCCAGGAGTATCGCCGTCGGCGACGCGCAGACGGGCCGTCGACCATGCTCCCTGGCTGTGTGTTGGTGACAATCAGGCGAACTGCTGCAGGAAGCGCAGATCGTTGTCGAAGAACAGCCGCAGATCATTCACGCCATAGCGCAGCATGGCCAGGCGCTCGGCGCCCATGCCAAAGGCAAAGCCGGTGTAACGTTCACTGTCGATGCCGGAATGCCGGAACACTTCAGGGTGCACCATGCCGCAGCCCATGACTTCCAGCCAGCCGCTCTGGGAACAGACCCGGCAACCGTTGCCATCGCACATCACGCACTCTATATCGACCTCGGCGGATGGCTCGGTAAACGGAAAATAGGAGGGACGGAAACGCACGGCCAGATCCTCCCGCTCGAAAAAGGCGTGCAGGAAATCCTGGATGGTGCCCTTGAGATCCGAGAAGCGCACGTCCTCGTCGACCAGCAGGCCTTCTACCTGATGAAACATCGGGGTATGGGTCAGGTCGGAATCACTGCGGTAGACGCGGCCGGGACAGACGATACGAATGGGGGGCTCGCCGCTTTTCATGGTCCGCACCTGCACCGGCGAGGTATGCGTGCGCAGCAGGCGGCTGGCATCGAAATAGAACGTATCGGCCATGCCCCGGGCCGGGTGATGCGCCGGGATATTGAGGGCTTCGAAGTTGTGGTAGTCATCCTCGATTTCCGGACCGACCGCCACATCATAACCGACGTGCGTAAAGAGCCCCTCGATGCGCTCCAGGGTCCGCGTGACCGGGTGCAGTCCACCCCCGGGCTGGCCACGCCCCGGCAGCGTGACATCGACTTGTTCCGCACTCAGACGGGCTTCCAGCGCCGCCTTCTCGAGCGTCTGCTTGCGCTCATCGAGTTCAGCGGCCAGCGCCTGCTTGGCCTGATTGATTCGCTCCCCTGCGGCCGGGCGTTCGTCCGCGGGCAACTGGCCAAGCCCCTTGAGCAGCGCGGTGATCTCGCCCTTCTTGCCGAGGTAGTGGACACGCAGTTCTTCCAGTGCCGTCATCGTGTCGGCGGCCTGAATGGCGTCGCGGGCCTCGGCGACCAATTTGGGAAGGTGGTCCATCCGTTGATGCTCCATATCTTGGACCCGGCAGGGCGGCAGCTTCCAGGCGACACATGGTGGGGCTCATCGCTGCCGGGTGTGACATGCAAAAAAACAGGGGAAGAGCGGCTGCTCTTCCCCTGTGACGATCATCGGGGCGGCACTGAGCGTGTCAGCTCGCGCACCCTCTCGACCCTCTTTACTGGGCAGCCTTGGCCTTCTCGACGATGGCAGCAAAGGCTGCCTTCTCGTTGACGGCCAGGTCGGCCAGCACCTTGCGGTCGATCTCGATCCCGGCCTTTTTCAGACCACCGACAAAACGGCTGTAGGACAGGCCGTGCTGACGAGCACCGGCGTTGATGCGCTGGATCCACAGGGCACGGAACTGACGCTTGCGCTGGCGACGGTCACGATAGGCATACTGACCGGCCTTGATCACGGCCTGTTTGGCGACGCGGAAGACGCGCGAACGGGCACCGTAATAGCCCTTGGCCTGCTTGAGGATCTTCTTGTGACGACGACGCGCGACGACACCACGCTTGACACGAGTCATGGCTTACTCCTGACGTTGAAAGTTGGCAACCAAGGGTTACAGGTTCGGCAGCATGCGCTGCACGAGCGGCTTGTCGGCGTCGTGGATCTGCTTCATACCGCGCAGATGACGCTTACGCTTGGTCGACTTCTTGGTCAGGATGTGGCTACGGAACGACTGCTTGTGCTTGAAGCCGTTGGCCGTCTTCTTGAAGCGCTTGGCTGCGCCGCTGTTGCCTTTGATTTTCGGCATGAGATGAGCTCCGCTCGAGATTGTTAAGAAAACCCGGGGCCGAAGACGAGCCGCCAGGGCTCGCCAACCGTTTGACTGGCCGCCGAATCACTTCTTCTTGGGGGCAATGATCATGATCATCTGCCGACCTTCCATCTTGGGGAAGGATTCGACAGTGCCGATCTCTTCGAGATCGGCGGCAATGCGTTCCATGAGCTTGCGACCGATGTCCTGGTGGGCCATCTCGCGACCACGGAAGCGCAAGGTGACCTTGCCCTTGTCGCCACCTTCGAGGAATCGTGTCAGGTTCTTCAGCTTGACCTGATAGTCACCCTCGTCGGTGCCAGGCCGGAACTTGACTTCCTTGACCTGGATCTGCTTCTGCTTCTTCTTCTGAGCCGCCTTCTGCTTCTTCTGCTCGAAGACGAACTTGCCGTAATCCATGATCTTGCAGACGATCGGATCGGCATTGGAAATCTGCACGAGATCCAAACCAGCCGCTTCGGCACGCTCCAGCGCATCGCGCGTGGGCATGATGCCCAGCTGTTCGCCGTCGTTGTCGATCAGGCGTACCTGTTCGTCGGTGATTCGCTCGTTCATCGGCGGACGCTTTTCCTGCGGGCGTCCTCTGGGCTTGCTTCTCTTGATGGTTCCGCCTCCACTTCTGTCTTGGAAGATGTCGCTAGCACCGCTCGGCCTGTACGCGGTCGATGAAGGTATCCACCGTCATGGTGCCGAGATCCTCGCCACTTCGCGAGCGAACAGCTACCGAGTCGGCTTCGACTTCCTTATCTCCCACCACCAGGAGATAGGGGACCTTCTGCAACGTATGCTCGCGGATTTTAAAGCCGATCTTCTCATTCCTCAAGTCTGCCTTGACTCGCAGCCCCATTTTCTGCAAACGGCGCTCCAGAGAAGTGACATAATCGCGCTGTGAATCGGTGATGTTCAGGATCACCGCCTGTTGGGGAGCCAGCCATAGCGGCATGGCACCTGCGTACTGCTCGATCAGTATACCAAGGAAGCGCTCGAAGGAGCCAAGAATCGCCCGATGCAGCATGACCGGCGTCTTGCGCTCGCCATCCTCATCGACGAATTGCGCGCCCAGGCGACCCGGCAGATTGAAGTCCAGCTGCAGGGTACCGCACTGCCAGACACGATTCAGGCAGTCGCGCAGCGAGAACTCGATCTTGGGGCCATAGAAGGCGCCCTCGCCCGGCTGCAGCTCCCAATCGAGCCCGGTCGTGTCGAGCGCCGCCTCGAGACCCGCCTCGGCACGATCCCAGAGGGCCGGCTCACCCATGAAGCCTTCAGGGCGCGTGGACAACTTGAGCTCGACGTCTTCGAACCCCAGGTCCTTGTAGGCCTTCAGCGTCAGGGCGATGAAGGCCTCGGCTTCCGACTGAATCTGCCCTTCGGTGCAGAAGATATGCGCATCGTCCTGCGTGAAGCTGCGCACCCGCATCAGGCCGTGCAGCGAGCCGGACGGCTCGTTGCGGTGGCAACTGCCGAATTCGGCGAGACGCAACGGCAGGTCACGGTAGCTCTTCAGGCCCTGATTGAACACCTGAACGTGACAGGGGCAATTCATCGGCTTGACGGCATACTCGCGTTTTTCCGACTCGGTGGTGAACATCAGGTCACTGTAGTGTCCCCAGTGGCCGGATGCCTTCCACAGCGAGAGATCGACCACCTGGGGCGTCTTGATCTCCTGATAGCCATTGTCGATCTGCAGCTGGCGCATGTACTGCTCGAGCGCCTGATAGATGGTCCACCCATTGGGATGCCAGAAGACCATTCCCGGCGCTTCTTCCTGCAGATGAAACAGATCCATCTTCCTGGCGAGCTTGCGATGGTCGCGCTTTTCGGCTTCCTCGAGTCGCTTGAGATATGCCTTGAGCTGCTTCTTGTCACTCCAGGCCGTGCCATAGATACGGGTCAACATGGGACGTTCGGCGTCGCCACGCCAGTAGGCACCGGCCAGCTTGGTCAACTTGAACGCCTTGAGGTGACGGGTGTTGGGGACATGGGGCCCCCGGCACATGTCGATGTATTCCTGATGGTGATAGAGACGAATGGTCTCGCCTTCGGGAATTTCCGCCACCAACTCCTGCTTGTACGTCTCGTCACGTTGCTGGAAGGTTGCCATGGCCTTGTCACGTTCGACGTATTCACGCACAACATCGTAGCCGGAGTCGATCAGCGCCACCATGCGGGCTTCGATGGCCTCGAGATCGTCTGGCGTCACGGAACGCCCGAAATCGATATCATAATAGAAGCCGTCATCGATCACCGGCCCGATGGCCATCCTGGCGTCGGGATACAATTGCTTGACGGCATGACCGACCAGGTGAGCACAGGTGTGGCGGATGATCTCGAGCCCTTCGGGATCACGCGCCGTGATGATGGCGGCACTGGCATCCTGGGTGATGACATCGGCGGCATCCACCAGCTGGCCATCGATACGACCGGCGATACACGCCTTGGCCAGTCCAGTTCCGATGCTCTCGGCCAGTTGCATGATGGAAAGGGGTTCGTCGAAGGACCTCTGACTGCCGTCCGGAAGAGTGACGATGGGCATGTTGAAACGATTCCTTGAGCGCAGTGGTGATCCATACCAGGGATCACGTGTCGCGATGGTGAGTTACCTGAAAAGCACTGTGAGAAGGCACAACAGCCTACCAGACGCCCCAGGGTCGGCGCCATGGCGCAAGGCTGCAAAAAAAAGGCGCCCGAAGGCGCCTTTGTTCGTCGTCAAATGACTCGGCCAGTGGCCGAGCCAGTTGGGGACGGCTCAGCCGTGGATCATTGCTGCCACTCGCCAAGCTCGACACGACGGTTCTCGGCACGACCAGCCTCGGTCTCGTTGGTCGCAACCGGCTGCTTCTCACCGAAACCGATGGTCTTCATGCGATTGGAAGCGACGCCCTGGTTGGACAGGAAATCCGCCACGGAGTCGGCACGACGCTGGGAAAGATCCATGTTGTAGCCGGCGGAACCGATGGAGTCGGTGTGACCTTCGATGCGCACGCGAACGCTGTCGTTGGAACGCAGCTTGGAAGCCACGTCAGACAGCACGGATTCGGCGCCCATGGTCAACTTGGCGGAATCGAACTCGAAGTTGACGTCCTGCAGGACCAGATCCTGAACGCAGCCGAGCGCATTGACCTCGGCACCGGCCGGAGTACCCGGGCACTGGTCCTGATAGTCCGGCACGCCGTCACCATCGGAGTCCAGCGGGCAACCCACTGCATCGACGGCAACGCCCGCCGGCGTTCCAGGGCACTCATCCTGATCATCCGGCACGCCGTCGCCATCGCTGTCGCCTACCGGCGCTTTGCCCTTGTTGGGCTCGGCACACAGCAGTGCGGCAGCAGTTGCACCGACAGTACCACCGATGTAGGCGCCAGTATCTTCCTCGTCTTCATTCATGGACGCATAACCGATACCGCCGCCGATCAGGCCACCGGCAACGCTGCACACGGCAGGATGCTTGTACCAGGCACGATCGGAAGCTGAGCTGTCGCCCATGCCGGAGGATTGAGAAGCCGAGCTGGCACAGCCGGAGAGGCCGACAACCAGAGCGGAACCTAACAACAAGCCAGTCGTTGATTTTTTCATGTAAGACTCCTTCTTGACACAAATCTAGCGGGGCCAGCATAGGCTTAGCCATCCAGCCAGTTCATTGGTATGGCTAACCGAGGACGGTTTTACCCGTCCACACTGAACAAGAAAGCATGTTACTGCCAACTCGGCCAGTCAAACATACAGATGACTGTGACTCCATCCGTTTTCCTAGCCATCTACGTCGCGATTAGCAGCTTGCCGGAGACCGAGCCACCTTTCAATCGCAAAACGCAGATAAAAGTGTAATAGATTGTTTTGCCGAGGTCATTCAATTCACTGCAAGGTATCCGGCCAGTGCCCTCGGCACGCGACTACCCTGGCGGCGGATTCCATGACGGCATCGCGCCATTCCTTCTCCACCTTCCAGCGCTCCCGATCCTCACGGAAGCGCTCCTTTGGCGTCAATGCCTGGCGAGCGGAGTGGGTGTGCAGATGCCGGGTACGCTCGTGAACTTCGGTGAACGCGGCAAATTCAGGGCGCGAGGACAGGGAACTGTCGAGGATGTCCAGCAGCGTTTTGCAGCGCCAGGCACCTTCGGTAATATCCACCTGCCCCTGCTGCAAGGCAGTAGCGACCATCTCGAGATTTTCCACGCAATTGTCGTGCGCACGGCGCAACTCGTCCTGGCGAAAGGCTTCTCGTCGACGCACCTCACGCCACAATTTAACGGCATAGCAACCCAGTACGGCGACGGCTGCCAGGGCCAGGCCCAAGAGGACCAGCGCGGTGGTATTCGTCATGAATCATGTCTCGCTTCAACGGAAAACGCATATGTCATCACATTCTACTCCCTCCGCAGAGACCTGACCAAAGATGGCCGAACCGCTCCGATCGCCGATCAGAACACAAGCGCAGGAATCGACCCGTCCACCCGGCATCAGCCATGGTGTATCCTTCTCGTTCCCCACGGCTCCCTGGAGTCCTGCCCCAGCGGTATCAGCGCCCGAGCTTGCGGAACTGAGGTGACCGCTTCTGCCGTGAGGCGCCACTCCCATATAGCGAGCAACCCGAGCAGCATTACCAGGGCCGCCCCCGCCGTATGCAGGAGCCCCAGCCAGGCCGGCATCCACAAAAGCACATTGGACGCCCCGAGTGCGGACTGACCGATGCAGGCCCCGAGCATGGCCACTATCCGGTTGCGGATGGCGCGCTGGTGTCGACAGCGTATCGCCAGCGCCACCAGGCTCAACAGCAAGGCCGCTCCCCCCAGGCGATGAGCGAACTGGATCGCCGTGCGGGCTTCACCATGCAACTTGCCATGCAGATACTCCGGTCCGACGGTCTGCGTCAGATGAAACCCCTCACCCCAATCGACACTCGGCCACCACTGGGCGTTGCAAGCCGGAAATCCCTGGCAGGCAAGACCGGCATAGTTGCTGGATGTCCAGCCCCCGAGCGCCAGCTGAAGCACCAGCAGCCCCAGGGCGACACGCCATAACGCTGTCAGTCGGCGAGGCCGCGAAGGCGCCGGGCCCGGCTCCGGGGAGCGACGCAGGCAGAGGTGAAGCCACAGAAACAGACCCGCGACCGCCAGGCCGCCCAGCAGATGCAGAGTCACCACTTGCGGCCAAAGCTTAAGGGTGACGGTCAGGGCACCAAAGGTTCCCTGAACCAGCACGACACACAGCAGAGCGAGGGACAAACGCCACGGATACCCCGCCAGCCTCCTGAGACGTCTGCCCAGCAGGACCGTCAGGACCACAACCAGCCCCAGCAGGGTTGCCAGGTATCGATGCAACATTTCCATCCAGGCCTTGGCGGCATCGAACCCCGCCCCGGGAGAATGTGCTTGCGCCACATCCACATGCGGCACCGACCAGTGTCCGTAGCAGCCTGGCCAGTCCGGGCATCCCAGGCCGGCATCGACGAGTCGCGTCCAGGCACCGGCCAGTACCACCAGCATAGACAGCAACATGCCGAGCAGACTCAACCAGCACAATAGGCGCTGCCTGGTCAGCATTGGTGTCCCCTGTTGCCCGGTGATGGCCATGCGCTCGCCCTCCGTTCAGGTTCAGGCTTCATCCCGAAGCGCCATGGGTGGCTCAGGATTGAGTTCCAGCAGGTGCTCGATATCCTCCAGCACATGCGACGCCTCGGCTCCCTGGCCATAACTGAGCACCGTCCTGCCTTCGGGATCGAGGAGCCACAGATCTCCCGGCTGAGCCCAGTCGGGACGCGCCTCCCAGCCCACGACACTCTCGCCGGGCAAGGCCGCTCCCGGCACTCCGCCGATACGCAGACGGCTGACACGATGGGCATCACGCCCCAGGGCACGATGCACGCGCCACCAGCGGTCGGCCGCTGCGTCACAGGGCGCACGACAATCGAAGGCCATGAGCCAGTCATCGAGGCCCTGCTGGTCGGTCCCACTCAGCGGCCAGTCGCTCATCATCGGCAGGTCGGCGTGCAAACGACCATGGGCCGTGCGTTCATCCGGAATCCACAGCCGCCATTCGACCATGGCCCAGGCCATGGCCATCGGCATGGCAAATACAGCGAAGAGTGCCAACAGCTTGAAACGCCCCCGGGCGTCCGGACCCTTGAACATCAGGAAGCCTCCCTGTCGGCCCTCAGGCGGCGCGCGCCGAGGGTCATTATCACCAGCGCTGCCACGGCCAGCCCCCACCACTGAAACGCATAGGCCTGATGACGTGACGGTGGCAGTACATTGGGTTGCCACCAGGCTTGCAACTGCCCATTACCGGCGGTCTGGTGCAGCCACCCGGAATGGGCAAAGCGGCCCAGGGATGACCAGGCCTCCAGTTCGATGCGCTGAAGGCGCTGGCCTTCCCGATTGGGGCCGAACAATGGCGGAGACTCGCCGGCCGACTCCCAACGGCCTTCCACCCTCACTTTACCCGCGGGTGTGTCGACCCGCGGAGTGTCACGACTCGGCCCGGTGGCGAGAAAGCCCCGCTCCACCAACCACAAGCGGCCATCCTCGCCTCGCAAGGGCGTCAAGGCAGCTACCCCCAATTGCCTGTCATGGGTACGGTTGTCCAGAAACAGCGTGCGACTGGCAAGGAACTCCCCCTTGACCGTCAACCGCGCCCCTGCGGGCGGCGACTGTTGCGGAGACATCAAGCTCGGGGCCGATGCGAAACTCGCCAGCAACTCTCGCTTGTCGCCTGCACGCTCCCACTGCCATAGTCCGAGTATCACGCCGATCACCACCAGACACCCCCATAGGCCAAACCACAGCATCAAGCGACGACGCCAGCGACCAGCAGCCCAATATCTCGCCCGGGAGTTACGCATGTTACTCAAGACCCTTATCGTGCTCGTCTTCATCGCCATGCTGGCCAGTCTGGCGGCCGGGGCCGGCTGGCTGCTCAAGGATGGCGGCCGCTCGCGGGGTGTGCTCATCTCCCTGAAGCTTCGGGTGCTGCTGGCGACCCTGCTGCTGGCCCTGCTGCTGTACGGCTTCTTCACCGGCCACCTTGGGCATTGAACAGCCCCCGCCTACCGGGCGCAGACCGGCGCTAGAAGACATACACAAAGAGAAAGAGCCCGATCCACACCACGTCCACGAAATGCCAGTACCAGGCCGCTGCCTCGAAGCCGAACTGGTTGTCCGGCGCAAAGTGCCCCCGATACACCCTGACCAGCATGACCATCAGGATCACGCTGCCAATGATCACGTGGGCGCCATGGAAGCCGGTCAACAGGAAGAAGGTGGCACCATAGATCCCGGCCTGCAGGGTAATGCCGTAATGCAGATAGGCCTCGCGATACTCGACTCCCTGAATGGCAATGAAACAGATGCCGAGCAGCACGGTCAGCCCGAGCCAGTGCCGCACCACCCGCCGGTGCCCTTCCTTGAGGCCTTCGTGCGCCACTGTCAGGGTGATGCTCGACCCCACGAGGATGAGCGTATTGACCAGTGGCAAGTGCCAGGGGCTCAAGGTGGCCGAGGGTCCCTGAACGTTGTCCCCCGGCGGCTCGAGCAATGGCCAGCTGGCATTGAAATCCGGCCACAACAGGGCCGCCACTCCTTTGGCCCCTTCACCATCCAGCCAAGGCAGAGCGAAGGTGCGAACATAGAAGAGTGTCCCGAAGAAGGCGGCGAAGAACATCACCTCGGAAAAGATGAACCAGCCCATGCCCCAGCGGAACGAGCGGTCCATCTGGTTATCGTAAAGTCCCTGGCGCGACTCCAGGACGACATCGCGAAACCACAACGCCATCACCAGCACAATCCCGGCAAGTCCCACCAGCATGACCGGCATCCCGGCCCTTCCATACACCAGCACCAGTCCGGTGCCGAGCATCATGGCCCCCAGGCCGATACACGCTAGAATCGGCCACTTGCTGGATGCGGGCACGTAATAGCTGCCACCGCTCATGTTTCACCTCCCGGCTGCTGGGACGCGCGGCTGCGCGACAAGCTGACCCGCTGTTCATAGAGGGTATAGACCAGGGTCACTGTCTTGACGTCCTCCGGCAGATCTCGGGTCAACTGAAAAACCAGTGGCGCTTCGAAGCGCTCGCCGGCCGCCAAGCGCTGGTTCTCGAAGCAGAAACAGGCCAGCTTGCGTAGATGCAAGGAAGCCTCGGAGGGCGATACACTGGGGACTGCCCTGGCCACATAGGCCCGGTCGCCCAGGTTCCGGAATGTAAAATGCACTTCTGCACTCTGCCCGGGGTGCAGGCGTAGCTGGCGAGTTTCGGCGCTCAATGACCAAGGCAATCCCTTACTGGCGCGCGTAATGAACTGCATGGTGACCAGGCGACTCTGGTCGGCGGACTCGGCCGACAAGGACTGAGCCTGACTCGACGTCTTGCCATTCAGCCCGGTGACCTCGCAGAAAACGTCATAGAGCGGCACCAGTGCGACGGAAAAGAGGCACATCGCGGCCAGTACCACCAGGGTTCGCGCCACCGTGCGGTTAACGGCTCTGCGCCTGTCATCCAGAAACTGGCTGCTCATCCGGTCCTCCGTCTCCTGCCCTCAATGCCGATGCGGCGTGAAATCCGGCGGTGTCTCGAAAGTATGCAAGGGAGCCGGACTGGCCACCGTCCATTCGAGATCCTCGGCGCCCTCCCAGGCTTTGGCTGGCGCCTTGTTTCCGCCACGAATGCACAGCACGACCACCAGCACGAACAGCAGTTGAGAGAGGCCGAACAGGAAACCGCCGATACTGGTGACCATGTTGAAATCGGCGAACTGCAGGGCGTAATCCGGGATACGGCGCGGCATGCCCGCCAGGCCGGCGAAGTGCATGGGGAAGAACGTCAGGTTGACTCCGATGACCGATAACCAGAAATGCCACTGCGACAGACGCAGATGCGGGTAGTGCCCGGTCCACTTGGGCAGCCAGTAATAGACCGCCGCCATGATGGCGAAGACCGCTCCGGGGACCAGCACATAATGAAAGTGAGCCACTACGAAGTAGGTGTCGTGATACTGGAAATCCGCCGGCGAGATGGCCAGCATCAGACCGGAGAATCCCCCGATGGTGAACAGCACCACAAAGGCCAGGGCGAACAGCATCGGAGGCTCGAAAGTCAGGGAGCCACGAAACAGCGTCGTGATCCAGTTGAACACCTTCACCCCGGTGGGGACCGATATCAACATGGTGCTGTACATGAAAAACAGCTCCGCCGCCAGCGGCAGGCCGACCACGAACATGTGGTGGGCCCACACCAGGAAGGACAGTATGGCGATGGCAGCCGTGGCATAGACCATCGAGGCATATCCGAACAGAGGCTTGCGCGCAAAGGTCGGCAGGATTACCGAAACGATCCCGAAGGCCGGCAGGATCATGATGTAGACCTCGGGATGGCCGAAGAACCAGAACAGGTGCTGAAAGAGCACCGGGTCACCGCCACCCGCCGCATTGAAGAAACTCGTTCCAAAATGAATATCCAGCAACATCATGGTGATCACCCCGGCCAGCACCGGCATCACCGCAATCAGCAGGAAGGCGGTGATCAGCCAGGTCCAGACGAACAACGGCATGTCCATCATGCGCATGCCGGGCGTGCGCAGATTGAGGATGGTGGCGATGATATTGATCGCCCCCAGAATCGAGCTGATCCCCGCCATGTGCAGGGAAAAGATGAAAAAGGTCGTGGACGGTGGCGCATAGGTCGTCGACAGCGGCGCGTAGAAGGTCCAGCCAAAATTCGGCGCTCCCCCCGGCATGAACAGCGTGGCCAGCAACATGGTGAAGGCCACGGGCAACAACCAGAAGCTGAAGTTATTGAGCCGAGGCAGCGCCATGTCAGGCGCACCGATCTGCAGCGGGATCATCCAGTTTGCCAGGCCGACAAAGGCCGGCATGACGGCCCCGAAGACCATGATCAAGCCGTGCATGGTCGTCATCTGATTGAAGAACTCAGGCTGGATCAGCTGCAACCCCGGCTGAAAGAGTTCCGCGCGTACCACCATGGCGAAGAGGCCGCCGATGAAGAACATGGAAAGCGAAAACAGCAGATAGAGCGTGCCGATTTCCTTGTGGTTGGTCGTCAGCAACCAGCGCATCAGTCCCTTCGGTCCGGCGTAATGAGTGTCAGACACCGTGCCGGCAGTCTCGAGCTGGTGCGACTGAGCGGATGATCCGGGCGGCAAGTGCGAAGCCATGGCCTATCTCCTCGATATGCACCGCACCCTCAGGGTGCGTCGAGCAATTCGGCAATTCGGGCCGGCTGAATGGCGTCACCGGTCTCGTTGCCCCAGGCATTGCGTTCGTAGGTGATTACCGCCGCCATTTCGACGGCGTTGAGGGTGTTACGGAAAGCCGGCATGGCACTTCCCGAAACCCCGTTGACCACGGTCTCGATATGGTAGTCGACGTCATTCAGCATGGTCTGGTTGCCGGCCAGTGCCGGGAAGGCCGGTGGGCTGCCCTGACCGTCCGGTTGGTGACATGAAGCACAGATGCTGCCGTAGACCTGTTCGCCGCGCTTCATCAATTCATCGAGAGCCCACTCACGGTCGACCCCCAATGCCGCTTGCGCCGCAGCCTCCTTGCGTTCCGCCAGCCAGGTCTCGAATCGTTCCGGCTCGACCGCCTTGACGACCACCGGCATGAAGGCATGATCCCGGCCACAGAGTTCGGCGCACTGCCCCCGATAGATACCGGGCTCGTTGATGCGCACCCAGTTCTCGTTGACGAATCCCGGGACCGCGTCCTGCTTGACCGCCAGATCCGGCACCCACCAGGAGTGAATGACATCATCCGAGGTCAGCAGCAGTCGTACCTTGCGATCCACCGGCAGGACCAGCGGCTCATCAACTTCGAGCAGATAGTTATCACTCTTGGGACTCTCCCCGGTCACTTCAGAGCGCGGCGTCGCCAGGTTGGAGGTGAGGGCCAGGTCCTCGCCCAGGTAAGAATAGCGCCAACGCCATTGCTGGCCCGTGATCATCACGTCCAGATCGGCAGCGGAAGCGTCATACATCTTCTTGAGGGTCGCCGTGGCCGGTATCGCCATGGCAACCAGGATCAGGGTCGGGATCAGGGTCCAGATGACTTCTACGGTGGTGTGCTCGTGGAAACTGGCTGCCCTGGCCCCTCGTGACCGGCGATAACGGAACACCGAATAGAAGAGCGCGCCGAAGACGACAACACCTATCGCCACACAGATCCAGAAGATGATCATGTGCAGTGAATGAATCTCGCGACTGACATCCGTGACACCGACCGGCATGTTCCAGTCGATGGCCAGCACGCTTTGGGGCAGCCCCAGACAACCCAGCGTCGTGGGCCACACGTACCGAATGCGCATGGCCTCCTCCCGATATCTTGTTGTTTTACTGGTTGCTACGTTTTCCTGCTTTCCACTGTCAGGAGTATAGAAGAGCCTGGGGTTTCGTCACGCTCCAATCGCAATCGATTGAGCGGTCCACGATAGGGAATACTTCAGCCGAGACCGAGAAGCCCCGTGATGAGCGGCAACAGAAAAGCGGTGAGCAGCCCGGTCAGCCCCATGGAGAGTCCGGAAAAAGCCCCGGCCACTGCCCCTAGACGAGCAAAGCAATGCGCCGTGCCGAAGCCATGGGCCGCAAGCCCCATGGTGAAGCCTTGCACTGCCGGGTCGCGAATGCCGAGCAAGCGAAAGATGCCCGGCCCCAGCGCACAGCCTATCGACCCGGTCAGCAATACCAGCCCCGCCGCCAGCGACGGTATGCCCCCGATCTGCTCGGCGATGCCCATGGCAATGGGCGACGTGACCGAACGCGGCGCCAGAGACATCAGCGTCTCCTGGCTGACGCCCAGCAGGATGGCAATGCCGAGGGTGCTGGTCACGGCCGTGAATATCCCGGCGACACAGGCCACGACGAGTGGCCAGAGCAGCCGCCTTACCCGCTCGCGATGATCGTATAGCGGTATCGCCAGGGCTACCGTGGCTGGCCCGAGCAGGAAGTGAATGAACTGGGCACCCTCGAAGTAGCTGGGGTAATCCATGTCCACCAGCAGCAGGAATCCAATGAGGATGGCGATTGCCAGGGTGACGGGATGCAGCCATGGCGTCCCGCCCACCAGGCGGTTGATGCGAACCGCCAGCGCAAAGGCGACCAGAGTTGCCAGCAGCGACAGCAAGGGGCTGCCGGACAGGTAGACCCAGAGGGTGTCCAGGGCCGGAACCTTCATTGATCGCCCCTCTCATGACGCTCCACACCGAAGCGGCGTTGCATCCGGGCCAATACCCAGGCTGTCACCGCCAGGGTCAGTGCCGTCGAGCCGACCAGCGTCGGCACGATGGCCAGCAACTCCTCGCCGATCAGCGCACCATGCACCATCAAGCCCACCCCGGCAGGCACGAACAGCAGCGTCAGGTACCGCAGCAGCCCCTCGCCCGCCAGCCGCAAGCTGTCGGGCACGCCGCCGCGCACCAACAGACCGACCAGCAGAATCACCATGCCCAGGACCGGTCCCGGCACGGGCAGCGACAAGCCCCGCGCCACCAGCTCGCCCAGCATCTGGCATGCCAGAAGCATGCTCATCCCCATGACCAACGGCATTCTCGCCTCCCGGTGTAGTGTCTGATGAGTGATAAACCATGAGCGCTAGTGTGGCAGAGCCGGGGCTACGACTCCCAGCTCTCAAGCACCTGAAAAAGAAGCGCAAAAGGGGCTTTTCATTTGGTCATTAACGCGCTAGTATACGCCTCGTTCTCGGGCAAGTCCGGGACCATCATCGGAGCGTGGCGCAGCTTGGTAGCGCGTCGCAATGGGGTTGCGAAGGTCGCTGGTTCGAATCCAGTCGCTCCGACCAGAATCCTGAAAACCGCCACTGACGGGTCATGCCGGGTGGCGGTTTTTTGTATGTCGCCTGCGGCTCGTCGACCATGCACCGCTGTGGCCTGATCGCTTCGACCAATGTGCCAGCGGACTCAGTCGGCTCGAGCACGAGTCATGGGCGACAGATTCAACAGGCTGTGCAGCAATGCCATCACCACCAGCGTGGCCGCCAGTGCCACGCACATCGAGCTGAAGCGATACAGCGCATCATAGAAGAAATCCTGATTGGGCCCGAGATACTGGCCATACAGAATCCCCAGAGTGGTCAGGCCCCCGAAGCCGACTCCCGAGCCCCCACCCTCGAGCAGATGCGCGCGACTGAACAGCATCAACCCGATCCAGTAACTCAGCAGCACCAGCAGCAGGTGGTCACTCTGCGAGAACAGCACCAACTGCAATACCAGCGCCATGTTGCAGCCCAGCAGCGTGCCCACGGCGCGCTTGATGGCCGATAGCCGGGCACCGTGGTAGCCCAGCGAGAAGAGGATCAGGATGGTCGCCATCTGCGCCGACAGGGAGTCTCGCAGGTCCAGTAGTTGAAACACGAGAAAGGACAGAGTGGCGGTGATGGCACCGATCAACGTCTGGTGTCGAATCAGGGCAGCTGATTTCGCCTCGCCTGCGGGTGGCGTCGACGCCGACCGGTTCGGCAGCAGCCAGTACATGACTGCCGCAATCAGCACCGCCAGCAGGCTCGCCACCAGATTACTGGCCAGCAGGTCGGCAAGATCGAGATCGGGATAGCTGGCAAAGTGCATGAGCACACTGAGCGTCAGCACCCCGTTGGCACCGAAGACAAACAAGGGCCCCCTGGCCATGAGGCGGAAACGAGCATAGAACAGCAGGAACACCAGCAGCGTCATGACCATCGGCATATGCTGGGTCAGGCCGACCACCAGGCTCACTTCCAAGACATTGAGACAGGCATTGCCCAGGAACTGTCGCACCACATGCGCATTGAATACCGGGATAATGCCCAGCAGAAACATCGGAAAGACGGTAAAGAAGACCCCATAGTTCCAGCCCATCAAATGACTTATCAAAAAGCCGATGGTCGCCCCGCCGGCAATCCTCAGACACTGTCGGAAATGATCATGCGTGAAGGCCGATTCCCCGGACACCGTGGAGGCCTGCCCCCTGTGCGGCATCAACAGCCCGACGGAACGGGCCAACAGGCGACGCACCCCCTGCCCCAGCCCCTTCAGGCTATTGTTCGGCTCAATAGACATGATGCAACCAGGCCATCAGATGGATCTGGATACCACCGAAGAGGCCGGCCAGCGGATTCTCTTGCGGCAACAACTGCACCGTGGCGCGTGCACCACTGACCAGCATGGGCTCGGGCGGCTCCTTGACGTCGAGGTGCAGGCGGATCCTCTGGGCATCGCGCACCCAGCGATCGGTGGTCGGTATATCCGCCAGACTGCCGTTGGCCATCAGCTGTCCGGCCTTCACCCCGGCGTCCCAGGACGTCACCTGCGCCTTGAGAACGCGCCCCGGATAGGCATCGAAGACCACGCGTGCCGGCTCTCCCTTCTGAATATGGCGAAGACTCTTTTCCCGAAAATCGGCGACCAGGTCGAGGCGCTGCCCGACCAGTGCCATGGCCGGCTGCCCTCGGGTGGCATAATCGCCCTCCCGCAGTTGCAGATTGGACACCACCCCGTCGCGCTCGGCGCGTACCAGGGTGCGGGAAAGATCGAGCTCGGCCTGGTCGATGGCATTATCGGCCTGGCGCAATTGGAGGTTACCCGCACCTCGCTCCCCGAGCTTGACCTCAAGATGTCGAACGCGGGCCTCGGCCGCCTTCACCGCGGCGCTGGCCTCGCGTTGATTGGCGGCGATCTGCTCGAAGCGCTGGCGCGACATCCCCTGACGCTGGACCAGAGTCTCGGCACGGCGTCGCTCGGCCTCGAGCTCCTCCGCCGTGGAGCGGGCGGATTCGAGTTCGGCCCTGGCCTCGGCCAGATCGGCCCTGATCAAGGCATTATCGCGCTGGACCGCCTGGCGGGCCAGACGAGCTTCTTCCAGGGCCAACTGATAGGGATCACGTTCGATGCGAAACAGCACGTCTCCCTGCTCGACGGCCTGATTGTTATCGACCGCCACGGCCTCGACACGCCCCCCAACCTCCGGAGCCACCTGGACGACCGGCCGCAGAACGCGGGCCTGGGGCGTCATCGGCATGAAGGTGTCGGCCACCACGAAGTACACAAAAAGGATGCAGAAGGTCACGAGCGCAACGCGGACCCAGCGTGCAAAACGCTGATCTGGAGACATGGACGAATTCCTGGACAGACGATCCCGGCGTCGGTTCCGGCAAGCCTGGCTCACCGGGCGTCACCGACACGACGAAAGTCGTACAGGCTAGCATAAACGTTAGCCTGCTAAAAGCATTCCCTCTCATATCTCCTGTACGTTGGAACCGTCGTGGACCGTCTCTATGCCCATGTAGCCACAGCGGCGTTACCATGGCAGCAGGATACACAGCGGCCCGTGGCTGCTGTCGCTCGGGACACACAACGGCCATCGCGAGAAATGGCCCGAAGGAGATTGCATGAACATCGCCAAGTGCTCGATGCTGATGACCGCCCTGCTGACCGGACTTCTGCTGAGCGGCTGCACGACCTATACCTGGCAGGACGGCAGTCGCGAAACGGTGTGGGGCGTACCCGCCGAGGATGAAACCAAGACTCGGCAGGAGCGCCTGCGGGAAGGACCACGCTATCGAGTGCCGGGAGAGATTCCGGAGGGGCGCTGATGGCGCCCCGGAAGCGACCTTATCTGGCCTATGAAGAGGCCAAGCGTTCGGCCACCAGGCGCGACAGGGCCTGATGGTCCGCGTCGAAACGACGAATGCCCTCGGCAAGCTTGTCATTGGCCATGGGATCGGCATTGTGCTGCCAGCGGAAACTCGCCTCATCGATGGCTTCGTCAGGCGAGCCATGCGCGCTGCTCATCTTGACACGAGGGGTGACATCGCCCTCGCTGGAGGCCAGTTCCTCGAGCAGGGCCGGCGAAATGGTCAACCGCGGGCAGCCGGCCAGGGCCAACACCTGATCGACCGTACGGAAGCTGGCGCCCATTACCACCGTGGCATGCCCGCCTTGATCGGCACGCCGACAGACACCGCGCACGAATTGAACGCCGGGATCCTCTTCCGGCGCGTACTCCTGGCCCGTGGCCTGCTTGTACCAGTCGGTCACCCGACCCACGAAGGGAGACACCAGGAAGACTCCGGCATCGAAGCAGGCCTGCGCCTGAGCATCGCTGAACAACAGCGTGAGGTTGCAGTTGATGCCTTCGCGTTCAAGGCGCTCGGCGGCGCGAATGCCTTCCCAGGTGGCCGCCAGCTTGATCAAGATGCGTTCGCGTCCTACCCCTCGCTTGTCGTAGGTCTCGATCAACTCCCGGGCCTTGCGCAGGCTGGCTTCGGTATCGAAGGACAACGCGGCCGGCACCTCGGTGGATACCCGGCCGGGAATCAGGCCGGCAATCTCGCAGCCCTTCGCCACGGCGAGCCGGTCGATGGCTTGTGCCACCGCCGCATCGTCATCCCCGGACACCGCCGCCAGCTCCCGGTCGATCAGATCCTGATAGGCCGGCATGTCGAAGGCCTTGAGCAGCAGGGAGGGGTTGGTCGTGGCATCCTGGGGACGGTAACGGCGAATGGCGTCCAGATCACCGGTGTCAGCCACCACGAGGGAATGTTCTCGCAATGCATCAAGGCGCGTGGTCATATCGAGCTCCTGTCAGTTGTGGGGAATGGCATGATGGCGATGCAAGGCATCGCGATAACGGGCATAGACCCGGTGGTAGGCCTCGACACTCGCGGGTTGCGGCTCGGCCGAGGCCCCGGGATCCAGATGCACCAGGCGCTCGCAGAGCGATGCCAGGCTGGTGGTGGCCCGGCGATCACACCAGGCCGCCTGCAAGGCCCCACCCAGCGCCGCGGCATCGGTGATCTGCGGGCAGACGACCGGGGTCCCGGTGATATCGGCGACCATCTGTCGCCATACCGGGCTGCGGGCACCTCCCCCGATCAGGCGAATCTGACTGGCGCCCTCGGCCAGCGGTCCCAGCCGCTCGAGCCCATAACGCATGCCGAAGGTAGCGCTTTCCACCACGGCCCGACACAGATTGGCCGAGGTGGTATTGACACTGTTGAGCCCCAGAAAACTCCCGGTGGCCTGGGGCAAGGCCGGTACCCGCTCGCCATTGAAGAACGGCAGGGTCGTGACCCCCTCCGCCCCGATCGGCGCATGTGCGACCCGTTCGTTGAACCCGGCGACGTCCAGCCCGAACAGTTCGCGGACGCGATTGGTCGCCGAGGTCACGTTCATGGTGCAGATCAACGGCAACCAGCCGCCGCTGCTGGCGCAGAAGTTGGCGACCATGGCGTCCTCGGCCACGACCGGCCGCTCGGAATAGGCACAGACCGTGCCCGAGGTCCCCAGGCTCAGCGTCACCAGTCCCGGCGCGATGTTGCCGGTGCCGATGGCACCCAGCATGTTGTCACCACCGCCACTGGCCACCAGGACGTCATCGCGCAGCCCCAGCTCGCGCGCCAAGGCCGGCCGCACCACGCCGGCCGGCTGCTCGGCCTCGATCAGACGCGGCAACACCTGCTCCGCATCGAGTTCCGGGGCGACCTCCGCCAGAACATCATGCCGCCAACAGCGGCGATGCGTGTCGAAATAACCGGTGCCCGACGCATCTCCCGCTTCGGCGACCCGTTCGCCGGTCAGCCAGAAATTCAGATAGTCATGCGGCAGCAGCAGCGTGGCGATACGCCGATAGCGTTCGGGATGATGCGCCCTCAACCAGGCCACCTTGGAAGCGGTATAGCCGGTCTGCAGCACCAGCCCCAGCTTTTCGAGGCAACCCGCTTCGCCCCCCAGGCGCGCGACCAGATCGGCATTCTCGGCCGCGGTTTCCGTGTCGCACCACAGCTTGGCCGGGTAGACGGGCTCGCCGGCCTCATCCAGGGCCACCATGCCGTGCTGCTGCCCGGATACGCCGATGGCGCGCACCTGCTGCGGATCGACTCGCGCTTGCGTCACCGCCGCCTTGAAGGCCTCGCGGAAGGCCGCGATCCAGTCACCGGGCTGCTGCTCGCGACGCCCGTTCTCACCCTCGTCCAACCGGTGCGCACGACTCGCTTCGCCGAGCAGGCGGCCGGCTTCCACATCGACGACCACCACCTTGGTACTCTGGGTGCCGCAATCCACTCCGATATACATCCTTTTCCCCCTCAAGCCTGGACCAGCGACTCAAGGGTAGCGCGTGCGCCGACTTTGTGCAGGCTATCGAGCGCCGTGCGATACGCCTCGACGAAACGCGGCTGTTCAGCCAGATCACCAAACAGCTCGCGCTGCTCGATGAAGGCCAGCGGCTGACGGGATTGCGCCACGGGCTTCAATGACTCACTGAGCCGATCCACTACCTCGATGGGCTCGCCGGCTTCGTCGATGCCCTCGGCGTAACGCGCCCAGCTGGCCACCACGGCCGCGGCGCGATGCAACTCGCCACCGCTGGCCAGCTGCTCGCGTATTACCGGCAGCAGCCACTTGGGAATCCGGTCGGAGCTCTCGGCGCACAACCGAGCCAGGGTGTCGCGGATCTCCGGATTGGCGAAACGCTGGATCAGGGTACGCCGATAGTCGTCGAGATCCACCCCGGGCAATTCCGCCAGGGTCGGCGACGCCTCCTTGACCATGTAATCGAGCAGGAAGTTGACAAAGAGCTCGTCCTGACAGACCTCATGGGCATAACGATAGCCGGCCAGGTAGCCGAAATAACACAGCGCCTGATGGCTGGCATTGAGCAGACGCAGTTTCATCAGCTCATACGGTTCGACATTATCGACCAGCTGCACGCCGACGTCCTCGAATGCCGGCCGACCCTGGGTAAAATGATCCTCGAGCACCCATTGGGTGAAGGGTTCACAGACCACCGGCCAGGCATCCTCGATAGCAAAACGTCGAGCGACCTCATCGATGTCATCAGGGGTGGTCACCGGGGTGATGCGGTCGACCATGGAATTGGGAAACGCCACCTCACGCCGCATCCAGTCACCCAGCTCCGGATCCCGCGCCGCGGCGAAGGCACTGAACATGCGCCCTGCCACTTCCCCGTTGCCCTGGATGTTGTCGCAGGACATGACCGTGAAGGGCGCCAGCCCCCGTTCACGGCGCCTGGCCAGAGCCTCGGTCACCAGGCCGAAGCTGGTACGCGGAAGGCTCGACGATGTCAGATCCTGATGCACGGCGGGCTCGTCGAGATCGAATTCTCCGGTGACCGGATGCAGGTTATAGCCGCCCTCGGTCACCGTCAGCGAGACGATTCGGATGGCCGGATCGGCCATGGCCTCGATCACCGCCAGCGGATCCTCCGGGGCATGCAGGTAATCGATCATCGAGCCGATCACCCGCGGCTCGTAGCGACCGTCGGGATGCTTGACCACCAGGGTGTAGAGATGGTCCTGGGCCGAGAGGAGCTCTTTCATGCGGGCATCCCCCGGCATCACCCCGACCCCGATGATTCCCCAGTCATGGGCTTGCCCACGAGACATGAGTTGGTCCAGATACATCGCCTGATGGGCGCGATGAAAACCGCCGACGCCGATATGCACGATACCCGGCGTGATAGCGCCACGGTCATAATCGGGACGCGCCACCTTCGCCGGGAGCCTGGCTAACTGGTCGTTGCTGAGTCGTGTCATGTTTATCTCTCCTGGCGATTGTGGGTGGGCGACAAGCAAGCGCCCGTCGCCATGCTGCAGGCCCTGAGCGCTGTCGGCACAGTCCTGGTGTTGGTGTGTGTCGTAATGGATTACACCGGGCGCCACGCCAGATCGGCGGCGACCGAGTGCGCCTTGATGAGGCGGGCATTGCGCATGTCCTTGTCGCGGGTGCGCTCGAGCGCCCCGTCAGGATCCTGGCCCATTGCCTGCCAGCGCTCTATGAGGCGGGCTTCCAGGAGGTCATCATCAACGTCCAGGAAGAGCGTGAAATCGAAAATATGATGCAGCGCTGACCAGGGGGCCTCGTCGAGCAACAGATAGTTGCCTTCGACGATGACTAGACGGTGACGCCGCATGACCTGCCGCGCCCCGGCCCGGGCCAGATCCAGCGGACGGTCGAACACCGGCACGGCGACCCTATCCTCGCCACGACGGATTCGCTCCAGGTCATGTTGCAGGCCGACGCAATCGAAGGTTTCCGGTGCGCCCTTGACCGGCAGCAGGCCGCGGGGCTCGAGCACGGCATTGTCGAAGTGGTAGCCATCCATGGGCACGACCACCGTACTACCCGGCTCACGGTCATCGAGTGCCTGACACAGGGCTTGAGACCAGAAGGATTTGCCCGCCGCCGGCGGCCCGGCCAGCGCCACGATGAAACGGTCACGCCGCCCCGCCGCTGCAAGCAGCCGAGCCACCACCTCATGAATATCGGCTGTCATGTCAGCTGTCCTGCCTCCTTCGCCTACTCGGACACTAGCAGGGTCGATCCGGGCGCGGAGTCGCATCCGGCCATCGACCGGTAAAGCTGGTACCCATGCGACGCGCGACCGGCGCCGGGGAATATCAGCTCATCCAGTTGCCGCCATCCACATTGAGCGTCTGGGCAACCACATACCCGCTATCGTCGCTGGCCAGAAAGACGGCCGCGCCGGCGTAGTCATCAGGGCGCCCCATGCGCCCCATCGGGACTTCCTCACCGACCAGTCGTTTCTTCTCGCCCAGCGGACGTCCTTCGTAACGCGCGAACAAGGCATCGACTTCCGCCCACATCGGCGTGTCGACCACACCCGGAGCGATGCCATTGACACGAACCCCATGACGAATCAGATCCAGACCGCAGGACTGAGTCAAGCTGATCACCGAGGCCTTGGTGGCACAGTAGGTACTGACCAGGGCCTCGCCTCGGCGCCCCGCCTGGGAAGCCATGTTGATGATGGCACCGCCCTGCTCGTGCTCGACCATGACCCGTGCCACGGCCTGCAGGGTGAAGAAGAGTCCCTTGACGTTGACGTCGAACTGGCGATCGAAGCTGGCCGCCTCGACTTCCAGTACCGGCGCCATGTCAAACACAGCCGCATTGTTGACGAGAATATCGATCCGCCCGAAATGCTCCAGCACCTCCGCCACCATGGCATCGATGGACGCCTGATCGCGCACATCCAGTGACAGCCCCAGGGTTCTGTCGTGGTTGCCCAGCTGCTTCAGGCCTTCATCGATGGCCCGGTCATCCACATCGGCAATCACGACGCGCGCCCCTTCGGCCAGATAACGACCGGCAATCGCCAGGCCGATGCCCTTGGCACCCCCCGTGATCACCGCCACCTTGTCGGCAAGCTTCATTTATCCCTCTCTACATCCATTAGTCGTTCGAGCCGTGTCTGTCGCCATTGCGCGACCAGCCCCGGCAGTTCATGCATGCGTGCCATCACCTGCCAGCTCCCGGCCATACGCAGCCGCTCGTCCTGACCGGGCATGACGTGACTGGCCCCGGTGAAGCCGACCACCGTCATGCCGGCCGCACACGCCGCCGTGACACCGGCCACGCTGTCCTCGACCACCAGGCACTCGCCCGGCTGGCATCCCAGCTCATCAACCGCCAGCCGATAGACCGCCGGATCCGGCTTGGGGCGCGCCACCTGCTCGGCACAGAAGATCGGTGAATCGCCCAGACAGGCATCCAGCCCGGTATGCACCAATGAGGCCCTGACCCGGCCGCGATGGCTGTTTGACACCACCGCCATCGACATGCCGAGTGCGCCTATCGCCTCCTTCACCCCGTCGATGGCGGTGAGTTCCAGCGCCAGACGGCGCTCGATTTCCGCATCCATGGCTCCCAGCGCATCGGCCGGAAGATCATGCCGGCTGAAGGCCGCCAGCCGATCCAGAATGGCGGCCGTCGTCAGCCCCAGGGCCTCGCCCAGCCGGGCATGAATATCGACATCCGGCAGCCAGGTCGCAAGTCGTTCGACCAGCGTCGCCTCGGCAATCGCCTCGCTGTCGACCAGCACGCCATCACAGTCGAAGATCAACATCTCCATGGCGACTCCTCAGGCCTCGGCATCACTGGCCGCACGATGGTCCAGACGGGTCAGGGATGCCAGCGGATGACGCTCGAGACTTTCCAGCGCCATGTCGTCACCAGTGAAAAGATGGCCGCGGCGCGGCTCGAAGGTGAAGCGCACTTCATCACCGACCCGGTGCGTCACATCGCCGTCGACCATCAGGGTGATCAGCTCGTCGTCCATCTCGACATATAGCGACGTCTGGCCACCCAGGCGCTCGATGACCTGAATCCGGCCCTGCAGCGGACCGGTCTCGTCGAGCACCAGGTGCTCGGGACGCACTCCCAGGGTCAGCGCCTCGCCCGGCTGACAGCCTGTGCCCTGCACCGGGACACGGGTGGTATCCCCGCCAGGCAAGCGGATGGTGACACCATCGGCGGCGGCCGACTCGGCACTGACCGGCAGGAAGTTCATCTTCGGCGACCCGATGAAACCGGCGACGAAGCGGTTGCGCGGATGATGATAGAGCTCCATCGGCGAGCCCACCTGCTCGACCACACCGCCCTGAAGTACGACGATCTTGTCGGCCATGGTCATGGCTTCGATCTGGTCATGGGTGACATAGATCATGGTCGCCTTGAGCTCTTCATGCAGGCGTGCCAGCTCGATGCGCATCTGAACCCGCAGGGCCGCGTCCAGGTTCGACAGGGGCTCGTCGAACAGGAAGATGCTCGGATTACGCACGATGGCCCGACCGATGGCCACACGCTGACGCTGACCGCCGGAAAGCGCCTTGGGCTTGCGATCCAGCAAGGGCTCGAGCTGCAGGATACGTGCCGCCTCGAGCACCTTCTCGCGCCGCGCTTCCTTGTTCTCCCCGGCCAGCTTGAGGCTGAAGCCCATGTTGTCCTCCACCGTCATGTGCGGATACAGCGCATAGCTCTGAAAGACCATGGCCAGCCCGCGTTCGGCCGGTCCCAGGTCATTGACGCGCTGATTCTCGATGACGATATCGCCGGACGTGGTGCTCTCGAGCCCGGCAATCATGCGCAGCAGCGTGGACTTGCCACAGCCCGATGGTCCGACGAAGACCACGAACTCCTGGTCCTTGACCTCCAGATCGACCCCCTGGATGACCTGGGTATCCTCGAAGCTCTTGACGACGTTATTGAGTTGCAGAGTTGCCATGAAATTGTCCTCTTATTTGACGGCGCCAAAGGTCAGGCCACGTACCATCTGTTTCTGGGTGAGCCAGCCAAAGACCAGGATCGGTGCAATGGCCATGGTCGAGGCGGCGGAAAGCTTGGCCCAGAAAAGGCCTTCAGGACTCGAGAAGGACGCAATATAGGCCGGCAGAGGGGCCGCCTGGGAAGTCGTGAGGTTCAGGCTCCAGAACGACTCGTTCCAGCTCAGGATCACCGACAGCAGCCCTGTCGAGGCAATGCCCGGCAGCGTCAGCGGCATCAGCAGATAGACAATCTCCTGCAGGGTACTGGCGCCATCCATGCGCCCGGCCTCGAGAATGTCCTGCGGCAGATCCTTGAAGAAGGTGTAGAGCATCCAGACCACGATGGGCAGGTTCATCAGGGTATAGACGATGGTCAGTCCGGTCAGGGTATCGAGCAGCCCGAGATCGCGGAAGATCAGGTAGATCGGTACCAGCACCCCGACCGGTGGCAGCATCTTGGTCGATAGCATCCACAACAGGGTGCCCTTGGTCCGTTTGGTCGGCAGGAAGGCCATCGAATAAGCCGATGGAATGGCAATCAGCAGGGCCAGCAGGGTCGATCCAAAGGCCACCACCACGCTGTTCCAGGCAAAGTTGAAGTATCCCGCCCGCGCCTGGACGTCGTGATAGTTCTCCAGCGTCGGCGAGAAAAACAGGCTCGGCTCGGCGATCGCCTCGGCCTCCGTCTTGAAGCCGGTCAGGATCATCCAGAAGATCGGAAAGAAGATGATCAACGCCACGGACCAGCCCAGCACGGCTATGCCCAGGTTGCGTAAGCGCTTGGACCTCAGGGCCGCATTACCGCGGGCCGCATCCATGGGTGCATCCTTGTGCGACAGGGTCGTCGTCATGTGGGGTTCTCCTCGACAGGCCGGGTCAGTCTTCCAGGTTCTTGGCCACCATGCGGACCAGGAAGATGGCGACGATATTGGCGAGAATGATCGCGATCACCCCACCCGCGGATGCCGTGCCGACATCGAAGTCGAGCAGGGCTCGGATATAGATCAGATATGCCAGGTTGGTGGTGGCCAGCCCCGGCCCACCCGAGGTGGTGACGAAGATCTCGGCGAACACCGTCAGCAGGAAGATCATCTCGATCATGATCACCACACTGATGGCCCGCTTGAGGTGCGGCAGCGTGATGTTGAAGAAGATGGCAATGGGACCGGCACCGTCCATGCGCGCCGCCTCGACCTGGTCGTCATCCAGGGACTGGATAGCTGTCAGCAGGATCAACAGCGCAAAGGGCAGCCACTGCCAGGACACGATGATGATGATCGAGGTCAAGGGCAGGCTGGAGAACCAGTCCATTGCCGGCAGGCCGACGGATTCCGCCATCCAGGCCAGCACCCCGTTGGCCGGATGCATCATCATGTTCTTCCACACCAGGGCACTGACGGTGGGCATGACGAAGAACGGTGAAATCGCCAGCACACGGGCCACGCCACGCCCGAAGAAGTCCTGCTGAAAGAGCACGGCCAGCAGAGTGCCCCCGACGACGGTAATCGCCAGCACCCACCCGACCAGTAGCAAGGTTGTGCCCATGGCCGACCACAGGGCCGGATCAGTCAGCAGGTATTCATAATTCTCGGTGCCGGCAAAGCCTTTCATGCCGGGCATCAGAAGGTTGTAACGCTGGAAGGAGAACCACACGGTCATGGCCAGTGGTATCAACATCCAGAGCAGCAGCAGAGTTACCGCGGGGGCCTGCAGCGAGAGGGTACGCAGACCACCGACGGTACGACCGGAGGCACGAGTCTTGTTCATGGGCCGTTACTCGTCGGTTGTAATGCCAGCAAGGGCGGGAAGCGCGGCGGTGAAGGGACACCGCCGCGGATGTTACAGAGCGATCACTCGATGTACCCGGACCGTTCCATGGTACGCTCGGTCGCACGCTGGGCGGAGTCCAGCGCCTGTTCGACGCTGACCTGACCGGTCAATGCCGAGGCGATCATCTGGCCTACCTGGGTGCCGATCGACTGGAACTGGGGAATACCGACAAATTGCACCCCGACATACGGATTGGGCTCCTGGGTGGAGTCCAGCGGATCCGCCTCGCGAATGGCGTCGACCACGAAGCCGGCGAACGGAGCTTCTTCCTGATAGCGCTCACTGGCATAAGTGGACTCGCGCGTGCCGGGAGGCACATTGGTCCAGCCTTCACGCTCCGCGACCAGCTTGACGTACTCTTGTGAAGTCGCCCAACGAATGAAGGTCTTGGCCGCTTCGGTCGAGTCCGAAGAACTCGGAATCGCCAGGGCCCAGGACCACAACCAGTGCGAGCCCTTGGGGGTATCGGCAATCGGCGCGGGCGCAAAGCCAAGCTGATCGGCGACCTTGGACTCCTCGGGATCGAACAACTTGCCGGCCGCGGAGGTGGCATCGACCCACATGGCACAGCTGCCACGCGAGAACAGCGCCAGGTTCTCGTTGAAACCGTTGGAACTGGCCCCCGCCGGACCATAGTCGTTGAGCAGGTTCACATAGAAGGAAACCGCTTCCTGCCATTCCTTGCTATTGATCTCGGGGTTCCAGTCCATGTCAAACCAGCGCCCGCCAAAGGTATTCACCAGAGTGGACACGAAGGCCATGTTCTCGCCCCAGCCCGGCTTGCCACGTAGACAGATGCCGGCGACTTCATTCTCGGGATCATGAAGCTTGCCGGCCCAGGAGCGCACCTCTTCCCAGGTCGGCTGCTCGCTCATCTCGATACCCGCCTGCTCGAAGAGATCCTTGCGGTAATACATCATCGAGCTTTCGGCATAAAACGGTAACGCATGCAGGGTATCCTCATGACTCAGGCCATCACGCACCGTCTTGAGCAAGTCATCGGCCTTGTAGGACTCTGGCAAATCATCCAGAGGCTCCAGCCAGCCCCGCTCGGCCCAGATCGGCGCTTCATAGCTACCGATGGTCATGACATCGAACTGCCCACCCTGAGTGGCAATATCCGTCGTCATGCGTTGACGCAGAACGTTCTCCTCGAGCACCACCCAATCCAGGGTGATATCCGGATGCGCTTTCTCGAAGACATCGGTGAGGCTCTGCATGATCACCATGTCGTTGTTGTTGACGGTACCGATCGTGATGGTTTCAGCCTGCGCCGCCGTAGCGGCGGTGGTCCCCAGTGCCGCAAGCGCGGCAAGCGGAAATAGACGATGACGCTGCATGGCATGCTCCTGTTGATTCGACGCCTTCACAGGAAGGCCTTCTTGTTGTTGCTCGACGGGGCCAGGCCCCACGCTGATCCGATCAATGAAATCAACGATTGATCAAATGATCGAACAAGGGCAGCCAAAACGCAAAGCCAGAAGACTTAGACTTTAGGCTAGGCTGGGGATGCGAGCTGCGAGCTGCGAGGTTCGAGCCACGAGATTCGAGCGGCGAGTGGCGAGTGGCGAGCTTCGGGGTCAGGGGTCAGGGGTCAGGGGTCAGGGGTCAGGGGTCAGGGGTCAGGGGTCAGGGGTCAGGGGTCAGGGGTGACTTCGAGCTTCGGGGTCACTTCAAGCTTCAAGCTTCGAGTCATTGACTCCCAACCGCTCGTTTCTCGTACCTCGTTCCTCGCGTTTCACCCCTCGCCCCTCAGGCATGCTCGACGATATACCGCGCCACCTGCTCGTCGGTAACCAGGCTCTTCAACCAGCCACCCCGCAGCGCAGCCAGGATCGCCGGGGCCTTGCTGCGCCCTCCGGCCAGCGCCACCATTTCCTGGTTCCGGAACATCGACAACGGCAGACTGGTGACACGCCAACTGGTCGAGCAGTCGATCAGTTCGCCGTGGGCATTCATCGGCCAGCCAAGCAACTCGCCGACGGCTTCCCGCTCCAGCAGTTCCTCGAGCTCGGCCTCGCTGATGAAATGATCCTGGAAGAGTGTCGCCTGGCGGTCGATGCGCCCTACCCCGATGAAAGCGGCCTCGGACTGATGAGCCACGCCGGCAATCGCCTGGAACAATGGCTGCCCCAGCAGCGCCTCCTTTTCCTGAACAGAGCCCGCCACTACCGGCGCCGGCAGCAGAAACCGCTCGCTGCCGGTCTTGTCGGCCAGCAACATGACACCGTCATAGCGGTTGGCCGAACCATCCCGTGCAATATTGCCGACCAGCGACACAATGCGATGCTGTGGCCGATCAAGCCGTCGAAGCGATTCGACCATGGCGCGTACCGAGCGACCAGTGCCCAGTGATAAGGTCAAAGGCTCGGAGCGTTCCAGGAGCCGCGCCAGTCGTTCGGCACCTGCCACGGCCAGGTAATGCGCATTATCAGCCCCCGCATCGGCATCCGCCGGCACCACATCACAGAAGCCCAGATCAAAGGCATTGCGAATCGACTGGGAAAGCGCCGTACATTGGGCGATGGGATGATCGATGTGCACCTTGACCAGGCCTTCCTGGCGAGCCAGGGCCAGCAAGCGCTGCACCCCGGGACGCGACACCCCTAGCTGGGCGGCAATCTCGTCCTGCGTCCGCCCACCGACATGCGACAGCCAGGCCGCCCTCGCCGCCTGGTCCAGCTTGACCTCGAACTTGTCCACGCTATGCACTCACTGACTGACGGGTATGCCCAGCATCATCGCAAGGTGGCCACGTTGGCACAACGCTCGCTCAGCGACGACGCAAGACAACACTAAGATTATTGGCCGGCATCTCGACCACACGATCCAGGACGAGCCCCTGGTTGTTTGCCTCGGCCACGACGGTGCCCAGATCACGAATGCCCCAGCGCGGATCCCGCTGCCGCAGATCGGCATCGAAAGCCGCATTACTGGAGGCCGTATGCCGCCCATCGCGCCGATAGGGCCCATACAGATAGAGCACACCCTGCGTCACCAGCTTCTCGCCGGCGCGAGTCAGTAACGCCTCGGTAACCTGCCAGGGCGAGATATGCACCAGATTGATGGCCACGATGGCATCCAGCTTGCCATCCGGCCACTCCCGGGTCGCATCCAGACGGATGGGAGAGGCGAGATTGTCGTGGCCGTAGGCAGTTCGCCAGGCCTCGATGGATGCCAGCGACTCATCCTCCAGGTCGCTGGGCTGCCAGCGCCAGCCCGGCATCGCCGTCGCACAATGCAGGGCATGCTCGCCACTGCCGCTGGCCAGCTCCAGTACCTCGGCCTGCATTGGCAACACCGCCTGCAGGACCTCGAGAATGGGTTGCCGGTTACGCACCGCGGCGGGGCTGCTGAGGGGCGTCGGGGATGTGCCCCAACGATTAGTTCGTGACATCATGAACTCCTGGGCATTGTCCGAAAGTGCCTGGAACACGGGACGGCGGTTATCGCCGTTCTGTTATTTTTCCGTTTCCACCAGAATGGACGCACAGGATAACGCATGGCCGGCTCCCTGCCCCTCTACCTGAAGATACAACGACATCTGCTGGATAAGATTCACAGCGGCGACTGGCCACCGCAATATCGAATTCCCCCTGAAGAACGACTCGCCGAGGAATTCGCGGTCAGTCGCATGACCGCCAACAAGGCCATCCGCGACCTGGTCCAGAAGGGATACCTGACGCGTCAGCCGGGAGTCGGTACATTCGTCACCGACCGCAAGGCCGAATCCTCGCTGATCGAGGTTCACAACATCGCCGAGGAAGTTCGCAGTCGAGAACACGTCTACACCAGCGAAGTCCTGCGTGCCGAAGCATTGGACGCCGACGACGAAACCTCGGTTTACCTGGGAGTCCGCAACGGCGCCCGGGTCTTCCATACCCTGATCGTGCATCGCGAGGATGGCGTGCCCATTCAGCTCGAGGACCGCTACGTCAATCCCAGCCGAGTGCCCCACTACCTGGAAACGGATTTCACCCGGCATACACCCAACGAGGTGCTGGTGGCGGCCTGCCCGATCAATGATGTGGAGCACGTCGTCGAAGCCGTGCTGGTCGACGCCGACACCGCACAGCGACTCGACATCACCCCCCACGAACCCTGCCTGAGAATGATCCGGCGCACCTGGTCAGGGGACCACCTGATCAGCTACGCCCGCCTGATCCACCCCGGCGACCGATACAAGCTGCGTTCCTCGCTGCATACCAACTGAACGGCGGCGACCGGCACTGATGTCACCCCGGCGCCCCTCCCCATTTCCATGGCTCTGCGACGCACGCCATACTCCTCAAGCGGCCAGTGCCTGCACCAGGTAACCCGCCGGCACTGCCAGCAGCAGGCTCAAGGCCATCCGTAGGAACCATACGACCACGATACGCCCTACCGACAACGGGATACTGGTGGACAGGATGCAGGGAATCGAGGCCGAGAAAAACAGTACCGAGGAAACCGACACCACACCGGCGGCGAAGCGTGCCACAAGGCCGGCATCGCCCATAAGCAGGGCCGGCAGGAACATCTCGGCGAGCCCCGCTGCCGAGGCCTGGGCCAGGGCGGCGGCTTCGTCCAGCCCCCAGATTGCCACGAAGGGATAGAAGGCCCAGCCGAGCCACTCGAACAAGGGCGTGTACTTGGCCAGCAAGAGGCCGGCCAGCCCCACTGACATGATCGACGGCAGGATACTGATCGCCATCAGCAGCCCCTCGCGGAAGTTCAGCGCCACGCTGGACAGCAGGCTCGGCGCCCGCTCGGCCACCTCGAGCCCGGTACGCCAAGCGGTGGCGAGACGACGCCCCGACACGGCCTCCGGCTCACCGTCACGCTTGCTGTCGTCCATGCTCGACAGGGGCGGAATCCGTACCGTGATCGCGGTCACCGTGAACGTGATGGCCAGAGTCAACCAGAAGTAGAGATTCCAGATCTCCATCAGGCCCAGCGTCTTGGCGACGATGATCATGAAGGTCGCCGATACCGTGGAGAAGCCGGTGGCGATGATCGCCGCCTCCCGAGCCGAATACTGTCCCGCCTGGTAGACCCGGTTAGTGATCAACAGGCCGATGGAATAGCTGCCGACGAAGGAGGCCACGGCATCGATCGCGCTCCGCCCCGGCGTGCGCCACACCGGCCGCATCACCGGCTGGACCAGTACACCGATCAGCTCGAGCAGGCCGAAACTGATCAGCAGAGCCAGAAAGATGGCACCGATCGGCACGATCAGTCCCACCGGAATGACCAACTTGTCGAACAGAAAGGGCAGCATGTCCGATTCGTGCAGAAAGCCGGGCCCCCAGCCGGTCAAGGCCATCACCGCTGCCGCCACACCGGCCAGCTTGAGCACGGTAAAGACCCGCTCGGTCATGCTGCGCCGCCAGCTTCCCTTGATCAGGGGATAGAGCGCCCCGGCGACGATCAGCGCCAGAGCATAAATGCCACTGCCCTCGCCCAGCAGGCTTCGCGCACCGGTCACCATGTGATCCAGCGGGATCGTCGTATTGCCACCGAGCGTCATCGGCACGAAGAAGATCAGTACCCCGACGAGGCTTGGGACGAACAGCTTGAACACAGTGGCCGTCGAGGGACCCCGACGCCGGGAATTGTCGGATGAGGAACTCGCCATGGAAGGCTCCTGGATTGTCATTGTGGGCTGGGGTGTTCTTGTGGGGATGCAAAGTGCCGTACTATTTGTATATACAACAGACCAAAGAGTTACGCCATTCTCCCCTGGTCTTCAGACTTAATACTTTGGTCGCACCCTTGCAGGACAACTTGACCAAAAGCATCCATGTAGTCAGTTAACATCTTGATTTTAATTACTTAAGTCATACTGCTTCGCGACTTTTCAAGTTCCGAAAGGAGCGCATCACACAGGGTGACGAAGAAACAAGAATGCGCTAGCCTTTTGTATATACAAATGCACCAGGAGGCGTCAGCATGACCCACCCCCGGACTCACCGACTCTGGCAGGACGTCACCGTCTTCGATGGCCAGCAGACCCTGCCCGATTCCATGGCAGTGATCGTCGAGGACGACCGCATCCACTCCCTGATCCCGATGCGTGAACTCTCGGCCTCCCTTGCCGATACATGCCTTCCGATGGGCAGCGGCGGTGTAATGACGCCGGGCCTGGTCGATTGCCACACCCACCTGGTATTCGGCGGCGGTCGCGCCGACGAGTTCGAGTCGCGTCTGGAAGGCGTCAGCTACGAGGAAATCGCCCGACGCGGCGGCGGCATCATCAGCACCGTGCGCGACACGCGCGAAGCCAGCGAAGACGCGTTGTTCGCCGCCGCCCTGCCGCGACTCGACGCTCTGCTCGCCGACGGCGTGACCACCGTGGAGATCAAGTCGGGCTACGGCCTAGACGTGGAGAACGAGCTCAAGATGCTGCGCGTCGCCCGCCGCCTCGGCGAGGCCCGGCCGGTGCGCGTCGTCACGACCCTGCTCGGCGCCCACGCCCTGCCGCCGGAATACGCAGGCGACAGTGACGGATACATCGACCTGGTCTGCGACAAGATGATCCCGGCGGCCGCGGCCGAGGGGCTGGCCGACGCCGTCGACGTCTTCTGCGAGAAGATCGCCTTCTCGGTGGCCCAGTGCGAGCGCGTCTTCGAAGCGGCCCGGGGCCATGGCCTGCCGATCAAGGCCCATGCCGAACAGCTGTCCAATCTGGGCGGCTCTGCCATGGCCGCCCGTCACGGAGCCCTGTCCGCCGACCATATCGAATATCTCGACGACGCCGGCATCGCCTCCATGCGCGATGCTGGCAGCGTGGCGGTGATCCTGCCGGGCGCCTTCCACACCCTGCGCGAGACCCAGCAGCCGCCCATCGCCGGGCTACGCGAGGCCGGCGTACCGATGGCCGTCGCCACCGATGCCAACCCCGGCAGCTCACCACTGTTCATGCCGACCCTGATGCTCAACATGGCCTGCACCCTGTTCCGCCTCACCCCGCGAGAGGCACTGACCGGCATGACCGCGCACGGCGCCCGGGCGCTGGGAATGCCCGAACTCGGCAGGTTGCGCGAAGGTGCGCCTGCCGATCTCTGCCTCTGGAACATCGACACCCCGGCGGAACTCGCCTATGCCGTCCAGCCCGGTCGACTGCGCCAGCGCGTCGTCGCCGGCCAACCCGTGGAGGATCAGGCGCATGGCCACTGAGATCGACATGAGTCCCTGGCAGGGCCGCGTTGACCCCGAGCCCGACAGCGATCGCTGGCATCAACGCGTCGCGCCTCTCGCCGAGGACGCCCCAAGCGGGTGTGCCCTGCTCGGATTCGCCAGCGATGCCGGTGTGGCTCGCAACCAAGGCCGGGTCGGCGCCGCCGACGGCCCCGCCACGATCCGTCGTTCTCTCGCGCCATTGGCCTGGCATCGCCAGGGACCGGCCTTCGACGCCGGCGACGTGAGCTGCGACGGCGACGCCCTGGAAGCCGCCCAGGAGGCACTGGCCGAGCGACTGTCCCCATTGCTCGACGCCGGCCACCTGCCCATCGTGCTCGGAGGTGGCCACGAAGTCGCCTACGCCAGCTGGCAAGGGCTCGCCCGGCACCTCGCGCCCCGCGAGACACGACCGCGTGTCGGCATCGTCAACCTCGATGCCCACTTCGACCTGCGCGACCCGGTCCATGTGCGCTCCTCTGGGACTCCCTTCTCGCAGATCGCCGAAGCGTGTCAGGCCAATGGCTGGCCGTTTCGCTACGCCTGCCTCGGCGTCAGCCGGGCCGCCAACACCCGAGCGTTGTTCCGGCGCGCCGACGACCTGGGCGTGTTGATCCGTGAGGATCGCGACATCACGCACACCGGAATCGACGCCATCCGGCGCGACCTGGAACGTTTCATTGCTCGTTGCGACGCCCTCTACCTGACCATCGACCTGGATGTCCTGCCCGCCGCCGAAGCACCGGGCGTCAGCGCCCCGGCGGCGCGCGGCGTACCCCTGGCACTGATCGAGCCCCTGGTAGAAACGGTACGCAACAGCGGCAAGCTGCGCCTGGCCGACCTCGCCGAGCTGAATCCCGAGCATGACATCGATGGCCGCACCGCCAGAGTGGCGGCACGCCTCGTTCACCTACTGACCCTGAACGGCTGAGTCTGCAGTCCGGCCGTCAGCCCCCTTACCGTGAGACCCTGCGAGGAACCAAGAAATGTCCCATACCGACAAGCGTCACGACCCCAGCCGCGAGATCGCCGCCCCCACCGGCAGCGAGCTCACCTGCAAGAGCTGGCTCACCGAAGCACCGCTGCGCATGCTGATGAACAACCTGCACCCGGACGTCGCCGAGCGCCCGGAGGACCTGGTGGTCTACGGCGGCATCGGCCGCGCCGCCCGGGACTGGGAATGCTACGACAAGATCGTCGAGACCCTTCGGCGCCTGGAAGACACTCAGTCGTTGCTGATCCAGTCCGGCAAGCCGGTGGGGGTGTTCGAGACCCACAAGGACGCGCCCCGCGTGTTGATCGCCAATTCCAACCTGGTACCGGCCTGGGCCAACTGGGAGCACTTCAACGAGCTGGATAAAAAGGGCCTGATGATGTACGGCCAGATGACCGCCGGCTCCTGGATCTACATCGGCTCACAGGGCATCGTCCAGGGCACCTACGAGACCTTCGTGGAGGCCGGCCGCCAGCACTACGACGGTAACCTTGAGGGTCGCTGGATCCTCACCGCCGGCCTCGGTGGCATGGGTGGCGCCCAGCCACTGGCCGCCACTCTGGCCGGAGCCTGCTCACTCAACATCGAGTGCCAGCAATCGCGCCTCGACTTCCGCCTGCGCACCCGCTATCTCGACGAGCAGGCCGAGGACCTGGACGACGCCCTGGCTCGCCTCGAGCGCTACACCGCCGAGGGCAAGGCGGTATCCATCGGCCTGTGTGCCAACGCCGCCGAGGTGCTTCCGACCATGGTCGAGCACGGCGTGCGTCCGGATATGGTCACCGACCAGACCAGTGCCCACGACCCGCTGCACGGCTACTTGCCCGCCGGCTGGACCTGGGACGACTATGTCGCTCGCGGCAAGACAGAACCCGAAGCGGTGGTCAAGGCTGCCAAGCGCTCCATGGCCGTGCACGTGCAAGCCATGCTCGACTTCCAGCAGCAAGGCATCCCGACCTTCGACTACGGCAACAACATTCGCCAGATGGCCCAGGAAGAAGGCGTCGAGAACGCCTTCGATTTCCCCGGCTTCGTACCGGCCTATATCCGCCCGCTGTTCTGCCAGGGCATCGGGCCCTTCCGCTGGGCGGCACTGTCCGGCGATCCCGAGGACATCTACAAGACTGACCAGAAGGTCAAGGAACTGATCCCCGACGACCCGCACCTGCACAACTGGCTGGACATGGCCCGCGAACGCATCAGCTTCCAGGGCCTGCCAGCTCGAATCTGCTGGGTCGGCCTCAAGGATCGTGCCCGTCTCGGCCAGGCCTTCAACGAAATGGTCAGAAACGGCGAACTCAAGGCGCCGGTGGTCATCGGTCGCGATCACCTGGATTCCGGCTCGGTGGCCAGCCCCAATCGCGAGACCGAATCGATGATGGATGGCTCCGACGCCGTCTCCGACTGGCCGCTGCTCAACGCCCTGCTCAACACTGCCGGCGGCGCCACCTGGGTCTCGCTGCACCACGGCGGCGGCGTGGGCATGGGCTACTCCCAGCATGCTGGCGTGGTGATCGTCTGCGACGGCAGCGATGATGCCCATGCCCGTCTCGGCCGGGTGCTGCGCAACGACCCGGGGACCGGCGTGATGCGCCACGCGGATGCCGGCTATGACATCGCCAGGGAGTGCGCGCGAGAGAACGGCCTCAACCTGCCGATGATCGATAAGTAAAACCTTCTACATCCACAGCCATACTTCTCGCTGGTACAGGGAGCACCGGTGGCAGGTCGAAGCGAAGGTCCGATGCCAAGGATGGCATCGGTAGCGCCCAGGGATGGGTTGACAGCGCCTTCGCGTAGTGCCTGCCACCGGCAAGCTCCGGCTCGGCGAGATGAGGAACTCCCTATGAACCATCTCGAGATACAACCCGGCAAGATGACCCTGGCCCAGGCGCGCCAGGTCTTCGAAGCCCCTCTCCAGGTCTCCCTGCCGACCAGTGCCGATGCCGATATCGCCGCCGGCGTCGACTGCGTCAATCGTGTAGTCGAGGAAGATCGCACCGTCTATGGCGTCAACACCGGCTTCGGCCTGCTGGCCCAGACCCGCATCGAAAAGAACCAGCTCGAGGATCTCCAGCGCTCCCTGGTGCTGTCCCATGCCACCGGCGTCGGTGCCGCCATGGACGACGACCTGGTGCGACTGATCATGGTCCTCAAGGTCAACAGCCTGGCCCGCGGCTTCTCCGGCATTCGCCGTGAGGTCCTGGATGCCCTGGTGGCACTGATCAACGCCGAGATCTACCCGCACATCCCGCTCAAGGGCTCGGTAGGCGCCTCCGGCGATCTGGCCCCGCTGGCGCACATGAGCGTGGTGTTGCTCGGCGAGGGGCAGGCACGCCATCGCGGAGAATGGCTGCCGGCCCATGAGGCCCTGGCCAAGGCCGGCCTCGAACCGTTGTCGCTGGCGCCCAAGGAAGGTCTGGCCCTGCTCAATGGCACCCAGGTCTCCACCGCCTACGCGCTCAAGGGCCTGTTCGATGCCGAAGACCTGTTCGCCGCCGCCACTGTCTGCGGCTCGCTCACCGTGGAAGCCACCCTGAGTTCGCGCTCGCCCTTCGATGCCCGCATCCATGAGGTACGCGGCCAGCGTGGCCAGATCGATGCCGCCACCGCCTACCGGCAATTGCTCGGTGAGCGCAGCGAGATCAGCGACTCGCATGTCGATTGCGGCAAGGTCCAGGACCCCTATTCCCTGCGCTGCCAGCCCCAGGTGATGGGCGCCGCCCTCACCCAGATCCGCCAGGTCGCCGAGGTTCTGGGCATCGAGATCAACGCCGTCTCGGACAACCCCCTGGTGTTCGCCGAACAGGGTGATATCATCTCCGGCGGCAATTTCCATGCCGAGCCGGTCGCCATGGCGGCCGACAACCTGGCGCTGGCCATCGCCGAGATCGGCTCGCTCACCGAGCGTCGCGTCTCGCTGATGATGGACAAGCACATGTCCCAGCTCCCGCCCTTCCTGGTGGAACACGGCGGCGTCAACTCGGGCTTCATGATCGCGCAGGTGACGGCGGCCGGACTCGCCAGCGAGAACAAGGCGCTCTCGCACCCGCACAGTGTCGACAGCCTGCCGACCTCGGCCAACCAGGAGGACCACGTCTCCATGGCGCCGGCCGCCGGCAAGCGACTGTGGGAAATGGCCGATAACGTGCGAGGCATCCTCGCCATCGAATGGCTGGCCGCCTGCCAGGGACTGGATTTCCGCGACGGTCTCAGGACCACCGACACCCTGGAAGAAGCTCGCCGGGTACTGCGCGAGCGTGTCGCCTACTACGACAAGGACCGTTTCTTCGCACCGGACATCGACGCCGCCAGCAAGCTCCTCGCGAAACGTCATCTCAGTCGTCTGGCGCCCGCCGAACTGTTACCCAGCCAGGTGTATTGACCGGCAAGCATCGCCCCGTCGCCCCTTGCAAATCTTGCTGTATCAGCAGCGGGTAGGGGCGACACCAACAACAATCGACATCCTCAACAAGGACAAGACATGAACGCAGTAGTTCTGGCCATTCTGGTCATGGTCACCCTCAGCCTGATGCGCGTTTCCGTTGTGTTCGCGTTGATCGCCGCGGCTCTGGTCGGCGGCCTCACCGCCGGCATGCCGCTGGGCGACATACTCTCCGCCTTCAACGACGGCCTGGGCAACGGTGCCAAGGTGGCGATCTCCTATGCCGTCCTCGGTGCCTTCGCTGTGGCGCTGTCACGCTCGGGGATCACCCAGCTGCTTTCCAGCAAGGCCATTGCCGGTCTCAACCTGGATGACGCTTCAGCCAATCACCGCGGAATCGCCTTCATGGTATTGGGCGTACTGCTGGCCGCAGCGGTCAGCTCCCAGAACCTGATTCCGGTGCATATCGCCTTCATTCCGGTACTGGTGCCACCGCTGCTCAAGCTGATGAATCACCTGCAGCTTGATCGCCGCGCCGTGGCCTGCGTCATCACCTTCGGCATTACTGCCCCCTACATGCTGCTGCCGGTCGGCTTCGGCTCGATCTTCCTCCACGATATCCTGCTGACCAACCTCAATGAAAATGGTCTGGATGCGACTCCCGGCATGGTCCCCATGGCCATGATCGTACCCATCGGCGGCATGGCCATCGGCCTGCTCATCGCGGTGTTTTTCAGCTACCGCCGCCAGCGCGACTATCAGGACATCAATCTGGCGCATGGTGACGAATCACCCAACGAAGCCGCCCAGCACCTCAAGCCCTGGCAGATGGTGATCCTCGGGTTGTCCCTGGTCGGCACGGTAGCGGTCCAGCTGCTCAGCGGCTCCATGGTACTGGGTGGCCTGTTCGGCTTCGCCCTGCTTTCGGTAAGTGGCGTCTTCCGCTGGCACGAGCAGGACGACATCTTCACCGAAGGCATGCGCATGATGGCGCTGGTCGGCTTCATCATGATCTCAGCGGCGGGTTTCGCCAGCGTCATGCAGGCCAGTGGCGAAGTCGAGGCGCTGGTCACCAGCTCCACCGAGATAATCGGCGACAACAAGGGCCTGGCTGCCCTGATCATGCTGCTCGTCGGGCTGTTCATTACCATGGGCATCGGCTCGTCCTTCTCGACGATTCCGATCATTGCTTCACTCTATGTGCCCATGGCCCTGAACTTCGGCTTCTCGCCCATGGCGACCATCGCTCTGGTGGGCACCGCCGCCGCCCTCGGGGATGCCGGCTCTCCAGCCTCGGACTCGACGCTCGGCCCGACCGCCGGGCTGAATGCAGACGGCCAACATGACCACATCTGGGACAGCGTGGTGCCGACCTTCCTGCACTACAATATCCCGCTGATCATCTTTGGCTGGGTTGCCGCCATGACTCTCTGACCCAGGGAGATGCTACAAGAACAGCAAAAGGCCCGCCGGTGTTGAGCCGACGGGCCTTTTTCACATCAGGCAGATGAGTACAAGCACGCGCTGCGCGACTGGCCACTCAACCGTGCTTCAGCAGATACTCGAGGTCGCCGACGATCGACTCGATGGAGTCGAAATCACTGGCCATGAAACGCGCCTCACCCTGCCGATTGAAGGCAAAGACACTGCTGGAGTGGGTGACACTGTAGTTGCCCTGCTCATCCTTCTCGCCGTACTCATAGGTCACCCGATAGCGGTTGGTCAGCGCATCGATCTGTTTGCGCTTGCCGGTCAAGCCGATGAACTGTGGACCAAAGGCTTCGGTATACTGCTTCATGACCTGCGGCGTGTCGCGTCCCGGATCCACCGACACGAAGAGCACCCGGACGTCATCGCGTTGCTCTTCATCTAGCTGCTTGATGGCCGCAGAGAGTTTGGCCAACGTTGTCGGGCAGACATCCGGGCAGTGCGTAAAACCGAAGAACATGAAGGTCGGCTTGCCGATGTAGTCCTCGGCAGTGACCTGCCGGCCATTCTCATCGACCAGCTGAAATGCCATGTCCGGCATGACATCGGTGATGTCATTGGTTTCCCAGTTGCGATCGACACAACCGGCCATCATCAGCATGACGAACAACAGGGTGACCAGGCGCCATACGCTGTGGCGACCGGCTCTGTCAGGCGGCGCAAACACGGGAAATACCAAGATTGACTCCTACAGGTAAGTGGGCGGCACTGCCTCGAATTCGACCGACAGCGACTCACGTTGCTCGAAACGCAGGGTGATCTCGACAGGGTCACCCACGGCGATGTCGCCGGCGGGTTGCATCAACATCAAATGATAGCCCTGGGGCGCGAACTCGATGGAGCCGCCCGCCGCAACCTCGATTTGGTCGACGGCCTGCATGCTGGCCATGCCCTCGTGGCTCATGCTGCGATGCAGTTCCACCCGGCCGAAAGCCTGGCTGTCAGCACCGACCAGCACCACCGCTCGAGCCCCGTTGTTGTCCAACTGAAAATAGCCGGCTGCCGGGGTGTCACCCGGCAGCACGCGCACCCGCGCGTCACTGACCTCGAGTTCGGCGGCCTGGGCACTCAGGGGCAGGACACTGCCGACCAGGGTCGCCAGCAGCATCGCCGCCCTGGCGGGAACACCTTTCCTGCAAATTACCTGCGTCATGCAACTATCCTCTGAAGGCGATGACTTGCGTCATCGGGTGGGCGGCCCCGGGTGATGGCTCAGCAGAAAGACGACAGACCACAGTTCGAAGTAAAGCGGTCCGACTCGATGTCCAGGGTGACTCGCCCGTTGATGGTATTGTAGAAAAAGGAGGCGTAACCATTCTCCGATGCGGCCGACTTGTAGACACCGCAATAGCCATAGCCGTTGTTGACGCGCTGCAGCTTGTCGACCTCGATTGCCGCGCTGCTCGCCAGCTTGCCGGCCAGCGCCTGCTCGATCTCGCTGTCGAGCTTGATGGCCGAAATGGCTTGACCACCGAAGATCAGCCCCGCCAGCAACAACAGAAAGCCCACCGGGACGGCGAGACACAGCACGAGACCACGGTTCTTCATCTACCAAACTCCGTCAGAAAGCATGCCCGGTTTCACGACCCGAGCGTTCCGCCACGCATGCAGCACTGTTTGCCCTTCCTGCCACTACCACACGGACAGGGCGAGTTGCGGCCCGGCTTGAGGCGGGTCACCCGGGGTTCACCATCCACATAGCACCAGTGTCCATCGCGTCGGGTGAAAGTCGAGTCTTCCTCGAGCACGCCCCAGCGGCTGCCTTCCCGAAAGGTGGCACGAAACTGCACCCGCCCCTGGTCGCCGTCGCCATGCGAGTCGACGATCTCGAGGCGTACCCAATGGGTGGGGTCCTCGTCCGGTAGACTCGCCGGCCGCTTGTCCGGATGCCAGGTCGCCAGAAGATAGTCATTGCGCCCCAGTGCAAAGGCGCTGAAGCGGGCACGCATCAGCGCTTCCGGCCCGGGGGCCAGCTCCCCCGCATGGTAGCGACCGCAGCAAGCGGCCAGTGTGTCGCCACTGCCGCACGGACATTGCTGCTCCATGACCGACCACCCCTTATCATCAGCAAAGTGGCATCATACCCTGCCTGACGAAATTTCTCAGCCATGCGGCCCGGCCAGCAACCCCCGCGGGCCGCCTGAATCCTGCGTCACAGCGTCGCACCGGGGAATGCCTGCCCGGCCGCCTGTTGCTTGCCTCAGGAACTCCATCGGGTGGTTTTCTTACCGCGAGCTGTCATGCTGGTGTCATCTACTGACGATGTCCGGAAAAAGCGTGCTGCATGAGTGACTCCCGACCCGCCATGCGTCTACTGCGTGGCCCGCTGTTGAGCTTCCATCACGACCCGGGAGACAGCGATGCCCCCGCCGAGGGCAGTGTCTTCCATGACGAGGACGGCGCCATTCTGATCGAAGGCGGTCTCATCCGTCGCGTCGGTCACTATGCGGCGCTGGCCGAGGATCTGCCGGCGAATATCGAGACCATCGACTATCGCGGCAAGCTGATGATGCCCGGCTTCATCGATACCCATGTGCACTATGTACAGCTGGACATCATGGCCTGCTGGGGGCGTCAGTTACTCGACTGGCTCAATGACTATACCTTCCCCGAAGAGTGCCGCTTCGCCCGCCAGGTCCATGCCGATGTCATCGCCGAGGCCTTTCTCGACGAATCACTGCGCGTCGGCACCACCACGGCCCAGGTGTTCTGCACCTCTCACCCCGGCTCGGTCGATGCGTTCTTCACCGCCGCCCGGCGACGCGGGCTGCGCATGCTGGCCGGCAAGGTGCTGATGGATCGCCACGCCCCGCCTGAGTTGCTCGACAGCCCGCTGGGCGGCCTCGCCGACAGCGAACGCCTGATCGCTGATTGGCACGGCCGTGACCGCCTGGGCTATACCCTGACGCCACGCTTTGCGCCGACCTCGACCCGCGAACAGCTGGATGCCACTGGCGGCGTCCTGGCTAGTGCGCCGGATCTACACCTGCAGACACACCTTTCCGAAAACCATGGCGAGGTCGACTGGGTGGCCGAGCTGTTTCCGGAGAGTCACGACTACCTGGACGTCTACGAACGCCACGGCCTGGTCGGCCCGCGCAGCACCTTCGCGCATGGCATTCACCTGACCCAGCCCATGCGCCAGCGGCTGGCGGATGCCGGAGCCAATGTGGCCTTCTGCCCCACGTCCAATCTGTTCCTCGGCAGCGGCCTCTTCGATCGCCAGGCCTGCCGCCAGGCGGGGCTGACCGTCAGCCTGGCCAGCGACGTCGGCGGCGGGACCGACCTGTCACCGCTGGGCAGCCTCAAGGCCGCCTATCAGGTCGGCCAGTTACTGGGGCAACCACTGACCGCCTGGCAAGGCTTCTATCAGCTGACCCTGGGCAATGCGCGAGCCCTGCGTCTCGACGAGCACATCGGCCAACTGCGCCCCGGTGGCGAGGCCGATATCGTCATCCTCGACCCGGATGCCAGTCCATTGCTCAAGCGACAGAATGCCCGCTGCCGGAACCTGGCCGAGCGCCTCTTCGCGCTGATGATGCTCGGCGATGATCGCGCCGTGCATGCTACCTGGGCCAACGGCGAGTGCGTCCACCAGCGATTGGACTGAGCAGGCCGCCTCCTTCAGCAATCCGCCAGGCGGGCCTGCAGTTCGGAACGCCTGGCCTCGGTCATGAAGGCCTCGTCGATGGCATTGGCCGCCAGTTGCCGGAAGGTCGCCTCTCCCCAGCCGAAGGCCTCCCGGCAGGCCGCGAAGTTGTCCAGCATGCCGCCGCCGAAATAGGCGGGGTCGTCGGAGCTCAGGGTCAGTCTGAGCCCCGCCTCGAGCAGGCGCGGCAAGGGGTGCTCCGCGAGCCGCTCGACCACCTTGAGGCTGACGTTGGACAGGGGGCAGACCGTCAACACGATGCCACGCTCGCGCAATGTCTCGACCAGGCCCGGATCCTCCAGGCAGCGCACGCCGTGATCGACACGGCACACCTGTAACTGCTCCAGCGCCTCGCGGATATACGCGGGCGGCCCCTCCTCGCCCGCATGCGCCACACAAGCCAGCCCCATCTGCCTGGCACACTGGAAGACCTCGGCGAAGCGGCCCGGCGGATGCCCCAACTCGGCACTGTCCAGTCCGACCGCAGCGAATCGCTCACGGTAGGGCTCGACCGCTTCCAACAACTGCATGGCCTCCTCGACAGGCTTGTCACGCAGGAAGGCCAGAATCAGTGCCGTCGAGATATCGAGCTCCCGCGCGGCCCGCTCGCGGGCCCGCTCCAGACCGTTGAGTACCGTCTCGAGCGGCACGCCGCGAGCCAGATGCGCCTGGGGATCGACATGCATCTCCACATGCACCACGCCCTCGGCATGGGCGCGACGCAAATAGTCCATGGCCAGGTCTTCAAAATCCGCCTCATGGCGCAGGACGCTCATGCCGAGGAAATACAGCTCGAGAAACGCCGATAGATCGGCGAAGTCATAAGCCCGGCGGACCTCCTCGACCGATGCGTAAGGCAGGGTCACTCCATTGCGCTCGGCCAGCGCCATCATCAGCTCCGGCTCGAGAGTCCCCTCGATGTGCAGATGGAGCTCGGCCTTGGGCAGTTGCTTGAGAAAATCCTGCATGTGTTCACCCGGTACAGAAGAAAGCTCACCATGCTCCGGCATGACCCACGGCTGTGGCAAGATGAGGCGCCACCGCCGATTGCTGGCCGGCCAGCCTCACCCCTGATCGGGAAGCGTCACGCGGCGGTTCACCCCCGGCAAGGGCTGAGCCTCAGGTTCATGGTGATGGGAAAAGACGATCACGCTGCGCCCTTCCAGCCACTGGTCGAGTCGCGCCGCCAGTCGCCGCGCCAGGGGCGCATCCAGGCCATTGAAGGGCTCGTCCAGCAACACCAGGCCCGGATCCCGCAGCATCAGGCGCGCCAGGGCCACGCGCCTGGCCTGGCCGCCGGACAGCCGCCGGCCGCCTTCACCGACTCGGGTGGCCAGTCCATGGGGCAGCTCACGCGCCCAGTCGCCCAGCTCGACGTCATCGAGACGCTGCCACAGCGCCGCCTCACTGGCCTGCGGATCGCCCAGCCAGAGATTGGCCGCCAGGCTGTCGTCGAACAGCTCGGTGTCCTGGGTCAACACCGCCAGGCGGCGTCGCAGAGCTTCTTCATCGAGGTGTTCGACAGCACAGCCCCCGAGGTACAGAGCTCCGCTGTCCGGACGAAGCTGGCGCGCCACCAGTGCGGCAAGGCTGGACTTGCCGGACCCCGAAGGCCCGCACAGGGCGACTCTCTCGCCCACCGCCAGGGTCAGCGAGACATCCGCCAGCGCCGCTTTCAGGGCGCCGGGATAGCGCAGGCTAACCCGATCGAGCTGCAGCGACAGTGGACCCGCCGTCGGCAGGCGCCGCGTGGCAAGGTCGCCCGGCGCAACGCGCGCGGCTTCCAGGGCATTGAGTCGCTCGGCGGCGGCCAGGGTGGCACCGAACTGGGTAAAGGCCATGGGCAACGCCATCACTGCTTCGTTGAGTGCCATGATAGCCAGCGGGATCATCACCAGCACGGGCCCGGAGAGCCGCTCGGCCTCCCACAGGGTGGCGCCGACCCAGAATGCCAGCAACCAGGCCAGGCCGACCATCAGGCCCCCCAGCGACAGACCCAGGGCCGCAATGCGACCCAGCTGGCGTTGATCCTCGCGCAGGCGCGCCTCGATGGCATCCAGACGCTGGCGCTGCTCGGCCAGGGCACCAAAGGTCTCGAGTTCGGCCATGCCTGTCAGATGCTCGATAACCCGGCCGCGCAATCGCTCCAGCTCGGTCACCCTTCGCCGACTCGCCGCCATGCCCCAGCGGGCCTGACCGAAGGTCAGCCAGACCCAGGCCACCCCCAGCACCAGCGCCACCGACCCGCCGGCCAGCGGCGCCCACAACGCCACAAAACCGCTCAGCGCAAGGATCGCCACCAATGCCACCAGCGCCGGCGCGAGCAGACGCAGAAAGAGGCTATCCAGGCTGTCGATATCGGCGGTCAAGCGGTTCAGCCAGTCACTGGCACGACGTCGGCTGAGGCTGGCCAGATCCAGCGCCGCCAGTACCGAGAACAGGTGGCCGCGCAGGTCGGCCAGCAGCCTGAGTACGGTGTCATGGTTATAGAGACGTTCACCGTAGCGCGCCAGGGTTCGCGTCAGGGCGAAGGCGCGTATGCCGCCCCCCGGCACATATACATCCAGGGTCACGGCCGCCCCGGCCGCCAGCGCCAGGCCGGTCAGGCCCGTGGCGGTAATGAACCAGCCGGAAAGCGCCAGCAGCCCCAGGGCCGCCATCAGGGCCAGCAGCATCAGCAGAGCACCGATCGCCAGACGTCCGCGCCGACGGGCCAGATGTCTCAGCCAGGGCCGCAGCGTCGTGATCACCCCGGTCTCATTCATCGCCATGACCTCCCTGTTCCTGCAGCGTCAGCCGCCGACTGGCCAGGGCCAGCGGCGCTGCCCGGTGGCTGGCGATGACCAGGGTTCGGCCCTGTTCGATCAGCGCGGAGAAGGCCGCCAAGACCCGCGCCTCGCTGTCGGCATCCAGGCTGGCAGTGGGCTCGTCCAGCAACACCACCGGCGCCTCGGAGAGGAAGATCCGGGCCAGCGCCAGACGTTGTGCCTGCCCACCCGACAAACCGACACCGCGCTCGCCCAGCGGAGTCTCGAGCCCCGCCGGCAGGGCCGTCAGTAGATCGCCCAGGCCCACGCGCTGCAGGGCATCGCGCAGGGCCGCGTCGCTGGACTGTGGCGCGGCAAGCCGCAGGTTGTCGGCCAGGCTGCCATGAACGAGCAAGGGGCGCTGGTCCATCCAGGCCAGGCGCAACCCCGGCACGGCGCGATGCTCACCGGCGCTGGGCTCGACGAAGCCGGCCAGCAGCTGCAGCAGTGTCGACTTGCCCACCCCGGAGGGGCCACTGATGCCCAGCACCTCGCCGGCTTCCAGCGTCAGATCGAGCGGTCCCAGCACCTGCCCGCGTTCACCATGACGGACACAGGCCGCGTCCAGCTCGACCAGCCCCTTGCCCCTGGGGACAGATGGCACATGGCCCTGCCGCGGCGAGCCTTCATTGAGCAGTTCGACCATGCCCTCGGCCGCGCCCAGGGCCGCCGCACGATCATGGTAATGCTGGGACAGGCTGCGCAGGGGCTGGAAGAACTCCGGCGCCAGCAGCAGCACCAGCAGACCGCTGAACAGGGTCAACTGATCCGCGGGACCAAAGCTGATATACCCCAGCAGACCGAACCCCACGTACATGGCCACCACCGCGATAGCCACGGCGGCGAAGAACTCGAGCACCGCCGAGGACAGAAAGGCAATACGCAGGGTGCGCATGCTGCGCACGCGATAGGCATCGGCGGCCGCGTGCACTTCCTCGGTGGCCTGACGACCGACACCGAACAACTGCAGGGTGGTGATGCCCCGCACCCGGTCAATGAAATGACGCGACAGGCGCGACACCGTCTCGAACTGCTCGCGATTGAGGCGCTCGGCTCCCATGCCGACCAGTGCCATGAATAACGGAATCAGCGGGGCAGCCAGCAGCATGAACAGCGCCGCCAGCCAATCCAGAGTCAGCACCACTCCGAGAATGACCAGCGGCACCAGCACCGCCAGCCGCATCTGCGGCAGAAAACGCGCCACATAGCCATCCAGGGCCTCGACCTGATCGACAACCCGATTCGCCAGACTGGCAGTGTGATGCCCGGTCAATCCCACCGGGCCGAGTGACTGGAGGTGATCCAGCAGGACACGCCGCGCCTCGGCACGAACCCGCAGACTGGCCTGAATCCCGGCGTTTTCCTGCCACCACTGAGCCAGTGCTCGCAGCACCATGGCCACCGCCAGCAGCGCGAAACCCGGCAACAGCGAAGCCGGCCGAACGGCATCAATGACCAGGGCGCTGACCAGCCATGCCAGGGTCGCCATCTGCAGAATGGTCATCAGGCCGACTACCAGCCCCGCCACGACCGCCAGGCCGAGCGACTTGCGCTCGGCCCGGGCGAGACGGGCCAGCCAGCTGCGCGCCGTCAAGGAAGATGTCATGTCTGGCATCGGATCAGTGATAGCCCTGACCTTCGCGGACCTTGCCGCGGAAGACCCAGTAGGTCCAGGCGGTGTAAGTCAGCACGATGGGAATCACGAACAGCACCCCGAGCAGCAGGAACAGCTGGGATTCCGGCGCCGAGGCTGCCTCCCAGATGGTGTAGTCCGGCGGCACGATGTACGGCCACTTGCTGACCACCAGCCCCAGATAGGTGAAGACGAAAAGCCCCAGGGTGGCAATGAAGGGCTGGCCTTCGCGCCGCTGCTTGACGGCCCGCCACACCACACCGGCACACACCAGCGCCAGCACCGGGAAGACCCAGATCAGGTGCAGATGGCCGAACCAGCGTTCGCGCACAAACTCATCCACGAAAGGCGTCCACACACTGATGATGGCGAACACCGCCAGTACGGCGACCAGCAGCCTGGGCGTCAGGCCATAGACCCATTCCTGCAGGCGCCCCTCGGTCTTCATGATCAACCAGGTCGCACCCAGCAGGGCATAGCCGGCCATCAGGCCCAGGCCAGTCAGCACGCTGAACGGCGTCAACCAGTCGAAGGGCCCGCCGACATAGACGAAGTCCTCGACGGCGAAGCCCTGGATGTAGGCACCCACCACGACACCCTGGGCGAATGAGGCGACGGCCGATCCCCAGCAGAAGGCGCGATTCCACCAGTGGCGGTTGCGCTGCGACTTGAAGCGGAACTCGAAGGCAATCCCGCGAAAGATCAGCCCGGCCAGCATCAGGAAGACGCCCAGGTACAGCGCCGGCAGGAAGACCGTATAGACCAGCGGGAAGGCCGCCAGCAAACCGGCACCACCCAGCACCAGCCAGGTCTCGTTGCCATCCCAGACCGGGGCCACGGTGTTCATCATCACATCACGCCCCGCCTCGTCCGGGGCAAACGGAAACAGCAGGCCCACGCCCAGATCGAAGCCATCCATGAGCACGTACATGATGACCCCGAAGCCGATGATCGCGGCCCAGATCAGCGATAAATCCAACATTTCCATGACTCAGCTCCTGCCCGGTTGGCTGGCGGCGTCCTCGAAGGGGACATGAGTAGCGGAAAGCGGTCGCATCGGCCGCTCGACCTCATCATCGTGTGGCTCGAGGTCCGGCAGCATGCCCTGGCGCACCACCCGGGTCAGGTAGTAGACGCCCACCCAGAAGACCACGGCATAGACGGCCACATAGCCGATCAGGGTCGTCAGCGCCATCCAGCCACTCAGCGACGGTGTCAACGACTCGGCCTGATCCATGATGCCGTAGACCAGCCAGGGCGCTCGGCCGATTTCGGTGACGAACCAGCCCGCCAATACTGCCAGGAACGGCGACACGCTCATCACCCGCATCAACTGCAGGAAGCCTCGGCTCTCGTAGAGCCGTCCCCGAACGCGCAGCCAGAGTCCCGCGATCGCCACGCCGATCATCACCAAGCCGATGCCGACCATGACGCGGAACGACCAGAAGACCAGCCACACCGGCGGTTGCTCGGCGGGGGCCGCTTCGCTGACCCCGGGAATCTCGCCGTCGATATCATGCGTCAGGATCAGACTCGCCAGCCCCGGAATGCCGAATTCGACCAGGTTTTCCTGAGCGTCCTGATCGGGCCAGGCGAACAGCAGCAGGGGCGCGTTGCTCTGTCGCTCCCAGTTGCCCTCCATGGCCGCCACCTTGGTCGGCTGATGCTCCAGGGTGTTGAGGCCATGGGCATCGCCCACCACCGCCTGGGCCGGCGCCAGCACCAGCAGCAGCCACAGGCACATGGAGAAGGCCTTGCGATTGGCCTCGACATCGCGACCGATCAACAGGTACCAGGCGCTTACGCCGGCAACCACGAAGCCCCCTGTCAGGAAGGACGCCAGCACCATGTGCGCGAAGCGATACGGAAAGGAAGCGTTGAAGATTGCCTCGGACCAGGACGTCACCTGGAAGCGGCCATCGACCAGCTCGACCCCGGCCGGCGTCTGCATCCAGCTGTTGGCCGAGATGATCCAGAACACCGAAATGAAGGTCCCCAGCGCCACCATCAGGGACGCGAAGAGGTGAACGCCCTGGGGCACCTTACCGCGACCGAACAGCAGCACGCCCAGGAAGGCGGCCTCAAGGAAGAAAGCCGTCACTACCTCATAGCTGAGCATGGGCCCCAGCAGATTCGAGGCCGCCCAGGAGAAGTTGCTCCAGTTGGTGCCGAACTGGAAGGACATCACGATGCCCGAGACGACGCCCATGCCGAACACCACGGCAAAGATCTTGGCCCAGAAGATGGCCAGGCGCTCCCAGGCCGGATTGCCGGTCTTGTAAAAGAGCCCGTTGAGCAGGGCGAGATAGGAGGCGATACCGATGGAGAACACCGGAAATATGGCGTGAAAGGACACCACGAAGGCAAATTGCAGTCGAGACAGCAGCAGAGGATCGAGTTCCATATCTGGCTCCAGATGGCTGCGCGAGAGACACGGCAGGAAAATCCTGCACGATCCGGCATCGTCGGCAGGCGCCTGAACACCAGCAGGGCGTTCGGGAGTCTGCCGATCATGCTCCGGCTATCATAACGCCATCAGGATGATAGGCTAGCGTGTCGCATTGTCGCAGCCTGGCCCTGTCTCGAGTGATCAGCCGCCCTGCACCACCAGATTGATCATGAAGCCGGTATAGACCAGATACATGGCCATCAAGGCACCACCCTCGAGCCGATTGATGCGCCCGGCGCGCCCCCGCCAGCCGAGTGCGAAGACACTCATGAGAAGGGTCATGGCCATCATCAGGCTCCAGTCGCGCAACAGCACCTCGGAGGCCACCTCGATGGGCGCGATCAGCGCCGCCAGCCCCACGACACCCAATGTATTGAACAGGTTGGAGCCCACCACATTGCCAAGCACCAGGTCATGCTCGCGGCGCCGCAGGGCACTGATCGACGAGGCCAGCTCGGGCAGCGACGTGCCCACCGCCACCACCGTCAGGCCGATGATCAGGTCGCTGACGCCGAAACTCTGGGCAATCGACACCGCGCCCCACACCAGCAGGCGCGAGCTCACCACCAGCAGCACCAGCCCCAGGGCCGTCCAGATCAGCCCGGCGCGCAGCGTCATCGAGTGCTGGGCGAGGCTCTCCTCGGTGTCAGTGGACAGCGCATCGGACGTCGTCTTCGCCCCCTGCCGGATCGAGAAGGCCATGAAGGCCGCCAGGATCAACAGCAGCAACCCGCCCTCGAGACGGCTCACCACACCGCCCAGCAGCAGCAGCGCCGACAGCAGGGTCACGCCGCCCAGAATGGGCAGCTCGCGGCGCACCATGCTCGAATGCACCGCCAGTGGCGAGATCAGCGCCACCAGTCCGAGGATCAGGCCGATGTTGGCAATATTGGAGCCATAGGCGTTGCCCAGCGCCAGCCCAGGATTACCCTGGTAGGCCGCAATGACCGACACCACCAGTTCCGGTGCCGAGGTCCCGAAGCCGATCACCAGCATGCCGATCAACAGCGGCGAAAGTCCCAGATGGGCAGAAGTGGCGGCCGCCCCATCGACGAAACGCTCGGCACTCCACATCAACAGCACAAGACCCGCTAGCACCGCCAGTACGGGAAGCATCATGGTATCTCCAGTCACATTCGGGCCTGTATGTTTGACTATGGTTCCCTCGGCGTCAACGTGACACACTTGTCACTGATGCTTTACAGCAACCACCTGCTTGACCATGCCAGCCATTATGAGAGTGACGCGCTAGTGCCAAGGCCGATTCCCCCGCCGATCCCGCTGCCCGGATCAGCGCCGCTTGTCGACCGGTCTCCACCGGAGTCGCGTCACTCACGGCGGCGTCTGCGGGCCTGCCACCAGTGTGACTGGGTCATGGCGCTGCCGCCGCTGCGCTCCGGCGAGCAGGCCACCTGCCCGCGCTGCGGTCACGCCGAGGTACGTCGTCACCGCTACCCGGCGCAGCGCAGCATGGCCCTGGCCGTGGCCTCGCTCGTCACCCTCCTGCTGGCCATCAGTTACCCCTTCCTTGGCTTTACCGTCAAGGGTGTCAGCAACCACATCGAGCTGACCCAGTCGGCCACGCAACTCATCGGCTACCATGAACCCGTGGTCGCCATCGCCGTGCTGCTGACCATCCTGGTGCTGCCCGCTCTCTACCTGTGCGGCGTCATCCTGTTGCAGATCGGGCTGCTGGCCGGCAGGCCCCTGCCCCTGAGTCGGCTCATCGCCCGCTCGCTGGCGCATCTCGAGCCCTGGATGATGGCCGATGTCTTTCTCGTCGGCACCCTGGTCAGCCTGATCAAGATCGCCGGACTGGCACAGGTCGACCTCGGCTCCGGCTTCTGGGCCTTCGGTGTCTTCGTGATACTGCTGGTGGCTACCAGTCAGTCCGTGGATCGCGACTGGCTGTGGTTTGCCCTGGCCGGCGAGCCCTCGGCCCCCGACGGCAGCCGCACCGGTGAGACCGCCGCGCCTCAGGGCCTGACCGGCTGTCACACCTGCGGGCTGGTCAATCGCCTGAACCGCGGCAAGGGGCGCTGCCAGCGTTGCAGCGAGCCCCTGCACCACCGTCGTCCCATGAGCCTGCAACGCACCTGGGCCTTGATCGCCGCCTCGGCGGTGTTGTACATACCCGCCAATGTCTATCCGATCATGACCACCACGAGCTTCGGGCGGCCCGACCCCTCGACCATCATCGGTGGCGTCGTCAAACTGATCGAGATGGGATCCTGGCCCGTGGCCCTGGTCATTCTGGTGGCCAGCGTGATCGTCCCGCTGGGCAAGCTGATCGCCCTGGCGTGGCTGTGTCTGGTCGCCCCGAGAGCGCATCGCATGAACGCCCTGGCAAGGACGCGGCTGTATCGGATGACCGAGTTCATCGGCCGCTGGTCGATGGTCGATATCTTCGTGGTCGCCATCCTGGTGGCCCTGATCCGTGCCGGCAATCTGATGTCCATCACCCCGGGACCCGCGGCCCTGGCCTTCGGCGCCGTGGTCGTGATCACCATGCTGGCCGCCATGAGCTTCGACCCACGGCTGATCTGGGATGAGCCTGCCGAACCGAAAAGGAAACGAGGACGCCTGCGATGAATGACACTCCTGCCGACAATGATCGGGACGACAACGAGCACCGGGCCCGGGCCACCCGTCAGGCCCCGCTGTCGCCGATCTGGATTGTGCCCATCGTGGCGCTGTTGATCGGTGTCTGGCTGATCTACGACAACTACGCCAGCCAGGGCCCCATGATCACCCTGACCATGGACAGCGCCGATGGCATCGAGGCCGGCAGCACCCTGATCAAGTCGCGCAACGTCGAGGTCGGCCAGATCGAATCGGTATCGCTTTCCGACGACCGCTCTCATGTAGTCATGAAGGCACGCATGAAGACCCAGGCGGAACCCATGCTGGTCGAGGACAGCAGCTTCTGGGTGGTCAAGCCGCGCATCGGCCGCGAAGGCATCAGTGGCCTCAGTACCGTGCTCTCGGGCGCCTACATACAGCTCGAACCCGGCACCAGCGAAGAGGAAGCCCGCACCTTCGACGTCAGCCAACAACCGCCCGTGGCTGCCCCCGGTGCCGAAGGCCTGCGCATCAACCTGGTCAGTCAGGTGGGCGATGCCCTGAGCGTCGGCGACCCCATCACCTTCCAGGGTTTCCCCGTGGGCCGTGTCGAAAAGGCCGATTTCGACATCGAAAACCAGCAAATGCAGCACCGGGTTTTCATCGAGAGTCCGTACCACAAGCTGATCACGCGCAACACCCGCTTCTGGTCGACCAGCGGCATCGACTTCAGCCTCGACTCCCAGGGCGTCAACCTCCAGGTGGAATCCGTCGAAGCCCTGCTCGGTGGCGGGGTAACCTTCGGCGTGCCGGAGGACCTGCCCCAGGGAGAACCCGTCGCAGCAGACACCACCTTCACCCTGCACCCCGATGAGAAGAGCGCGCGTCAGGGCACCTTCGATAAATACCTCGAATACGTGCTACTCATCGAGAACACCGTGCGCGGCCTCTCCAAGGGGGCTCCGGTCGAATTCCGCGGCGTGCGTATCGGCACCGTGGCCAGCGTGCCCTGGAACTTCACCGCCCCGCAGCCGGATGGTCGCGACCGCCTGGCCATCCCGGTGCTGATTCGCATCGAGCCGCAACGCCTCGGCATCGACAGCCAGGAACTCGAGCTGAAGGAATGGAAGGCGCGTTTCACCCGCCTCTTCGACCGTGGCCTGCGCGCCTCGCTGAAGAGCGGTAGCCTGCTCACCGGCGCCCTTTTCGTCGACCTGACCATCGACGAACAGCGTGCCGGCGAATATACCGCCGAGACCTTCGCCCAGCGCGACGTCTTCCCGACGACCTCCACCGGTCTGGCGCAGATCCAGTCACAGGTCACCGCCTTGCTCGACAAGCTCAACGACCTGAAGATTGAACCCATCCTGGCCAGCCTCGACAAAAACCTGGCGACATCCAATACCATGCTCAAGGAAGTCCGCGAGTTGTCCGAGAGCCTCAACTCACTGGTCAACGATCAGGGCGTTCGCGAACTGCCGGGCAACCTGAATGCCACCCTCGAGGACCTGCAGAACACGCTGCAGGGGCTGTCCGCCGACTCCCCGGCCTACCGTGAACTGACCGACACCCTGGACCAGGTGGAGCGACTGATGCGCGACCTGCAGCCCGCGGCGCGCAAGATCAGTCAAGACCCGCGCGCGCTGCTGTTCGACACCCAGGACAGCAAAGACCCGATTCCGCGCGCCCCCGGCACAAGGAGCCAGCCATGAAGCCACGCGGCCTCGTCACCCTATTGACCGCCGCGCTGGCGGCACTCGCCCTGAGCGGCTGTGCCACCAGCCAGACGCCGGTCAGCCAGTACACTCTCCCCGATGCCCCCATCGGCGAGCACGACATCGGTGCCACGGCCGAACACCAGCTGGTGATTCGCCCCATTCGCCTGGCCAGTTACCTGGATGTCGAAGGCATCGTCCTGCAGGTCGACGAGCTGACCGTGCGCGCCGCACGGACCCACCAATGGGCCGAGCCGCTGGGTCGGCAACTCGAACGCGGCCTGCGCGACCGGCTGGCCGCCCGGTTGCCGGATACCCGGGTATTGCTGGACGACGCTACGCGCCGCCAGGACACACCGGTCGCCCTGCGCATCGAGATGACCCGTTTCCAAGGGCGTCATGATGGCCAGGCCATCGCCGAAGGCCGCTGGCAGCTGCGCGACGCCAGCGGCGAGTTGCTCGCCCTGACGCCCTTCCGCCTGACCACCACGCTGCAGGCCGACGGCTACCCGGCGCTGGTCAAGGCACTCGGCGCCAACCTGGACCGCCTTGCCGAGCAGCTCGCCGGCCACATCCGGCAGCTGCGCTGAGGCCTGGGATGTGCCATAATTGCGCCCCTCGCGGCAACGCTGGTCCCTCCTGCCGCGACTGATCCTATTTTCTGCGTCTCGATCCGGGACTGGCCGATGGCATGAGGTCATCGGCACGGGTCGCGACGTTGCTGCGGAGACTGCATGAGTTTTTCCGACCTGGGCCTGAGGCCTGAACTGCTGAGTGCCATCGAGGCACAAGGCTATACCGAAGCGACCCCCATCCAGCGCCAGGCCATTCCGGCCGTGCTCGACGGCCAGGACCTGCTGGCCAGCGCCCAGACCGGCACCGGCAAGACCGCCGGCTTCACCCTGCCGATGCTGCAGCGCCTGGCCGGCGGCAAGCGCCCCGCCAAGCGCGGCGTGCGCGCCCTGGTACTGACGCCAACCCGCGAGCTCGCCGCCCAGGTGGGCGAGAGCGTGCGCGACTATGGCCAGAACCTGTCGCTCAGCTCCCACGTCATCTTCGGCGGCGTGGGCCAGCAACCCCAGGTGGATGCCATCCGCCCGGGACTCGACATCCTGGTAGCCACACCGGGCCGGCTGCTCGACCTGCAACAGCAGGGTCATGTAGACCTGTCCGGCGTGGAAATCCTGGTCCTCGATGAAGCCGACCGCATGCTCGACATGGGCTTCATCCACGATATCCGCAAGGTGCTCAAGCTGCTGCCGGCCAAGCGCCAGAACCTGCTGTTCTCGGCCACTTTCTCCAACGAGATCCAGACCCTGGCCAACCAACTGCTCGACAACCCGACCCTGATAGAGGTGGCGCGCCGCAACACCACCGCCGAAACCGTCGACCAGGCCGTGTATCGCGTCGACCGCGAGAAGAAACGCGACCTGCTCGCTCACCTGATCCACTCCCAGCGATGGTTCCAGGTGCTGGTCTTCACCCGCACCAAGCATGGCGCCAACCGCCTGGCCGAACACTTGGGCAAGCGCGACATCCCCGCCATGGCGATCCATGGCAACAAGAGCCAGTCCGCACGCACCAAGGCGCTGACCGCCTTCAAGGCCGGCGATCTGCAGGTCCTGGTGGCCACCGACATCGCCGCCCGCGGCCTGGACATCGACGAGCTGCCGCACGTGGTCAACTTCGAGTTGCCTAATGTCGCCGAAGACTATGTCCATCGCATCGGTCGTACTGGCCGGGCCGGCAATGAAGGCCAGGCGGTGTCGCTGGTCTGCGTCGACGAACACGGGCTGCTGAAGAACATCGAGCGTCTCATCAAGCGCGATCTGGTCAAGCATGTCGAGCCCGGCTTCGAACCGGACCCCAATGCCCAGCCGGAGTCCATCGAGAATGGCCGCGGCGGTCGTGGCCGTGGACGCGGTGGTCCCGGTGGCGGCAAGTCCAGCGGTGGCAAGCCCGCCAATACCAAGGGCTCGGGCGACGCTGATGCCGGCAACCGCGAGGCCCCGGGCCGCAAGCGGCGTCGCCGCGGTGGTCAGAAACGTCAACAGGCTTGATACTGACACAGCCGACACGCCCGGAGCCGCCGCCGGCAACGCCAGGCACTACCTCCGGGCACCACTCCAGGCGACGACCTGGCACCATGCACCCAGGGCACCGCGCGATTGCGCGGGCCTACTCGAACGGCAAGCAAGGAACGCCATGGACACTCAGAATCTGCTCAGTGATTACAACCGCTGGCTGACTTTCCAGCGCCAGGCACAACTCGAACGCGAACACAGCGCCGCCGTGCGCGAGCTGGACAAGTCTCGCGTGTCGGCCACCCGCATGACCGAGGCCTATCGCAGCATGGCCGAGAAAGCGGCCAGCGAGGGCGCCTGCTATCGCACCCTCTTCCTGCGCAACGTCGAAGGCCAGGCACTCGCCTGCGAAGGTTGGCTGTTCGTCCGCCGCGTGCTCGCCGAAGGCGGTACCACCCGCGTGCGCGCCACCCTGCTGAACACCTTCACCCTGCAGGATGGCCGACTGAACCCGGGCGACCAGCCGGCAGAAAAGGTCACCCTGGAAATCTTCGAACACCTCAAGGTCGACCAGGGCATGGCCAGCATGGCAAGGGTCGACCGCGTCAATGGTGGCGAGGACATGCAGTTCATCACACTGCTGGATTCGGCACGCGGCGATCTCGGCCAGCACATGAAATAGGCTCACATGTCCGGCACTCGTCAGACTTCCCACCCGGCGCTGTTCATGCTGCTGATGATACTGGTCGGCCTCAACCTGAGGCCGGCCTTGTCGTCACTGGCCCCCGTACTGCCGCGCATCGAAGCTCAGACCGGCATCAGCGTGGGCGGCATCGGCGCACTAACCACCCTGCCCGTGCTCTGCCTGGGGCTCTTTGCTCCCCTGGCACCCTGGCTGGCGCGTCGACTGGGCGCCGAACGCAGCCTGTCCCTGGCCCTGCTGGTCCTGGCCACGGGACTGGGGGTGCGCGGGCTGGCCAGCCCCGTCTGGCTGTTCACCGGGACCTTCCTGGTCGGCGCCGGCATCGGCGTGGCGGGCAGCCTGCTGCCCGCCCTGGTGAAGCGTGAGCTTCCCGCTGCCGCGGATTTGATGACCGGCGTCTACACCATGGCGTTGTGTCTCGGCGGCGCGCTGGGCGCCGGCCTCAGCATCCCCCTGGCTGATGCCCTGCACAGCTGGCCGCTGGCCCTGGTGGCCTGGGCGGCACTGGCGATCACGGCCCTGGTCGCCTGGCTGACGCTGATGCCGCAGCCGACCAGCCCCGCGATCCAGCACGCCAGCGGCGGCAGCATCCGGGCGCTGCTGCATCAGCCGCTGGCCTGGCAGGTCATGATCCTGATGGGGTTGCAGTCCTCGCTGGCCTATATCGTCTTCGGCTGGCTGCCCAGCCTGCTCATCGCTCGTGGCTATGACGATGCCCGGGCCGGCTGGATGATGGCCGCCTCGGTGATGGTCCAGCTGGTATCGGCGCTGGCCGCCCCCTGGCTGGCACGGCTGGGGCGTGATCAGCGACCGGCACTGCTGCTGATGCTGTCGATGGTCGCGACTGGCTTGAGTGTGCTATTGGTGGGCCCCATCGAATGGCGCTGGGCCGGCGTGGCGCTGCTGGGGCTCGGTCAGGGCGGCAGCTTCAGCATGGCGCTGACGCTGATCGTGCTGCGCACCGCCGACTCGCGCCTGGCCGGCCGGCTCTCCGGGCTGGCCCAGGGCGGCGGCTATAGCCTGGCGGCCCTGGGACCGCTGGCCGTTGGCCTGATGCGGGAGTATGACCTGAGCCTGATGACCATCAATCTAGTATTGCTCGCTATCGCCGCCCTGGCCGCCGGCTTCGCCATGCTCGCCGGGCGACAACGCCGGCTGGACACCGATGAACAGGGCCGCCTGTTCACGCGCATCTACCACTGAGCGCCGCGACAAGATCCCAAGGAGCCGAGATGTCAGCCACCACATCCTCACTACTGGTCATCTACACGGGCGGCACGCTCGGCATGATGGAGAGCGAATCGGGCCTGGTGCCGGGGCCGGACTTCGAGGGCCGGCTGCGCCGGGCGCTGCAGGCCCTGCCAGCCGCCAGGCGTGACGCCCTGCCCGACTTCACCTGGATGCAGACCGAGCCGGCTATCGACTCCAGCGCCGCCACACCGGCCGACTGGCAACGCCTAGGCCACCTCATCGCCGCTCACTATTCGGCGTATCAGGGCGTGCTCATCCTGCATGGCACCGACACCCTGGCCTGGACCGCCTCCAGCCTCGCCTACCAGCTGCAGGGCATCCACTGCCCGGTCATCATCAGTGGTGCCATGGACCCGCTGGAGCGTGAAGGCAGCGACGCCCTGGGCAATATCGAGACAGCCATGCGCTTTGCCATCCGGCCCGATCTCGCGGAAGTCGCGCTCTGCTTCAACGGTCAATTGCTGCGCGGCGTGCGCAGCCGCAAGTGGCAGACCCGGCATGCGGACGCCTTCACCAGCCCCAACCACCCGCCTCTGGGCGCCTTTATCGACAACCAGGCCATCATCTACCCCGGACGCGGCTTGACCGATCATCAGCGCGGCGCGCCACGTTTCGAGCTGCCGGACTATGGCAGCCTGAGTGCCGGTGGCGTGCCCCGGGTCGCCCTCTGGCCCGGCATCAGCGCCTGGCAGCTGGAAGCCTGGCTGCTCGACGACCGCGTCCGGGGAGCCCTGCTGGAAGTCTGGGGCGGCGGCAACGTACCGGAAGACCCGGCCATTCTGGGCGTCCTGGCCCGAGCCAGCGGGGAAGGCAAGCTGCTGGCAGCGATCAGCCAGTGCCCTCAGGGTGGCATCAGCCTGGGCCACTACGCCGCCGGCCAGGGGCTGGTCGACGCCGGCGTGCTGTCCGGCGATGACATGACCCCGGAAGCCGCCGTGACCAAGCTGGTACACCTTCTCGCCCAACCGCTGGACGACGCCGAACGACGCCGACGCTTCCTGACCCCTTTGGTCGGGGAGCGCAGCGCACCGCTGGTCGAGGTGTAAGCTGGAAGCAAACCGCCCCATCAGCGTCTAGTCTTCACTCATCGACACGCATTACGAGGAGCCTGTCATGGAAGCCTATGACCATCCCTTCAGCGAACTCTTCGATCAGCTTGGCCTGGCGTCGGACCCCGACTCCATCAAACGCTTCATCGACCATCACGCGCCGATTCCCGAGGACGTCGCCCTGCCCGATGCGCCCTGCTGGAACGAGGGGCAGTCGGAGCTGCTGCGCGAGGCACTGGAAACCGACGCGGACTGGGCCGAGGTGGTCGATCACTTGGATGCCTCGCTGCGCAAGAGCGGCTGACGCGGGGGTCACTCTCCAGCGTGGAGACGCGCGGCGACGCGATCGAGGATCTGCTGGCTGACGCGATTGACCAGAGGGGTGGCCGCCCGCCGCACCGCCTTCTCGACGAAGCGGTTCTTGATCTCGTACTCCACGCACAGCGCGACCTGCGTGCCTTCCGGCACTCGGGTCAGTTGGTAACGCCCGGTATTGTGAACACCATCCACGGACTCCCAGGCCAGCACCGAGGGCGCCACCGACTCGGTGATGACCACGTCGAAGGTCCAGTCCATACCCACCGCCTTGACGTGCCAACGGTAATGAGCGTCACCCAGCGGCTCGATGGCCTCGATCAAATCGGAGTAGTCGACAAAGTCCTCGACCCGCTCCAGCAAAGCGAATACCCGCTCGGGAGGCGCATGGAGAGTAGCGCTGTGTTCGATCGTGGACATGATGACCCCATGAAGGCATGTGATATCGGACGCTGTCGGCGGCGGCTGACTGCAGCGCCAGTGTATCAGCCCGTGCGTGGCACCCGAACCTCAAAACATCGCCCGCCATGGCCGGCGCTCTCCCTGCCGGCCTGCCGAACTTGGCGCCCCTGGCCTCGGCAACGTAAACTATGCGCCCGCCGGACCGGAACCCGGCCATCAAATTCTCCGACTTGCAGGCCCGAAATGTCCCAGTCTTCCTCTTCCAGTGCCACCGTGGTCATCTACTCCGGCGGCATGGACTCCTATACCGTCTTGCACCGTGCACTGCGTGAAGGTCTCGAGGTACACGCCCTCTCCTTTGACTACGGTCAGCGCCACAGCCGCGAACTCGAGGTCGCCCGGCGTGTCTGCGCCGCGCTCGAGGTACCTCACCAGGTCATCGACATCCGTGCTATCCATTCCCTGATCGACAACTCGGCACTCACCGACAGCGACCGCAGCATGCCCGACGGGGACTACGACGCCGACAACCTGACGGCCACCGTAGTGCCCAACCGCAACATGATGCTGCTCTCCATGGCCATCGCCAAGGCCGTCAACATCGGCGCCGGCCGGGTCGACTACGGGGCCCACGGCGGTGACCATGTCCTCTATCCGGACTGCCGCCCGGCCTTCGTCGAGGCCATGAACGCCGTGGCCGGCATCGCCAACTTCGAAGCGGTGACCATTCACACGCCCTACCTGCACAGCAGCAAGGCCGAGATCCTCGCCGATGGCCTCGCCATGGGGCTCGATTACGCCGCCACCTGGACCTGCTACGAAGGCGCCGAGCTCGCCTGCGGGCGCTGTGGCAGCTGTCGCGAGCGCCTGGCAGCCTTTGACGCCAACCGGGCCAGCGACCCACTGGCCTATGCCGCCACCCCTGAGTCAGCCGGGTCGAGCGAGGGCCGCGAGGATGTATAGCGTCAAGGAAGCCTTCTACTCCCTGCAGGGCGAAGGCGGTCAGGCCGGCCGCGCCAGCGTCTTCTGCCGTTTCGCCGGCTGCAACCTCTGGTCGGGGCGCGAGGCCGATCGTGCCACGGCTGCCTGTCACTTCTGCGACACCGACATCCGCGGCACCGACGGTCAGAACGGCGGCCGCTTTGGTGATGCCGACGCCCTCGGCGCCCATCTCGAGTCACTCTGGCCGGGCGTCCCGGATGGCGCTCATCCCCAGGTGATCTTCACCGGTGGCGAGCCGCTGCTGCAGCTGGATGATGCCCTGATCGCCGCCATGCACGAGCGCGGCTTCGATGTCGCCGTGGAAACCAACGGCACCCTGGCAGCGCCGGCCGGCATCGACTGGCTGTGCGTCAGCCCCAAGGGCCGCAACCCGCTGGTCCAGACCCGGGGCGATGAACTCAAGCTGGTCTATCCCCAGGACGAAGCACCGCCCGAGCGCTTCACCGGCATGGGCTTCCGGCACTTCTATCTACAGCCAATGGACAGCGCACCGCTGGCCAGCATGGAACACAGTGGCGACACCATGGCCAGCACCGTGGCCTACTGCCTGGCCAACCCGCGCTGGCGGCTCTCGCTGCAGACCCACAAGATCGCAGGGATCGATTGATGACACTCTTCGTCAACCGCCTGACACAACTGGACACCTCCATGTGGTGCCCGACGCGAGGCCTGATCGGCACCAGCTGGCAGGTCGATGCCGAACTCGACGGCGAGCTCGGCGACGACGGCATGCTGTTCGACTTCGGCCGGGTCAAGCCGTGGATCAAGTCAAGCCTCGACCAGAGCCTCGATCACACCCTGCTGGTGCCCACCGAGGCGCCCGGGGTGAACGTTCAATCCTGCCCGGAAGGCCTGCGCATTCGCACCGAGACGCCCTATGTCATGGAAGTCCGCGGTCCTCGCCAGGCCTTCAGCCTGCTGCCCTGGCCAACGATCAGCCTGGCGCGACTCGCCGAGCATCTCGAGCAGATGCTGATGCGCCAGCCGCCGACCAACGTCGAGGGCGTGCGCCTGACACTTTCCGATGAAGCCATCGAAGGTGCCCACTACACCTACAGCCACGGTCTCAGGCGTCACGACGGCAACTGCCAGCGCATCACCCATGGACATCGCTCGCGACTGCACATCTGGCAGAACGGCCAGCGCGTGCCGAGCCTCGAGGCCGACTGGGCGCAGCGCCTGGCGGATTGTTATCTGGTCGACGAAGCCGATGTCGCGGAAGGCCTGGAGGCCTCCTTCATGGGACGGCTGATCGCCAGCTACCGCGCCGACCAGGGCCGTTTCATGATCAATCTGCCCCGGGAACGCTGCGTGGTCATGCCCCATGCCACCACGGTGGAAAACATCGCCGCCTGGCTGGCATCGCAAATCGCCCGGGAGAGCGGACAGCGGACCCGAGTTCAGGCCTTCGAGGGAATCGACAAGGGGGCGATTGCCGAGGCCGGAGGAAATGAGCTGTAAGCTGTAAGCTGGAAGAAGGAAGAAGGAAGAAAGAAGAAAGCCTACACCTTACCGTGAGAAAAAGCGCGAAAAACGAGCGGGTTCAGGTGTTCACTTCCAGGGCGGCGATACGCGCCAGGGCCTGGTCGCGATTGTCGCCGCAGAGTTCAGGGTCGTAGTCGAAAGCCCGGCACACTTCGGGGCGGCGGGGATCGCCGAACAATCGGCAAAGATTGTCGGCGTCGAGCTGCACGCAGCGTACGCCCTGTGGCTTGCCGTCGGGCATGCCCGGAATCGGCGAACTGATCGACGGCGCGATGCAGCAGGCACCACAGCCCGCACGGCATCCCGTACCCGCGGAGGAGCGCGCCTCTTGATCCTGATCGCGCCTTGCCATTGACGTATCCTCCTACCGATGAAGCTCGTAGGCGACCGGCCCCCACCTAGCTGCCACATACCCAGGTTGGCGCCAACAGCTCGCTTCACTCTTCACTCTTCACGCCCCTACACATCCGCCAGATGCGGCAGTCGCTTGTCCAGCAGGTTGCGCCAGCGCACCAGCACCGGCGCATCACTGTGACTGACGTCACCCAGCAGACGCCGGAAGGCTTCCCGGGCCTCGCTGTCCTCGGGGTCGACCAGGGTCAGCCACAGTTCGAGTCCACAGAGCTCCTGGTGCAGGTTGCCATCATCGCGCGCCTGTTGCAGGGCCTGCTCGGCAAGGCCGCGCACGACCTCGCCCGGACGCCCGAGATGATGCCGAACCCGAGCCAGCTGGATGGACAGCTCCGGAATGAACAGCGTCGAGCGCTCGCGAGCCACCAGCAGGGACTGGTCGAGATAATCCTCGGCACGCTCCAGTTCGTTCATGGAGACGCAGGCGTCGACGAACCACAGCGCCGGACGTTGATGCGGGTCACGGCCGGTCAGGTCGGTGAGTTCCTGCAGGGTGCCTTCGAGCACCGCCAGCCCCTCCCGGTCGCCGGCCATGGCACGTTGCCAGCCGAGCACGCTGCGCGCCGAAATCTGCCACAGATGCAGATCCGACGAGCCGGTGATCCGGTAAGCCCGCTCGGCGCGGCTTGATGCCAGGTGCACATGGCCCAGCTGGCGATACAGGGCCGCGGCATACATCAAGGCCATGGCCAGGCTGCCCGGGTGATTGATCTGTTCGGCCAGGCGAATGGCCGACTCGACCTGGCGCTCGGCACGCTTATAATCGCCGCGCAGACACAGCGCCCAGCCCTGGAAGCAGGAAGCCGCCACCTGTGGATGGTCGGAGAACGGCAACCACTCGATCATCATCGGCGAATTGAGCGGATCGATCTCCTCCAGATGCTCATAGGCCTGCTCGATACGCCCGGCCCAGTACTCGCAACTGGCACGGGCGAAATCCGCCAGGCGACGATAGCGCGGATCCTCGAGGCGCGCCGCCACATCGGCCAGCCGCGATGCCAGCATGAAGGCATCGGCATGCGCATTGCGCTGGCTGCAGCCGACCCAGAGCCCCCACTTGACCAGGAAGACCTGCTCGAGGTCCTCGTTGTCCTCGGGCAGGTCATCGCAGCTATTCAGCAGCTCGCGGGCACGCACGAAACTCTCGTGCGCGGTCGGCGAGCCGTGCCCTTCCAGAGCAAAGGCAGCCTGACCACGCACGGTGTGCAGACTGATCTCCCGCTCGACCTGGTCCTCCACGTGACGCAGGCTCGCCAGGCCGAAGTCGGCCATGCGCAGCGCCGTGCGATTGGCGCTGACCTTGAGGGCCTCGCGAGCGGCCAGCTCGAAATAGCGGGCACCCCGGGCGTAGTGACCACTGCGGCGTAGATGGGTGGCGAAATCCCCCGGATGGCGGCTGATCCAGACCGGGAAGTGCTCCTCGATCAAGCCCACCACCTGACGGTGCAGATCGACCCGGATATCCCGCGGGCAGGACAGATAGGCCGCTTCCTGCAGCAACTGGTGGGTGAACTGGTATTCACGCCCCTCGCTGTCGTTGTCCATCGGCTCGATGATCTCAAGACGAATCATCTGCTCGATGGCCGGTTTGAGACGCGCCATGTCCCAGCCGCTGCACTCGGCCAGCAGGTCGAGGCGGAACTGACGCCCCAGTACCGCCGCCACATGCGCCACCTCGCGGTCGGTGTCCAACTGGTCGATGCGGCTGGCCAGCAGCCCCAACAGGCCGCGCGGCAGCTCGTCGAGCTGGGTCGTGCGGCCCTCGCGACGATCCATGTCGACGCGGCGGCAGATCTCCTGCAGATACAGTGGCACGCCATCACAGCGCTCGATGATCTGACTGCGCAGCCTGGGGCTGAGGTGCAGTCGATAGCGCTTGGCCAGCTGCGTCAGCAATCGCGATGACTGGGTCTCGTCGAGGCGCCCCAGGGTCACCTGCTGATCCCAGTCGAGCCGGGTGGGCAGCGCTTCCCGCCCATGGTGGCTGGCCACCAGCATGAAGGGACAGTTGATTGGCAGGCGCGCCTGCAGCGCAGCCAGCACCTTGAAGGAGGGTTCATCCAGCCACTGCAGGTCATCGACCATCAGCACCAGAGTACGCGATTCGGTCAGCGCCGCGATCAGACGCGTCAGCAGGGCCACCACCAGCTCGACGGCCTCGCCGCTCTTGATCAGCGCCGCGCCTTCACGCGGCTCGCAGACACCCAGGGCCTCCTTGAGCAACAGCCGACGCTCGTCGGACAGATTGTCCGGCATCAGTTCGATCAGGCGCTCATCGAAGTCTGCGCAACTGATATCCCCCTCCAGGTGCCAGCGCACCAGCTGGCGTGCTACGCCATATGGCTCCTGGACGGAAAGGCGCGTCGTGGGTTGCCAGCAGACCAACGCCTCGCGACTCTGATCGAGCTGACGAAAGCCCACCAGCAGGGCCGATTTGCCGAGCCCCGAGGGCCCACGCACCAGCACGCTCTGGCGCAGGCCGATGCCGGCGCGGGTCAAGGCATCACGCAGGGTACGCAGTGCGGTCTCGCGCCCCACCAGGCTCGGCGGCGTGGCTTCACGCCCGCCCTCGTTGTCGCCAAGCACCAGGGCACGCAGGCGCACACGGCCATCATTGGCGACCAGGCGGGACGTCAGGCGCGGCTGGAGATCCAGGGCCGGCGGCATGTGCTGGCTGGCCTCCTGGGAAATCACCAGCTCGCTGCCCTCGGCGGCATTCATCAAGGATAGTGCCACCTGCGTCACCTGCCCCAACGGATCGACCAGGTGGCGCTCCGGCAGGTAGACCACCCGACCACTGTTGAGACCGGCGGCAAACTCGAACAGTGGCGGCTCCCCTTCACCGCTCCAATGCCGCTGGCATTCCTCCGGCAAGGCATGGCGGCAATGCTCGTACAGGGCCACCAGCTCGGCCAGCTGGTGCGCCGGTCCATGGGTACCGAAACAGGCCAGGCCAAGGCCGCCGGTAGCGCCGGGCAGCCAGAAGCCGCCCAGGTGATGGCACTGCTGCTCCAGCCAACGCATCAGCTCGATCTGCAGAGCCAGGAAGTCGCGGGCCTCGCTGCGCGACGACAGGTCGGCCTCGATGTTCAGGCGAATGGCCATTACCGACAGCTGGCGCTGCTCGACTTCGTCCTCGCGGATCGGTGCTGCGTTGTCGGCGATGGTCCGCGAGAAGGCACCACTCGGACCGGTCGCCGCCGGCTCGGACGACCCGTCCGACCAGTAGCGCGCCAGCTGCAGAAAACTCGGATCGGGTTGCTGCCCACTCAGGGCCAGCTGTTGCAGATAGGCATTGTACTGCTCGTGGGCCGCGGCCAGCTGACCATGCTCGGCCAGCTGGCGCACCAGCTTTTCGTGGAAGGGGCCGTAACCGGAGAAACGGCTGACCAGGGCCTCGAGGAGCTGGTCGGGAAGCGGCTCGCTCTGGTCGAGTACGGCCTCCGCAAAACGGATCACGCGCTGGCGCCATTCGTTGCGTACCTGCACCAGCCAACGCAGAAATTCGGAGCAGTTGGGCAACTGCAGTTCCTCGACCAGGTCGCCCTGATAATGTGTCAGGACTTCTTCCAGGGTCTCGACGCTGGGCGGGCCATCCAGCAACGTCTGCAGTTCATGGAGATCGAAGGTCCAGTGCTCGGGCAGCCGGAAGGCGATGGTCTGTCGGGAAACAGTCAATACCTGATCGGCCTGCTCGCCCATGGCCTGGCGCAGGCAGTGCAACGCGTGGCGCAGATTGGTACGCCCCGAGGACAGCCCCTGGTCGGGCCACAGCAGTTCGGCCAGGCAGGCACGATTGACCGGCTGATCGTGCAACAACAGATACACCAGCAATGCCTTGACCTTGTCATAACTGAAATGCGTCAGGGCATCATCGCCGAGGGTCAGCGAGAAATGTCCGAAAAGAGCCAGGCTGTCCTGCTCTTCACGAACGACGTCTTCGGAAGCATCCCGCATGATGGCTCTATCCTGCTGGGCGGTAGAAACCGGCGTCAGGCCGGCACCCCGCTGTGAAAACGAAATTCGGTGTCTGGTGTGGTGATCAACTCCCCCTCCTGGGCAATGAAGAAGGCGACCCTGTCATCGATCGACTCTTCGCCAAGCCGTCTCGCGAGCATCAGGTAATCCTCGTAATGCCGGCCTTCCGACTTAACCAGACCGCGATAGAACTTTGCAAGCTCATCATCCAGGTGGGGAATCAGGCGCGCGAAACGTTCACAACTGCGCGCTTCGATGATCGCCCCCACGATCAGCACATCCACCAGCCGCTGCGGCTCCTGGCTGCGCACATGGCGCCGCATACCCTCGGCGTAGCGAGCCGCCCCGATGGGCCGGTAGACAATGCCCCGCCCTTCCATCAGCTTGACCACCTGCTCGAAGTGCAACAATTCTTCACGAGCCAGACGCGCCATCTTGGTCAATAGCTCACTGTCGTCGACATAACGATACAGCAGGCTCATGGCCGTCGAAGCCGCCTTCTTTTCGCACTGAGCATGGTCGATCAGCAGGGTCTCGGGGTTCTCCAGCGCCCAGTCGACCCAGGCAGCAGGCGTCGGGCAGGCCAGGAAGTCGAGAATTTCCCCGGGCAGTCTGGGGTCATGTGTGGCAGTCATGGCAATTCCGGTCAAAACGGGTTCCGCTAGCGTCTGATGGATGGCCGCACCCGGCCCCAGATCGGCTAGATGATGGAGGCAAGGCGCCAGCGACGCGCTTCGGCGGCCTGGCTCAGCTCCTCGGCCAGGCGCTCGTGAAGCGTCTCGGCGTCCAGGCGCGCGTGAGGTTCCAGCCCGTAGCGCGACAGGTCACGAATACGCCCACGCCCGACACGCAACAGCTCGACCGCACGCGACAGCGCCGGCTGGTCCTCGCGATAGCGAATCCGGTGGCGGTCGAGCTGTGCCTGCAAGGCCACGGCGTCAACCACTCGTAGATGGCGGCTCGCGACGCTCGCCCGCAAGGCATCCAGCTCGGCCATGCGATCACCGCGCTGGCCGGCTTCGAGTGCCGGCCAGTCACGAATCTCGTCATCGACTCGCTGGCAGCCACGACACACCCGGTCGCCGAGCGTTGTCGAGCAGACACCGACACAGGGTGACACCACGCGCCCGGACATCGCAGACCCTCCCTCGATGGGTCGCTATGGTAACGCGATAACGTCCGTCTGGCACCCCGTGCGGGCCATTAACAGCGCGTCGTTGACCAAAGTTCAAAGCCCGCCATCACGGGCCTTCTTAACATTGTCGACAGTTTCTTCTAGAATATTGCGACCGATGACTGCGACGTCCAAGTGCCGACCCACCCCTGTCGGGCCCGCTGCCCGCCAGACCGAGAGCGTCGGCCGCCATAACCAATGAGGGCCACCACGTGCTTGAAGCCTATCGCCAACATGTCGAGGAACGTGCCCGGGACGGCGTTCCGCCGAAGCCGCTGAATGCCGAGCAGACGGCCGCCCTGGTCGAACTGCTGAAAAACCCGCCGGCCGGCGAGGAAGAGCTCATTCTCGACCTGCTGACCAACCGCGTTCCCCCCGGCGTCGATGAGGCCGCCTACGTCAAGGCCGCCTTCCTCACCGCCATCGCCAAGGGCGAGGCCACGTCCCCGCTGATCGACAGGATCCACGCCGTCAAGCTGCTCGGCACCATGCAGGGCGGCTACAACATCGTCTCGCTGGTCGAACTGCTCGATGACGCGGCACTGGCCACTGAGGTCGGCGAACAGCTCAAGCACACGCTGTTGATGTTCGATGCCTTCCATGACGTGGAAGAGCGCGCCAAGACCGGCAATGAGGTCGCCAGGGACATCATCCGCTCCTGGGCCGAGGCCGAATGGTTCCTGTCGCGGCCAGCACTGGCCGAGAAGATCACCCTGAGCGTCTTCAAGGTGCCCGGCGAGACCAACACCGATGACCTCTCGCCGGCGCCGGATGCCTGGTCACGTCCCGACATTCCGCTGCACGCCAATGCCATGCTCAAGAACGAGCGTGATGGCATCGAGCCGGTCGAGCCCGGCAGCACCGGCCCGCTCAAGCAGATCGCGGACGTCCGCGCCCAGGGCTTCCCGGTCGCCTACGTGGGTGATGTGGTCGGCACCGGTTCCTCGCGCAAGTCGGCCACCAACTCCGTGCTCTGGTACTTCGGCGACGACATCCCCAATGTCCCCAACAAGCGCGCCGGCGGCTTCTGCTTCGGCGGCAAGATCGCGCCCATCTTCTTCAATACCATGGAAGATTCCGGCGCCCTGCCCGTCGAGATGGATGTCGAGAAGCTCGAGATGGGCGATGTCATCGACGTCTACCCGTATGAAGGCAGGGTCTGCCGTCACGGCACCGACGAAGTCCTGACCACCTTCGAACTCAAGACGCAGCTGCTGCTCGACGAGGTGCGTGCCGGCGGCCGCATTCCGCTGATCATCGGCCGCGGCCTGACCGCCAAGGCACGCGACCACCTGGGGCTCGAACCGTCCGAGGTCTTCCGCCGCCCGGAACAGCCGGCGGACAGCAACAGTGGCTTCACCCTGGCACAGAAGATGGTCGGCAAGGCCTGCGGCATGGAAGGCGTGCGTCCCGGCATGTACTGCGAGCCGAAGATGACTACCGTCGGTTCCCAGGACACCACCGGCCCGATGACCCGCGACGAACTCAAGGACCTGGCCTGCCTGGGCTTCCAGTCCGACCTGGTGATGCAATCCTTCTGCCACACCAGCGCCTATCCCAAGCCGGTGGACGTGGAAACCCACCACACCCTGCCCGACTTCATCATGAACCGTGGCGGCGTCTCCCTGCGCCCCGGCGACGGCATCATCCACAGCTGGCTCAACCGCATGCTGCTGCCCGACACCGTGGGTACCGGCGGCGATTCCCACACGCGCTTCCCGATGGGCATCTCCTTCCCGGCGGGTTCCGGGCTGGTGGCCTTCGCCGCCGCCACCGGCGTCATGCCGCTGGACATGCCGGAATCCGTGCTGGTGCGCTTCAAGGGCAAGCGCCAGCAGGGTGTCACCCTGCGTGACCTGGTCCATGCGATCCCCTACTACGCCATCCAGCAGGGCCTGCTGACCGTCGAGAAGTCCGGCAAGAAGAACGCCTTCTCCGGCCGCATCCTGGAAATCGAAGGCCTCGAGGATCTCACCGTCGAACAGGCCTTCGAGCTTTCCGATGCCTCCGCCGAGCGCAGTGCCGCCGGTTGCACCATCACGCTCTCCGACGACAGCGTCAGCGAATACCTCAAGTCCAACGTCACCTTACTCAAGTGGATGATCGCCAACGGCTACGGCGACAAGCGGACCATCGAACGCCGTATCCTGGCCATGCAGGAATGGCTGGATAACCCCAGCCTGATGCGTGCCGACAAGGACGCCGAGTACGCCGAAGTCATCGAGATCGACCTCGACCAGCTCGACCAGCCGGTCCTCTGCGCGCCCAACGACCCGGACGACGCCCGCCTGCTCTCCGATGTCGCCGGCCGCTCCATCGACGAGGTCTTCATCGGCTCGTGCATGACCAACATCGGTCACTTCCGTGCCGCCGGCAAACTGCTCGAGAAGCAGCCCGCCGGCAGCCTGAAGACCAAGCTGTGGCTCGCCCCACCGACCAAGATGGACCAGCACCAGCTCACCGAGGAAGGCTACTACGGCATCTATGGCCGCGCCGGCGCGCGCATGGAAATGCCCGGCTGCTCACTGTGCATGGGTAACCAGGCGCGCGTCGCCGCCAAGAGCACCGTGGTCTCCACCTCGACGCGCAATTTCCCCAACCGTCTGGGTGACGGCGCCGATGTCTTCCTGGCCTCGGCCGAGCTGGCTGCCGTCTCCGCCGTCGAGGGTCGTCTGCCGAGTGTCGACGAGTACCGTCGTTACATGGCAGAATTCGATGCCATGGCAGGCGAGATCTACCGTTACATGAACTTCCACGAGATCGAGGAGTTCCAGAACGCCGCCTCCAACGTGATTCCGGTGGCCCAGGAGGCCTGAGGAATCAGTACGCTCGACTCCGATGCTCGCAACATCGAAGGCCGCGACGCCCCGGCGTCGCGGCCGGAGCCGATGACAGAAGCGCCCCACGGGGCGCTTTTTTTATGTCTGGCCTGCCCCTTTGTACCCACCAAGGGAGCATTTTCCTTGTCGCCGGCTGTGGCATCATCGGGGCTTCACGCATCATGAGGAGGCCGCCCACCATGACGACCATCATCACCCCCGATATCTGCGATGAATATCCTGAAGTCGCCGTGCTCGACCCCATACTGCTGAATGTCGGTGGCATCGAGGCCTTCGGCGGGCCGGTGCGCACCGTCAAATGCTTCGAGGACAATTCGCTGGTCAAGCAGGCCATCGACGAGCCCGGCGAAGGTGCCATCCTGGTGGTCGATGCCGGCGGCTCCACCCGCTGTGCCATGCTCGGCGACATGCTGGCCGAAAAGGCCGCCGGCAATGGCTGGGCCGGGGTGATCATGTACGGCTGCGTGCGTGACGTCGACGAACTGGCCGAGACCGAACTGGGCATCCAGGCGCTGGCCACTCATCCGCGCAAGAGCGATAAGCGTGGTGAAGGTCAGCGCGATATCCCCGTCACCTTCGGCGGTGTGACCCTCTCACCCGGCCAGTGGTTGTATGCCGACAACAACGGTGTCGTGATCAGCGAGCGCCAGCTTTCGCTGGGTTGAGACGGGTTTGCCAGGAAATCGGGCACAGTGTCAGGCTGCTTTGACACTGGGTCAGGGACTCGGCATTGTCCGAAAACTATCTGCGCTCGGTTATACGGCGTTGAAAATCTTCTCGCGCGCGAGTCCGATCAAAATGCTCATTTACTCCTTGTAAACTTCGCGTTTTCGTAGATTTTCGCCTTGTCTAACCTTCGCTCGTCGACTTTTTAGACAGTGCCTAGCTGGGCTCAGTCCCGGGCCTTGTCTGCGCGATAACAGCGCCACCAGGCCAGCCCCCCGATCAGGGTGATGCCGGCCAGACCGGCGGCACCCAGGCCGATAACCTCCACCAGCCGATGATACGCCGCCGGCGCCGAACCCGGCCGCGCAGCCATGCCGAATTCCGCTAGCCGGGCTCCGCCATAAAGCAGGCCGGCCACCAGCGCCAGCGACCAGGTCGCAGCCAGGGGCGCCAGGGCGCGGGTCAGCTTCCAGGGCTCGCTGGGTGTCCGATCCCGACCGCGCTGCGACGCTGACCGCTCTCCGGCCTTTTGTGAGGTCGCTTTTTGTGAAGTCGCTTTCGAGGCCGAGGCCTTGCCGGATTTCGCCTTGTCGGCCTGGTCAAGCTTGAGCTTTTCCTGCTTCGGCCGTGAATGGGCCCGGGTCGAACGCCCGCTCGAACCCCGGGCCTGCTGACGGCCCCGCGACAGGCCCAGCCGGCGGCCCAGCCAGCGCAGGCATCGCCACAGGGTCCAGCCCGCCAGCACACTCAGTGACAGGGCCAGGCCCCCCATCACCACAAAATACGTCATCGCGCGAGTCCTTGATCAGGATAGACGCGACATGGTGCCAAAAACCCGCGTCGATGTGGACCTCCGGGCGCTGCACGCGCAAACGCGTGACACCCGGCAAGCCGGGTGTCACGAGCGTCCTTCAGGGCGAGCAGAGCGTTCAGCCCAGTTTCTCGCCTGCCAGCATGAACCAGGTCTCCAGCACCGCATCCGGATTCAGGGACACCGAGTCGATGCCCTGCTCCATCAGCCACTTGGCCAGATCGGGATGGTCCGACGGGCCCTGGCCGCAGATGCCCACGTACTTGCCCTGGGCCTTGCACGCCTGGATGGCCATGGCCAGCAGCTTCTTCACGGCCGGATTGCGCTCCTCGAAGTGGTGCGCCACGATCCCCGAGTCGCGATCCAGCCCCAGGGTCAGCTGGGTCAGGTCGTTGGAACCGATGGAGAAGCCGTCGAAGTACTGCAGGAACTCATCGGCCAGCAGGGCGTTGGCCGGCAGCTCGCACATCATGATGACCTTGAGGTTGTCACGACCGCGCTCCAGGCCATTGGCCGCCAGCAGGTCGACGACTTCCTTCGCCTCTTCGGTGGTCCGCACGAAGGGCACCATGATCTCGATGTTGTCGAGACCCATTTCATCACGCACCCGCTTGAGTGCCCGGCACTCCAGTTCGAAGCAGGGGCGGAAGGCCTCGGAGAGATAGCGCGCGGCACCGCGGAAGCCGAGCATGGGGTTTTCTTCCCCCGGCTCGTAGAGCTTGCCGCCGATCAGGTTCTCGTACTCGTTGGACTTGAAGTCCGACAGGCGCACGATCACCCGTTCGGGATAGAAGGATGCCGCCAGGGTCGAGATGCCCTCGACCAGCTTGTCGACGTAGAAGCTCACCGGATCATCATAGCCGGCCGTGCGCAGATCGATCGTCTGCTGCAGATCGGTGGTCTGCTTGTCGTATTCCAGCAGTGCCTTGGGGTGCACACCGATCATGCGGTTGATGATGAACTCCAGGCGTGCCAGGCCGACCCCCGCATTCGGCAGGCTGGCAAAACTGAAGGCGCGATCCGGATTGCCCACGTTCATCATGATCTTGAAGGGAATTTCGGGCATCGCATCGACACTGGTGACGTTGCGATCGAACTCCAGCAGCCCCTCGTAGACATGGCCGGTATCCCCCTCGGCGCAGGAGACCGTCACCTCCTGGCCATCGCTCAGGGCAGCCGTGGCATCTCCGCAGCCCACCACGGCCGGGATCGCCAGCTCACGGGCGATGATCGCCGCGTGGCAGGTACGTCCACCGCGGTTGGTGACGATGGCCGAGGCCCGCTTCATGATCGGCTCCCAATCCGGGTCCGTCATGTCAGTCACCAGCACATCACCGGCATTGACCTTGTACATATCATCCGGCGCATCCACGACCTTGACCTCACCACGCCCGATGCGCTGACCGATGGCGCGGCCGGTCACCAGGGTGCGGCCCTTTTCCTTGAGCTGGAAACGCTCGAGCTTGCCGCCTTCCTGCTGGGATACCACGGTCTCGGGGCGCGCCTGCACGATGTAGAGGGCACCATCATCACCATCCAGGGCCCATTCGATATCCATGGGTCGGCCATAGTGCTTCTCGATGGTCACCGCCTGACGCGCCAGCGACATGATCTGGTCGTCATTGATACAGAAACGCGCACGGTCGGCGAAGGGCACATCCACGGTTTCCACCGACTTGCCGGCACTGGCGTCTTCGGTGTAAATCATCTTGATCAGCTTGGAGCCCAGGTTGCGACGCAGCACCGCCGGCCGCCCCGCCGCCAGGGTCGGCTTGTGCACATAGAATTCATCGGGATTGACCGCACCCTGTACCACGGTTTCGCCGAGGCCCCAGGAAGCCGTGACGAAGACCGCATCGCGGTAGCCGGACTCGGTATCCAGGGTGAACATCACGCCGGAGGCCCCGGTCTCGGAACGCACCATCTTCTGGATACCCGCCGACAAGGCGACATTCTCGTGAGGGTAGCCACGGTGCACGCGGTAGGAAATGGCCCGGTCGTTGAACAGCGAAGCGAAGACCTCATGCACGGCACGCTTGATGTTGTCGAAGCCTTCGATGTTGAGGAAGGTCTCCTGCTGCCCGGCGAAGGAGGCATCCGGCAGGTCCTCGGCGGTAGCCGAGCTGCGCACCGCCACCTTGAGATTGGGGTGACGCGCCTGCAGCTGCTCGTAGCTCTCGCGCAACGCCTGCTCGAAGGCCGGCGGCAAGGGCGTGTCGATCACCCACTGACGAATCTCCGCCCCGGCCTCGGCCAGCGCATTGACATCATCCACGTCCAGCTTGGCGAGACGCTGGTTGATGCGCTCGTTCAGGCCTTCGTGAGACAGGAACTCGCGGTAGGCGTGGGCCGTGGTCGCGAACCCGCCCGGCACGGTGACACCGGCACCGGCCAGGCCGGAAATCATTTCGCCGAGCGAGGCATTCTTGCCCCCGACTCGCTCGACATCGTTCATGCCCAACTCTTCGAACCACAGAATATTATCGTCCACGCAACCCCCTGGATGTCGACGCAAGAAAGTCCATGACACAGCGTCATGAATGGATGATCGCGACTCTACCAGCGGCCTTCCATATTCGCCATTGGTCTAACATCGAAGTCACTGGAGGTTTTTTACAACATTCGTCGAAATGGCTGGGGTTATGTAGTCGCGAGCGGCGAGCTGCAGGCAGTGAAGTGTGAAGTGTGAAGTGTGAAGTGTGAGGTGTGAGGTGTGAGGTGTGAGGTGTGAGGTGTGAGGTGTGAGGTGTGAGGAACAGGCTATGGGCGGCGACCTGTAGAGCCAAACGCGCGGTGGCAACATTCTGCTCGTTTCTCGTTTCTCGTTTCTCGTTTCTCGTTTATCGCGTCGCGTCTCGCGGCTCGCTAGCCGGCAGGACCGCTTGTGCAATCCCTCTCGGCAACTGACAATGCTCGCAACCTCCACCTGGCGTCGAGAGTCACATGACACGTACCGCTTTCTTCATATCCGATGGCACCGGCATCACCGCCGAGAGCCTGGGCCGCAGCCTGCTGGCGCAGTTCGAGAACGTCGAGATCAGGATGATCACCAAGCCGTACATCGACAGCGTCGACAAGGCGCATCAGTTGGCGGCGGTCATCGCCTCCACGGCGGCCCGTGACGGGGAAAAGCCGATCATCATCGACACCGTGGTCGACAGCGAAATCCGCGAGGTCATCCGCGAAGCACCGGGCTTCAAGGTCGATATCTTTTCCACCTTCCTGGAGCCGCTGGAACAGGAGCTGGCGACCCATTCCTCCTACAGCGTGGGGCGGACCCACGCCATCGGTAGCGACGATGTCTACATGGACCGCATTCACTCGGTGCATTTCGCCCTGGACAACGACGACGGCGCCCGTACCCACCAGTACGACCAGGCCGACATCATCCTGGTCGGCGTCTCGCGCTGCGGCAAGACCCCCTCCTCGCTCTACCTGGCCCTGCAGTTCGGCATCCGCGCCGCCAACTACCCCCTTACCGAAGACGACCTGGACGAAAGCGGCAAGCTCAAGCTGCCGAAGGTGCTGGAACAGCATCGCCACAAGCTGTTCGGCCTGACCATCGACCCCCGCCGGCTGGCGGCCATTCGTCACGAACGCCGCCCCAACAGCCGCTACAGCTCCATGGACCAGTGCGTTCAGGAAGTCACCCAGGCCGAAGCGTTGTATCGGCGCATGCATATCCCCTTCATCGACACGACCCGCTTCTCGGTGGAAGAGATCTCGACACGCATGATCGCCGAAACCGGCATCAACCGACGCTTCTCACCGCGCTGAACGGTGTGAGGCGTGAGGCGTGAGGTGTAAGGCGACAAGCTTGGGGCTTGGGGGTTTCTTCCAGCTTCCAGCTTCCAGCTTCCAGCTTCTTTCTTCCCTCTTACCTCTTCCCTCTTCTCCGCTCGCACTTCGTTTACAAATGGTAAAAAATCGCATTCGCGTCCTTATCCGATATTGGTTATCATTACGCCACCAGTCAGCGTATCTGCCAATAACCAAAAGGACTTCCTTATGCCGACTCGTTTCGTCCAGCGCCCGCTGCGCCGTGCCGTACTGCTAGCCGCCCTGTTCCCGGCGTCCGCCATGGCCAGTCAGGGCGATGTCACCGCCGAGCAGGTCGTCGGCCACTATGCCGATCTGGCACATGCCAACTTTGACGATGCCCTGGGAGCGGCCCGCACCCTCGATGAGCGCATCGATGCCCTGCTCGACAACCCCAGCCAGGAAACCCTTCAGGCCGCCCGCGATGCCTGGCGGCAGGCGCGCATTCCCTACATGCAGACCGAGGTCTTCCGCTTCGGCAACCCAGTGGTGGACAACTGGGAAGGTCAGCTCAACGCCTGGCCACTGGATGAAGGCATGATCGACTATGTGAAGAGCGACGATTACCATCACGAGCTCGGCAATGCCGGCGCCACGGCCAACATCATCGCCAACCAGAGCATCCAGGTGGGTGGCAAGAAGGTGGATGTCAGCGAGCTGACGCCCGAACTGCTCGCCGGCCTCAACGAGATCGGTGGCTCCGAGGCCAACGTGGCCAGCGGCTACCATGCCATCGAATTCCTGCTTTGGGGCCAGGACCTCAACGGCTTCGACGCTGGTCATGGAAATCGCCCCGCCAGCGACTTCATGAGCGGTGAAGACTGCACTCACGGCAACTGCGAGCGCCGTGGCCATTATCTGGAAGCCGCTTCCCAGCTGCTGATCAACGACCTCGAGTGGATGGTGGCGCAGTGGGCGCCACAGAAGAAAGACAACTATCGCCAGACGTTGCTGGCCAGATCTCCGCAGGAAGGTCTGCGGCGCATGCTGTTCGGCATGGGCTCACTGTCGCTCGGCGAACTGGCAGGCGAGCGCATGAAGGTCGCCCTGGTGGCCAATTCCGTCGAGGACGAACACGACTGCTTCAGCGACAACACCCACAACTCCCACTACTTCAACGGTCAGGGCATACACAACATCTACACCGGCCGCTATGAACGGCTGGACGGCAGCACTCTCGAAGGCCCGGCGCTGGCCGACCTGCTCACCAGCCAGAATGCCGAACTGGCTGCCACCCTGTCCGAGCGGCTGGACGCCAGCATGCAACAACTCGGCGAGATCAAGAACGCCGCCGAGGCCGACGAGAGTCCGATGTACTTCGACATGATGATCGCCCCGGGGAACGAGAAAGGCGCCGAACTGGTCAACAGCGCCATCGCCTCGCTGGTCAAGCAGACCGGCACCATCGAAAAGGCTGCCGGCGCCCTTGGCGTGGATTCACTGCAACCGGATGATGCCGGCCACAAATTTTAACTGATCGCGTCACCTGCAGGCAGGTGACGTCTGCACCATCCTCGCCGCCGGTAACGGCGGCGTTCTCGTTACCACAAGGCAGGAAGAAGATGCCCCGGCTTGAACGCAAAACAGGCTTGCAGCGGCAGCACGGGCTCGGCATGGCCAGCCTGCTGATTGTCTACCTCACCGGTCCGGCACAGGCCTCGGACGATACCTCCTCGCCGCTTCAGCAGACGCCTGACACCGGCGGGCAGGGCTCGGTCGAGCAGTTCGATCACAACGCCTACTCCCTGCCTCTGGACAACATGTCGATGACCCAACGGCTCGACTTCAGCGTCGGCAACAGCTTCTTTCGCAACCCCTGGGTCGAGGCGCCGGCCAGCACCGAGGCACGCGACGGCCTGGGGCCGCTCTTCAATACCAACAGCTGTCAGGGCTGCCACATCAAGGATGGGCGCGGTCACCCACCAAGCGGCGATGAATCCTCCGTCTCGCTGTTCCTGCGCCTCTCCTTGCCGGACGCCGGCGCAACCGACCAGACCCTGAAGCAACGCGGCGTGCACCCGGCGCCGACCTATGGCACTCAGTTGCAGACAGCCGCCATCACCGGCGCCGAGCCGGAAGGCAACCTAGTGTTGACCTACACTGAACGCCCGGTCGAGCTGGCAGGCGGCGAAACCGTCAGCCTGCGCAAACCACACTATGCCATCGAGACGCCGGGTTACGGGCCGCTACCCGACAACCTGCTTACCTCGCCACGCGTGGCGCCGCCGATGATCGGCCTGGGCCTGCTCGAGACACTCCCCGCCGAGGCCCTCGAAGCCGCGGCTGATCCCCACGACGCCGATGGCGACGGCATCTCGGGGCGCGTCAACCGCGTCTGGGACATCCGCAAGGAGAAGACCGTGGTGGGTCGCTTCGGCTGGAAAGCCGGCGAACCCAGCATAGAGCAGCAGAGCCTGCATGCCTTCGCCGGCGACATGGGGTTGACCTCTAACCTGGTGCCCACCACCGACTGCATGCCCAGCCAGGAGTGCGAACGCTTCCCGCATGGCGGCGAGGCGGAAGTCAGCGACAAGGTGGCACGCTTCATCACCTTCTACGCCGGCAGCCTCGCCGTGCCTCAGCGGCGTAACCTCGACGACCCCGAGGTTCAGGCCGGTGCCCGGATCTTCAACGACATCGGCTGCGCCAGCTGTCACACCCCGCGCCACCAGACACCCCAGAACACCGAACGCGCCGCCCTGGCCGACCAGACCATCTGGCCCTACAGCGACCTGCTGTTGCACGACATGGGCAAGGCACTGGCCGACCATCGACCGGAATTCGCGGCCAGTGGCCGGGAGTGGCGTACTCCGCCACTCTGGGGCATCGGCCTGACCCACAAGGTCAACCCTCGCGCCGGCTTCCTGCACGACGGCCGCGCCCGCACCCTGGAAGAAGCCATCCTCTGGCACGGCGGCGAAGCCAAGGCCAGCGCCGCGGCCTATCGGCAGCTGCCGGCGGAAAAGCGCCAGGCGCTGATTCGGTTTCTCGAATCCCTGTGAAGGACCCCTGATGATGACACCACGCCTATTCAAGCAGCTTGGCCGGCTCGGTCTGGCTGCCCTCACCCTGGCCAGCGCCTCGCTGCTGGCCGATGACACCTCGCCCCAGGCCAGGGAGCACTGGCACCAGGCCATCGAGCAGCGTTATGGCGCCCTGAATGACGCCAGTGAACGCCTGGAGGCCAGTGCCGAACGCTTCTGCAACAATGCCAGCGACGCCCACCGCCAACGGCTCACCCGGGACTGGATGGAGGCCTGGCAGGCCTGGCAGGCCGTTCGTTTTGTCGACTTCGGGCCCATCGAACAGAACAGCCGTGCCTGGCAGATGCAATTCTGGCCCGACCGCAAGAACCTCGTCGGCCGCAAGATGCAGTCCTGGCTCGCCAGGGAAGAGGCGCCCACCGCCGAGCAGATCGCCGAGGACAGCGTCGCCTCCCAGGGCTTTCCGGCCCTGGAGTACCTGCTGTTCGATGACAGCATGCAGGGCACGGATGCCCTGGCGCAGCCGATTGCCTGCGGCCTGATGAGCGCCATTACCACCCATCTGGCCGATACCGCCGGTGCCCTGCAACGCGACTGGCAGCGCTTCGGCGACCATTATCGGGGCACTCAGAGTTACACCACCGCCACCCTGCATGGCGCCCTGCTCGCCCTGGAAACCCTGGAGACCAAGCGACTCGGCGAGCCCATGGGGCTGACCGGCGGCAGTGCCAATGGCTACCTGGCCGAAGCCTGGCGCAGCGAGCGCTCCGTGCGCTTGATCGAGGCCAGCCTGCGTGGCCTGGAAGACACCTTCCTCCCTGGCCTCAGGACCCTGCTCAACGCGCGCGGCAAGCCAGAGCTGGCCGCCGAGTTCGGCGCCGGACTGGACAGGGCACGCCAGGGCGCCGCCGAGATGGCGGCAGGCGTGGCACCCGCGCTCGACGACCGCGACCGCTTTCGAGCCCTCCAGGGTCTGTATGTCCAGGTCGGCCAGTTGCGCCACCAGCTCGAGACCATCGGCCGCGAATTGGGCATGGTACGCGGCTTCAATTCCAGCGATGGAGACTGAGTCATGCAGCGCCGCACCCTGCTCAAGAACGGACTTCTCGGTCTCGGCGCCATGAGCCTGCCCTCTCTGAGCTGGGGGCTGCCCGGCCGTGAAGACGCCGAATGGTTGTTCAGTGCCGCCGATGACGCCGAAGGCCGGCACTATATCCAGGCCTTCGCCCCCGGCCGCAAGCAGGCCTATCGCATTGCCGTCTCGGAGCGGTGCCATGGTGGCTGTTTGCGCCCCGACAGCGCCCAGGCCGTGCTCTTTGCCCGCCGTCCCGGGCGCTCACTGCATGTCATTGACGGCGACGCCAGGGCCGAAATCCGGCGCATCGACGCCGGCGACGGCTTTCACTTCTATGGGCATGGCGTCTTCGACGCCGACGGCCATCACCTGTATGTCACGGCCAATCGCATCGACGACGCCGCCGGCCTGGTGCGTGTCTACGATGCCAGAGCGGATTATCGCCACCTCGCCGACATGCCGCTGGATGGCATCGGGCCCCACGAATTGCGCCTGATGCCGGACGGACAGACCCTGGCCGTGGCCCTGGGCGGCATTCGCACCCACCCGGACTACGGGCGGGCCAAGCTCAACCTGGACGACATGGAGCCGGCATTGCTGCTGATGGACCGCCGCGACGGCGAGATCCTGGCACGCCACCGGCCCAGCCACCATCAGCTCAGTTGCCGGCACCTGGATGTCGGTACCGATGGCACCGTGGTCGCCGGTTATCAATACCAGGGTCCGGAGTGGGAACGGCGTCCGCTGATCGCTCGTCTATCAGCCGACGGTGACTTCTCGGAAATCGCGCTTCCCGACGACTTGACCGCCGAGCTGCGCCAGTACACCGCCAGCATCGCCCTCTCGCGTCGATCACCGCTTGCCCTGGTGACGGCCCCACGCGGTCATCGGGTGTTGGTACTCGACAGCCGCCACGGCGAACTGCTCGCCAGCCACGACCTGTCGGATGCCGCCGGCGCGCGCTGTGACGGCCAGGGCGGCTTTCTGGTCTCATCGGGTCGTGGCGGACTGTATCGCCTTGGCGGCGATGGCAGCGCCCCTCAACAGATCCACGACCTGCCGATACGCTGGGACAACCACCTGACCTGAGCGCACCACGCCGCCCGCGCCTCAGCGCACCACGCCGCCAGCGCCTCAGCGCACGATGCCGCGTCGCTTGAGCTCGGCGATCTCCGCGTTCGACAGGCCCATCTCGCCGAGCACGGCATCGCTGTCCTGACCCAGTGTCGGCGGTGGCGTGTCGCTGGTGGAACTCTGGCCATCGAAGCGCAGCGGGTTGGCCACCTGCGGCAGTCGCTGTCCGTCCCGCTCGAGCTCACGACACAATCCTCGGTGTTTAACCTGGGGATCGGCCAGTGCTTCTCTCAGGGTGTTGATCGGCCCCGCCGGGATGCCCGCCACCTCGAGCTCGGCCAGCCAGTCATCGCGGCGACGCGACACCAGCACCCCTTTGATCGCCTCGACCAGAGTCTCGCGATGGGCCACCCGCGCCGCATTGGTAGCAAACCGCGCGTCCTCGGCCCAGGCCGGCTGGCCCAACAGTTCGGCAAGCCGGGCGAACTGGGCGTCATTGCCCACGGTCAGCACCAGATAGCCATCGGCGCAGGCGAAGGCCTGGTAAGGCACGATATTGGGATGGGCATTGCCGTGACGCTGCGGACTGTTGCCGCTGACCAGGGTATTGAGGGCCTGATTGGCCAGGGTCGCGACCTGGACATCCAGCAGGGCCAGATCGATATGCTGCCCGACTCCGGAGTCACGCCGCTCATGCAGGGCGGCCAGCACCCCGATGGTGGCATAGAGCCCGGTCATAACATCGGTGATCGCCACCCCGGTCTTCATCGGCATGCCGTCGGGTTCGCCGCTCAGGCTCATCAGGCCACCCATGGCCTGGATCATGAAGTCATAGCCGGCGCGCCCTGCATAGGGGCCGTCCTGGCCGAAGCCGGTAATCGAACAGGCGATCAGGCGCGGGTTGCGTTCGCGTAGACTGGCCGGATCCAGGCCGTAGCGCGCCAGGCCACCGACCTTGAAGTTTTCCAGCAGCACATCGGCGCCCGCCGCCAGTTCGCGGATCAGTGCCTGGCCATCCGGGGTAGCGATGTCCACCGCCAGCGACCGCTTGCCGCGATTGGCGCACAAGTAGTAGGCGGCCAGCCGCTCGGCATCCGCCTCGCCCTGCCACCAGGGCGGCCCCCAGCCGCGGGTATCATCGCCGCGCTCGGGGTGTTCGATCTTGATGACACGGGCACCGAGATCCGCCAGAAGCTGACCGGCCCAGGGACCGGCCAGCACCCGCGACATATCCAGCACCACGACGCCTGCCAATGGTCCGCTCATCCTGGTTCCTTTTCCTTTCAAAGAGGCTCGACGACAAGCCTACGAGGAGGCGCTATGAACCCATCCATGGGCGCTACCGACGACATCCGTGGCGTCGGACCTCCTCTTCGGCTTGCCCCTCGCTCCCGGCTACAGGCTGCATCGCCCTCCGGACCATACCTCCGGTAACGCTGAACACTGCATGAATCGACGAGTGGCTTGAGGTACACGGGGCGCACCCCACTCACACCTCACTCCTCACACCTCGCCCATCACACCTAACCAGTGAACGCCTGCAGACCGGTCTGCGCCCTCCCCAGAATCAGCGCGTGGACATCATGGGTGCCTTCGTAGGTATTGACCGCTTCGAGGTTCATCACGTGGCGGATCACGTGATATTCGTCGCTGATGCCATTGCCACCGTGCATGTCGCGGGCCTGGCGGGCGATATCCAGCGCCTTGCCGCAGTTGTTGCGCTTGATCAGCGAGATCACCTCGGGCACGAGCTGGCCGTCGTCGATCATGCGACCGGCGCGCAGCGTGCCCTGCAGTCCCAGGGCGATCTCGGTCTGCATGTCGGCGAGTTTCTTCTGGATGAGCTGGTTGGCCGCCAGCGGACGACCGAACTGCTTGCGTTCCAGGGTGTAGTCGCGGGCGGCGTGCCAGCAGGCCTCGGCGGCGCCCATGCTGCCCCAGGCGATGCCGTAGCGCGCACGATTCAGGCAGGAGAACGGCCCCTTGAGTCCGGTGACGTCCGGCAGGCGCTGTTCATCGCTCACCTCGACATCCTGCATGGCGATCTGCCCGGTGACCGAGGCACGCAGGCTGAACTTGCCGTCGATCCTGGGCGCCGTGAGCCCGGGCATGCCCTTGTCGAGGATGAATCCCCGCACCACGCCTTCCTCGTCCCGCGCCCAGACCACGAAGACATCGGCGATCGGGGAGTTGGTGATCCAGGTCTTGGTACCGTTGAGGCGCCAGCCATGCTCGGTGCGCACCGCTCGGGTCGACATGCTGCCCGGATCGGATCCGTGATCCGGCTCGGTGAGGCCGAAGGCCCCCACCCACTCGCCGGTGGCCAGGTGTGGCAGGTATCTATCCTTCTGGGCCTGGCTGCCGAAGGCATGGATGGGGTACATCACCAGGCTCGATTGCACGCTCATGGCGCTGCGATAGCCGGAATCCACGCGTTCGACCTCGCGGGCGATCAGGCCATAGCTGACATAGTTCATGCCCGCACAGCCATAACCCTCGATGGTGGCCCCCAGCAGGCCCAGCGCGCCCATCTCGGTCATGATCTCGCGGTCGAAGCGCTCGTGACGATTGGCCTCGAGCACGCGTGGCAGCAGCTTGTCCTGACAGTAATCATGCGCCGTCTGCTGGACGAGGCGTTCGTCCTCCTCGAGCTGGTCGACCAGGCGAAAGGGGTCGTCCCAGGTCATGCGGGTAATCTGGCTCATGCGAGGCTCCACATAAAAATATCGATATTTTTATAAAATGTAGACCAAATGAACCGAAAAACCAACCCCTCACCCCGACGGCTCGACTTCGATGCTGCTGGCAAGGATCGCCACTCTGTCAGTCGTCTTCACCGGCACGGTAGAGCTTCTGAATGCTCGAGAAGTCCAGCCTGCCGCTGCCCTGGGCACTGTGCAGAGCGAACAGATTGCGCGCCTGGGAGCCCATGGGCACCGTGGCCCGCGTCTTCTGCGCCAGCTCCCAGGCCAGCCCCAGGTCCTTGGCCATCAGGTCGGTGAGAAAGCCGCCCTGATAATCCCGCGACGCCGCCGATTCCGCCATCACGCCCGGCCACGGGTTGTAGACGTTCAACGCCCAGTTGCCGCCACTGCTCTGCTTCATGATCTCCGACAGTACCGCCGGATCCAGGCCATTCTTCACGCCCAGCGACAGGGCCTCGGCCGTACCGCTCATCAGAATGCCCAGCAGCATGTTGTTACAGATCTTGGCCACCTGGCCATCACCGATATCACCGGCGTGGAAGATATTGCCACCCATGCACTCGAGCACGGGCCTGGCCAGCTCGAAGCCAGCCGCATCGCCGCCGACGATGAAGGTCAGGGTGCCCGCCCGGGCGCCACCGATGCCGCCGGAAACCGGCGCATCCAGGTAGGTCAGGCCACGCTCGCGGGCCGCCTGACCGACCAGGCGCGCATCATCCGGGGAAATCGTCGAAGCATCGATGATCAATGGCTGGTGCGCCAGGGCATCCAGCAGCCCAGGTCCATCGTCACCCAGATAGAGCCGGCGCACATGCTCACCCGCCGGCAGCATCGAGATCACCACCTCGGCCTCGGCACAGGCCGCTGCGGCACTCGCTGCACGTGTCGCCCCCTGCTCTTCCAGGGCCTGCATGGCGCTGGCGACCAGATCATTGACGACGACATCATGCCCGGCGGCCAGCAGGTTGCCGGCCATGGGCATGCCCATGTTGCCCAGTCCGATAAAGGCGATATTCATGGCGTTGCTCCTCGATGTTGGCAGCAGGATGCTGCGCTTCGAATCACTGGCGGATTTCCGCCAAGGCTCCGGTCACACGACGGTCAGCCCAGATCTTTCAAGGGGTGCTCGGCGTCATCCCAGGGAGAGCGCAGAAGAGCTTCGACGTCCGCCGGGGGCACGCTGGCCACGTCGGCATGCGACCAGTGCGGCTGCTTATCCTTGTCGACCAGCAGGGCCCTGACGCCCTCTCCGACATCCCCGTGGTGAGACACCTGGACCGACACGCCGAGCTCATCGCGAAATGCTTCGGCCAGGCTGCTGTGACGATGGCGTTCCAGCATCCGCCACACCAGATGGGCGGTCATCGGGCAGCCCGTGGCCAGCCGCTGGCGGTTGGCAGCGATCCAGGCATCCTCGCTGTCATCATTCAGCACCTGCGTCACGGCTTCGCTGACTGTGCCGCGATCGGTCAGCGCCTGGACATGATCGCGTTGCGCCATGACCTGCCCTTGCGGGGCCTGGCGCCGATCTTCGACACTCGCTACCGCCTCGATCACCGCGCCCCGACAGCCGGCCATGTCGCGCGCTCCGTAATCCGCCTCGGTCAACGCCGCCAGCAGTGCATCACGCCGGTCACGCGGCACGAAGCGATCCGCCAGCCCCAGGTCCAGCATGTCCCGGGCATTGAGCTGCGCTCCCGTCAGGCCCAGATAGGCGCCGATCCCCCTCGGCAGACGGGCCAGCAACCAGCTGGCGCCCACGTCCGGGTACAGGCCTATGGTGATTTCCGGCATGGCCATCAGGCTGGTCTCGGTGACCAGGCGCTGAAAGCCACCGGCCATCAGGCCCACGCCGCCACCCATGATGATGCCGTCGCCCCACACCAGCAGCGGCTTGGGGCAGGTATGCAACCGATGATCCAGCGCATACTCGGCAGCGAAATAGGTCTCGGCAAAGTCGGCACGACTGTCTTCCTGCAGCGATCGATATAGGGCCACCACGTCGCCACCGGCACAGAAGGCCTTGCCGCCGGCCCCTTCCAGCCAGATGGCCACTACGGCGTCATCCTGCTCCCAGGCATCCAGTTGCTCATTCAATAGCCGGATCATCTCCAGCGACAAGGCATTGAGGGCTTTCGGCGCATTCAACCGAGCCAGGCCGAGGCGTCCTCCCCCGCGCGTCGGCCATTCTTCAAAGTGCACCAGGGCTTCACTCATCCGGACTCTCCTGAGAGGGGGTTAAAACGTTATTGAAAGGACTCGATGACACCGTCGGCCAGCAAGCGGCGCGCCACGATCAAACGCATGATCTCGTTGGTGCCCTCGAGGATCTGATGCACCCGCGTATCACGCACCAGACGCTCCAGGGGATACTCACGAATATAGCCATAGCCACCATGCAGTTGCAGGGCCTCGTTGCAGACGTTGAAGCCGGCATCCGTGGCATACCGCTTGGCCATGGCACAGTGCGCCGTGGCCTCCGGGTCCTGTGCATCCAGACGCCAGGCGGCGTGGCGCACCATCAGCCGTGCCGCGGTCAGCTCGCTGGCCATGTCGGCGAGCTTGAACTGCAAGGCCTGAAAGGTCGACAGCTCGCGTCCGAACTGCTTGCGCTGGGCCATGTAGTCACGCGCCAGGGTCAGCGCCTGCTGGGCGGCCCCCAGCGAACAGCTGGCGATGTTCAGGCGGCCGCCATCCAGGCCGCGCATGGCCAGCCGGAAGCCTTCGCCCTCTTCCCCCAGGCGATTGCCGACCGGCACGCGAACATCATCGAAGCTCACCAGACGGGTCGGCTGGCTCTTCCAGCCCATCTTGTCCTCGTTCCTGCCGTACTCGATGCCGGCGGCATCCGCCGGGACCAGCAACGCCGAGATTCCCGTGGCACCACTGTCGGGCTCGCCGGTGCGCGCCATGACCACCAGCATCTGGGTGGCACCGGCGCCGGAGATGAACATCTTGGAGCCATTCAGTACATAGTAATCGCCATCGCGCACCGCCCGGGTCTTGAGGCTCGCCGCATCCGAACCGGCGCCGGGCTCCGTCAGGCAATAGGAGCCCAGCGACTCGCCCGCTATCATCGACGCCAGATGTCTATCACGCAGGCTGTCGCTGCCCCAGCAGGCGACCATCCAGGTCACCATGTTGTGTATGGTCAGATAGGCCGTGGTGGAGACGCAGCCCTGGGCCAGCTGCTCGAAGATCAGGGACGCATCGAGACGCGACAGGCCCAGACCACCCTGCTCCTCGGCAATATAGATGCCCAGAAAGCCGGCCTCTCCGGCGCGCCGAATCACGTCCACGGGAAAATGCGACTCCGCATCCCAGCCGGCGGCATGCTCGCTGAACTCCGCCCGGGCAAAATCCGCAGCCGCATTGGCCAGTGCCTTCTGATCCTCGCTCAGCGCAAAATCCATGGGAACCTCTCACAAGACGACAGGAAACCGGGCGATGACCGCATGGGCGACGCCCGGGCAGGTACTGCCAGGCAGCGAGCCGTTGACGCCCTCGCGCCGTCCGAGACCCATGCCCCGGGCATGCAGCTTCATTTACCCTAGCAGTTGCTTGGTTTATCCCACACCTCACCATGGTCGAACAAGCACTTTACGTAAACGTAAAGCTGATCTAGGCTTTGCGACATATCGGCAAACGCTTCTCCAGGCACCGTCCCGGACGGCGAAGCCTTGAAGCCAGGCCGCTCAGAGGTCAACAGGACACCTACACTCGATGATCGAAGAGACTACCGCAGACAAGCATTCATCAGCCGACCAGGCGACAACCAGCGGCAGCGATGCCGGCAGCCAGGCGCTGCCCCGACAGCAACGCACCTACAGCATCAGCGAGCTGGCCGGCCTCTTCGAGGTCACGCCCCGCACTATCCGCTTCTACGAACAGGAAGGCTTGCTGTCACCCCAGCGTCAGGGCCAGAAACGCATCTACCGCAACAAGGACCGCGTGCGTCTCAAGCTCACCCTGAGAGGCAAGCGCCTCGGCTTCTCACTCGCCGAGATCCGCGAGGTGGTGATGATGTACGACGCCATGCCCGACGGAAACGCCCGACAGCTCAAACGACTCATCGAGATCCTCGAGGAAAAACGCGCCGACCTCGACCGTCAGCAGGAAGACATACGCTTGATGCGATTGGAGATGGACGACGTCGATCAGAAAGCGAGGGAAGCGTTGGGGAAGCTCGACGCCGTAAGCCGTAAGCCGTAAGCCGTAAGCCGTAAGCCGTAAGCCGTAAGCCAAAATGCTGCGACTCATCCCAGCCGGGGCAAGGTTTGACTTATAGCTTACAGCTTATCGCTTACCGCTCCGGGCGAAGCCCGGTTGGTTTTTCTTAAAGCTTACAGCTTAAGGCTTACAGCTCCGGGCGCAGCCCGGGTGAACAACAAATGGAGCCGCCATGTCACGCCGGATCAGTTACGTCAGCGGAGTCAGCGATACCCCACTGAAAGGACAGACCATCGGGGATTGCTTCGACGACACCGTGTCCCGTTTCGGGGATCGGGATGCCTTGATCAGCCGTCACCAGGGGCTGCGCTACAGCTGGCGGGAGCTGCGTGACGAGGTGGATCGGGTGGCGCGGGCGATGATGGCACTGGGCGTGGAGAAAGGCGATCGGGTGGGCATCTGGTCACCCAACTGTGCCGAGTGGGCGATCACCCAGTTCGCCACGGCCAAGCTCGGCGCCATTCTGGTCAATATCAACCCCAGCTACCGGACCCATGAGCTGGAGTACGCGCTGCGGCAGTCCGGCACCTCGACCCTGGTACTGCAGGGCGCCTTCAAGGGGTCGGATTATGTCGCCGCTCTTGCCGAACTGGTACCCGAATTGAACGACGCCAGCGGTGCAGACAGCTGGCAGTCCGAGCGCCTGCCCGAACTGCGCGGCGTCATCTGCCTGGATGCCACTCGTGCCCTGCCCGGCATCCGCTCCTGGCAGACCATGCGCCAGCATGCCGATGACGTCAGCCCCGAGGCACTGGCCGAACGCCAGGCCAGTCTACAGTTCGACGAGCCGATCAACATCCAGTACACCTCGGGCACCACCGGCGCGCCCAAGGGAGCCACCCTCTCGCACCACAACATCCTCAACAACGGCTTCTTCGTGGCCCGCACCATGAAGCTCGACGCCAGCGACCGAATGGTGATCCCGGTCCCGCTCTACCACTGCTTCGGCATGGTGATGGGCAACCTGGGCTGCATGACCCACGGCAGCACCATGATCTACCCGGACCAGGGCTTCGACCCGTTGCTGACGCTTCAGGCCGTCAGCGAAGAAGGCGCCACGGCGCTGTACGGGGTCCCCACCATGTTCATCGCCGAGTTCGAGCACCCCGACTTCGAGCACTTCGACCTCTCGACCCTGCGCACCGGCATCATGGCCGGCTCCATCTGCCCCATCGAGGTCATGCGCCGCGTCATCGAACGCATGCACATGCAGGAAGTGACCATCTGCTACGGCATGACCGAGACCAGCCCGGTGAGCTTCCAAACCAGGACCGACGCCCCGCTCGACAAGCGCGTGACCACCGTCGGCACCATACACCCGCACACCGAAGTCAAGCTGATCAGCCCCGATGACGGCAGCGTGGTGCCGCCCGGCACGCCCGGCGAACTCTGTACCCGGGGCTACAGCGTCATGCTCGGCTACTGGAACAACCCGGACGCCACCCAAGACGCCATCGACCCGGCCGGCTGGATGCACACCGGCGACCTGGCCACCATGGACGACGACGGCTACGTCGCCATTGTCGGACGTATCAAGGACATGATCATCCGCGGCGGCGAGAACATCTACCCCCGCGAAATCGAGGACTTCCTCTACACCCACCCCGCCATCTCCGACGTCCAGATCATCGGCGTGCCCAGCGAGAAGTACGGCGAGGAAATCATGGCCTGGGTCAAGCTCAGCGAAGGCGAATCACTCGACGAAGACGCCCTCAAGGCCTTCTGCCAGGAACGCATCGCCCACTTCAAGATCCCCCGCTACATCAAGTTCGTCGACGAATTCCCGATGACCGTCACCGGCAAGGTGCAGAAGTTCAGGATGCGGGAAGAAGCCGTGGAGGAGTTGGGGTTGTGAAGAGTGAAGAGTGAAGAGTGAAGAGTGAAGAGTGAAGAGTGAAGAGTGAAGAGTGAAGAGTGAAGAGTGAAGAGTGCCAGGCTAGCCCCAGGGGTTGGGGTGTCAAGGTTTTTCTTCACTCTTCAAGGCGCGAAGCGCCGTTCTTCGCTCTTCCAGCGGCGTCAGCCGCGTCCTTCCAGGCGCTCAGCGCCTGGTCAGTGCTCCCTCGTATGATGAAACTTCACGTTCGGCCAGCGTTCCTGAGTCATCTGCAGGTTCACGCGGGTCGGGGCGATGTAGGTCAGGTGGCCGCCGCCGTCGATGGCGAGGTTGGCGCTGGCCTTGCGCTTGAAGTCTTCCAGCATCTTGGGGTCGTCGCACTCGATCCAGCGGGCGGTCTGCACATTGATGCCTTCATAGATGCAGTCGACCTTGTATTCCTGCTTGAGCCGGTGGGCCACCACGTCGAACTGCAGGACACCCACGACGCCGAGGATCAGGTCGTTGTTGTCCAGCGGCATGAACACCTGGGTGGCGCCCTCCTCGGAGAGCTGCTGCAGGCCTTTCTGCAGGGACTTGAGCTTCATCGGGTCGGTGAGACGCACACGCTTGAAAAGCTCCGGGGCGAAGTGGGGAATGCCGGTGAAGCGCATGTTCTCGCCCTGGGTAAAGGTATCGCCGATCTGGATGGTGCCGTGGTTGTGCAGGCCGATGATGTCGCCCGGCCAGGCCTCCTCGACGTGAGCCCGGTCCGATGCCATGAAGGTCAGCGCATCGGCGATCTTGACGTCCTTGCCGATGCGTACATGGCGCATCTTCATGTGGCGTTCGTACTTGCCGGAGCACACCCGCAGGAAGGCCACCCGATCCCGATGGTTGGGGTCCATGTTGGCCTGGATCTTGAAGACGAAGCCGCTGAAGCTGCCATCCTCGGCCTCGACGGTGCGCAGATTGGTGTCGCGCGGCTGCGGAGACGGAGCATACTCGACGAAACCGTCCATCATCTCGCGCACGCCGAAGTTGCCCATGGCGGTGCCGAAATACACCGGCGACAGCTCGCCGCGCAGATAGGCATCGTGGTCGAAGGTGTAGGACGCGCCGCGCACCAGTTCGACCTCCATGCGCAGCTCCTCGGCCGCATCCTCGCCGAGCACCTCATCGACTTCGGGGTTGTCGAGCCCCTCGATGCGGTTGTCCTCGGGGATGCGGTTGCCCTGCCCCTGCTTGTAGAGGTGAATCACGTCATCGTAGAGGTGATAGACCCCCTTGAAGTGGCGCCCCATGCCGATCGGCCAGGTCATCGGGGCGCACTTGATCTTCAGCACTTCCTCGACCTCATCCATCACCTCGATGGGGTCACGGATATCGCGATCCATCTTGTTGATGAAGGTCAGGATCGGCGTCGTCCGCAAGCGACAGACCTCCATCAGCTTGATGGTCCGATCCTCGACACCCTTGGCCCCGTCGATCACCATCAGCGCCGAATCCACGGCGGTCAGCGTGCGGTAGGTGTCTTCGGAGAAATCAGCGTGGCCCGGCGTATCGAGCAGGTTGACGATCCGACCCCCGTAGGGAAACTGCATCACCGAGGTCGTCACCGAGATACCGCGCTCCTGCTCCATCTTCATCCAGTCGGAGGTGGCGTGGCGATCATCCCGCTTGCTCTTCACCGACCCCGCCATCTGGATGGCGTTACCGAACAACAACATCTTCTCGGTGATGGTCGTCTTGCCCGCATCAGGGTGCGAGATGATGGCGAAGGTCCTACGAAGCCCGGTCTCATGGGCCTGCTTGGCATCTGTCATTACTACTCGGCTCTACTTTGTACTAGCCCTGTACTCAATTCTGGAAGCAGCCAGGCGAGTATGGATGAGGTATGCACCAATTGTACCGACAAGCCCGGAACGGTGCTACGCTGCGCCAGGCAAACGGAAGTCCGATGGCGACACCTTGGACACCCCCATGCATTGAAAGAAAGGAGACAAGACGATGGACCGCCGACCGATCCTTCTGAAAGGCGCGGCTCTGGCCAGCCTGCTAGCCATGCTGTCAGGCTCGCTGAACGCCTGCGCTCCCATAACGACGGCGCCGGAACGCCAGGAAGGCTCCGCTGCCACCGACAACAAGACCGTCAATGCGGCAACTGACCCCGTCTCGACCAGCAAGCGTTACTTCCGCCACCTCGAGAAGGGAGCATTCGACCAGGCCTTTGCCATGTGGTCACCAGACTCCCCGGTCCACGAGGGCGGAAACGAGCGCTTCAGACAGTCCATGCTTGCCTACCAGTCCTTCGACGGAAAGGCGACGGGAGCCGCCCGCATGGAAGGCGCGGCGGGTACCCTGTATGCCGAGGTCCCGATCCAGGTGTCGGGCGCGCACCGCGGTCAGCCCTTCACGCACCAGGGAACCATGACCTTGAAGCGTTGCAATGGTGTACCGGGATGCAGCGCACAAGAACGCCAATGGCAAATCGCATCGATCATCCTCGAGCAACGGTGAAGCCCCGTTTCCGCGTGACCTGGGCCATAGCGTCGCCAACTTGATAGAGAACGATCGTAACCGTCCCCGTTCTTCTCGTCATGCGGCGTCATCCGCAAGTCAGTGTTCCGACAAGCTAACTCACAGCCCAGGAATGCCGATAGGCCCCGGCATATCCGGAATGGGCGAGCAACCGCTCAGCGCCTGGGTCACCACAATAATGACCAATAGATAGCACCAGCTGCGCGGTCCGAACATAATGACCTCCTTGGAACGATCATGCGCGAAAATATCGGCTCGTCACCTCAAGCCCTCGATGGATGAGGAATGCGGCAACTGTACCGGCAAAGGCGAGCGGGGTGCACGAGCAGGAAGAGGGAAGAGGGAAGAGGGAAGAAGTCAGGCTAGTGACAGTGTGTGTGGCGCAAAGGGGTTCCTCCCTCTTCAAGGCGCGAAGCGCCGTTCTACCCTCTTCCTTCTTTGAACGCGCGTAGCGCCGTTCTTCCAGCTTCAAGCTCCGGGCACAGCCCGGCCGGGTTTTACGTTGTTCACCTGCGACACCGCGCCGATTCTTGCACATCCTGATACAATCGCCCGTTTGATAAATCGGCTCGCGGATTTACAGGACAAGCACTTGACCAGGTCTCGATCAGCCAAAGCTGCCAGAACTGTCGCAGTATCCACGCGTCGCATGCGGGCGTTGCCGATTCTGCGTGCCTGCCTGCCCGAGTTCGAGCACTTCCCCGTGTTGGGTAGCTGGGCGGCGCGTCGTGCGGGGGTGATCGCGGGCTGGGGCTTGAAACCGAGTTCACGCAAGGCGCGTGACCATGCCGAGGCGCAGGGGCTGCCCTATCTGGCTGTCGAGGATGGTTTCCTGCGTTCCTGGGGGCTCGGCGTCGAGGGGCATCCCCCCCACAGCCTGATCGTCGATTCGGTAGGCATCTACTATGACGCCAGCCGGCCCTCCGAGCTGGAGCAGTTGATCCAGGCAGCCGACGACTTCCCGGCGGACGAGCTCGAGCGGGCGAGCCGCGGCATGCAGCGGCTCCGCGAGCTGCGTCTGTCCAAGTACAACCATGCCCCGGATCGCCAGCTGTTCAGCGACCAGCGCCCGCGCGTACTGATCGTCGACCAGACCGCCGGCGATGCGTCCATCCAAGGAGCTCTCGCGGCGGCCGAGGATTTCCAGTGCATGCTCGATCGTGCCCGGGACGAACACCCCGACGCGGAAATCCTGGTCAAGGTGCATCCCGATGTCATCGCCGGCAAGAAGGCCGGCCACCTCCTGCATGCCGGCGAGATTCCCGGCTGCCGACTGATCGGGGAGGTTCTCAACCCCTGGTCGCTGCTGGATGCCGTCGAGTGCGTGCACGTCGTCAGCAGCCAGCTGGGCTTCGAGGCCCTGATGGCCGGCAAGCGGGTCGTCTGTCACGGCGTGCCCTTCTATGCCGGCTGGGGGCTTACCGATGACCGCAAGCCCTGTGCGCGACGCAATCTGCCACGCAGCCTGGAGCAGGTCTTCGCCGCCGCCTATCTGCGCTACGCCCGTTATGCCAACCCCTATACCGGCCTGGCCACCGACTTCGAGGAAGCCCTCGAGCTGATCGGCGACCAGACTCGCCAGCAGCAGCGCCTGGCGGGCGACTGGGCCGTCTACGGCCTGTCCTCCTGGAAGCGCGGCTTCGTCGGCGACTTCCTCGGCGCTCTCAGTCGGGTCCGCCATATTGCGCACGACCAACCGCCGCAGGATGCCGAGGGCCATGAACGCATCCTGTGCTGGGCGTCACGACTGGACGACGGCGCCGAGCAACGCTGCCAGCACGCCGGCCATGACCTGTGGCGTATGGAGGATGGCTTCCTGCGCTCCATCGGTCTGGGCGTCGACCTCGCCCGCCCGCTCTCGCTGGTCGTCGATTCACTGGGCATTCATTACGATGCACATCGGGAAAGCGAACTCGAGCGTCTGCTCAACGAGGCCGAGTTCTCGCCGGCCCTGCTCGAGCGGGCCGCCGGGCTCCAACAGCGCCTGGTGGCCCTGCGCCTCTCGAAGTACAACCTCCCCGGGAGGCGACCTTGCCAACGGCCCCAGGGCGACCGCGTTCTGCTGGTGACCGGTCAGGTGGAAACCGACGCCTCCATCGCCAATGGCACCTTCGATATCCGCACCAATGGCGACCTGCTGGCCGCCGTGCGCGAGGCCAACCCGAACGCGCGGATTCTCTACAAGCCTCACCCGGACGTGCTGACCGGCGCCCGCATCGGCGCCCTCGACGCGGCCCATGAACGCCTGCACGACGAGCAGGTCAGTGATGTCGATATCGCCGATCTGCTGGACATGGTCGATGAGGTCCATACCATGGGATCACTGGCGGGCTTCGAAGGATTGCTGCGCGGCAAGCATGTCGTTACCTACGGCATGCCGTTCTATGCGGGCTGGGGGCTCACCGAGGACCGCCATCACTGCCCGCGTCGACGGCGGACTCTGGAGCTGGATGCCCTGGTGGCAGCGACCCTGATTCTCTACCCGCTCTACGTCGACCCCGGCAGCCGCCGACTCTGCAATGCCGAAACCGTGGTGACACTACTCGAACAACAGCGCAACCAATATCATCGCCCGGCCTGGTGGACCCACCTGTATCGCTGGTACCGCAACACCTTTATTGGAAAGCATTAATCTTGAATTCGCCGAAACGTTCTTTCTTGTTCCTTCAGGGTGTCTGCTCGCCGTTCTTCCCCCGGTTAGGCAGGAAGCTGAGCGCCGATGGCCATCATGTCGCCAAGGTCAACTTCGCCGCAGGTGACATGGCCTACTGGTGCAAGAGCGCCGGCCCCGGCCACAACTTCCGCGGCAAGCTGGAGAACCTGCCCGAATTCCTCAGAGAACTCTGGCAGCGGCACGGCACCACCGACCAGATTCTGTTCGGCGACCAGCGCCCCATGCACCTGATCGCCATCGAGGAGGCCCGCAAGCAGGGCATCCGCAACCATGTGCTCGAGGAAGGCTATTTCCGACCGCATTGGATCACCCTGGAACGCGAAGGCGTCAATGGCTATTCGCTGCTGCCGCAGGATGCCGACTGGTTCCGCGAGGTCGGCAATCGCCTGCCGCAACCCGCGAAACCCAAGCGCTTTCGGCCTTCCTTCAAGCGCCGTGCCACCCATGATGTGCTCTACCACCTGGCCGGCCTCGGCAACCCGGCCATCTTCCCGCGCTACCGCACCCATGCGCCCGTTACCGCGCCGGTGGAATATGCCGGCTACATCAAGCGTTTTACCCAACTGCGCTGGTGGAAGCCCCGGGATGCCGAGCGCATCGAGGCACTGGTCGCCGGCAAAAAGCCCTACTACGTGCTGCCCCTGCAACTCAATGGCGATGCCCAGATACGCAACCACTCGCATTTCAGCGACATGGTAGAGGTCATCGAGTACATCATGGCGTCATTTGCCCGGCATGCCCCCTCGGACAGCTTGCTGTGCATCAAGAACCATCCCCTGGACATGGGCCTGATCGACTACGACGGATTGATCAAGCGCCTGGAAAAACGCTTCGCCATCGCGGGTCGCACGGTCTACCTCGAATCCGGTGACCTCAACCCCTTGCTGGATGCCGCCGCCGGTACCGTGACGGTCAACAGCACCTCAGGCATCGTCGCCCTGGAACACCGTTGTCCGACCATCGCGCTCAGCCAGCCCATCTACCGCCTGGATGGCCTGACCTTCGCAGGTGGGCTGGACGACTTCTGGCGAGACGCACAGGCCCCGGACGAGGAACTCTTCCGCTGCTTTCATCGCACCATCATGCACACCGTCCAGCTCAATGGCGGCTACTACTGCGACACAGGCATTCAGCTGGCCATCGACAACGTGGCCACTCGCCTGGAAGAACCCACCTCGCCCCTCGAGGCCCTGTTATGACGGCGCGCAGCCTGCTGATCACCGGGGCCACCGGCGCCATCGGCGGCGCCCTGGCCCGTCACTATGCCGCTCCCGGTGTTCGCCTGATCCTCCATGGCCGGCGCGCCGAGCCCCTCGAGGCACTGGCTCAGGCATGCCATGATGCCGGCGCGGAAGTCGAGCTGAGCCGGATCGACCTGACGGATGATACGGCGCTCGAGGCGTGGCTGGGCCAGCTAGCACTGCCCGATGTGGTGATCGCCAATGCCGGTCAGAACATTCACGCCGAAGACGGCGCGGAAATGGAAGACTGGCAGGCCACCAGCCGGCTGCTCGACATCAACCTGCGCACCCCTATGGCCATGGCGCGACATCTGGCACCGCGCATGATCGAACGCGGGCATGGTCAGCTGGTCTTCCTCAGCTCACTGGCCGCCTGGCATGGCCTGCCGCTGACGCCCAGCTACAGCGCCAGCAAGGCCGGCATCAAGGCCTATGGCGAAGCCCTGCGCGGGTGGCTGGCACCACGCGGGGTCGGCGTCACCGTTGTCATGCCAGGGTATGTCAGCTCGCAGATGTGTCACGACATGCCCGGCCCCAAGCCCTGGCAGATTGATGCCGACTCCGCGGCACGGCGCATTGCCCGTGGCATCGAGCACAACAGGGCACGGGTCAGCTTTCCCTTTCCCCTCAACCTGGGCTGCTGGTGCCTCGGCGTCATGCCCGCCGGCCTGGCGCAACCGATACTGCGCCTCATGGGCTACGGGAGATCGACATGACGCTGGCCCTGCTCTGGCCCTGGGGGCTGGGACTGATCGCCAGCCTGTTCGCCGAGTCTCTGCTTCGCCCCGCGCCCGCCGCGGCCTGGCAGCGCCCGGCCTCGACCCTGGCGGTGCATGTCGGCACCTGGAGCCTGGCCTTCGGTGGCCTGGTACTGATCCTGCAGCGCCCCTGGTTCGCCCTGATGCTGTTCGTGGCGCTGCAGCTAGTAGTCGTGCAGTCGAGCAATGCCAAATCCAGGACCCTCCGCGAACCCTTTATCTGTCAGGACTTCGAGTACTTTCTCGACGCCATTCGCCATCCGCGCCTCTATGTGCCCTTCTTCGGCATCGGCCTGGCGATTGGTGCGACCCTGGCCGGCCTGGCGGCCATCATCGGTTTTCTGCTGATCGAGCCCTCACTGTTGACCCGGCATGGCGGGGAGGTCTTCCTGTCGCGCAGCGCGCTGATCATCGTGGCCTCGATCCTGCTGCTGCGGGTCAGCCTGCGTCGCCTGCCGGCGTGCAGCCTCGACCCGGCAGTAGATACCCATCGGCTCGGCCTGTTCAGCGCCCTCTGGGCCTATGGCCTGCTGATGCGCCGGCCGCTCGCCGAGTTCGCCTCGCCCTATGCCCCCGCGCCGGAGACCCTGAAGGACCAGCCATCGCTGCCCCACCTGGTGGTAGTGCAGAGCGAATCCTTCTTCGATCCGCGCCCCTGGCATGGCCAGCTCCGCGACGACCTGCTGCCGAACCTGGATGCACTGCGCGATGAAGCCCTGCTGCAAGGCCGCTTACGGGTGCCGGCCTGGGGCGCCAATACCGTGCGCACCGAAGCCGCTGTGCTGACCGGCCTCGATCAGCAGAGCCTGGGCATTCACCGCTTCAACCCCTACCACCAGCTGGCCGAACGTCCGGTACCCAGCCTGGCCGCCGAACTCAAGCGACTCGGTTATCGCACCGTCTGCGTTCATCCCTACGCCGCCAGCTTCTACCAGCGCGACCGCGTCATGCCACGACTCGGCTTCGATGAATTCATCGATATCCAGGCCTTCGAGCGGTCGGATTACTGCGGTCAGTACATCGGCGACCTCGCCGTGGCCGATAAGGTTGGCAGTCTGCTCGCTGATACGGATAATAAGCCGTTATTCGTGTTCGTGATCAGCATGGAAAACCACGGTCCCTTGCAACTGGACCAGTGGGCGGCTGACCAGCCCAAGGACGCACTGGCCCCCGGTGCCCCGCCGCTGCCGGATGATGACGGCGAGCTGGCCAGCTACCTGGCGCACCTGCAGAATGCCGACCGCATGGCAGGGCGTCTGCGACAACAATTGGCAACCAGCACCAGACAAGGCCTACTGTGCTGGTATGGTGACCATGTACCGATCATGCCGAACGCGTATGAACATCATGGCGAGCCCGACGGCGACACGCCCTATTGGCTATGGTCGAGTCGCGGCCGCCGTAACACGACCCAGACGAGCAAGTCGCTGGGCGCCGAGCAATTGAGTCAACGGATATGGCAGGCCGTCATCGAACAGGCGCAAGGCGCCGATGACGGCTGCAACCAGGAGCATCGGGAGCGAGCATGACAAGACGCGTGGCCATCATCGGTGTTGCCCACCGGATGCCGGGAACCACCCCGGAAGGCTTCTGGCAGGACCTGAGGGACGAGAAGGACCTGGTTACCCAGGTCGCCCCTGATCGCTGGAGTCATGAAGCCTTCCAGCACCCTGACAAGCGCAACCCCGGCACCAGCGTGACCTTCGCTGCCGGCAGTCTGGGCGACATCAGTGGCTTCGATGCCGACTTCTTCGGTATCTCGCCGCGTGAAGCGGCCAATATGGACCCGCAGCAACGCATGCTGCTGGAACTGACCTGGGAAACCATGGAAAGCGCCGGCATTGCCCCCTCTCGGCTGCGCGGCAGCCAGTGCGGCGTTTTCCTGGGTGTCGCAGCACTCGATTATTCGTATCGCTATACCGGCGACATGGGGGCCATCGATGCCTCCACCGCCACCGGCAACACCTCCAGCATCGCCTCGAACCGGCTCTCCTACCTGTTCGACCTGCACGGGCCGAGCATGTCGGTGGACACCGCCTGCTCATCGTCCATGGTGGCCTTCCACCAGGCCTGCCAGGCCATTCGCAGCGGCGAGACCAGCATGGCCCTGGCCGGCGGCATCAGCCTGCACCTGCATCCCTACGGCTTCATCATCTTCTCCAAGGCCAGCATGCTCTCGCCCAATGGCCGCTGCCGCGTCTTCGATGCCGATGGCGATGGTTATGTGCGCTCGGAAGGCGCCGGCCTCTTCATGCTCAAGGACTACGACCAGGCCGTGGCCGACGGCGACAACATCCTGGGTGTGGTCGCCGGCTCGACCGTCAACACCGACGGTCACAAGCAGGGCCTGACCGTCCCCAACCCGGACGCCCAGACCCAGCTGATGCGACAGGTCTACGAGCGCGCCGGTATCAGCCCCGACGAGATCGACTACCTGGAAGCGCATGGCACCGGCACCGCCGTCGGCGACCCCATCGAGACACACGCCATCGGCGATGCCCTGGCCCGACACCGCCGCACGCCGTTGCCCATCGGCTCGGTCAAGAGCAACCTGGGCCACCTGGAAACCGCCTCGGGAGTGGCCGGCCTGGCCAAGGCGCTCTACAGCCTGCGTCATCGCGAAGTGCCGGCCACCATCGGCATTCGGCGCCCCAACCCGAAGATTCGCTTCGATGACTGGAACCTGGAAATCGTTACCCAGGCACGCAAGCTGAAGCCCGAAGGGCGCCTGGTCATCGGCGTCAACTCCTTCGGCTTCGGCGGCGCCAATGCTCATGTCATCCTCGAGAGCGCCCCGGCAGGGCCGGAGCCGTCGCCCGTGGTGCCGGAGCAAGCACTGCCCTTGCGCCTCTCCGCGCGGGGCGAACCGGCCCTGCGCGCCATGGCCGGCGAGCTGGCCGACTGGCTGCGTCACACCGACAGCCGCTTCTACGACATCGCCGATACCCTCTATCGCCGCCGCGAGCACCATACCGATGGCGCCCTGCTGCTGGCACACGACAAGCAGGAAGCCGCCGAGCGCCTCGCGGCCTTTGCCGATGGGCGCGACTCCGACAGCCGCGGCCTGGAGATCGAGCACCCGGTAATTCGTGGCCAGCGGCTCGCCAGCGCCCAGGGCCCGGCCTTCGTCTACGACGGCAATGGCTGCCAGTGGGAAACCATGGGCCGCGACCTGCTGCATGAATCCAAGGTCTTTGCCGCCGCCATCGATGAAGTCGATGCCCTCTTCCAGCGGCATGCGGACTTCTCGCTGCGCGCCGAGCTGGATGGCGACAACGGCACCGAACGTTTCGAACGCACCGAGATCGCCCAGCCGGCACTTTTTGCCGTGCAGGTCGGTATCACGCGCATGCTCGCCGCCCAGGGCATCGAACCGGTGGCCGTCACCGGGCACAGCGTCGGCGAAGTCGCCGCCGCCTGGGCCTGTGGCGCCCTGTCACTGGCCGATGCCGTGCGCGTCATCCATCTACGCAGCCACTTCCAGGGGCTGACCCGAGGCCAGGGCGAGATGACCGCCGTCGGTCTGGGGGTCGAAGCGATCGCCGAGTACCTGGAGCAGCCGGCCCATCAGGATATCCACCTGGCCGGCATCAACAGCACCAAGGGTGTCACGCTCGCCGGTCCTGCCGAAGCACTCGAGCGTATCGAAGCCGAGCTGCATGGTCAGCGGCATTTCGCCAAGCGCCTGGGGCTGGACTACGCCTTCCACAGCCCGGCCATGGATCCCATCCGCGATGACCTCATCGCCTCGCTCAAGGGCCTGACCCCGCATCGCTCGCGCATTCCCTACATCTCCACCGTCACCGGCCAGGAGCTGGACGGCGAGCAACTGGACGCCGCCTACTGGTGGCGCAACATTCGCGAGCCGGTACGCTTCGCCGATGCCGCCCGTGCGCTCACCGATGACGGCACCAATGTGCTGATCGAGATCGGCGCCCACCCGATCCTCAAGCGCTATCTCAGCGAAGCACTGCGCGACGCCGAACTCGACGGCCAGGTCATCGGCACCCTGGAGCGTGACCTCGCCGGGCCATTGTGCATCGACCGGACCATCGGCCAGACGCTGCTCTCGGGCCTGGCCACCGACACCGATCACTGGTTCCCGGTGACCGGCCAGCTGGTGGAACTGCCGCGCTACCCCTGGCAGCACCAGTCCTACTGGATGCCCAGCACCTCGGACGGGCTGAACCTGCTCAACCGCCATTACGAACACCCCTTGCTGGGCTATCGGCTGGCGCAGCACACCCTGACCTGGGAAAGCCAGCTGGATACCGGCCGCCGCCCCTGGCTGGCCGACCATGTGGTCGGCAATGCCGCCATCTTCCCCGGCGCCGGCTTCATCGAACTGGCCCTGGCCGCCGCCGCCCGCTGGCGCGACGCCCGCCCGCTGGATATCGAGGAACTCGAGATCCAGGCCCCGATGATGCTCGACGGCCAGCACGGCCGACTCAGCCGCCTGGCCATTGCACCGGAAGACGGCCGCATCAGCGTGCACTCCCGCGAACCGGCCGCGGGCGAGGAGTGGCAGCTACATGCCACCGCCCGCATCATGAAACAGAGCAAGGGCCTGCTGCTCGAGCGCACGGCTCCCGGCCTGCCACAACGCGAGCCGGACCTGATCCTCGACGACCACCTGGCCATGGCCAGTCGCCTGGGCCTCGACTATGGCCCGGCCTTCCAGGCCATCGACCGCGCCTGGATCGAGAACGAGGAAGTGCTGGGGTGCATCAACCCCACGCCGGTCATCGAGGAGCAACTCGAGGCACAACACCTGCACCCCGGCATCCTGGACAGCGCCTTTCAGCTTTTCCTGCCGCTGCTGGCGCGCCAGAGCGAGCGCCAGGGTCAGGCATTCGAGCGCCAGGGGCTGGCCTTCGTGCCGATTCGAGTCGGCCGCATCCAATGGTCGCCGGACGCCGGACGCCCGGTCGTGGCCCGGGCCCGCCTGCTCAAGCGTGCGCCCTACTCCTTTACTGCCGATTTCGAACTGTTCGACGCCCAGGGCCGCGCCGTGGCCGTGGTCAGCGAGACCCGCTTCAAGGCCGTACGCCTGACCAGCAACGCCGAGCAGAGCCTGAGCCACCTGGACGTCTGTCTGACCCCGGCACCGCACCCGACGCAGCAGCAGCCGGCCGATCTCAGTTCGCTGGTCGCCGCCATGCCCGAGCTGGTCGACGGCTATGCCGCCGCCACCGGACAGCGCTACGCCAGCGAGCTGGCCCCGCTGCTCGACCGTCTGGCGGAAGCCTTCGCCGCCGAGGCCCTGGCGCCCGAACTGGTCGATGGCGAACTCAGCCAGTCCCATTACCAGGCCATGGTCGCCGCCCAGCCCCAGACACAACCGCTGCTCGACCAGCTGTTGCACCTGCTCGTCGACGCCGGCCGCCTGGAGCGCCACGAGCACGGCTGGACACAGCTGGCCACGGAGGACGACGTCGATGCCGTCACCATCTGGCGGCTGCTGGCGCAGGACTATCCCGGCCACATCGGCCCGATCCATCGCCTGGGCCGCTTCGGCCTCAACCTGCGCGAGCTGCTGGCCGGACACCGCTGTGCCGAGGACATCGGCCTCGACCGTGACCGCCTGACACGCCTCAATCGGCAACTCATCGGCCACCACGGCTGGCAGGCACTCGCCGCGCCGCTCGGCAAGGCACTCGGCGAGACCCTGGCCGAACTGCCGGAAGGCCAGCGCCTGTCACTGCTCGAAGCCGGCGTCAGTGCCCCGGCCCTGGGCGAGCGTCTGACCCGACTGCTCGACCCGGACCTCTGCGACTACCGCCTGCTCACCGCCGGCGAACTCGCCTGGCAGCATGCCGAACAGCTGCGCGAGCGCCAGCCGTTGATCGACGTCGCCTCACTCGAATCGGCCGATCACGACACGGCCTCGGCCCGGGCCCAGCTCGCCCTGGTGTCGCTGGACGTCACCAACCCCGAGCTCAGCCGCCGCCTGGTCGACGCCCTCCCGCAGCGCCTGGCCCCCGGTGCCAGTGTGCTGCTGCTGGGTGTCGCCCCCTCGGCCTGGATCGACACCCTGCTGGCCACGCCCGGTCTGGACGACACCTCGAACCGGCCCACGGCCTGTGAGCTCGAGGATGTCAGTGCCTGGCTGTCCCAGCTCGGCGCCGTCGATATTCAGCCACTGCCGCTGGAGGACGACGCCGGTGCCTACCTGATCCACGCCCGCCTGCCCGAGGCACATCAGGCCGGCAACGGCGTGCCGGATCGCGAGTCCACCGCCGAGGCCTCCAGCGACTTCCTGCTGGTCGCCGATGAAGGGGATACCAGCCTGGCCGAGGAGCTCGCCGCCGCCCTGGAGCGTCAGGGCCATTACGCCATGATCGGCGATGCCGAGGACGCCCATCGCGCCAGCCGCATCATCGACCTGCGCAATGGCGGTCTGGAACGTTGCCAACAGGCCGCCCGCTGGCCCGGCATCCTCGAGCCCGTTGCGGAAAACGCCGCCCAGGCGCCCACCCTGTGGCTGATCACCCGCGACGTGGCCGGCACCTGGCGCGACGACGCCGCGGCCGAGGTCAGCGACGATGCCGCCCTCTGGGGCTTCGGCCGCTCGCTGGCCAACGAGGCCCACGGCTATACGGTGCGACTCCTCGACCTGCCGGCCGGCGAGCTCCCGACTGCCGCCTTCACAGCACTCAGCGACGAGTTGATCGGCAGCGACGCCGAGACCGAAGTGGTCATCGATGCCCAGGGTAAACGCTATGCCACTCGCCTGAGGGTCATGCCGGCACCGGGCGAAAGCCCGACGGCCACCAACGCCGAGGCACAGCCTCACGGCGCCATGACGCTGGGCTTTCCCATGCCCGGTCAACTGCGTCACCTGAGCTGGCAACCCACCAGCCTCGAGCAGGCCGGCGAAGGCCAGGTCCAGGTTCGCGTCGAGGCCACCGGCCTCAACTTCCGCGATGTGATGTACACCCTGGGCATGCTCTCGGATGAAGCCATCGAGAACGGCTTCGCCGGCCCGACCCTGGGCCTCGAGTTCTCCGGCGTGGTCGAGCACGTCGGACCCGGCGTCGAGGGCGTGGCCGCCGGTGACGCCGTGGTCGGCTTCGGCCCGGCCAGCTTCAGCGACCGCCTGATTGCTAGCCAGCACGCTATCGCGCCGCTGCCCAACGGCATCGACTTCGCCGCCGCGGCGACCATCCCGACCACCTTCTTCACCGTCTACTACGCGCTGAAGCACCTGGCGCGCCTGGCCCCCGGCGAGCACGTGCTGATCCACGGCGCCGCCGGCGGCGTCGGCCTCGCCGCCATCCAGGTGGCTCGCTGGCTGGGTGCCGAGATCCACACCACCGTGGGCGCCGAGGAAAAGCGCGACTTCCTGCGCCTCAGCGGCATCGAGCGGCTGTATGACTCGCGCTCGCTGACCTTCGCCGAGGAGATCCTCGCCGATACCGACGGCCGTGGCATGGACGTGGTGCTCAACTCGCTGGCCGGCGAAGCTATCAACCAGAACCTGCGCGTGCTGCGTCCCTTCGGTCGTTTCCTCGAGCTCGGCAAGCGCGACTTCTACGAAAACACCCATATCGGCCTGCGGCCCTTCCGCAATAACCTCAGCTATTTCGGTATCGACTCCGACCAGCTGATGAAGGAATGCCCCGAGCTGACACAGACCCTGTTCAGCGAAATGATGGCGCTGTTCGAGGACGGCACCTTCACCCCGCTGCCCTACACCGCCTTCGGCAACCGGCAGGTGGTCGAGGCCTTCCGCTACATGCAGCAGGCCCGCCAGATCGGCAAGGTCGTGGTCACTCAGGACCAGCCACTGGCCTCTGCCGAACAGGCCACGCCACTCGAGGCCCCCGCACTGCAGGCCGACGCCAGCTATCTGGTTACCGGCGGCCTGGGCGGCTTCGGCCTGCGCACCGCGCAATGGCTCGCCGAGCGTGGGGCGCGTCACCTCATCCTGGTGGGTCGCCGCGGCGCCGCCTCTCCGGAAGCCGCCGACGGCATCGCCCACCTCGAAGCCATGGGCGTGACGGTGGAGGCCGCCGCCTGTGACGTGGGCGACCGCGCCTCTCTCAGCGCCCTGCTGGAGCGCTGCCGGGCCGAGCATCCGCCGCTCAAGGGCATCGTTCACGCCGCCGCGGTCATCGAGGACGGCCTGATCCGCAACCTCGACGACACCAGGATCGAACGCGTACTGACGCCCAAGGTCGAGGGCGCGCGCCTGCTCGATGAACTGACCCGCCAGGACGGCCTGGACTTCTTCGTCCTCTACTCCTCGGCGACCACCCTGTTCGGCAACCCGGGCCAGGCCAGCTATGTGGCGGCCAACCACTGGCTAGAAGCCCTGGCCGCCAGCCGCCGTGGCCAGGGGCTGCCCGCCACCTGCGTGCGCTGGGGCGCCATCGAGGATGCCGGCTTCCTGGCCCGCAATACCCGCACGCGGGATGCGCTCCAGGAGCGCCTCGGCGGCTCCGCCCTGCGCGCCGATGACGCCCTGGCCGTACTCGGCCGCATGCTCGCCGCACCGGGGCCCAGCCTCGGTGTGCTCGAGCTCGACTGGCCGGCGCTGGCCCGCTCGTTGCCCACCGCCGACAGCCCGCGCTTCAGCGAGGTCGCCCGCGCCGCCGGCGACGAGAACCACCAGGACGACAGCGACCAGGACATCGCGCAGCTGCTCGCCGACCTCTCGCCGGAAGAGCTCCACGGCACCGTCACCGAGCTGCTCAAGGCCGAACTGGCCAGCATCCTGCTGGTGGAGGAAAGCAAGATCGACGTTCACCGCTCGGTCTACGACATGGGCTTCGACTCCCTGATGGGCGTCGAACTGATGACCGCCATCGAGTCCCGGCTGGGGGTACGCGTGCCCGTCATGGTGCTCAGCGAAGCCTCGACGCTGGACAAGCTCAGCGGCGTGCTCATCGAACGCTTGACGCGCGGCGACGACGCAGACGACGAGAGCGGCGACCAGGCCGGATTGGCATCGCTGGCGGCCCAGCACGGTGCCGATGCCATCGCCGAATCCGGTGAAACGCAACCGCAAGAGGCCACGACGCGATGAGTCAACAAGGCCCTCGCCATGACCTCAAGCGCCAGCTCCTCGACGGGGCGCGCAGCCGCAAGCGCTCGCGCCCCGCCGCCGAGCCACAACCGGGCGCCACGGCCGGCCAGGGGCGCGTGTCGGAACGCTTCACGCGTTTCGATGCCCACCCCGGCTATCAGCAACTGACCCTGATGCGCGATGCCGCCAAGCGGCTCGGCCTGGTCGACCCCTTCTTCCGTTGCCACCAGGGCAATGCCGGGGCCACCAGTCGCATCGACGACCGAGAAGTCATCAACTTCGCCAGTTACAACTACTTGGGCTTCTCCGGCGACCCGCGCGTCAATCAGGCGGCCATCGACGCCGTGCAGCATTACGGCAGCTCCGTCTCGGCCAGTCGCATCGTCTCCGGCGAACGCCCCATCCACGGCGAGCTGGAAAGCGCCATCGCCGAAGCCTACGACGTCGAGGCGGCGGTAGCCTTCGTCAGCGGCCACGCCACCAATGTCTCGACACTGGGCTATCTGCTCGGCCCGGGCGACCTGATCCTCCACGACGAGTACATCCACAACAGCGCCCTGGTCGGCGCCCAGCTGTCCGGCGCCCGGCGCATGAGCTTCCCGCACAACGATGCCGACGCCCTGGACGACCTGCTGCGCCGTCATCGCCCGCAGTTCGAGCGCGTGCTGATCGTCATCGAAGGGCTCTACAGCATGGACGGCGACCTGCCCGACCTGCCGCGCTTCGTCGAGATCAAGCAACGCCACCAGAGCTGGCTGATGGTCGACGAAGCCCACTCCTTCGGCGTACTGGGCGAACATGGCCTGGGCCTGCGCGAACACTTCGACATGCCCGCCAACAATGTCGATATCTGGATGGGCACCATGAGCAAGACCCTGGCCGGCTGTGGCGGCTACATCGCCGGCTGCCAGGCACTGGTGGACACCCTGCGCCACCTGGCGCCGGGGTTTCTGTACAGCGTGGGCATGCCCGCCCAGGTCGCCGGCCCCTCGCTCAAGGCGCTGGAACTCATGCACCAGGAGCCGCAACGCGTGCACCGCCTGCAGGCCATCTCGCGCTACTTCCTGGAGCAGGCCCGGCAAATGGGCCTGGACACGGGGGAAAGCATCGGCGCTGCCGTGGTCCCGGTGATCATCGGCAGCTCGGCCCGCGCCGCCGGCCTCTCGCACTCCCTGTTCGAGCGCGGCATCAACGTCCAGCCGATACTGCACCCCGCCGTACCCGAGCAGAGCGCCCGCCTGCGCTTCTTCCTCTCCTGCGAGCACACCGAAGCCCAGGTCGACCAGACCCTCGCAGCCCTGGAAGAAGAGCTGGCACGGTGAATACCCCTGCGCCTGAAGCACACCAAAGAGTCAATGAGCATTTTGATCGGACTCGCGCGCGAGAAGATTTTCAACGCCGTATAACCGAGCGCAGACAGTTTTCGGACAATGCCTAGCACCCAGGCAGCGTTCTGGAGGGCATCAAGCAGCTGAGTCAGGGATATTCACGACGGGCGTGGAGCACATCCAGAATAGCGATGTGATCGGTCGTAATGCGATACACCAACAAATAATTAGGATGAACCACGGCTTCTCGTGTTCCAGGGACGCGTCCCTGGCGGTATAGATAGGGATGCTCGGATAGTGCCTTGGCAGTCTCTTCGATGGCACTGGCCAGTGCCTCGGCGGCGTGGGGGTTGCCGCTCGCTCACGTAAGCGGCGATCTCTTCAAGCGCATCCAGCGCATGAGCACGCCACTCAACCGGTAGCATCTCGACTTTTCCTGGACTCGATCATGGCCCGGACACGAGCCATCGCGTCGTCATGGGAAACGTTGGGGCGTGGATCATCAAGGCTCTGCTGGATGCGCTCACGAAACCAGTGGTCATAGCTGTCAGCTTGTTCCTGCGTCTCGAACTCCGAGACAATAGGATCCAGTGGAGTACCCATCATAACTCTCCTCGTATGCCACCAATATACTCTACCAGTGAATCATCGTCTGGTGCATCTCGTACGCATGATACGCGCCATCCGATGTAGCATCGATCAAGAACGTCGATGCCGGCGAGATGCGCGTCGGCAGCCACCCTGTTCGGCAATCCGGGCCAATGGCATCCCCAATCACTGGCTCGAAGCCCTGGCCCCCTGTCGCTCCCGAATGTACGCCTGCAGCTGCAGGGCCAGCTGCTGTGTCGACTCGCTGGGTCGCCCGGGGCTGCGATGCAGGGTGACCTCCGAGAACGGCAGCTCCGGCAGCCCCTCGTCACGCCCCAGCAAACGCAGCTCCGGCCCCAGCATGGAAGGCGTGAGCACCGTCACGGCCAGCCCCGCCCGAACCGCGGCAGAGAGCCCCGATAGACTGGGGCTGGCGTAAGCAATCCGCCAGGCAATTCCGGCCGCGTCCAGGGCGGCAATCGCTCGTTCACGAAAGATACACACCCCCTCCCGGGAAACGGCGAGCGGCAAGGGGGAGCGGTGATGCGTGTCGTAGCCGGAAGCCCCCGCCCACACCATCGGCTCGCGACACAGGACTTCGCCGCCCGGGCTATTGGGTTGGCGGGTGGTGATCGCCAGATCGAGCGCCCCCGAACTGACCTCCTGCACCAGCTCGACGCTCAGGCCGCAGCGCACCTCCAGTACCACCCCTGGGAAGCGAGCCTCGAAGGCCGACAGCGCCTCGGGCAGATAGAACACGTAATCGTCGGGAATGCCAAGGCGCACCACACCGGCAAGCCGCTGCTCCTGAACATCCTGCCAGGCGAGCGCATTCTGGCGCAGCATCTGCCGTGCATGGATCAGCAGGCGTTCACCGGCCGGCGTCGGCACTGCCGTCTTCTGGCCACGCTGCAAGAGCTGGCAACCCAGGGTCGCCTCAAGGCGATTCAAGTGAGCACTGACGGTGGACTGCGCCAGGTGCAGCTGCTCTGCCGCTCGGGTGAAGCTCCCCTTGTCCACCACGCCAACGAATGTCTTGAGCACGACGAGATCCAGGGGCCTCTGGGTGCTGGAAATGGTCATCACGTTTCCTGATGGTTTTATCATGAGACTTTGATTTCATGATGCCTATTTTGTCCGCAAAATGCACGCCACACAGACATTCACACGCCATCGATCAGGACAGTAAACATGCGCCATTCAGCTAGTATAGGTCTACTTTCCGGATTCATGACCGTCATCCTCTGGGCCAGCCTGCCGCTATTGCGTGCGCTGGTCCAACTGCCGCCCATGTTGACGGCCGCTATCGCCATGCTGGCAGCAGCCGTCGTGGCTCTGGGCCTGGAACGATGGCGCGCCCCGGATCAGAGGCCGGAGCCGGACAAGAGTGCCGGATTCTGGCTGATGGGGGTTGGCGGGCTCACCGGCGCCCTCTACTTCTATTTTCTGGCGCTGGACGAGGGCGACCCCGCCAAGGTGACCCTGGTGACCTATACCTGGCCGGTGGGCTTCATGCTGGTGGCCGACCGGCTGGCGGGGCGAGGCTTGCGCATCGAGACACTACTGGGCGCGCTGGTAGCCTTCTCGGGGCTTGCGCCGCTGATCCTGAACGACAGCGAAAGCGTGTCCACTCCTCCGTTGGCCTATGCAGCCGGACTGGCGGCCGGGCTCTCCTGGATCGTCTTCTCGCTCTACCTGAAGACGGGCAGCCCGTCACGACCGACCAACTACAAGCGCCTGTTCGGAGGAGTCGCCGCCACTGCCCTGTGCCTGCATCTCCTGCTTGAGCCCGCCGCCGAACAGAGCACCGCCCGGGATTGGCTGATGGCCTCGCTGATCGGCATAGGGCCGTATGGAATCGCCTTCATGACCTGGGGCTTTGCGCTGCAACGCTGCTCCACGACCCTGCTGGGCCTCATGACCTACCTGGTGCCGGTGCTGTCCTCGCTATTCGTGGTCGTGATGGGCTGGGCGCCGCTGAGCAACTCGCTGCTGGTGGCTGTAACCGCCGTCTTCATCAGCGGCGCGATTACCCAGGCCTCACTGCCACGTCCGCGCTTCGCTCATGAACCAAGTAATGCAGCGAGTCAGCCAAGTGACACCCTGCCCCCGATTCCCATGCCCGCCATGCCACCACTGGGTGTATTGTCGTGGGCCCGGCGCCGTATGCCGAGCAAACAACGCGTCCCGGAAGGCGTCAGAGCACAAAACGGCGCCTGAGACACGATAGCGAAAGACAACGGGTAGATGCCCCTTCGCCTTACGCCATAACGGCAGCCAGCTGTTCCCGATATGTTTTCATATCGAGCTTGCCAAGCGTTTCAGCGCTGCGTGTCCTGATGATCGGCATCGCTGGATGTGGCTTCTGGTCCGGGCCGCTCCACAAAACGCACATTCTTGGTCGGGGCGTGCGCATACGCATTCACGTCTTCGGGCTCGGCGGTGTAACTGTCTTCATAGCCCGGCACCGACTGGGCCATCAGGTCGGGACGGCTGCCCCAGGGGGTGGCATTGACCTTCTCGTGGTGCTCGGCGCGAAGGCGATTCAATTCCTGTTCGTCCACCCTGGCGTAGAGGTCGCGCCAGTAGGTAGCCGGCCGGCCGCGATTGCCGGCTTCGTCAAAGGCCCGGGTGGTCGGGTCGAGGTGACGAAACGGCTCGAGCCGGGGGATATCCGGCAATGGCTGGCTGACATCCATGAAACGGCTCAGCATGTCCCACATGGCATAGCGCTCGGCGATGCTGCCGGTGTCGGTGGGAAAGGTGAACTCCAGCGGCAGGCCGTTACGTTTGTCCTTGCTGAACTGCGGATAACGGTGGCGCACCTTGAGGGTATGGCGCTGGTTGCCCTTCATATCCGCTGCCATCTCGATAAAAGCATCGAACTCGTAGAAGTGAAAGTTGCCCTGAAAGCTCTTTACCAGGCCGGAGCGGCGGCAGAAGGCTACATCGTCCGACCAGTTCTGGTTACTCTTGTAGAAACGGATGCTATAGGTTTCGTAGAGACTTTTAAATATCGTCGCCACCCCACACACACCTACTGTTATCGCTAAAGGAGTGAGAGCAGCCAGAATGGTGTCTGCAGCAAAAAGAAACAATATAGTAGCAACCGCCACTAAGCCACAAAAAAGCCACCCCCCCCCTTTCTCTCCTCCAGGAGCAATAAAACTAAAGCCATGACTCAACACAACGAACCAGAAGCGAAAGAAGCGATAGATCAGGCTAATATCTTCATCGATAAACTTTGACCACCGCACTTCATTCAAGTGGTTATAGTCATGAAAGCCCTCCTCCCCCATATACTCGTAATCACGATACCAGCCTCCTGCATACTCATATTCAAACTCGGAGGGATTGACTCCTACATAATGGCCCCAGGGCAGGCGCGCCATATCGAAGGCGTCGCCCAGCTTGCCGAGCTTACCCTTCGGCGGTGGCGGCGCCTGGCGGGGGATGCGATCGGCCGTGAAGGCCGTCTCCTCATACCCTTCCGGCTGTGCTGTGTCCGTCATGATCGCTCTCCTTCCCTGTTCCAGCGCCAGGCCAAGGTTGACGGCTGTGCCAACAAACTGACCTGGTCGTTCAGTGTATGGTGCTGTCGCTGTTGAGGATCCCAATACTCGATACTGCCTTCACCTTCTACTTCCTCCAGACTAAGCCGCACAAGAGGATCGCCACGATGATAAGCTTCGGGAAAATCGGGTTCGTGGCGGAAGCTCGCCTGATTGGCCATTAGCCAGTCAGCGGGTACATCGCCAAAGCCTGGGACCGAGGGTACGCCCATGCGATGCCACTTCTCAGGCAAACTCAGGCCAATATATCGCACCGTGGCATCATCGGGATCTCGCCGATCGGCCTCTACCAACAACCGACGCCGATCCATGGGCGCATACTGATAGGTAAACCGCCTATCCGGCACCGGAACCGAATACTCAGCCCTCAGGTGTGGAATGGGCAGAGTAAACTCGCCATAGCCAGCGGCCGGGTTGGTGATGCGAAGGGTAATATCACAGCGCCGGAAATCGGAGGCGATCTCAGCCAGCTCTGCGCTTGCTGCGGGTGTCACCAGCTCGAAGTGAGCCTGGAAAAGCCCCTGCAAAAGCTGGAAATAGGCCTCTTCGGGCGAGGCCGACTGAAGCGGTTGAAGATAGTCATGCTTGTCCTTCTGCCCCTCACCCGCCAAGACCTGCAATCGGTCGTTTAGCTCATTCCGCTCATTACCGAAGGGACCATAGCGCACCCAGAGAGAAAAACGATCATCACGTGCATTGGTGGCCATGGTTTCGCAGACCAGGGCCACTCCGAGACTTACCAGCATTACCGGTACCGGACGAGGCGTACCTACCAGGCCCAACAGGCCATGCAAGAAACGATTACGCACCAGCTGCATCCTGGCGGCGTTCGCCAACCCCTGGCCATAGCCGGAGCCCGCATAGGTACCAACACCTATCGCAGCACTGGCCCCCGCTTTCCAACGCGCAGAGTCCTTGAGTCCCTGCTGATAAAGCTGCTGGGCCTCGATGGCCACCAGGGTGGCTGTAAACAGCCCCGCACCAAGCGCTGCAAAGCCTCGGACCTGACCCGCTTCACCCATGGCTTCTTTCCACCCGGGACTTTTAATGAAGCGAATATCAAGAAACTGGTTGGTCTTTACAGCCCATCCCCAGCGAGTATTGGCAAATTTCAAGCCTTGTGCCGTTAACAGAAAGCCATCGAGAAGAGCACTCAAAAATTCTGCTACTGAGCGAGGACCAAAATCCTCGTACACTTTATCCCCAGCTGCCACCAAATTATAGACTTCAAGCACCGCCAACCCCGACCAGAGCCCAATATAGCCGCTCTGGGTCCAGCGGTAGGCCTGCTCGCTGGTCACCTGCCCCGATACCCGATGCGTAGGGGAGCCGGTGGGCCTCGCCACCGCTTCACCGCCCAGCGCATTACTCGCCGAGGCTGCCTGAAGGGCGACCCCACCCTTGGCCATCTCATCGATCAGTGGGCGTACCTCATCTGGCAGCATCATGACGATACGCCCATCCTGGTCGGTCACCCGAATGGGCAGGCCGCCCATCATGGCGCTCTTGAGGTCGGCGAGATCCGTGGCCAGTGTCACCGAGATATGCGACTCACCCAGCTTGAGGCGCGACCAGGCCGTGAGGAGCTCCGGCAGCACCTTGGTCGCCACAGCATCTAGACCATTGAGGGCCCTGCGGAATTGCGTCATGGCAACGCCCAGGTCACCACTCTCCTCATCCAGTAGCTGCTGATGGGCGATCAGCGCATCCCCTGTCGGTGTCGCCACATCGCCTGACTGGTCCGCCACCCTGGTTCCTGCCTGAGAGATCTTCGTCAGATCGCGGGCATAGGGGTCGCCCCACTCATCCGCTTTCCGGTGCTCTGGCGCATACAGCAGATAGGCGAACGGATGCGAGGCCTCGAGAAACAGTGCGTTCAATGTCTCGCGGCATCTGGCAGAGGCCTGCAACGATTCGAGATCCTCGGTGGTAGCCTTGGGATCGAGACAGTCCATACCCGCCATCAGCGGCTCAAGGCAGCGTGACAACCAGGCATAGGGTTCGAGGTAATTCAGGTCGCCAAAGCGCATGGCATCGCGCAGCGACGTCGTGAAAGCCCCGGGCGAGGTATCCTCGACCATTGCGACCAGCGATGTCAGTCGCTCGTCCAGGCGCAGGCGCGCCCAGCGCCGCTCTTCTTCCTTGGTCAAGCGGGCAAACAGGCTCTCCCGGGAACGATCGAGCCGACGGTCGAACCACTCGTCGAGATAGACCGGGTTCTCCCGCCCACCGGGGCCTTGGGACATGAAGCAGTTGGCCAGTACCAGTTCCGCCGATTTGCCATGGGGATGATATTTCATGCCCTCGCAGAGCACCCAGAGCAGCTCCTGGCCGGCCTGGATGTCACCGGTCAGCTGTTCTACCGCCAGCTTCGGGTCGCGCAGGAAAATCGCGCATAACTGCTTATCCTTGAGCGAGGCGAAGACGTCCTCGCCGGCAGCCGGCGCCGGGATCAACTCCAGCTGCGCGTCATCGGCACGATCCTCATCGCTGCGACGCTGATTGTTCCATTGCTGCACCAGCGTCGCCCTCAGGGCCGGAGCAAAGTCCCGCTGACGATGTTGGCTATCGAGCTCTGGACCCGAGACCTCTGACTCGTCGGACTCAAAGAAGGCCCGCTCGTCCTGCAGTTGCTGAACCAACTGCGTCCACTGCTCCCCCGATACGTCTTCCAGATAAGCGCGAGCACAGCCCCGCGCCTGCTCGTAGAGCGGGTCGCGGTCACGCATGGGCGGCAGCCATTCCAGAGCCGCCTTGCCCTGTGCCTCATCGCGCTCCATGTCCAGGCCGTATTGATACTGGTTACGCAACTGACCATCCAGCATCGCCGTGACGGCCGAGGTATTCAGCGACAACGGCTGAGCGCGTTTTTGGATGCGGGTTGGCTCGGCCTCGAGCTCGAGAACATGCGACCAGGGCCAGGGGTGGTCCGAATACGCCAGCCGCAGGTCCGCCGACTCCCCATCCAAGCGCAAGGGCAGATGCAGGCTAGTCAGTTCCGGCCCGGGATATTCGCGCACCACCGGCACCTCGCCCTGTTGGCGATAGCCTGCCACATCGCTATCAACAAAGACCGGCGCCTTGCCCGGCGCAACCTGAATGGCCAGCTCCCGGATCAGGCGGCCATCGAGGAAGACATATAAAAAGCCACCCCGGCAGGCACCGGCCGCGATCTCGGCATGGTCCAGGTACTGCATGGGGACACAGGACACCATCAGATGGTGCTGAAAGTCGCGCTGCTTGGGCGTCAGGCCTGTGCACGTCACCCGGCCCTCGGGCAGCAGCTCGATCTCGATCTCGCCAACACACTGCACGAGGCGCATGTCGGCCAACTCATCTGTCAGATACTCGGTCGCGCTCTCGACGATGGGTCCATAGCGCCCCTCGGAAGCGCTGTCTTCGCCGAGCGGTTCGACCTTCTGCTCATCTCGATAGAGCGCATAGGTGTTCTGCTCGTTATCATCGTGGCGGCCGGTGATTTCAAGATACAGCTTGCGCGGCCGGCAGGCGTGATTCGATGACATTCCCTGTTCCTCATTCCCTTAAGGCCTGGCTAGCCGGTATGGGCCAGACGTTGCATGCGGTCGCGAAAGTCGCTTAGCGAAGAGGCGTCGCGCTGAGCCCCGGCCAGCGCCTCGACCGCCTGGCGCGCCGGTTGGCGTGATTGAGCCACCTCGCTCCAGTAGCCTTCCAGGTCAAGCCACAGGGCGGTGATGGCGTCTGCGTCTTTTTGAAGTCCATGGCGATCCAGCAGATCGGCCAATACCGGCATGAGGCGTGACAGCTGCTGGATGCCCGACAAGCGCCTGACGGTTGCGGCTTCGAGAGTGACCGGCCAAGGCAACTGGACAGCCTCAGTCCGATCCGACACCGCAGTCTCGAATAGCCACCCGTCATGGCATCGACAGATCGGCCAGTACCAGCGCGCCTCCTGGCCTTGCATGGCGGCCCGATGTGTCCGGTCAAGCAGGCCTTCTCCCAACATCAGGTGCAACGCCATCGGCTCATGAAAGCGCCATACCCCCTCGCCTTCAGGCTTTAGTCGCACCGTCACCAAACGGGCCAGATGTGCCTGGACCTCTTCGATCGACAGCGGCGTATCAATGATCACTCCGGCGATACCACCCCAGGCTTCCAGCTGCTCGGCCGGAAACGTCGGCGCCGCCGTCACATCCAGCAGAACCGGACCTGCCTCCTTCATGGCATCGAGCCGGGTTTGCTGGTAGAGCCATCGACACTCGGGCGCCTCGACCACCTCGTAGAACCGGCGCAGCACCTCATGCTCCGGCAGGCTGGCGGTTTCCACCAACCAGTAGCGACGCCCTGCCACCTCCGGCAGCCCCAGTGAATAGCGCATCATCCTGCCCTTTCGCGGCATGGGCAGTCCGACAAGGGACAACTGCCGTCAGTCTGCTTCTGGCAGAGTTGCACGACACTGGCCTCCTCGGCCGAAGCCGACAGCAGGGCCTCGTGGGTGACGGGCTCCACCGCCTGATGCTGTTGCGGCTGAGCCTTGCCCGGCCGCAGCGGTGCCTGGGCGCTCTGGCCGGTGCCGCTGCCGGGGCTGCCGCCGGCGTTGATTCTGACGCTGGGGCCGCCGATGGCGATGCCGCCGCCGTTGACGTTGAGGAAGCTGCCGCCGGCGGTGAGGGCCAGTTCGTTACCCGCTTCGAGCACCACCTTCTGGCCGGCCTTGATGTGCAGCTCGCGACCGCTTTCGGTCAGCCAGGCCTGGCCGGCGTTGATGTGCAGGCTGCCGTGAATGGTCAGGTGATGGGCGCCGTCGCTCTTCTCGCGGCGCTCACCGCGGACGCTGTGGTGCTCGTTACGGTCGATCTCGCTGATGCGGTCGCGCTTGATCTTGAGGTCGCTGTCGCGACCGACTTCCTCGGTGCGGTCGTTGCGGGTCAGCAGCTCCAGGTCCTTCTGGGCGTGCCACCAGATCTGCTGCTGGTCGGCCTTGTCCTCGAAGCGCAGTTCGTTGAAGCCTTCGCCCTGGTGGGTCTGGGTACGCAGCACGGTGCGCGTCTTGTGCGCCGGCAGTTCGTAGGGCGGCACGTTGACGGCGTGGTGGGTACGGCCAGTGATGATCGGTTGGTCCGGGTCGCCTTCCAGGAAGGAGACGATCACCTCGTGGCCGATGCGCGGGATGGCCTGGAAGCCATAGCCACCGCCGGCCCAGCCCTGGCTGACGCGGATCCAGGCGCTGGCGGTCTCATTGGGTTCGGCGTAGCGATCCCAGGGGAACTGCACCTTGACCCGGCCATGTTCGTCGCAGTAGATCTCTTCGCCCTCGGGACCGACCACGAAGGCGATCTGCGGGCCGTCAATGCGCGGCCGGGGCTCGGGCTCGGCCTGCCAGGTGATGTCGGCCGGGGCCAGGCTCAGCCGGTTGTTGAGGGTGGTCTGGCCATCGGCCTGTGCGGCGTCTTCTTCCAGGGCCTGGGGCTGGGTGCCGTGGTGCGCCACGCTGATCACCTGCCAGTCACCCGGGGCCGGCAGGTCGTCGCCGCCGAGGGTGAAGCGCCGGCCGGGGGCCAGCTCGGCGAGGTTGCTCTCGGCCTCGGCGGTGGTGGCGTCGCGGCGCAGCCATTCCAGGCGGTGGCGGGTGAAGGCCTTGCCGGAGGGGTCGGCCTTGAAGCGCCCGGGGTAGTCGAAGTGCTCGTACGCTTTCTCACGGGCTCCACGCTGGGCATGCTGGTCGAGCCTCTCGCCCTGCTTGTCGTGCAGATGTGCATAGGCGGGCTGTTTGAAGCTGTAGTCCTTGAGAGTGGCGCTGGCCGGACGCACGCGGCTGGTCTGGCGCAGGCGGCGCACATGGGTCTCGGGCGGAGTGCCACCGGCGCGGTGGTGGTAGGTGCGCTCGCCCAGCGAGCTCAGCACCTGGGGCGAGTCGGCGAACACCA